>JAEWZY010000071.1 GCA_023394955.1 Bacillota bacterium
CTTGCTGTTGGAAGACGGCCAAGGCCGTCCCGTGGCCCTCTTCCGGAGCGAGTGGGCTTTCCGGTATGTAATGGAGAAAAACCCGAAGGTCCAGTTTTTGACGGCGCCGCCGCGAGAGGCTGGTTAAACGTTAGATTGCCCGGATGGGTGGTTCAGTGGATAATTATTTAAAAGAGAGCGACGGAGGAGACAAAGGAGAACTGATTAAAAGAGCCAAGGAAGCGGCGGCTTCTACCTTACCCGGGCTTTCCGTTTTGACTGTTTGGGCTAATCACAACCGCGCCTTAAAGGCGCGGTTGTGATTCTAAAAACTGCATTGTACCCCGGCCATGATCCGGGTATTGAGATCCATTTCCACCCGGCCAAACATGGCTACATTAACTGAGCCAAACTCAAACAGCGGAAAATCCCGCTGGATGAAGCCACCCGGGTTAACTGTATCTGAATCCGTCACAACATAAGCGCCGATATGCCAAACTTTCCGTGGCGCCTCTGCAGGCAGTTTATATTTGACATTTATTTCGGCGCTATAAAACTTGGTGTCGACAAATAATTGTTCGCCACTTCGCTCTACCATTGTTTCTCCGATAACCTTCACTTCAGCGTTTTCAGTGGCAAATTCGCCGGTGACGGGGACAGTCACTTTAAAATCATTAAGTATCGATCGATCGTCCAGATTGGCTGGTTGATGGGGAATAACCGCTTGCCCGGAAATATTACCGCCGGCAACCGGCTCCTTAACGGTTATGACGACCGGCTTCGGACTGGATTTCGGTTGGGTCAAAAATTTGACCGACAAAAAAGCCGTAACCAGCGCGCCGATTAATACCCCAATAAATATTTTTTTCATGATCGTAAATGTTCCTTATTCCGCGCTAAAAATTTTAATACCCGCCATGGCAACCGGGAAGCCGCTCCCGATGTCAATCCTCTGATCGTAATCGGGATGCCCATCACCATTCAACCCCCGGCAGCCAGGCTAAGGGATTGGGGTTTTTGATTCCTCCAAGATAAGGATCGAACAACATGAAAACTAAGTCAATATGGAGAAAACTACCGCCGTATTGCCGCCAACCGGTCCGCGCCGGGGGATAGCCCAGTTCGACACTGGCGCGCCGGAACAAAGCCGCCAAATCCCGGGCCGTCCATCCTTTCGGTAGCGCCAAGTCCATCGCCGCCCCATACATATGGGGCGAATTGCCGGGCTTGGCCACATTACCACTGGGTCTCCCTTGGTGGGCTTTTAAGTCGGCCTGGTATAATTTTCCCTGATATTCCCGGGAGCGGTAACCCGAGTTGATCAAAATCGGTTTTCCCAAGATGCTTCTGGCTCTTTCAAAGACTTGAATCAGGGGCTCAAAGATCATTACTTCTCCAGTGTCTTTCTGTCCGAACTCCCCTTGACTGATATGGTCGGAGATATGGCTTTGCCCCTTAACGGTTAAAAACGGGACCGCCTCCCGGGTCCCGTCCCTCTTGACTAGAGTATAAACATTCGCCATTATTGCCACACCTTTCCGATGATTATGCCCGATAGCATAATAACGGTTTTTTCGAGTAAACTCCAGCATTTTGAACCGATGGCGCTCTTTACCCGCTCTGCGGTGGGTCGCGTTTTGGGCCTCCAGAACGCGGAGCCGTTCTTCATGTTTTAATAAGGTCCCGTTGGTCTTTTTGGTTTGTTCCAGTATCTGAACATTTTGGGCTTTTAAATTTCCGATAGCTTCCTTCATTTCTCCTAAAATATCAAAGAACTTTTCTTCCCATGACAAATGTATTACCGACTTTTTTTGAGTTATGTTTTCGACGCCAGGTAGGGACTGGGCGCGCGCATATTTCATTTTTTAACTGGGAAGGTCATAATTTACCTCGATTATTTAACTAGACATACAGCCACGCCATATCCTTTTTGGGCGTCATACGGTGTTGTAACATCCATCACGTACCATCCCTGTTCCGCTTCATCTTTAGTTCCAATTCCATCATCGTTAGAATAGATATAGTCTCCTGCTTGGACAGTATCATCTATTCTGACATGGATTTGTCCAAGCATACCGACAATATGCCATTCCGGACGACTGGCTCGGTCTTGATATTCCTGCTCCGGATCATAGTCAGGATCTTCGACCTCAACAGTTATAAGCGGTCTATCCTCTTCAGTTTGTCCTTCCCGTAGTTCCCAACTCGGGTCGGGAATCATCTGTGTGATTATGACGCCAAATTCATCTCGGAAGAATCGTCCCTGCCAACAGAATCCCGCACCACCAAGAATTACTCCAGCAGTTTTTGAGATTACACCAAGATATCTTTTATCTGTACTGTTGGCTTTTCGAATCTTTTTACCCAAGAGAGAGATGATATACCCAGCAGGAATTTCTTGCTCGTCTAAACTTTCAAAATACTCGCCATAGTCGCCAAAACTTAGTTTGATTGTAATGTTGTAGCAATTTGAATAGTTGGACTAGAGACTGGGTTTGACCAAATTTGCCATTTACGGTTAGCAGTTGAAGGAACATCCCAAGGATAATGATAACCACCAACAACAGAAAAATCAGAGTTACATACTACTCCAGCACTTGCATTAATCTGGACAAATCCACCAGGACTAGCCATTATTGAATCATTACTTGCATTTATTTGACTCGATTGGGTCTGTATTGTTGCTCGAATACTTGCATTTATTTGAGAAAGTTGGCCGCCGAAGCTTGTTGTTGACTCAGAACTTGAGTTTATTTGACTGCGACTACCGCCTGTTATCGACTCCTCACTTGCATTTACTTGACTGCGGGTGGCGCTTGGCCTCTTTCTTGCGGCTGCTGAAAATGGCATCATAAATTCCTAGTTCGCTAACTATAAGCATTTTACGTTTCCCATTGCCAGATTCCACCATGTGGGTTGAAACCACCTCGCCGGTTAAACGACGATGTACTTCTTTGGCGTCAAGTTCTAAGGCATCGGTAATGTCTTGAAGAACCGCATTCGCCTTCATGCCAAACAAACCTGATTTCGTAACCATTCCAAACTTCTGTTTTTAACATGTTTTTTCACCTATCCCTTTCTAAATTTTGGAAAAAGAAAAAGATAGGAGGCCGGTTTTTATCCGGCACCTATCTTAAAACCACAATTTGACAATCTGTTATGCAAGTGTTATCCTTTAATTAAAGGAGGAATATCATGGTAAAGCAAAGAATACTAACCGAACAGCTACCGCCAATCAGAGTCCATCCCGGAACCATTGCCAAAATAGAAAAAATCTGTTCTGGCAAAATGCAGATTACAGATTTTATCAGGAAGGCCGTTTATGACAAGCTTAAGGAGGAATAGAATGACTGAGAAAATCATCCCGCCCGATGAAGTATATGCATCACTAACTTCACAAATAAATGAAGACTTGGTTCAAAGAGTAGTCAATTGCTTTTCCGTCGCAATAAATAATAAAATTAAGGCAGTGCATTTGTTTATGTTTTCTCCAGGCGGAATGATTCCTGCGGCTGTTGCTATTTATAATTTTTTAAGTAACATACCAATCGACCTTATTACCTATAACGGAGGCTATGTCGCATCCTCGGCTGTACTCATTTACTTGGCTGGAAAAGTTCGAAGAGCTAGCCCCAATTCCACTTTTTTGATTCATGAATCCACTCTCCAATTTTCCGGACCTATGAATGCAGAATTTTTGAAGGTTCGTTCCTCTTCCGTCGAAAGAGACAATGAAATTGTCGAGTCTATTTTGAGGAAACACATCTCCATTCATAATCCCAAAGGAAGAATTTTGGGGAATATTGACCAAATTATTGGAGCAGAAGAAGCAAAGTCGATTAAGTTGACTCATGAGATTGCCGATTTCGTATTGCCTCCAGGAAATCAATTGTTCAATATTTGAAATAATCATAGGATGATAACCTCCTTTCGGAAAGGGTGAATAAAATGAAACGCTTACTTATAGCAACAATTATACTGTTGCTCTGGACTAGTCCGGCGCGCGATACATTTTACGAATCATGTTGATTGCTCCTCTCTGGACATAAAATGTCCATTGCTTTATTTGGGAAACGATGGTATCTTTAAGTGAAAGGAGTTGATTGAAAATGAAAACTAAAATAACGCTTTTGATTGCGATATTCTTGTTGCTTTGGGCTAATCCGGCTTGGGCTGAAATTGATTCTGGTTTGAGTTTTGATTATCGAATTGATAATTTGCAATGGAACATTGCGGGAAACATCTACGGTTCAAACCCTAATATTTTATCAGAATTAACATGGACAAATTTAAACATTTATCAGTTCAACGGTTTTTTTAAAACAAATCTTGAAAATGGCTGGTTTTTATATGGCAACTTAAAATATGGCATTATAACGAGCGGTCAAAATCAAGATTCAGATTATTATGGTTATAATCGAACAAATGAGTACTCTAGATCAAACAATGACACAAACGATGGCAACACCCTTGATCTTTCCGGAGTATTAGGATTTTATTTAATCCAAAAGCCGACTTTAATTATTGCCTCGGCACTAGGCTATTCTTGCAATCAACAAAATCTCGTTATGACTAATGGATATCAAACAATCCCCAACACAGGAACTTTTTTAGGACTTCATAGTACATATGAAACCGAATGGTCCGGTCCTTGGGTTGGGATTAACTTGGAAAAAAGTATAAGTTCTGAGTTTAGATTGTATAACGCTATCGAATATCACCAGATGGACTATAACGCTAAAGCGAACTGGAATCTGAGAACCGATTTGCAACATCCAGTCAGTTTTAAGCACATAGCAAACGGTGAAGGTTATACACTAAGCGTCGGAATCGATTATTTATGTAAAAACCATACAGCAATCCGTTTCAAAGTTGATTATCTAGACTGGAAAACCGATCCCGGTGTCGCCAAATATTATCATTCTAATAATTCATTAGGCTACACGCAACTTAATGAAGTAAAATGGGATTCCACCACTTTTTCAATTGCAATGATTAAATCTTTTTAAATATAATAACCCTCCAAATATATTCGACAAATAGGGAATTTTCCACTCACAACACCAGAGCAAAAATTATTAAGCTGAAATCTTTTGTTTGAATCAACCGGCACATCTGCAATGTTACAGGCTTGTTGATAATGTTCTTCCCCTTTAACTAAAAGCGAAGCCGCACAACAGTATGCGATTTCTCCAAAAGGGGTTTCGCTGTTATATTTTCTTACTTTAACGGCAGCGGTTTGAAAATTGGAATCATTAGACTGTAATTGCAAGAAAATACCTATTCTTATTCCTTTGATGTTGCTAGGCAAAGAATCTAATTCCGTCCAAATTAAGCTAGTTCCGCTTCCTGTAGGCCCAACGGACTGTGTCGAATAGAACATATTGTTTAAAATAGCTATTCCTGCAAACGGAGCTTCATGAACAAAATAGTAAAATCCAGCACTAGGAGGAGGTCCGGTTACAGCACTCTCCGCACTCCCCGCATGAGTCGCCTCTTTAATCGTCACTCCATCCGCTTCAAAAATATCCACAATAGCATGACCGTTGATGTTGGTGGTGACGTTGGTAGCGTTTAGGGCATTTGCAGCCGTTGCCGCATTAGTCAAAACTTCCCCCGTTGCCAAATCCATAAACCCAATCCAACCATCATTGGCTAAATTCCGGATTTTTAAGACATTATTCGCGGTATCCGCCCACCTCATTATGGGATAAGTGGTAGCCGGAGGGGTGGAACCGGAAAAATCGGTCACCACCGCCTCGAAGGCCGCTCTGATCCTTTGTTCCACTTCCAGTCCAGTTCCGTCCGGAATCGTAATCTCCGCTTGACTCATTGATAATTCCTCCTAATTTTTTATTGTTTAATAATGATTAATAACCCTTCGCCAACCAGTTAATGGTCCTTCCGACCACATTCGTATCATTGATGACTTGCACCCGGAAACCATCTTCCGTCCGTCCCAGAACTTTAATAAAATCGTTCGGTTCGGCTTCCAATAAAGTAATCTGCACATTCGGCACCGTATGGAACGGCCGGTCGTAATTCACTTCCGTCTCCGTTTCGCTCGTTCCTTTCTCCGTTTGGCTGGTCCCGGTATCGATCCGGTCCGGCATATCGATAACATAGGTGAAACTCTGTAACCCCGTGGTGATTTCGGGATCAAAACTGCTCAAAATTATCTTGAACTTGAACTTCCGCCCCACATAAGTGCCGGGGACGAAGGTCCGCCAGTCTCTGAAGTTTCCGTCATCCCCGGCCAGGGCGAATTGCAACTCGGCGCTTCCATACGCGCCGTAATCACCCGCCACGGTTGCCAGGGAGGAAACCTGGGCGACCTCAGAGAACAAAGCGCCCGGTTTGTCCATGAAAACTTCATAGTTGGCATAGATGTTACAAGGCTCACTCACTCCGAGATCGACAATATTGCTTGTCGGGATCTCATACTCCCCGGATGGTTGGATCACCCCGAAATCGCCCTCTTCGGGCGGAATATCGCCGATAAGCAAAACCACCTGCTCCGTTCCGTAAAAAACAGCCGCCGCTCCGCCGGAAAGCGTTCCTTGCCAGCCATCAATCTTCTCGTCGTGGCTGACCAGAACATTGGAGGTCAACTCGGCTCCGGTGATCGCCAGGCCGGTCGGGTTCTGCGAGTAGATCCCGCCCCACCGGGCCGCGATCCAGTATAGGCCGTCGCCCAGAGTTTGATATTTGGTGTCGGTGGTCCGGCCCAGGTATTGTGAATTGCTCCAGGTAAGCCCTTTCCGGATCTCATAATCAAGCGGCCGGAAATCAAAGACCGGGTCCCAGGTCAGCCAAGTCCGGGCATTCTGGTAATAAGAACGCAGGTTAGTAACGTCTCCGGGAGGATCGAGACCCTTCAGGTCATACTCGATGGTAACCGGAGACAGATCGTATCCGAAGATATCCGTGGCAATCACTGTAATTTTATGAATTCCGGGAAAGTCGGCCTGGTATGAGAACCCGGTTTCATGCATGCCGGTTTTTCCCACCTGTTTGCCGTTGACCAATATCCGCGCCCCGAAACAGCCTCCCCGTGGCGGGTCCCAGGCCAGATCCACCCAAATCCGGAAGTTTTCATCAGGCCGTTCGTTCGCTTTCAGGTTTCGGATCGCCGGAGCCGGAACCGTATAATCAATCACCGGGATCTCCTCCGCCTCCGTATAAACCTCCGCCACATACTCAAGGGCGGTAATCTTGCGGCGGAAGTCCCCATCCCGGGAGATACTGAGCACCCGGAAGGGTTTGGCCACTTTAGCGACCTCGCCGAAAGAATATAAGTCAAATTCTTCCGGAACCACATCAAAATCCGTGGTCAAAGTCAAGTTGTCTGTCTCCGTTGTCTCCGGTACTTGCGCCACGGATTTGGTCACCAATGTGTCATCTTGCAAACGGACCATTATTTGATAGTTCGTATCGGGTTCTAATACCACTTTTTTATCAAGCATAACCGTGTTAAGCGTCGCCGCAATCACCCGGCCGCCGGCACCCCAATGCGGAACATCATGTTGGATCAGGACCACATCTCCGATGGTACAGGCGATGGCGTCGATGTCCGCCGACCAGGAACAAGTCCTGGTCAAATATTTATTTAACCGTAACCGGTACATTCCCTCACGATAGGCTTGTTTGTAATCGGTACAACCGTAAAGGGTAATCTGGGTCGGGTTCAGGATCGCGGAACCTTCATCAATTCCATCGGCATAGACCGTTACCGTATCCCGTTGGTAATTCCTTTCTTTATTGAAGAAGGTGACCTCAATCGCGGTGGCCCGGTCCTTGGCGTCCGTGAATTCTTCACTGAACGAATCCAGTCCGATATTGGAGACATTAAACAATTGGACCGGATCACTGGCTTGATCACAAATACAACTGTATCTGGTTCCTTTGATAATGACTTTGCCACGACCGATCTCCTCAATCGGTTTCAAGGCGTCCCAAAGATTGGCGGCCCTATCGATTAAGATATTGACTTCACAGCGCTTAGCGCCGTTGATTTCCTCGTCGCAGAAGTTCGCCCACTCCTGAAACGCGCGATAATCAATGCGGGATGCGGGGACTCCTTCGACTATATGCTCCACTACTCCGCTCCCAAGATTTTTCAACTTCT
The DNA here is from genome assembly GCA_023394955.1 of Bacillota bacterium. Lineage (GTDB taxonomy): Bacteria > Bacillota > UBA4882 > UBA8346 > UBA8346 > JAAYHS01. Next base: position 8,108 of record JAEWZY010000071.1, read on the forward strand.
TACAACGATGAATCAGATCGTAACAAGCCCAGGCCGGATTGGTAGCTACTTTTGGCTGGTACTCTGCCGCATCCGGGTTCCAAACCCAAACTTGGGAACGAGTCTGTTCCCAGGTAATCGTCGGCATTCCTCCGGATAGTTGATCAGTAGCCAGCGCTTTGATTCCCAACAATACTTTATTCGGCCTTTCAAAATCATCGTAAATGATCGCCGTCAACCCCGCCCAGTTGACTTTATTGATATACCGATCCCCGTTACCCGAACGGTACTCAATTTTACACCGGACATCGTATTGGTTCGGGTCGATATGATCCACCCGGTAGGTTCTGCGGAATGGTTTATTCTTTGCTTCCCTAAGTTCCAGAAAATCATTCTCATAACTTATTTCCGTTAAATTATTCGGGACTGATCCGGAGACCGTGACCACTGTCTTTTGATAGTTGGGATTTTTATAACTGCAATCTTCTTCATCATAGAGATATTTTCGTGTATCATAAAAGCAATTGTAAACGGTAACTTCGCTGGGACCACCGTTGTAAACCAAGGTAATCCACTTACCGGTAGGAAAGTGATTAATGAAATCACCGTTAACAGCGAAGGAGTTCGCTTCAACGCGGCTAGCGGGATAGTTCCAATGGTCGATAAATCTGATCGGGTTTTGCCATCCCGTCCCGGAAATTTGATATTCCGCAATCAGCCTTATTATGGTAGTGTCCGGACTACCATCGTTTTTCATATAGTACAAACCACCGGGAAACTCCAGGGTTAGCTCCAATCCTTCCGCGACATCGCCGTTGATAGTTCTTTCCGTCCAATCTTCGACCACCTCGGCTCCTACGGTCTGGTCGTAAAAGGTGTCGTTAAAATTTGGGATTACCGTTTGGTCATTCAAACCTAACCTTTTATCTATCCCGATGTCCTTATAATTCCCGATTGAGTTATCATTAAGCAAAATCCCGTCAATACTATTAACCGGCCCTTCGCCACCGCACAATAAAACGTTCAAATACTGTTTCTCGCCGTCGCTGGTAAGATGTTGGGCGACAATTTGTCCGGCGGTCCGGATGGTCCCGAAGGTAATCGGCACCACATTTCCCTGCCCCTGCATCGACTGGATCGGTCCCCAGCCGTAGGTCGAACTTTGGTTCATTGAACCAGTTTCCGGTAAATCCGGTTCCGGCGGCGGAAACCAGTGGGATAAAATCTGCCCTCCTACATACTGAGTTCCCATTGCCGCCATACTTGCCCAAAAACTCCATCCTGAAGCCGCCGCAAAATTGGCGGAGCCTACTAGAAACGAACCCCCCATAGCCATTGACCCAACCCCCATGGTCACCATTGATAAGGCGATGGTCGCCACCATACTCAGGATGTTCTTCTTACCACCGCTACTCCCACCGCAGACCAATGGACAGACGGCAATGAAATCCCCCGGATAGGGGATGAGCTTATTGTATTCTTCCTCAGGCACAATCCAGCCGTTATGGCTAATCACTACATCAGTATCTGCTATCAGCACACCTGTCCGGACATAATGAAAAACAGGCTCCTCCGGGATATGAGTCACCTGTTTAATCTCCCGTTCGTTGATGTTAAAGGGGTTTTTAATTATTACTACCGTTATTTGATTATTCATTTTACCACCCCGGTTTATAAAATCCTTCGACCACTCTTTTCCAATAAGGATGGTCTAAAGGTTCAACACAAACCCCGGTTTTTTCCCGGGCATGAATAAAACGACCGGAGCCTAAATAGACTCCGGTATGATTGCAGAAAACAGCCTCATTAAACCTAACCACCACCAGTGCCGGGACCGGAATGTCATTTTGGACTCTAATCCAATACTTCCGATTTTCCCGGTAGGTCTGGTCGATCCGGCTGGCTTCCCGGCACGACACTTGGTAGTCCGGGACGATCATGTCGTATCTCCGAAAAACCTCACAAACCAGCCCCCAACAATCATAAGCGTCCGGCCCGCGCCCGCCGTCCCGGAACTCTTTTCCCAACAGATCATTGATTTGAGGCATAGATACCACCCGGCAAGGCCGGTTCCCCCCCGAAACGCTTTGAGTTATCTCTCGCCCGGCAATCGGCAAGGGTTTTGTTGCAGGACGAAAATCCTGTACCCGCATATCCGCATTTGATACCTTTAAATTTATACGGGCAAAAATCTTTCAAATAACGGTTCGGCGGTATGCGCAGATTGGTGGTGAAATCCCCGCTCAAGTTGAAAGTTACCCATTGAACGTCAGCGCTCACCGATTGCACCGCAAAGGTCTCTTCAATCTCCGGGTCGGTTTGATCCAAATGTTCCGAATGAACTACTCTCAGGATTACCGTCGCGCCGACTCCACCATTACTTTCCTCCAAATACTGCTGGACAACGCCGGTAATGTTGGAAACTTTCAAACTAACCTTGGGGAGCTCTTTGCCGTCCTCAAAGACATCTCCGATTTGAAACGGAAAACCAATCCATTCAGATCCGTTCCAACTGACGTTTTCATTATTATGAACCACTCTGATCACTATCTCCGGCGTCACTTGAATTTCCAGGAGAATTAACCAAACGCCGGTTGATGCTATTTTGTTTTTTTCCAAAATCGCGGCTAATGATAGCTCCTGCATTGAATACCTCCCTTTTCAAATATCGAGGCCATGATTCTTCCTATACCTGGCCGATGGAACAATCCCCGGACCAAATCCTCGGTGCGATTTGTTTAAAGGAACTCTTTGCGATGAACCGGACCTCATAGGTCTCACCGGTCATCGGATGAGTCCAATTAAATGAAGCGCTTTTACCTTTCACGGTTTCCCGCCAAAATAACATCAAAGCCTGATAATCTTCCTCGGTCATCGCCGTCCAATTTAAGGTCCATTTGCCCCTTGATCTGGTAAATCGGGCCCGGCTTTGTTCAATGCCATCTTCAAACCCGGCGCTAATCCCCACGTCTTCCCAGTCTTCCTCTAATGGAAATGATGGTGGGGCTATATTTGGAAATGGTTGTAACGACATCTTTGATTACCCCCTCGACTTTACTACATCACGAAGCCCGCCGACATTGCGACTCAAAGCGTCCAGCCAGACCCCGACCACATATTGTTGACCGTCAAATTTCGACTCTTGCCTGGCGCTGACTTGCTGTCCGGTATTGTTAATCACATTGACTGTCACTTGCGGGGCTACGTTCACAACCCCTGCTTGTCCGGCTAAGGTATGATTGGGAATGATCGTGCCGCTGACCCGCGGCACAAAAA
>JAEWZY010000056.1 GCA_023394955.1 Bacillota bacterium
TAGGCTATTGGCATTTATCGGGTAACCAGTACATCAACTGTACCGGTAGTATGCCGACTTCATCTACGACTTCTTACAACCCGCCTTACAGTTATTCACTGACCGCCACCGGCAGTGTTAAATCAACCGTAACCTCCGGCGCCGGTTCCGGAAAGATCAATCCTTAAGCTTTATACTCTATATATCTGCTCGGGCTGCTTCTAAGGCAGCCCTTTTTATTATGATCGCGTTTTCTTATTTAAAACCATTTGGCAATAGCTATATAACATAGATACATACTGATTTTAGGTATTTTAAAAGAAAAAATTTGTAACGATCAATTTATATAGGAGTCACTAAATTAATTTTTACGACTTCCAAGCTATATGGCTTATCTAAAAACATAAAACTGATAAAAAAATTGTATTTATTTAAATAAAATTGTAGTATAATTGGTTCGTACATATTAACCTAATATTAATACCATATTAACGGTATGGTAATATTGATAACAGAAACTCCACTAAACCTCTAGTTGTAAAGGGGTGATGTCCGCAACCTATAAGGATACAGGCTGTGAATACAATTTAAAGGAGGTTTCAAATGAGATTTAACCTAAGATTTCTGGCGATTATCTTACTGGTATCAGCCCTTGGAGTGATTTTTTACGCCCCCATTCAAAACGCTGTCAATGCCGCCGCGATCTTTTCCGATGATTTCGAAGACGGCAACTACACCGGCTGGAGTAAAAGCGGCGGAACTTGGTCGGTGGTGACCGATGGTTCTAAAGTGCTTACACAATCCAGTACCTCCGCCAATGCCTATGCTTACACCGGATCAACTTCCTGGAAGGACTATTCCGTTGCGGTTAAGGTGAAACCGATCAGTTTCAGCGGTTCAGCCCGTCCGGTCGGTGTCTTGGCCAGGTATAGCAGCACCAGTAATTTCTATTTCGCCACCCTCACCAGCTCTAATAAATTGGAGCTTGGTATAAGAAAGAGCGGCAGCAGTACGGCTTTAGCATCTAAAACCTTTACTGTCCGGACCGGAACTTGGTATACTTTAAAGTTAGCGGTGAACAATAACACTTTACAATGTTACGTCAACGGCAACCTTGAATTATCAGCCGCCGATTCCACATTCAGCGCTGGAAAAATTGGTTTATGGGCCTCTTATGCCAGCGCTGGGTTTGACGAGGTACTTGTCGAAGCCGCCGGAACAATACCGACACCGACGCCTACCGCAACAGCCACGCCCACCGCTACTCCTACGGCGACGCCTGCACCTACGGTAACACCGACTCCGACACCTACTGTAACGCCAACTCAGACACCTGTCGCGGGGGCGTTCTATGTGGCGCCGTTTGGAAATGATAATAACCCCGGCAACTTTGCCCTGCCGTTCTATTCGTTATCCAAAGCGATCCAAGTTGCCGCAGCGCCGGGAAGCACCATTTATCTCCGGGGTGGAACCTATAACTATAACTCAACCGTGACCCTCTCCCAATCCGGGACCGCAGCTAACCGGATCCATATCTTCGCCTTCCCGGGAGAAAAACCGGTCCTCAATTATTCAAGCCAACCCTATGGCGCCAACAATCGCGCTATAGTTCTAACAGGTAACTATTGGTATATCAAAGGCTTGGAGATCTGTTACGCTGGAGATAACGGCATCAAAGTCGAAGGAAGTTACAATAAAATCGAAGCCTGTATCTTGCATCATAATGGTGATACCGGAATCCAGTTGGGATTTGGACACACTACCGAAAATCCCGGTGGCGCGTTATGCGCCTATAATGAAATTATCAATTGCGATTCCTATCTTAACTTTGACTTTGACAATATGGGCAGCGACGCGGACGGATTCGCCTGTAAGATGCATAACGGCAAGGGAAACAAATTTATTGGCTGCCGCGCTTGGCGGAACTCGGATGACGCGTGGGATCTATACGAAACCGATTGGCCGGTTGAGATTATTAACTGTTGGGCATGGCATAGCGGCGATCGGGCCGACTTTGACGCCATCTACCAAGCTAAAATGGGTAAACCGATGAGTTCTTTCCAAGGCAACGGCAACGGTTTCAAACTCGGCGGGAACGGTACCGGCGGTCCTTCCAAAGGAACCCATATCGTCAAAAACTGTATCGTATTTGACTGTTATTTCAAATCCCGGAAAGGTTTTGACCAGAACAGCCATAAAGGCGGCGTAATTCTACATAATAATTTGGCTTTCGGAAACGGCTATAATTATATGTTTGAGGACAATCCGGAATCCGGAGCAATTAACGAATTTAAAAATAACGTCTCCTTCGCTCACCGCGGCGGAATGGAATACGAATTTTCTTCGGCTGCAATTCAGCAAAATAATAGCTGGAACCTGCCGGTAACTGCATCAGCTGGAGATTTCATGAGTATAGCCGAAGAATTGGCTATGGCCCCGCGGAATCCCGACGGCAGTTTGCCGAATAATGATTTCGCAAAACTAGTATCCGGCAGTGACTTGATTGATAAAGGAGTCAACGTCGGACTTCCTTACAAGGGCGCAGCGCCGGATCTGGGAGCGTTCGAAAGAGAATAACCAATCAAATCATTTAAATTGTTAAAGCATTAAAATTGTAAATCTATTTATTTATACGCTTAGTAAAAAATAGTTGATGTACATCCTTTGTAACGTCAATCCTATTCTATTAAGCAGAAAATTTTCATTCATAAAAATGGGTTGGCAAAAAGACGCCAATCCATTTTTTCTTGGGGGTGATAGCTACCTTTAAGTATAGTAGCCCCGTTATTGATGATTGAACTCAAAAGGAGGTGGATTAAAACCAATTATGATAGTTGGGGGCCTCTGTTTAAGGTTAGGTAAAAAATTAAAACAGGAGGGAATTTAATGAAAAGGCTAAAAAAAATGACAGGAATCTTACTAATCGTTGCCCTCGTTATCTGTCTCGTAACCATCAATAGAAACCTTGTCAACGCTTCCGTTTTGTTTTTCGATGATTTCGAGGACGGCAATTACACCGGTTGGTCGAAAAACGGCGGTTCCTGGTCCGTTGTGACCGATGGAACCAAGGTCTTAAAACAATCCAGCACCTCCGCCACTTCTTATGCTTATGCCGGTTCTTCCTCATGGACCGATTACTCCGTCCAGGCAAAAACTAAAATCCTGAGTTTCAACGGGACCAACCGGCCTGTGGGTGTTTGCGCCAGATTTCAAAGTACCAGTAATTTTTATTATCTGACTCTCAACAGCGCGAATAAGATCGAACTTGGCAAAAGAGTCAGCGGTAGCTACACGGTTTTAGCATCAAAGTCTTTCACAGTTCAGTCCGGAACCTGGTATACGCTTAGACTATCGGTTTCGGGCAACCAATTGGAGGGATTTATTAATGACGCATCTCAATTAAGAGTAACCGACTCTCAATTTATCACTGGAAAAATTGGTTTAATGATGATTAACACCAGTGCCGAATTTGACGACATCCTTATTGAAGATTCAATTCTAGGACCAACGCCTACTCCTACAACAACAGTTACACCTACACCTACTCCTACCCTAACAGTTGCACCCACGTCAACTCCAACACCAACGGTTACCCCTACTCCGACACCAACAGTTACTTCAACGCCAGTGCCCACTCCTACGTTTCCAATTACCGAAGGACCCATCGGTTGGGCTTCCGTCGCTGCCCTCGGACAAAACGGCGCCACGGGTGGGGCGGGCGGTCCGACCGTAACTGTAACTACTACCGCACAATTTTTGGATTATATCTCCCGGCCGGGCCCATACATTATCCGAGTAGTTGGAACTATTGACCTGCCTACTGGAACAACAGACGGAATGCATAGTGTGGCTTCTGATAAAACCATCATCGGAGTCGGTTCCAACGCTACCCTAAGAGGCGGCGGCTTGCAGATCGGCCTACCCATAGACGATAATATTACCTCTCCGCCTTCTAACGCAGTCCATAATATTATCATTCGCAATCTTACCATCACCGGAGCAACCGATGATCTAATCAATATCCAAATGTTCTCCCATCATATCTGGATCGACCATTGTGAACTCTATAACGGTGATGATGGAGCGCTGGATATTAAACGGGGCTCCGACTATATCACGGTATCCTGGAACCATTTCCATGACCATGATAAAACTTGTCTCCTCGGCCACGACGATGATAACGGGCCCCAAGATGCAGGCCGTCTCCGGGTTACCTATCATCATAATTTCTTCAACCAATCCGATCAAAGAAATCCAAGGGTCCGTTTTAGCGCCTTGTGCCATGTCTTCAATAATTACTATTATGATAACAGCTACGGCACGGTATCCGTCTGTGATGCCAAAATGTTGATGGAGGGAAATTACTTTTACTCCGTTAATAATCCGGGACGGGTCGTGTTCAGCGGTACCCAAGGGTACATTGTTCAACGCAATAACATCTTAGTCGACTGTAACCACCCGATTGAAGAACGGGGTCCGGTCCCCGAACCCGGGACCTATTATAATTACACAGTTGACGAACCGGCGCTTATCCCATCGATTGTGCCCCAAGGGGCGGGAGTCGGCAAGATCAACCTTTAACGCTAAAGAGCTATTTACACCAAACTTACAAAAGCCACCTTAACGGGTGGCTTCGCTCATTAGTAAATGAATTAAAAAGTTTCATCGATAGCGCCTCGAATTAAAAAAGGGAGATTATAGGAGTACATTTATTTAAATTTCAAAAGCCCCTTCCCCGTCTCCAGCGCCAAGCTGAAAAAGTTCCGGTTCCGTTCGAAAATATCAGCCAACGCCTCAACTACCCGGTCAATCTCCGCCTTCTCCACTATCAGCGGCGGCTCCAACCGGATTACATTGGGATTATTCAAAGTATAAGCTGTAATAATGCCGTGTTTATTCAAAAGTTCGCCGGCCACCATCGCTCCGGTATATTCCTGAGCGGTCGCGCTCAATTTACCGCCGGTCGCCTTATCCAACCAACCCTTGGGTTGTTCGAATTCCAGGCCGATGAAGAGGCCAATGCCCCGGACCTCTTTGATTAAGGGATGTTCTTTCTGTAACCCCTTTAACTTAGTTAAAAAATACTCTCCCAACTCCGCCGCTTTTTCCGATAAACGCTCCTCAAGGATGACTTCCAAAGCCGCCAACCCGGCGGCGCAAGCCATACTATTGCCGCCAAAGGTGGAACTGTGTAAAGTGGCCCGTTCAATAGCGCCATAGCCTTTCTTCCAAACAGCGTCGCTGGTCAAATAAACCCCGATGGGCATCACTCCCCCTCCTAGGGATTTGGCAAGACAGAGGATATCCGGTTCCACTCCCTCGTGTTCACAGGCAAAAAGTTTACCGGTCCTACCGAAACCGGTCTGAATCTCGTCGACTATCAATAATGCGCCATATTTAGAGCATAACTCCCGGACCGCCTTTAAAAAACCGGGCGGCGGAAGAATAATACCGCCTTCTCCCTGGACTGGCTCTAAAATTACACCCGCCACATCCTGTGGCTTAAGTAGTTTCTCCAAAGCCCCCTGGTCCCCGAAGGTGAAATATTCGAAACCCGGGACCAAGGGCTGAAATGGTCTCTGGTATTTCTCCTTTCCGGTGGCGCTTAACGCGCCGAAAGACTTTCCATGAAAGGAGTTTGAGGTAGAGACGATTTTAGTTTTTCCGGTAGCGATCCGCGCCAATTTAAGGGCGCCTTCAACCGCTTCGGCCCCGCTATTTCCAAAGAAACTCCGTTGTAACTTGCCGGGAGTGATTTGGGCTAGGTTATGGGCTAATGCTCCCGCTAAAGTATTTAGTGAGGCCTGTAACAAGTTCGGTTGTTGGCTGGCCTTAGAAAGGGCCTCCAAAATACGGGGATGGTTATGCCCCAAGTTAAGCGCGCCATAACCTCCTAAAAAATCAAGATACTCCCGGCCCTCGCTATCCCAAACCTTAACCCCTTCGGCTTTGACAAATTGTTTGGTAAAGTTAATCAATGACATTAAACTAGCTAAGCTGGAATTGAGAAACTCTTTATGAAGCTCTATCACTTCGGTTCTAGTTAGTTTTAAAGCATCATCCAATGAAAACAGTTTCAGATCGGTCATTTAAACAGACTCCTTCTCCTCAGATCACTTTCTCTAATCTTTATAATTCGTTTTCTCCCGCTTTTTCCCTTTAAACATAGATGAAGGTATGAAGAATTGAAGAAGAATTGCGTCAGATAAGTAAAACTTTAAATGTGGAAAATCTAGGCAAGCGGAGTGAAGGATACTAGAAGAACTTTTGAATAACAAAACATTCCCCGTCTGTTGCTCATATACTAAACTCAGGGGTCTTCAAAATGTCGAATAACCTGAGTTACCTTCCGTATAACCGGGAAGCGGCTGTGATCTATGCCACCCAATGGGCGCTACGCCGCAATCCAAACTTTTATGATTATTCCCAACTAGGCGGAGATTGCGCCAACTTTGCTTCCCAGGTCCTTTTAGCCGGCGGAGCCAGCATGAATTATCAGCCGACTCTAGGTTGGTATTATATCGACCCCAACCGTAAATCACCCTCCTGGACCGGGGTTGATTTTTTATATAATTTTTTAATTTCCAACCGAACCAAAGGCCCCTTTGCCGCGGAAACCACTCCGGATGGCGTTGAGATTGGGGATTTGATTCAACTCTCCTATCAAGAAGGCCGCTTCAACCATACCTTAGTAGTGACTAAATTAGAATCACCAGGTGGAATTGGACGCATTTATGTCTCGGCCCATTCCATTGACCGTTATAACGCTAACCTAGTTCAAACCTATTCCTGGAAGCAGCTTCGTTTCCTTCATATTATTGGTAATTTTCAATGAAGTAATAATAGGGAACCGGGGTAGTTACCCCGGCTTATTCTTAAATTTACAATCGTGATCCGCTTCGTCCTCGACCTTTGTTGATTTAGCAACCGGCAAAGGATTGCCACTGATGAGCTCGTCTATTTGGCTGGCCGGACCTAACAAATCTTCAACCAGGCCTTCAATAGCGGGACGTTTTCGATTAAAAAAAGAATCCTGTTTTTCCACTTTTCTCACCGATTATCCTACATTTTCTCCGGCTCGGAGGGTAGCGAGATCTCTCCCAAAGTTGTCCCTAGCTCCACATCATACTTGGCTTTGGTAGCCAAATCTCCCAACGACACCATTCCTACCAAGTGGTTTTCGGCAATCACCGGTAAACGTCTAATCTGTTGCGCCGCCATAATTCCAGCCGCTTGGCTTAGGCTCATTTCCGGGTTGGCTGCTTTAACCTGAGTGGTCATTACATCTCTAACCGGTGTTAGATGAGGATCTCTCCCATGGGCAATATTCCGAACTACGATATCCCGATCAGTGACCAATCCGACGACATTCGCTCCCTCACAAACGGGGACCGCTCCGACATCATGCTTCTGCATTAACTGCGCAACTTCGATGACTGTAGTATCAGGTGAAACTACCGCTACGTCGTCAGTCATAATATCTCTAATTTTCATCCTTAATCACCCTTTCTTTTTTTAAAAGTATCCCCTTCCCCCTAAAAACTAATACCTCTTACCTGTCATTTTATACTTACTCCTGAAAAGCCAGGTATCAAAAACGCTTTAGAGTAACTGTTACATATAAACAAATAAGAAAGCGAAATTACGCTTTCTTGTTTCAACAAATAAAAAAAGGCCGGTCATTACGGCCCATATTTTTAAAAGATTGGATTAAATCACGGTATTTATCTTTGGGATTGAAAACAATCACGGCAGTATACGGGACGATCACCACTGGGCTTAAAAGGAACTTGGGTTTCCACGCCACAATTGGAACATACTACTGAATACATTTGCCTAGGTCCACTGCTGCCGCCCCGTTGTTGTTTACGGGTGGCGCGGCAGGATGGGCAACGGCCCGGCTCATTTTGGAAGCCTTTGTTGGCGTAAAACTCTTGTTCGTTTGCGGTAAAAACAAATTCCTGACCACACTCTTTACAAGCTAAAGTCTTGTCTTGGTACATTAAAACCTCCTGAGTTTCTAGCCCTATGGGCTGGTAATAGGCCTTTTTCCTAGGGCTAGCCATGGGAAGGAGTCTGGGTGGACAGATCTGTGATTACCATTGCAAACCTAAGTTCAGGCACTAATTATATTGTAACACGAATTCCAAAAAATGCAATAGAATTCACTTCTATAATACCTTAATACCATCATTATTCATCCCAAATTGCCCTTGTTTTAAGGAGCCATTCGTACATCCGGCCCTTCTCTTCCCAGTCGGCCCCGGTCCGCCGCAATTCCAGCATTACGTCGGACTTGGGCATTGCTCCTCCAAAATAATAACGGTCTATGATCATGGTCAGAACCAAAGATGACCACATTAAGTTGCCATGGGGCAGATCTTTGCCCAAACAAACCGTTTTTTCAAAGGGTCCCCGCGCGCTGAACGGATCAACCCGTCCATCCCCGGAAAGAGCATATCGAAGGTGAGTCGGTTTAGGCTCAAGCGTAGGCCCTACTGCTTCATTAGAAAGAATCTCCGGGTGATAATCGCCTTTAAAATCATAGGAGCCATATCCCAAACCATAAAGGGCAATTGCATGTTCGGGGACGGCGTCTTTCAGCTTTATCGGGCCGCCAAAACCATCCTCCAGTAAGTTCTCGCCAGGGTCCATCCAACGAAAGATTGGCGCATATTCCTCTGCAAAACGAGCGGCAGTAACGGTAAACTCCTTGCCGGTTTTGACGATACCCTCGCCGAAAAAAAACCTCTCCGCCAACTTGAGTCCGACCTCCTGAGAACGTTCAATATATTTGCGTCCTTCGAAAGTAACCCGCTCTCCCCGGCGTTGTTTGCCAATTTCATAAATCCCGTATTGGGGACCGCCAATGGAGATTAGAGAAGCAAGCCTTCCGGGATAGTCGGTTGCCACATAACGGCCGAATAATCCTCCCAGACTATGCCCGATCCAATGAACTTTGGCTCCGGGCCATTGGCGATCGAGCAAATCTAACAATGGACCGGCATAATGCTTGCTCATCAAAGGCAAATCCAGACGCCAATCATATTTTAAATAGATGACATTAATGTCACCCACCGAGGCGCCGCTTTCTTCCAAAGTTTGCCAATCATCGAAGATTTTGATTTTTTCCCCTCCGGCCCGTTTGTTCTCTCGGGATGCCCAAAAGCCCAACTCTTTTTCCATTAACCGATAAGAGCAAAGCAATAGTTTAGTAATTGACGGTCCTTCTCCTAAAGCTTGATACTTTTGAGGAATCGGCAGATAATCCGGGCCAGACAAAAAGGAGGATTTTTGATGTTTACGGTAATGAGAGTAAGGGGATTGTTCCAGCCAACTAGGGTCCTTAGTAGGCAACCGGTCCATGCTTCCCCAGAAACCAGGTGTAAAAATAATGAATTCCGGCCCAGATACCGCTTCAGCCCCGAACGGAATGATTAGCGTTAAACAAATTGCGATCCTTAGAACCAGCTTTAAATTCAACAAATAACCCTCCGTTGCCCTTACAGATGGCGCCAATTTATTTTGGCTCCTCTGAAATATTTTCGGCTTTAATTAGCTAAAACCTAATACCCTCTAGCCAAACTAAACATTAAAACGGTGTTAACCATTGCGCAAAAACAAAAAGCCGGGTTTTTCCCCGGCTTTCCTCGTTGATTGTTATTCTTCTTCTTCGGTCATATGCTTCTTCGCCTCAGCGATAATCGCCTCGGCCTGGTGGGAAGGAACCTCTTCATAATGGTCAAAATTAACGCTAAAATCAGCCCGGCCTTGAGTCATCGACCGTAAATCAATGGCATATTTGGTAAGTTCGGCTTGGGGCGCTAAAGCTTTAACAACTTGGTATTTACCATCCGGTTCCATCCCCAGAATCTTACCTCTCTTCTTATTTAAATCGCCGATTACATCACCCATATATTCTTCGGGGGTCCTAACCTCAACGCTAAAGACGGGCTCTAATAAAATCGGTTTAGCGTCCATAAAACCTTTTTTAAACGCCATCGAGGCAGCGATCTTAAAAGCCATTTCCGAGGAGTCCACCGGGTGATAGGAACCATCATAGAGGACTACCTGGATGTCAACTACTGGATAACCGGCCAAAACACCTTTTTCCATCGTCTCGCGAACCCCTTTATCAACCGCCGGACGGTAGTTCTGAGGCACTGAACCTCCGAAGATTTTATCCACAAATTCAAAGGTTCCACCCGGCAACGGGTTGAGTTCCAGCCAAACATGGCCGAATTGGCCCCGGCCGCCGCTTTGTTTTTTGTGCTTACCTTCAACTTTGGTAGAACCTTTAATAGTTTCTTTATAGGCAATCTTCGGAGCCTTTAAATTAACGTCAACTCCGAATTTTTTATGCAGTTTACTGGTGATGACTTCAATATGGAGATCACCCATACCCGAAGCTACAAACTCATGAGTCACCGGATCTTTGACCACTTGGAAAGTGGGGTCTTCCTCCGTAAGACGGGCTAGGCCGGTTCCGATCTTCTCTTCGTCGCCCTTTGCTTTCGGCTCTACCGCCAAAGAGAGCTTCGGCTTGGGAAACTCAATCGTCGGAAAAACAATCCGCTTATCCTTATCACAAAGAGTATCCCCGGTATATACATCTTGTAGCTTAGCGACACCGCCCAGATCTCCCGCTACCAACTCGGTAGTGGGTTCCTGTGTCTTTCCTTTAATGATAAACAACTGCCCGATCCGCTCATTCTTTCCTTTACTAGAGTTATAAACCTGCGAATCCGATTTGAGCACTCCCGAAAAGACTCTAAATAAGGTAAGTTTACCAACAAACGGGTCGGCCATGGTCTTGAAAACCAAGGCCGAAAAGGGTTCTGAATCGGAAGGTTTTCTCTTTTCATCTTCTTGGGCCCCTGCAATTTCACCACGATCAACCGGCGAAGGTAGAAATTCCGTAATCACATCCAATAAATTGGCGATTCCGATATTTTTCAAAGAAGAAGCAGCCATCACCGGAACCAACTGCCCGTTGATAGTCCCCTGGCGGGCCCCGCTCAACAATTCTTCCGCCGTTAATTCCTGTCCATCCAAGTATTTGGTGAGTAAATCATCATCGGTTTCCGCTACCGATTCTACCAACATCATTTTATATTCTTCAACCTTAGCGGCTAAATCAGCCGGGACTGGTTTTTCTACCATTTTCCCGCCCTCTAAAACATATGCCTTATTCTTTAAGACATCGACTATTCCTTGAAACTTCTCAGCAGCTCCGATTGGAATCTGGACCGGAATAATGCTGGTTCCGAACTTCTCGCGCAGCGCGTTTACAGCGCCATCAAAGTTAGCATTCTCCCGGTCCATTTTATTAACAACAACCACTCGGGGTTTATTTTGTTCTTCTGTATGTCCCCAAGCTTTCTCAGTTCCCACCTCCACTCCGGACACGGCGCAAACCACGATTGCAGCAGCATCGGCCGCACGGAGCGCGCCTTTAACCTCTCCGACAAAATCAAAGAAACCGGGGGTATCTAAAATATTCACCTTGATGTCTTTATATTCCAATGGGGCAATCGCTGTCCCGATACTAATTTTTCTTTTAATCTCTTCCGGGTCATGGTCCATTGTGGAAGTACCGTCATCTACCTTGCCAAACCGTTCAATCGCTTTAGTTGAAAACAGCATTGCTTCCGCCAACGTAGTTTTACCACAACCCCCATGGCCTAATAGGACAAGATTTCTAATTTGCTCGACATTGTACTTTTTCAAATGAGTCCCTCCCCCAATAATTTAACAAAAGCGCTTAATCGTACTGAACAGGCAAATAAAAATTTGGTTTCATAATTAGTTTGGATTAAGGGTTCGATCAAATATATTAGTCAATTTGGGCTTTTAGTATGTTTTAATCATTGGAAACTAATTAAGAAACTCGTTCCTGACTACTATTCGTTTATTCGATTTAACTAATTTTTTTCCTGCCGTTTACTGAATTTTTATAGTCAAAGGTCGATCTTTTATTAAACCGAATCCAACTGCGGTTATGCTTTTAAGTAGGCGAACTCCTACCGATATAGTGTCCATTAAAGATTGTAGTAAATTTTGGAAAATAAATTAAAGTATAATAAACAAATCATTAAGCATAATAATTACCGAACTACCGGTTGACAGTTCAAGCAATGCGCTCTGAGAGCCATGCTCTCCGTTTCAAGCGCATTGGATCTAGACACGGCGATCGCCGTTGTTTTAGCAACGCCGGCGGAACTAACGATTGTTAGTCAGCGCATGCGCCTTAGAGGTTTGACCGCTCGACACCGGTAGTTAAGCGCCCGTCTGATATAGACGGGCCTTAATTTTATTCGGTAGAAAGGCCATTCAACCCTTCTAAAATCTCCAACTTTTCCTTCCCATCTTGAAAAGGAATTCCCTTTTTTAAATCCTCGACTTCCGCTTCGGGTAATTTTTTAAGATTAAGAACGATCTTCTCCGTTATCGGGCCGGGATTGCCGGGAGTCCCTCTAAATACCGCCAGCTGTTGGTCGGCAAGGCCCAAAAATTGATTTGCGCGGCAGGAATCGCATAAATCCTCACTTCTTTCAATATATGCAAAGGTTTGGTTGTTTATTTTTTTGATATGTTTGGCATAGTTTTTGATTACAGTCTCAAATGGCCCTTTCTTATGATATTCAGCCCGTTTTGACTCCTTATGACCGCAAGCGTATGTTTTCTGACTTTCCAGGACCCATTTTTGAGGTGAAGTTGCATCGGAAGGAAAAATCATCTTCTTAATCTTACTGATTGTTACGGGGTTTTGTTTTAATCCCCAAAAAACAACCGTAATTATCACCAAGCTAATTCCAATGACCCGGAGCAACGTAGACCTTAACCAAGGAACCTTTCTCACGGGATCACCTCCTCTTCGGAGGTTAGCTTAACCAAACCTGGAAATTTTATTACCTAAGGGATCATTCAAACTTGGGGTCCGAATTTTACGACTATAAAAGCGCCGGAGGGCGCTTTATTGAATTTCTTCCATAATTGAATCGGGAATATCGAAGTTACTGTATACACTTTGAACATCGTCATTATCTTCGAGAGCGTCAACCAGTTTTAAAAGCTGTTGGGCTTGTTCTCCATTATTAATTTCAACCGTATTGGTAGGAACCATGGTCAAACCGGCTTCCTTTACCGGGATATTATTAACATCAAAGTATTTTCTAACTGTTTCAAGTTGGCTCGGGTCCGTATAGATTTCATATATTTCATCATTATTTTTTAAATCTTCCGCTCCGGCCTCGATGGCAGTTTCAAACAATTCATCCTCAGACTTACCTGCGTTTTCAGCTTCGATAGTCACTAAACCTTTTTGAGAGAACATCCAACCGACACAACCGGCCTCTCCGAGGTTACCGAAGTTACGCGAAAAAATGTAGCGCATATCGCCGGCAGTCCGATTTCGATTGTCGGTCAATACTTGGACTAATAAAGCCACTCCCCCTGGGCCATAACCTTCATAAAAAATTTCTTCGTATTGTTCGCTTTCATTAGCGCCAATGCCGCGTTTAATCGCCCGCTGAATATTATCGTTGGGCATGTTGACCGATTTCGCCTTCAATACCGCCAATCGAAGCCGGAAATTATGGTCCGGGTCTCCTCCTCCGGCTTTAGCGGCTACAATAATCTCTCTGGTAACCTTAGTGAAGATACCCGCTCTTTTGGAGTCAGTTGCTTCTTTTTTCCGTTTAATTGTCGCCCACTTTGAATGGCCAGACATTGCCAACACCTCTTTCTGATTCACCTTAAAAGTATACCAGAAAGGGTAGTACGAACGCAAGGGGTAGAGCAAGCAAACCCTTGCGGCCTTTGCTAACCTTTAAACCGGGAATGTTCAACTTGAGTTTGCATCACCTGATATAAACGAACCAATAAGGTGGCGATTAATACAAAAGCTAATAAAGATGTAAAAGGATTGCTTAAAAATAATAAGAAATCATACGCTCCATGAGTAATCAAGGCTAGTAAAAAACCCTTCCCCAAAAAGCTAATCTCCCAGTTAGACTCCAACTTGTACTTGGAAATATAATACCCCATCCAGCCGGTAAAAGACGCATGGGCCAATGTGGTTACCACCGCCCGAAGAAGCGCTACCCCATAGCCGAATAAGCTCGCCCACAGAAGGTTTTCCAAAGACGCAAAACCCAGTCCCAAAGTAATCCCGTAAATTACTCCATCAACCGGCTCATTCAATTCATGGCTTTTACTGGTCATCCAGATTAAAACGATTGATTTTAGGCCTTCTTCAATTAAAGCAATTACTATAAAGGCCAATCCCAAGAAACTGACCCAATCGGCGTCGCGAATGGCGTTTACTATTTGGTCGCGCCAAATCTGTTCTAAAAGCCCGGCGGGGATTACCAATAATAACCCGGCTAAAAATACTTTTAAAACTTTACGCACTGGTTCCGGCTCGTAACGATCTTGCCGGTAAAACAGCCATAACCACACTAAACCCGGGCCAATCGAGGCGATAAATAATGAAATAAAGCGCATGCCCTTCCTCCTTCTGATTGATAAGACTATTATTCCAGTAGGAGGAAGTTTTAAACCCTAATACTCCATCACACTGGCAGCCATCATTACCGCTGCCATGCCGTGAGGAAGATTGTCCACTCGTTCTTTATTGATATAGTTTTCGTAGTTCGCCTGGATTCCCATGCCTTGGACCGCGCCGCGAATAATCATCTTTCCTCTCGGAGTAAATTCCACCATTGATCTGACTCCACCCCAGCCTTTATTAGCTACTGCTCCATATTTGGTATCGATATATCCCTTTTGAGAAGCTTTCTGAAGGGTATAAACAAACATAGCGCTGCCCGAGGTCTCCAACCAGTTTCCGGGATACTCACCTTTATCAACGACTTGAAACCAAAGTCCGGTGCGAGGATCTTGGTACTTTTCCAATCCTTCCGCTATGGTCTGCAAGATACCCTTTAGATCTTGGCTGCCTGGGTAATCCGTCGGTAAATACTCCAAGGTATCCACCAAAGCCATACAATACCAGCCCAAACCTCTGTTCCAGAACTCAGGCGACAATCCGGTCGCCGGATGGGCCCAATCCGCAGTCTTGTTGTCATTCCAACCATGGTATAGCAGTTTCTTTTCCTGGTCCAACCCATGGGTCGCCAATAATTTCAGCTGATAGACCGCGGTCCGATAGCAATATTCCTGATCAGATCCAGGTTCGGCAAAAACGGCGCCATATCTAGCGATAAAAGGAATAGCCATGTATTGGCCGTCAGCCCACATTTGGTTAGGATAATTGGTTTTATGCCAAAACCCCCCTTCCGAATTGACCGGAAAGTCATCATACTTTTTTCGAGTTTTAGCCGCTCCCAGCTGATACTTGGGATCATGGCTCGCTTCATACAGATCAAACAATAATGTCGAGGGTTGAATTACGTCCAAGTTATGCCCGGATCGGATCGGGCTAATGGCGCCCGTTTTGTTTAAGTATCGGTCAACCCATTCCTTTATGTAATTAAAATATTTGAAATCCTTTGATTTCCGATAAATTAATTCCATACCGTAAAAAATAATGCCGTTAGTGTATTCCCACTGCTTGGTGGTGATGCGATCCGGATTGGACCATTTTTTAATAATGTAATCGGCTATCTGGACTCCGATCTTATCTTCCCCCACAGCGCTAACCTCCTCGGAATTTACGGATAACAATAAACCAAAAATAAATAAAACCATCAATAATCTTGAAAAAGTCATTTACCGGGCTCCTTTTCCTTTTAAATAAACCAACATTGACTGAACACCAAAATTATAATCCTCTAAATACTAAAAATCAATTTAAATGATTTTTTTAGACTTTTCGAGACTTATATTATACAATAATCTTAAACCTTGTTTGTCGGCAAATATATAAAAGAAGGGGAGCGATAAACCTATGTCCATAATTCGTTGGGGTATAATCGGTTGCGGCGAGGTTACCGAGGTGAAAAGCGGTCCCGCTTTTCAAAAAGCGTCCAACTCTCAATTAGTAGCTGTCATGCGCCGCAACGGGAGACTAGCCGAGGATTACGCCAAACGCCATCAAGTTCCGAAATGGTATGATAATGCCAGGCAATTGATTGAAGATCCCCAAGTTGACGCTGTCTATATCGCCACCCCACCCGGCTCCCATTTGGAATATGTTCTAATGACAGCCGCAGCCGGCAAACCTGTTTATGTCGAAAAGCCGATGGCCTGTAATTTTCAGGAATGCCAAACAATGCTCGATGCTTGTCAAAAAGCCGGGATTCCTTTATTTGTAGCTTATTACCGTAGACTTTTGCCAAGATTCTTAAAGGTAAAGGATTTGTTGGAAAGCGGTCTTATCGGCCAAGTCCGTTTCGTAAATACCATATTGCGCCAATCACATCACGCCGATCTGGAACATTCCTGGCACTTGAACCATAAGCTCTCCGGTGGCGGCAGGTTTGTCGATGTGGCCTGTCATGCCCTGGACTTGTTCGATTATTTATTGGGTCCCATCGCGACAGTGCGCGGAACCGCCGCCAACCAGGCCGGTCTTTATGGGGTTGAGGACATTGTCAGCGGCCAATTTACGTTCCAATCGGGAGTCGAGGGAGTTGGCCTTTGGTCTTTCACTAGCTTCGACTCTTATGAACGCGCCGAAATTGTCGGTAACCAAGGCTCCATTAGTTTTGGGATTTCAAATACGGGACCAATTACTTTAAAAACAGCGTCCGGGACCGTTCAATATCAAATCGACGATCCGCAGCATGTCCAATTACCATTAATCCAAAGCATTGTTTCACAGTTGAACGGGGCCGGACAGTGCCCCAGCACCGGAGTGAGCGGCGCCAGGACCAATTGGGTGATGGATCGGTTTTTAGAGGAATACCGAAAAAAATATCTTTAATTCAACCCAAATCAATCCCGGCCTCAACTGCGGCGCGGTAGTAATAGGCAATAGCCGGAAACGCTTGGGCAAACATTTTTGGACCCGGTCCTCCCCACTGAATTACAGCGTCTTCACGTTTTTGTTTATCACCGTTAAAACTCCTGGAAACTACGGCGGTTATCTCGAAAGTCGGCATGCCTGCTTCCAGGAAACCAACCTCGCCGGTTAGTTCGTAAGCATGAGCTAATGCTTCCAGGATCAGTGGATTTCCTGCGTTCCTGCGTAAACTGGGTAATTCCTTATAGTAAAAAAGGCCGTTTTCCAACCGGCAGTTAGCGACTAAATCACTGACTGCAGCGACGATCATCCTTTTGATTCGCGGTTGGGAATCTACCCAATAATACCGGATTAAACTGTTGACCGCGACGGCGATCATAAACGGGACCCGGATCACCGTATGGTCCGTATAAGGCGCCAGCCAACCGCCGTATTGTTTTTGCCATATCTCGTAATGGTCAACTATCCGTTCGCATTTTTCCAACCATCTCCGGTCATGGGTTTCCTGATAAAGGGCGACTAACGACCTTAAAGCCCATCCGGTTTCCCGGGCGTTAATCCCGCCTTCCCTATGATACCGCGGCTGTTCCAAAAGACGTTTCAGATTCTCGCCTATACCCAATGCCGTTTCCAAGGCCCGGTTATCGCCGGTAACGTGGTAGTAATCGAGCAAGCCCTGGACCCATTGATGGCACGGCGCTACCTCGCCCGTTACATGTCGGCCCGAATGGGTAATCTGTCCTTGGTAGCGTAGGGGATCTTCACTGTAGTGGCAAATGTCCACGTCCATTTGATGCTGGGCCGATACTAGTAAATAATCGAAAAATCTTCGTTCCGCCGTCTTGGTGAAGAGTAACATGGCGGCATGAGGAAAATCATACTCATTATTGGTCCAGACCAGATCGCCGTTACTACGGCCTTGAGAGGTATAGCCGGCATCGGGCGCGTCCCCCCAATTCAGCATTCCATAGGCCCGGGCCCTTGAATCGGCCATATTTAAAAAATTCCGCTCTACCCAGTCCACTTTTTCAGTAACATAAATATCTTCAAAGACACCGGCCTCCTGATAGAGATTGGGGTTTAACGCGGGCCGGTCCGGCAGTTGAAACTGGAGACTCCGGCAATTGATCTCCTCCAAACCGGTTTCGGTTTGGTGAAAATGAAGCAGCAACCGATGGGTCTTCGATACTCCTTGTAATAATTGGATATTGCTTCCTTTAGGTAGAATTCCTGCGTAAATGCCTTCCCCGTCAACTTTTAACGATTTAGGGAAGTTTTGATAGGCCTGATAATGGGTGATACAAACCCCGTTTGATTCTACGGCATGCCAATCGGCCCAATAGGTCCCATAAAAGGTTTCCGGTATGTGTTCATTGGCATTATACAATAAATAATCGGCGTCAATAAGGTGCGCTAACTTTTGATCGCCGGTTCCGGTTTGAATCTCGCTCAAATAATTGGAGGTCGCCAAGGCGGTTTTAATTTGACGCTTTGCAACCGATTTATCGTTGAAGTTAAAACCAATCTCCTCTAATAAGATCCCAGCGCTCAACTCCCGGTTGATGATCCGGTAATCCATTTGGAACCATGGTTTGCCGGCAAAGGCGGTAAGTTCGATTTCAAAGTCTAATAAATACTCGCCTGTATTGCTACGGTGTTTCCCTTTAGCTTGAACCACCGCCGCCAAAGGACCCGGCTTAATCACCCGCCAGCCGGTTTGATCGATCTCCGCCGTCCATTCCACACCTTTAAAGCTCCCGATGAAGGGGCCTTCGAATGAGCCTTTCCCATAAATATAACCGGCATGTTGGATCCGCCCAAAAATATCGGTTTCACCGGGTCCGTTTAACTCCATCTCCAGCTCTCCCGTATTAAGTAACAAACCATTATTACGCCAACTTACAATCGCTGTTTTCTCCGGTTCCGGCCGTTTGGCCCTTTTCAGAACCAATTCAAAGTTTTTCGGGGCATTGCCGGGCAAGTCCGCCTGAAAGTCGATCAAAAGCCATTTGATGGAATCATCCGGCCACTTGGCGGTAACCTGTAATTGAATTGGGATCGGTTTTCCGGCATCCAGAATGGTAACTACCGATGGATCATTTAGGGCCCCTACAGCGAATGGGACCGCTATGGAACAAGGTTCGGCAATCCGGTCGAATCGCGAAAGTTTTTCGAAGGTAAGCTCGATCATTTTGTTATCTCTCCAAGTTAGTTAATCGGGTATTGATTGAAACGTTAGATTAAGCAATCTTTATTTATTAGTCTTATTCTAGCTTAAAAAATTGTACATTTTTTATCGGATTAGTGAATTTCTTCTTAAATTTTATTAGGTCGTTCCTTCTCTCTTACGAATAATCCCCGTTTTATTTCGCCGCTCCTCATGCTTTAGAATTTTTTATATTATGATTATAATATAGAAATAGCCGGAAGATTGGTATCAAATAATAAAGCGTCCGTTCGCAGGGCGCTTTATTATTGCTCCGGTTATGTCTTCTCAATCTACAAAATTTATCAGGGCTTTTCGATCCGCTTTTCGCCAAAAAATAACCTTAAACTGTTCCGCTCCCACATCATTAATAAATTCTGTTTTTATTCCCGCTTCCTTACAGCTTTTCACGATTCTGCTCACACCAGTGCCCATCCCTCGATATGGAATACCGGGGATGTCTTTGATATGTGAAAGCAGAATAGGATTTCTAACAACATGAACCCCGGTTTTAATTGATTCTACGCTTAAAGTATTTGGTAAAAGACCGGGGCTAATTATCTCTACTCGCTCATCAAACACAAGCAGCCGGATATTGCTGTATATAAAATAATTACGGTGGACAATGGCATTTACCAAAGCCTCTTCCAAAGCAATCTCCGGTATTTCTAAAATCCCAAAGGTATTAAAACTTTGTCCGTTTTGTAATTTATGTAATTGCCTTTTGAGAAAGCCCATCCCGTCGGCAAATAATTTTGCGACATTCCCCTCAATATCCTCACTATCTCTATATTGGGTACCGCTAAGATCGTTTCCGTACCAGGAAACAGCTCCGATACCATAATGAGAAAGGGCTAAGTGTTTTTTCTTAGTAAAAAGAAGCATTCCGGCAAGGGTACATTTCTTCCCGGTTAGGATTTTCATGCTGTTTAAAATCCTTTCCAATGGGAGATGCCCATCTTCAACCTTCGCCTCAAGCCGCTTTTCGATAAACTCATTTACCATAAGCAGATCCAAATCCTTGATACCGGTGTTCTCCATCGCCTGTTCATCCGCATATAGCCTAGCCGATTCTTGAAGTAATCTTAGCATCTCTTCCCTCTTGGCCTTCCGTTTATCCGCGCCGACTTTCACCCAAACGTCGCTGCCATTAGCCATATAAAATTTATTAGGTCCCATTGGGACATAGATCAGAACCACCACATTATTTTCGTAAGCTATGTTTTCCGTTGTAACGGCAATATTAGGATCGATCTTTTGAAAACAAACATTGGAAATCATCTGATTAAGGTTTGATACTTCTTCTCCTGATAGACCCTTAAGCTCTCCCCTGTCAGTCACACCAACTAGAATTTTACCCCCTTGGGTATTGGCAAAGGCGACAATCTCGGCCGCTAAAGCATCGGGACTGGTGAATTTTTCTTTGAATTTGGTTTGCGAGTCTTCCCCAAGTTTCACTATATCAATCAATTCTTGAATGGTCATTTTACCCTCCGAACATCTATCCAAAAAAAAATTATCTTTTGGTTATATTATACACGGAATATCCGGTTGTTTACAACAATCTGGCGCGGGTTGAACTATTTCACCATGCAAAAACAGACATTCAGGCCGTATTTCTATGAGCGACTTCCACTCCATACCACCTCTTAATAAACTGGGGTAAGATTATGCAATTTCTCCAACTATAAACTATAAAATTCTGTGTTTTTCTTCCTTCACCTCCAAATTAACAAAAAAACACGGGTTTTCTTTCCGTGTAACCATCCTTAGCTATAAAAAGTAAGCCTGATACATCCGACTTCCTTTGGGTAGTCCGAGACATCTACTGCTATTCTAAAGCTTTAAATTATGGTATAAAGCGTTAGTTCAATTCCACTTGCATTTTTTGAACCGTTTGAATCAATAGCGGCAATCTCTCTTTACAAACCGAAAAAATAAGCTCCGCATCCACATCGAAATAATGATGACTAATAACATCGCGAATACCCTTTGCGCCCTTCCAATCAACTTCAGGGTAATTCGCAAGCAATTCTCCGCCGGATATTTTATCCAAATACTTCAAGCTCTCCCCAATCGTGATCAACATCATACAAATCGCATCCAGGCGGTCAATACCGTCGTCCGATTTTAAAAAATCATCCGGCGACTGGATCGCCGCAAAGCGCCGTTTAATGCGTTCGCTGGCTTCAAGAATTTGCGATAATATGGTAAAAACCAATTCCCGGTTATACATAGACCGCCTCCGCCTGAATCCGCTCTTTTAAGTATCCATTCATTTTATCCCGGTAATGGACAATATCCACCGGCCGCTGCAATTCGTTTTCCAGTATCTCTTTCATATGAACCATATAAAAAAGATCGGGCTTTTTCATTTCCACCACAATGTCGACATCACTGCCGGATTTGGCTTCATCCCGCGCCACCGAGCCGAAAATACCGATTCTGGTCACGCCATATTGGGTTTCAAAATCATTTTTATGTTTTTTGAGCGCATCCAGCGCCAGGTCTTTATGGATTAATGTTTCGCCCATACTCCCACCCCATCATCAATTACGCGTAAGGGATAATTAAATTTTCTGTAAATTTATTATATCCTAATTATCGGCGGATAGCTACCGGTTAAAAAGTTCTACTTATCTATAACTAAAAACACT
>JAEWZY010000033.1 GCA_023394955.1 Bacillota bacterium
GCAGATACTGATGCCCTAAGGAACATTCATCCGCATAGCCTCTTTCCGATTGGCAGCCTGAAATGGGGCACTGGCCAACTACTTGGCGGCCATTGAGGAAAACCCCGGCCTCGTCATCATAAAACTGTGAGGTGGACATTTTGACCAGATGGCCATTGGCATATAATCTTTCAATGAAAGCAGCGGAAACTTCGCGATGAATTTCGGCCGCCCGCCCAATGCTCGATCCGGCGAAGAGATTTAAGGAAATCCGGTATTCTTTCAAGATCTCTTTTTGCCGTTCATGGTTAAGCTGAACGAATTCATCGATAGTACCTTTAAACGAACCGCTAGCCACCAACTGTCGGTAATTCTCCTGTATCGGAGAGCCGTAACAGTCCGTTCCGGATATGAAAATTACATTCTCTTTGCCGATGCGATCACGCATAAACCGTGCAAAGGTATCGGCATGGACAAAAACTCCGCCGATATGGCCCAGATGCAATTCCTTATTACCATAAGGCATTCCCGCGGTAATGACAGCACGTTTGGGAAATACCGGCCTGCTGTCCGCTCTTTGACTTTTGTAATCAGTCACTTCTGCCCCAATTTGATCATCCTCTCACTTTTTGTTGTTCGGCGATAAACTGCATTAAAAAACTCCCACCTCCAGGAATTTATCCTGGGGACGAGAGTCTAACTTCGTGGTACCACCCCGGTTTATTAATGCCTTGCGGCATCAACCTCAACAAGAACTAATGTAAGAACTTAGCCTTACACGTTATTCTCCGGCCTGATAACGGAGGCATCCGTTGCAGCCTACAAGTGGGATTCCGCCACCCACTTCTCGGTGCAAAGCTCCAAGGCCTGTTCAGCTAATTCCTCATTCCCCGCTCTCAGCATTCCGGGTTCTCTGTAAATGAAAAAACTCAGCTTACTATCCCTTTTCATCGCATTTGTCATTTGCTTATTTTTATATTATATAAATTTATGATAGCGTTTGTAAAGTAATAAAGTATTATTCTTAAATGAAAGCCCCTCGAAAAGAAAATAGCCGTACCAGTCACTCAACCGACGTCACTTAGATCAGATCATTAAATAAACCGGCTATATCCGTTGTTAAGCCGTTGAATGCGAGCGATTGGGCAACATTCCCTTTTTCATAGGTTTTATACTTGTCAATTTCATAATTATCAAAACCATAGACCATAATATTTTCCTGTTTTTGATCAACAATCCAGTACTCTTTCACCCCCGCCAACCGATAAGTATTCAATTTGTCAATCATATCCTTACTGCGCGTGCTCTCCGACAGAATTTCTACAACCAAAGTCGGAATACCCATATACTTTCCTTTTTCGGTGACATTATTCTCCAAATCACAAGCTACCAGCAGATCCGGCTGCATAACATCGGGTTCTTTAAGATCATTCTTTTTAAAATGCACATCAAAAGAGGCTAAAAAAACTCGGCACTTTTTACCTTTGAAGTATTCGTTAAATATTAAGTGCAGTCTTCCGAGTATCTCCTGATGTCCAATACTGGGAGGAGCCAATAGGTGGATTTCACCATTGATCAGTTCCATTCGCAAAGTACTTTTTTCATAAATCTCCATAAACTCTTCATAGGAGACCTTTTTACCGCCGTATTGGTAGTCAAGCGCTTTTTCCCTCACCGTGAAGTACTGTTCGATGTCGGTCACATAAGGAGTCAACCTGGCGATTTTATTGCCATTTTTGGTGATCACCACCTCATTTTGTTCTTCAACATAGTCCATATATTTTCCTAAATTCTGTTTAAGCTCGGTTGCAGTTATTACAACACCTTCCCTATAATTAAACGATTTCACAAGAATCGCCTCCATAATTATTATACTACTACGGAAGATTTCGTACAATAATTTGTACGATATTTAAATAATTAATGTACAATGTTATGGAAGTTTCGCACACGATTTAACTTCGCTTAAATAACAGACATCGTAATAAAGGTTTTGATTATTTCGTTTTAAGATCACTGATTTTCTGAAAATTACGGTTTAATATTGCTTCAGTGACTATTCAATTTCGACATCACTGAAGCTGTCCCTAAAGTGTCTGACAGATTGCAACCAACAATAATTGGTTGCTTCTTTATTGTTGAAGCTAAAAAATGCAGACCAACGCCAGTATAGTAGGCCTTAATCTGCATTTTACAGTTGAAAAGAACGCTAAAGAAAAGAAACCCATTGGGTATTATTAGTCTTCAAGCGGTATTAACGGACTATTTTCTAAAATCCGCTCCACTTCTTCATATCCCGCGGGGAAGGCAAAGTTGTAACGGGCCGGCAGGGCGAAAACATATTTGTTATTCCGTCCCAGTTCCTTCGGACCCATCGGCGCCGCGCCGATATGGAATTTCTCCTGTTGCAGCGAGTCCCATTGGGCAAAGGTAAAGATCATGATCGGAATATCCTGCCGCGGGTTTTGGGAAGTCCATTGGGGATGCCTGAGCTTGATTATCAAACCGGCCTCCACTATCTTACCACTGGCCCGGTCGTCAATGGCTCTGCCTTCCCATTTTTCAGTGAGGATTTGATAACCCTTCCAACTCTCAGGCAAGGAAAAGCTAAAGCCGAATTGGGCATTCCGGTAAACATTTGCCTTGGTTTGCTGCGGTTCCATAACCCTGATGGTCCTGGCCGGAGCCGAAACCGGATAAATCATGAGCCTAGGGCCGTCAGTAAAAGCCACTTCCACCTTTACACCCTTTTTCAAATCATCCGCTGTCAGCTCCTGTTCGGTATAACCCTGATATATTTTAGTTTGAGCGTTAATTATGACGTCGGCTTGATCATAACTCCCTCTTGCACCGGGTTTACCCTGGACCAAAATGTTTTTTACTTTTTTGTCTTTATCAAGGGTTATTTTAGTGATCTCCCCTTCGGCTTCAATCTTCTCGATGGAAGATACCAGCCAGTTACCGTCATAGTTTTTGACGGTAATGTACTCTTTGGTTGAAAAGGTCGATTTTGTCGAGTCGGTATAGGTAAAATCTATTTCAAACCTGTAAATTTCATTATTGAAATTATATTTCTCGGTTATTTCATAACCGAGAACCCAAGGACTAGATACTCCGGTAGCCCAGTTTGAATCGACCAACCCGGAATATGACTCTTTCTTTAATTCCGGTGACATCACGGCATATTGCACAGCGCCGTTTCTGGTCTTCGCTCCCTCAGCCCAGGTTTTGGCCGCAGCCAAAGGATCCTTTGGAGCCAATGCCTCTTCAAGAAGCTGCACTTGGGCTTTTTGCGCTTCAATTTCTTTGATATCAATAACTGTTGAATCGGCGAATCCAAAAGTAGCCAAGCATAACAATACAACAATGATGGCAATAATGATGGTTAGCGCCGCAACTTTACCCTTCTTCACCGGATATCCCTCCAAAATTTATAACATCTATAGTATTAGACGTAACGACTATACTGAAAGTTCCTGATTCATTAATAACCTTTATAAATGAGCTAAGTTTATTTATAGTTCGGTAAATCTGAAATTGCGTTTTGAAATGTTTGATGAATCTTGAGAGTCCAAATTGTTTCAGGTATTAAATCAAGGTTAAGTATTGATAAATAAATACTAAAGAAGCTTTATTTATGTGATATAATGAATTTGTTTATAATACATTCAACTGTTTTGTGCCAAAAAAGTATCATTGTGCAATAAGTTTTTTAAACGCCTGAATTAACCTATTTCTCTTGATTCATAAATTAAAATAAATATCCTTGTTTGCTTTTTTCAGCCACGGTTTAAGAGCAAAAGAGGGAATATTGGAATCTATTGAAAATAATATTAACACCTGAGCGGAGGGTCAAAAATGCTTAGAGATTTTCTTATTTCCTTATCATTTGCGAATATTTGTTTAAGTAATATCTGGTTGCGTTTTTTTTATCGATCAAAATTTAATATGAAGTATTTCCCTACGGCCAACAGTTTCTTGGCATTAATTATCAATGAAATCCTTTTTACTCTAGGCATTTGGGGTTGCCTTCAACTAATCCGCAGATTTAACAATAAGAGCGTTTCAAGAGTGGTTAAAATATGCATTTGTTTAACAGTATTATCTTTCTTAATTGCTCTCACAAATAGCTTTCCAGTAATTAATAAAAAGGTCTTCAATATAGTACTTTTAATGATTATCGCTATTTTATTATGGCGGCGGGTTACGTTCAAGGCAACGACAGTATTTATTCTGTTACTAACTCCGTTTGCACTGATTATCCTCGGTCAATCCGTTCAAAAGATTTTCAGCGGGCATCATGAGAATGATTTGCCGGTAGTGTCCAGACCGATTGTAAATCCAAACCCCAATACGCCTCGGGTATTATGGTTAATCTTTGATGAAATGGATCAGCGGATCTCATTTATTGATCGTCCCCAAAATATAATGCTCCCCGAATTTGACCGATTTAAACGACAATCATTATTTGCCGAAAATGCTTATCCCCCTGCCGGCAGCACTATTCCATCCATCCCGGCGCTCATTGACGGTGAACTTATTAGTGGAGCAAGGCGCTTGGAGTCAGATATTATCAAAGTAACCTTTCAAGGAGCAAACCAGGAGGTAAACTGGGGTAGTCAGCCTAATATTTTCACGCGGGCTAAAAAACTTGGGATTAATACTGCTTTGATTGGTGAATATATACCCTATACGCGCTTAATTGGCCACGATTTAGATTATTGTACCTGGAGCGCTTACCGTTATCAATACGTGAGTTCCAAGGATACCTTGTGGGACAATCTTGCCACCCAGGTTTACAGCTTCTTTCATGTTCTAGAACTCTACTACCAGCAGCAAAAGATTGCCACCAGGGAAATATTTGACGGCGCTAGAAAACTTGCTGTAGATCCCCGATATGGTCTAGTATTTATTCATTTTCCCGTACCACATTCACCCTTTATCTATAAACACGCCTGGTGGGACCAATTTCCCAAAGGTTATGCCGAGAATTTAATTTTGAGTGATCATCTTTTAGAAAAAATTCGCAAAGATATGGAGACTAAGGGCGTTTGGGAGGGCACCAACATCATTATCTCTTCCGACCATTGGTTCCGCGATTCTAAAAGATTTGACGGCAAAGTAGACCATCGGATACCGTTTATGGTCAAACTGGCCGGGCAGGAAGAAGCGGTTGTTTACCCCTGGGAATTCAATACGGTTTTAACTCATGACTTAGTTTTGGAGATTTTAAGTAACAAAGTGACGACCTCTGCCGAACTGGTTCGCTGGCTCGATGAATATTCTGAAAGTTGATGATGAGAAAGTGAACGATTAATTCGTTCACTTTCCCTGACGTACCCCTCAATCACTTCAAGATTATGCCTAATCTCCCCTTTATCACATCTCATCTGATCCAGCTCGTTTTTAAGCTTTTTCATCTTTCCGTTTTCTTCAGTAGCGCTTATTTCATAAAACGGGCCAGAGCCATCGATTTACCTGTGGCTGTTTTGAAGTTCGCATCGATATATTCATGAAGCCGGGTTTGGTCATTTTTGAAATCCATGTGTTCAAGATTGGCCAATAAGTCAGCATCTCCTCACAACTATCAATCTTCTTTTGCTATTTGATGTCTTTTCTCTCGCCTCCCGCAGCATTTTTGCGGAAAGGTCGACTCCCACCACTGACTTAGCGCCTTGCTCCACGGCATAGCGACAGTGCCAACCAAAGCCGCACCCCAGATCTAAGACACGTTTGCCCTGAAAATCCGGGAGCATTTCCCGGAATTCGTGACTCGCCGGCCGCTTGCAATCCCCCGGCGGAACGGGCCATCCGTTTGTATTGATTAAAAAACTGCGGATCATCGTATTTGTTCTCTTTCATGTTCCATTTCCCTGTAATATGTTTTTCGGCAACTTTGCTTCTCAAAGATTATCTATATATGTTGCACTAAATATTCCGAACGCTTTATTGAAGCAACATATATTTGAAATACTTCATCCGTTCCCAAAAGTATATCGTTCCTTTTACATAGATCGCCAACTACTTTCAGGAACTATACTGGATATAATCACAGATTATTACATTACTTCCCATATAACTAAGTAACCTTTTCCCTAAATATAAAAGCCCGGACCTTCTATAGATCTAGATCCGAGCTTTTATATTATTTCCCGGCAACGACCTACTTCTCCCAGTCGACCGCTCAGTCGGCATAGGTTGCATAAATCACGTGCCATTTGGCAGGACCGCAGCTAACCGCGGTCCCTGGTTACTAACTACTTTGATTAATAGGGTGTCAGTGAAATAACTTAATTTCCCTTTCTATCCCAGATATCCGAAGAGCCTTGGCAGCCACAAAGTAACATCAGACAATAAAGCCAATATCAGTGTAATTCCATAGACCAAAACCGCGAAGGGAAGGGCATGCTTGGCCACATCTTCGACGGTTGTTTCGGCGATCCCTGCGGCTACATACAAGCAAGTACCCACGGGTGGTGTCAACACCCCAAAGGTAAGAGCTACACAGAAGATTAAGCCAAAATGGAGCGGGTCGATCCCCAACATCGTGGCAGCTCCCACTAATACCGGGCCGATAATGATAATAGCCGACAGGGTATCGATAAACATTCCGATTACTAGGCTTAAAAACACGACGCCAATCATGAAAGTCGTCGGCGTGCTGAGCACACTCACCATCGCTTCGGCAATCCGCATCGGAATATTTTCAAAAGCCATCACCCAACCGAAAAGTGCGGCGGAACTCATAACCAGCATCACGTAACCTGTGGTGGAAGCTGTTGATTTAAGCACCTTTACGATGTCTCTTAGTTTCATTTCCTTGTAGCAGAAGGATACGACAACTGCGTAGATACATCCGACCGCGCCGGCCTCCGTCGGCGTCATAATCCCCAAGAAGATACCGCCGATGATGATCAGGGGAGTCAACATTGCCGGCAGAGCTCGTATAAAAAGTCTCCACTTTTCTGAACTCGACGTGCGCTCGTCAAGAGCCGTAGTATTCCTTGCCTTGACAACCAGCATAATCAGAATGCCTAGTACCATGATAACCCCCGGCAAATATCCGCCAACGAAAAGTGAACCAATCGATATACTAGTCAAACCACCATAGACAACAAATGGAAGACTGGGCGGTATGACAGCGCCTAAGCTGCTGGAAGCAGCTTCAATCGCCCCGGCAAAACCTTTTGGATAGCCGTTCTTTTTCATCAAAGGAATTGTTATACAACCAGTTGCCGCCACATTGGCGATGGCCGAACCGGATAGGGAAGCAAAGATGGAGCTTGAGAACAGCGCAATCATCCCAAGACCGCCGCGCTTGTGGCCGACTGTGGCTCGAACATATTCGACTAATCGTTTGGAAATACCGCCCGCCTCCATAATTGCACCAACTAGGATAAAGAACGGAATGGCTGTATACGAAAATTTATTGACGCCCCCCAGCATTTGCTGGGCTAAAGTGGAAAACGAAACGCCTGGCAGGAAAATAACCATATAGGCGAGGGAGGATAAGCCCAGTGAGAAGGCGATCGGGACACCGATGGCAAGAAAAATGAAGAATAGAGATAGCAAGATGACAGTTTCCATCTTATTGATTCGCCTCCTTGGCCGGAAGATCATCCTCAGTCACATTCACGATGTTCTCTCCAGATAACGTAATTCTTATGATCTCCAGCAACATTAATAAAGCCGAAACAGGGATGCATGCATTAATCCAGCCAGAGGAGATGCGCATTATCGCCGTTTTCTGGCCAAACTCCACCACGTTGTTGACTAATGTTATCCCGCCGCTGGCCATAGCGAAGAGAAAAATCCCTGAAAGCGCTAGCACGATATAACGATTGATCGCTGCCCTTGATGGCGGCAACCGTTTAATCAGAAAAACGAGCGCGATGTGGGCTTTGTTCCTGAGCGCAACAAATGCGCCCAGGAACATCATCCACACAAACATCAAAGTGCTTAACTCCTCAATCCAAGTAATGCCAACATTTAAGAAATAGCGCGCAACCACGTTAACCGATACGCAAAGTACCATTACCCCTACGCAAAGTACGGCGATTGCTTCAACTACCTTCACCAACGCATCGTAGATACTACTGGCGGCACGTAAAAACATTATAAATTTCCCCCTTACCTCAATTAGACAGATTGGCAAGGATCTCCATAGTTTTGTTATACAATGACTTATCAATTACTTTGCCAACATACTCACCATGGACAGCTGCAGTCGCTTTCTGGAAAGGTGTGAGATCATCAATATAGTTCACTTTCATGCCTTGGTCGATCATTTTTTGTGTTAATTCGGACGTTAGTCCATTCACATAGTCACGGTGCCATTGCGTAGCCGCTGCTGACGCCCGATCAACCAATGCCCGATCTGCAGCAGGTAATTTCGCGTAGAAGCCTTCACTGGCTACAACAACAACAAATGACAGGATGTGGTTGGTCATGGACATGTACTTTTGTACCTCATAGAGTTTGGAGGGATAGATGTTGATCACTGCGTTCTCTTGTCCATCGATGGTCTTCTGTTGTACGGCAGTGTATACTTCGCCATATGGAATGGCAGAGGGGACTCCACCCAATGATTTTGTCACTGCTAGGTTGACGGGACTTTCCGGACTCCGAAACTTCAGGCCGACAAAATCCGACGGTCTTGTCAGCGGCCGGGTGTTGTTTGTGTATACGCGGGCGCCGTTATTACTCCAGCCTAGAATATGCAACTTCCGTTTCAAAAGCTCCGCTTCCAACTGGTCACCGACTTTGCTATCCAGGACAGCAAAAGCTTGTTCGTGATTGGCAAAGAGGAATGGCAGACTCAGCAGCATCGTGTTAGGTGCAAACTGCGCCAGTGGGTCGTGACCGATAATAGTGAACTCAATGACATTGGTCTGGACATTTTGAATAACCTGTGTTTCCGGCCCCAGTTGCTCGGCGGGGTAAACGGTTCCTTTCAGACGGCCTTTACTGAGACGTCCGAGTTCATCCACAAACTTATGGGCGATCAAATCAAAATGCCCACCTGCAGCGCCTGTATGAGCTAGGCGATAGGATACCGGTTTAGCTTTTCCTTCGGTCAAGGAGACCAGCAACAGGGTAAACAACAGGGTAACCACCAGCAAAGAAATAATCTTTTTCATGTTTTTTTCTCCTCTCATTTCTTTAATATATTTTTCGGTTAATTGTTTTCCAGGGTATGGAGCATGGCACATTGGCGTTCCATTTTTTCGCGATAGGCGAGTAACGCTTGATAAAGTTGCTCGGAAAGCTCTAGCATGGGGATGGTCTGCACCGTATAAAGATTCCGAAGTATTGCTTTGTCAACTGTCTCCACCCAGTCTGACGGCACGCCATCAATCCCCTTATATGCGCCACAGATTGGGCCGAGCATACCACCAATGCAATCCGTGTCACGGCCAAGATTGGTGGCAGCGATCATGCCTTCACGAACGTCGCCTTTCGTCAGGCTGAACAAGGCGATAACCTCCGCAGCTGTCTCCACACCATCTGCGTAAGGGTAGGTTGGCATAAAGTGCTGCCGCATCGGTTCACGGATCGCCCGCGCATCCGGATACTTCGCCGCCAAATCCAATGCCTCATCCAAAATTCCTCGCGTATTTGGGGAAACAAATGCCCTAGAAGCTTCAATAATGCTTTCTACAGTCGCATCCGGCGCGAAAGCTGCAGCCGTGGCTGCGGCAATGACTTTACTGGATTCTGTTCCGCCGCTCTCGGCTGGCTGTAAGATCAAAGAAACTTCTGCCGCATCATAAGCGGCCTGCTCCGGATCGCCGGCGTTAATAATGCCAATTGGGCCAATCATATGCGGCGCGTCAACCAAGCCGGGCCAAGGGGTCATCGCGCCAATCATTCGTGGCGGAATGCGTGACAATTCATCGCCACAAGTCAATCTATCATAATGAATGCGAATATGGGGATTCACAAGCCGGCCAATATCTTCCCGCTTAATGTGTTTTTTCCATTCTTCCGCAAAATCATCGACAGTGATCCGACCTTGTTTCCCGATGATCGCCAAGGCAAGTAGATAGCGTAACTCGGCTCCGTCCTCTGTCATACCTGGTTCCATGTCCATATGATAGTAGTGTAAAAGCGGGCTGTTATTCCAATAACGAACGTCCCGATCCTTCTGAATCCACGGAAGAAATCCCTCAACCCAGCCCCACTTATCCTCAATGGCCTTCCATCCTCCGCCGGGTACGCTTACCCATTCCACAGCCGCACCCATAGCAGAGCCAATGTTTGCAGCCGCGACAGCTCCGTAAACTTTTTTAAATAACATGCTTTCCCTGTTCACCTTTTTGCCTCCTTTAATTGTGTGAATGTATGAAACCAATTAACTTTCATCACCCCCCAACAAGTTATTATTTATGTGAATTATAATTTATCATCTGTCTAATATTGAAATATAGTTGGCATCACGCTTCGCTCAAACTTGTCATAAGAAGGACGACAAGCGGGTATCGCGTCAAAAATCATCCTTTCAATGATCCATCCATCTCTGCTAGTTTTCTAACTACAATCCGGGCGCGTTCATCTGTATCACCCGTTGCCTCCAAAAAGGCTTTCAGCAAATCATAGGCCACCCATTCGCCGACAATTTTCTCGCCTATACACATAACTTGAACATGGTCATGCTCTACAGCCTGGTGTGCACTGTGGGCATCATGGATGATCGAAGCACGAATCCCCGGAATCTTATTACAGGCAATTGAGGCCCCTACTCCTGTGCCACAGAACATCACACCTTTTTGGGCCTTCCCATCTAGGATCGGTTGGCATACTTTTTTTGCAACATCCGGGAAGAAAGGTTTTTCTTCAGCGGAAAAGCAACCGTTGTCAATCACCTCGTGCCCCATCGCCTTAATATGGGGAATCATCTTTTCCTTTAAATTAATACCCGCATGGTCACAACCGACTGAAATTATCATAGTTTACTCCTCCTCTGTATTTTTTTCAAACGGTAGTATATATGATACAAACTCCGTTATCCCCTACTCATCAACAATAGAACCTTTTACTTCATCCAATGTTGGCAAAGAGTTTTGAGCGCCCGGTTTTGTTACGGATAGCCCAGCAACACATGCTGCAAACCTCATGATTTCTTTTATATGCCATCCTTTATGTAAGCCAAAAGCAAATCCCCCAGCAAAAGCATCCCCTGCCCCTGTAGTATCTACGACCTCGGTTTTAAAAGCTGATTGGTTAATAACTTCATCTTTTGCGTAATAAGTTGCACCTTGTTCACCTTTAGTAATAATGATCCCGCCAACTCCTAAATCTAATAGTTTATTTATTTTTTCATTTTCCGATTTTAAATTATATTGCTGACATAAGAGGCTTAACTCCCCTTCGTTTGGAAGTAAGTAATCGATTTTTCCATAAATCTCTTCCGGTAATTCTCTAGCTGGAGCAGGATCCAATACCACCTTAGTTTGGTGTTCATGGGCGATTTCAATTGTTTTAATCACGGTCTCTAAAGGAATTTCAAGCTGAAGAAGGACGACCTCAGCTTTAATAATCTCTTCCCTAATTCTATCAATTGTAGCTGGAGATAATTTGTTGTTTGCACCGGGAACTACAATGATCCTGTTTTCTCCTTTTTTTTCAACCGTTATAGCCGCAACACCTGTGGAGACATCATCAAAACGATAAACATTTTCAACATTTACTCCCGATTTCCCAAGATTCGCTAATAGTTGTTCGCCATATATATCATTACCACGGGCAGAAAAAAAGGAAACCTTCCCGCCTAACTTGCCAATAGTGGCCGCTTGGTTGGCTCCTTTACCTCCAGGTGTTACAACGAACTCATTACCAATCAAGGTTTCCCCCGGTTGTGGGTACCTGTCTACCGAGAAAACTAAATCCATATTCATACTACCGACAACAATAATATCACTCATCTTTTGTAACCATCCTTTAGGGAATAAATTTTGCTCTTTGAGTCCTAACAGCTTTTTTTGCTTCTTAATGAGGGAATGTCCCAACCAAACTAAAATTACAAATAAGGGCAATCGGCAGGTGAATTTGCAATAAAGCTGCTAATATTGAGTTTTAAAACGTTACCGGTAACGCTACCGGTAACGTTACCGGAATTGTGAATAAATTATAACATCGTTTCTACTATTTAACAAGTGGTAAATAGTACTTGGTGTATAATTAAGTTTGCTACTTCATAAAAGGAACAGCGAAATGTTAAGTTACTGAAATAAAACTTAAATTATAAAAAGACGCAAGGTAGCTTAATCTTTTCAATTCCCGATGGAAAATTTCCGAACCATACAAGACACAATCAAAAATAAAGTGTTAACGTTTTTACATTTATTGTAGAGGTTTGATTGAATCTCGTACAATCATCGCGTTCTTTAGAATAACATTTTGGAAGGCACTTTTGTCCTTGTTTTCAATAATCCTGATTAAGTTTTTAGCGGCAATTTCCCCCAATCTATACTTAGGCTGATCCATCGTTGTCAACCCTGGCTTTACAAATGAAGTTATTTCAATATTATCGTGACCGATAATCGAAAAATCTTCCGGAATACTGTAATTATATTTAAAAATTGTTTCATAAGCCCCAAACGCCATTAAATCATTGGCAAAGAAAAGGGCTGTTGGCCTATTTTTTAGTTTAATTATATTTTCCATCATTTCTTTTCCCAACTCTTTACTGTAATCACCTTCAAGAAGCCATTCTTTCTTATGTGAAATATTATGATCTTTAAGAGCTTGTCTAAACCCTTTCAAGCGGTTAATAGCAGTTTCTGTATTTAGATCGCCAGTAATATGTCCTATTTTTCGATGTCCTTGTTTTATTAAATATTCAGTAGCTATGTATGCCGACCTTTTATTATTGATGGTAATCGCAGGGTAAATAGAGTCTTTAATCTGCCGGTCTATTTGCACTACTGGAAACTCTGCTTTTTCCAATTCTCGTAATATTTCTTTATTTTCAAGGGATAATGACAAAATTATGCCGTCAACCTGTTTGCTTCTTAATAAGAAAATGGATTCCTTTTCTTCCATTTTGTCATTATCTGTATTGCATAGTATTAACGAATACCCTAATTTTTTCGCGGTGCGCTCTACCCCTTTAATAAGTTCGGGGAAAAAAGGGTTGTTTATATCGGGAATAATCAACCCTATACTATTACTCTTTTTTAAAACTAAACCCTGAGCAATCTGGTTGGGATTATACCCCATTTTTTCTATTGCTTTTTCTACCTTCTTTTTTGTTGCTTCACTTACATCCGGTTTGTTATTTAATACTCGGGAAATAGTTGTTACAGATACATTTACTTCTTTAGCAACATCTTTTATAGTAATCATATATTCCTCTCCACACATCGAAAACGTTACCGTTTCCATCATGTAAATAGTACCTCAGCTTAACTTTTTTTGTCAAGCAGATATAAAAGAGCAAATCGTGTGATCGTGTCAAACTATAATTTCAAGGCCCTTCTGAAGCAGTAAATTTATATAGGTGGTCAATGTTCGATGGTATTTGGTGACTTTCTCAACCAGAAAGTTCGCTTGGCGCCTTCCCTCTTCAAAGTAACGGTCGACCGGGCCAGTGGAGTGGATTACCCTCCCCATCGCAGTACCATTCCTGCTTGTCCTGGGCGGTGAAGATCGGATGTTCCACGGAGAAAACAAAATCGCCCCCTGGCGCTAGGTAGCGGTTAATCTTACACCTGTAATATGTCTTTTCGGCAGCTTTGCTTTTAGATAAGATTAACTAAATAATCAATATAGCTTTCACATCCTAAAAGCTGGATGCGAAAGGGTAAAAGATGGAATTTAGTTCATCTTAAGCTCATGCAATAAGTTTTGGTTACCCACTTTTTCAAGTATGTTCTTAACAATTTTTGATTGTTCCATTACCCCCTTAAGTTGTTTCATTTCTTTAAAATATCGTCCCTTAACTAAAATACTCTTCTAATTTAGCAACCAAATCCCTTTGAACATTAACCCCGTAAATTTGCTCCAATTGTTGCATCAATGCTTCACCTAAACACAAAGCTTTAAGATATGCTTCGTAAAGATCGGCTTCAGCTAATTTAGTGGTACACGGGCAATATTTTTGATAGGTTTCCGGTTGAATATCATTTTCTAGATTCTTAGTTGGATTAACCCATCGTTCGGTTTTACCTTCATTAATTCGCGCCAGTTGCAGCAAATAACGCTGTACATACCAAAGCAACTCCAAAGCCCTGGCTCGTTCGCCCCGTTTTAATACATTCATTCCGAACAGCAAATTATTTAGTAGATTATGCCATACGGATTCGATATTTTTAACTGTAGTTCGATCGGGTCCCGCCCCTTCTTTAAGGAAGTCTAAATGTAATTTTAATTTTCCGTTTGAGTCATAAATCAGCATTGAATCCGGATCCGGAAAATAGCCAACATACTTAAATGAGTCTATTAGATCCATCTTTTGCTCCGGAAGAAAATGAAACTCGCCCCGGATTAAATTTTCGAAGATTACAACTTCCGAACCAAATTCATTGGTAAAGTGAATATAAAATGGGGCTATACCGGCAATCCACTCACTTGAAACAAATTGATCCAATAATTCATCTCTGATAAAGATGTAAAACTCGATATCCGAATATTGATCACCACTATGCTGAGTAAATGAACCGTACATCATGGCAGCGACAATCGACTGGTCGTTACGGCTTTTTTTCCTTACTTTTTCGATCATTTCCTCCTGTTTTAACAAATTAAACACTCCCCCTTTCACCCACTCCTTTTTCCGTTGATGCCCATTAACGAAACCAGATCAAAGTTTCAAAAGCTCCGCCTCTGATATGGTTTTAATCTCCTCCACCAATTGCTTTAATTTACCACAAGCGCTAATGGTGTCACTGGGGTTCGCCGACAAGAGCGTGAAGATTTCCTCCACCCGTTCCTGGTATTTTAAAGGCGCCTTGGGGAAGTTACCGATCATTTTTACCGCCTTCTTCTCATTGATGCAATATTCCTCGTTTACGGCAAAGAGCACCTGGTTCAGGCAGGAAACAGCCCGGAATAGATGTCCGGCCACGTAATAGAGGTCGTCTTTACTTGCATTGTTTTCGGCAAACATCATGGAAAATCCGGCTTCAAACGTGAAATAGCCAAGGATCGACTTTTTCATCGCTTCCTGATACGGGATTGTCTTCGCTTTCAATGCCTGAAGACAGCCGTTCCGATCGACTAATATTTGGCAGATGGCGATTTCCCCCAGATACATGGCATTGAGATAGGCATGGGGATGCCCGGCGTGATAATGGGGGGTAACTTTCCCAACCAGGCAATCAGCGATCACCCGCTCGACGCGGCGCATCTCCCGGAAAATAAAGTCCACGTGGAAACCGTCCACCACCAGCCAACCGCCGCCATTGACCCATTCGCCCCACCCTCCCAACGGCGTAATCAGTTCCGTCCGGCGGGTGTCATCCAAACCGGTGGCAATTGGGTTTAGAGTGGATGGATCAAATTCCGAACCATAATAAATGCCGATATCAATATCGGAGTCCGGCCGATGGGTGCCCCGGGCCCTGGAACCGCCTAAGACCACACCGGCAACGCCGGGCGCTTCATTGAGCGCCCGGATGATTTTATCTAAAATGACTTGAATCTCCATAGTTTCTCCTCCTTTTAACCCTCAGTCGCTTCTTTCCGATCCAGCTTTCTTACGGAAGGAACTATGAGGCATAAAAAAGCAATCCCGCTGATCAAAATACCCGATATTAGAAACCAACGGCTTACACCGATCTGATCGGCAAAGGCTCCCGAGAGGATTAGTCCCAGAGGCATGGCTAGGCTGATAATGCTTCCCGTCAGAGAAAAAACCCGCCCCAAATACTCCGGTTTGATCCGTTCCTGAAAAAGAGCGGTTTGAACCCCGCTGTAAAATGGCACGGAAAAACCCATCAATATGCAGCAAACTACAAAAATGGGAAACCCGTCGGCAGGAAGCAAACCCGAAACTGTCAC
This sequence comes from Bacillota bacterium, assembly GCA_023394955.1. Taxonomy (GTDB): domain Bacteria; phylum Bacillota; class UBA4882; order UBA8346; family UBA8346; genus JAAYHS01. The sequence continues at coordinate 15,982 of JAEWZY010000033.1, forward strand.
AGCGATACCCATCAGCAAAATGGACGCAGTTATTAGAAGGGTCCTTTTTTTGAATCCGCCGATTAATCCCAATAGCAAACCGCCGCTCAACATACCGGAGGCATAACCGATTTCAGTAAATGAGATATGGAGCGGTGTTCCGGCAAAATGCTTCATGGTGATCAGGGGATAAAGCGCATTAAGTGGCATATACACCAACATATACAGTGTACCTATTAAAAGCAATGCAAATAACCCCTCGTTCTCTTTCAAGGCTAAAAATCCGTCTTTCATCTCCCCTATGAAATTTCGCTCCAAATTTCCTTGCTCTATCTTAAGCTTAGGAATATGCGCCAACATTACTGTAATACAGCCAAGCACAGCGCCAACTACATCCAGGGCGATAATCGCGTTCAGTTCCCAAGCGGAATATAAAAACGCCGCCACCGCCGGACTAATGATATAGCTGATCGACTGCAAGGACTGGCTGTACCCGGCGCATTTGGTCAACTGATCTTCCGGAACTATCAATGGAGTTACCGCGCTCAACGCCGGCGAATGAAATGCCGTTCCTACGCTGCGGATAAATAAAACCGTCATAATCATCCAAACCGGCAGTTCCATATACAAGGCGACCAAGGCCAATGCTGCACCGGCTACAGCGATAATTAAATCCGCACCAATCATCACCAGCTTCCGGTCATATCGGTCAACCAATACGCCGATGGCCGGACCCAAAAGGGCATACGGTAAAAATCCCACCAGCGAAGCAATGGACAGCACCAGCGCTGAGCCTGTTTTTTCCGTAAGGTAAAAGATGATCGCCATTTGCAAGATGGCACTGGTGACAAGCGAAACCGCCTGTCCCGCCCAGATGGTGAAAAAGTCTCGTTTCCATTGTGAAGTTTGGATCGTCATTTAAGTTACTCCTTTATTAGCACTTATATTTTCAGTCATTGGTTTGGACAACAAAAAAATGCGGACCACGCCCGCCAAGTGAGCATTGATCCGCATCTATCCACGATCAAAAGACAAATGAATAATACAAAGGTACCGTCAAAATGGTAAACTTTCATATTCCATGTCCTGATTCGAAAAAATAAGCGCAATAAAAAAGCCCACTGTTGGTTGGGGGATGGTGTATAACCGCTTTTTTGGGGTTAGCTTATCTTAAACGAATCGAATACATGGACTCTTTCATTCTCCTAATCAAATAATATAAATATTATGGCATAAAAATGCGAATATTTCAAGCCGGAACTAATCCCCAACTTAGTCCCGGAACTGGAAAAGGGTCATCGGCCCAGGGACCCGATACCTTCACTTTCGTTAGCGGAAGCTCCAAACCACTTTTATCAGGCTTATCACATTGGCATAACCAATCTTAAAAATTTTGCCATTATGGCAGGATTATTGACCTTATTTTAGGAATTAGTAATGGTATTTAGTGTAAAAAACGTGTATCGCAAAACGGGGAGTTTGGAAGGTGGCACGTTATGGAATACATATCCGCTATAGAGGCTTCCGAAAAGTGGGGCGTTTCTCTCAGGCAGGTGCAACGGCTTTTGGCCGATAACCGGATACCCCGCGCAAAAAAATACGGAAGGTCTTGGATGATTCCGGATGACGCGGAAAAACCCCTCGATCCGCGCAAAAAGAAAAATTCGCTGGGACAATCGCTCTCCTCCGAGCTTGCTCATGTGCTTGAGGCCACTTCCGTACCCATGCCAACCCATAATCCCGATGCGATTTTGAAAATTGTGAAGGAGGAAAGGTCGCGGCTTCAATACGAGAGCGAGCTTGCCTATCTGCGGGGCGATTTCGCGCGCGCGATGCGCTGCTATGATCAAACCGAAGGGAACGAAGCGGCAAGGCTCCGCGCGTCCCTGGTAGCGGTCGCGGCAGCTATCAGCCTGGGAGACTACCCTGCGTATCTAAAAATTGAAGCTTATCTCAGAAACTGTGTGGGCGCAGGCTGCGGCAGTGATCGTTCCGCTATCGCGGAGCTTGCGCTGGCCAGCGTCGCCGTGAGCGTAGCCGCCCTGAATATGGTTCCCAGGTGGCTTTCGGAAGGGGATTTCAGCGCCTTTCCGGCGCAGGTAAACCCGTCGTATATGCTCTATTTGCGCGCCAAATATTTTATGGGTATCGGAAAATACGAAATCGCGCTGGCCGTGGCCCAGACCGCGCTGACCTTTAGCGGGCCGGAGCGGGGGATCACGTTTCCCGATATTTATCTGCGGGTCGTATGCGCCCTCGCCTGTCATTGTCTTGGGCGCGGGAATGAGGCTGGGCGCTGGCTGCTGGAAGCCATGGGTATTGCTCTGCCCCACCGCTTTATCACGCCCTTTGCGGAGAATGTTTCCGATTTCGGCGGCCTTGTGGAGCAGTGTCTGAAGGAGGCATTTCCCGACTGCCGCGACGCCGTCGTCAGGCAGTGGGAGCACACGGTTAAAAACTGGATCACCTTTCACAACCATTTCACCAAGGATAACATCACACAGATTCTCTCCCTGCGGGAATGCCATCTGGCTCAGCTGGTGGCCCGACGCGTTCCTTACGCAAAAATCGCCAGGCATTTTAACATTTCCGTTGGCAGGCTCAAGAACATCATGCTGGAAATTTACGAAAAGCTGTTCATATCCAGCCGGGACGAGCTTGCGCAATATGTTTTAGTGACGAATAAAGGAGCCAGGTCATAAACAGGGAACTCGCCGTTTATCTGCGCATTCAGGCCGCGGTTGCCGCCGCCGTTTTATCTTTATATCACGCTCAAAGGCGTGTTTTCCGCAACGTTGGGAGCTTTTGCGGCCTGCGCGGCGCTTTACGCCGGAATGTGTCAGGCAGGGTAAATTGGGATTGAAAATCGTCGTTCAAACGACTCCAACAAAGCTGTCATTTCACCTGTTCAGGGCGGTTTTAAAATATCATTGCCTCATATCCAGCCGGGACGAGCCTGCAAAATACATTTTATGAGCCGAAAAAACGTGACTTTTTGAGGGTGAAAAGTCACTACCGGAAACATGAATTTGCCCCTATGATAGTAATGAAAAGCTATCATAGGGGCTTTATATTCCCGTTGCAGAAAGGAGCGTGAATGGATGTACCCTGAGCAAAAGGAACCATATAAAGTGTTCCGGGCGGGAGACCGCAGTTTTCCCGTTTACCTCGAATACGACGAGCAGCTTCAGGAGAGCTACCCGGCCTACCCCGACTTTGAGGAATGCCCGGAGTATACCGGGGAAGGACGACCCTTCGCCACGGCGGAACAGGAGAGCTGCCCCCATTGCAAGCCCAAGGCCCCGGGGAAGTCAATCCCCGGCGACTGCGGCGGCTGCGGCTGGTTTTACCGGGAGGAAACGCCCTATGATCTCATCGGCATCTGTACGTGCGATGCCCGAAGGCGCGAAAACGAACTGAAAATACGAGGAGGGTTATCAATGAAGAAGTTTCGGTTCTATTATTTAATCGCTGTGTTGATATTGGCTATCGCCCTCGCCGGTTGCGGCGGCGGGGGGAAAAGTGGTGGCAATGGCGACAGCGGCGGAAGCAACGACCTGAAAACCGCTGAGCCTTATCCAACCCGATCCGTACGGGCCCATCTTAATACTAAAAGCAATACATTTACTGATAAGGCGAGTTGTTCTAACTATTTTACTTCAATATTTGGAGATCCGACGGAGTGGCCTCAAGCTGCAAAAAACGCATATGGTGATCTTGGAATGGTGGCTGATTCTGTTATAGTAGACGCTCAGGAATATCAAATGGTCTGTGATGAAGTGTTTTTTGAATACTCTTTTTGGTATGAGCCTAATAGCACCCTTAGTATTACCCTCAGTAGTATTAACGAAAAATCGGTTGCGACTTCCATTACGCAAAGTGTGGGGATTACTATGGGAGGTTCAATAGGTAATATAACCGGATCAATAACCAAAGAAACTACCAAGACAGTTACTACCGCTAAGGGAATTGAAGTTGCCACATCTTATGATTTAACCAAGTATGATCAGAGCAAACAGTACAAAGTTATTCTTAAGGGTAATTATGCCTCTGTCCGTTATATGATTAAAACATACTGGGGATATGAAATGCGTAGTAATGAGATGACATACGGGATCAATGTTTATAATGATACCTTAGCGGTAAAGTTAGTTCATAATTGAGGAAAATGTATAATATCTGTGTAAATAAATATTTTGTCCACCGCCGTTATAGAGGTAACGATTTATTCATCTAAGCGAGTAGATAATTTAAATCGGCGGACCGGCCGTCCCGATTTCAAAAAAACTTAATTAAAGGAGGTTCAACAATGAAAAAATTATGGTTTTATAGTTTAATGATTGGTTTGCTATTGGCTATCACCCTCACCGGCTGTGGCGGCGGGGGAAAAAGCGGCGGAAATGGTGGTAATGGTGGAAACGACAGTGGCGGCGGCGCGACCATTTACACCGCCGGAGCGCTTCGCGATGGAATTTATATGAGAGGCTGTTATTGGACGAACGGCAGCACTACTCCCACCTACTTAAGCACAGCAGGGTCGCCTTCCAATGCTTATGTAATCTGCGTCTCCGGAGGCGTTAGATACATCGCCGGATGTACTGGATTCGACTTCAGAAGAGCCTGTTATTGGACGGGCGACAGCGCCACTCCCATCTACGTCGGCGAGGCAGGGGGACAAACCGTAGCTTATGCAATCTGCGTCTCCGAAGGCGTTGTTTACACCGCCGGAGAACAGTTTGATCACGATATCCGCAAGTGGAAAGCTTGTTATTGGACGGGAAACAGCACTACTCCCACCTATGTCGACACATCAGAGTCGAGAACAACGGCTAATGGGATCTGCGTCGTCGGAAGCGTTAAATACGTCGCCGGATATATGGAGAATGACGCCGGAAATTCCATAGCCTGTTATTGGAAGACCGAAGGCGACACCAGCACCTATTATCCCCTTGGCGAACCCGGATCGAATTCGCGGGCTTATGCCATCTGCGCCTCCGTAGGAAATATTTACATCGCCGGATATATGGATGACGCCGCTGGGGATTATTCCATAGCCTGTTATTGGAAGATCGAAGGCGACACCAGCACCCATTATCCCCTTGGCGAATCCGGAGCGGATTCATTGGCTTATGCGATCTGCGCCTCCGGAGGCGATATTTACACCGCTGGAAGAAGCAATAATAGAGCCTGTTATTGGAAGGGTAACAGCGGTACTCCCATTTACATCGGCGCAGCAGGGTCGATGTCAGAGGCTAAAGCGATCTGCGTCTCCGGAGGCGTTATTTACACCGCCGGACTTACTATAGTTGATAGTGGTGATGATCTGACGGGCAGGGCCTGTTATTGGAAGGGTAACAACACTACTCCCATTTACGTTGTTCCGGAAGGGACGGAATCATATGTTACTGCGATCTGCGCGCAGTAAGGTTATCTATTTAAATCAACAGCTTCCGATCGGCTAAATTTATACCCGATCCGGCGGACGGTCCCGATTAGCTCCGGCGGAGCCCCGGCCTCCTTCAGTTTGCAGCGGATACGCCGGATATGGCTGTCGACGGTGCGGGCGCCAAGATCGATCTCCAGCCCGTTTCGGCTAATCTTGCGGGGACGGGCTGGACTTGCCGTCTGAAATACTATTATATACCGGTAAACGACAATAAATAAAGCGCCTTCAACCATCTCAGGGGCTTTCGGACCCCCCGCTTCTATTTTTACGTGCCGCAATCAACAGCATCATCGGACGGCGCAGCTCATCCTTCATTCCGGGCTCATTCATGAGGTAACAGGCAGGCTCCGGTTCCACCATCTTGATAATTTCAAAACCTTGTTGAAGTAAATAGCACTTATTTCATAAAACGAACCAGAGCCATGGACTTACCTGTGGCGGTTTTGAAGTTCGCATCGATATATTCCCGAAGCCGGGCTTGGTCGTTTTTGAGACCCATCTGTTCAAGATTGGCCAATAAATTCGCTTCCCACTGAATTTGAAAGTCAATTCCGTCGATCTTGGCAGGTGTATGATGATGGCTGATTATGAAGCAGACCCGTTCAATCAGTTTTGAATTATAAACCAAACTCTCTAGGATCCGCCTAGCAATAGTAGGGCCTTCTTTCTCCTGATAGGCGGCTTCCATTGAACCATATTTTTTTCCTACTTCAACCGCGCCAATATCATGGAGGATTACAACGAGAAATCAGCTCCCGATCAGCATCGCGACGCCTTCACCATCCATAATAGTTTCCGCATCTCTAAGCACAGCCAGGGTATGGTCTATCCCGTAGGGGATCTCTTTGTAAAAAAACATTCAAAGGCCCTTTAGGCCTCAGTGATAACTTAGAAGAACAACCCAGCCCGGCTTACCGGGGTTGAGAACGGTTTTTATACTCAGCCCAGAGCTGTTAGGTATGGGCGGGCAGAATGGCAGTGATACCCGATATCAAAAAACCAACGGCTTACACCAATCTGATCGGCAAAAGCCCCCGATAGGATTAAGCCCAGAGGCATGGCTAAACTGATGATACTACCTGTCGGAGAGAAAACCCGCCCCAAATATTCCGATTTGATCTGCTGCTGAAAAAGGGCGGTTTGAACCCCGCTATAAAATGGAACTGAAAACACCCCATCGTTACACAGCAGAGCACAAATATGACAAACCCATTTGCAGGAAGCAAACCCGAAACAGTCACCGCAACCCCCATTAACAAAATAGAAGCTGTTATTAATAGAATTCCTCTTTTAAAGCCGCCTATTACTCCCAATAACAACCCCGCCGATCAACATACCGAAGGCGTAACCGATTTCCGTAATTGAGATATGCACTGGTATTACGGCAAAATGTTCCGTGGTGATCAGGGTATAAAGCGCATTAAGCGGCATATACACTAACATATATAATGCCCCCACCAATAACAAGGCAAACAACCCTTTGTTTTCCCGCAAGACTAAAAATCCATCTTTCATTTCAGCCATGAAATTTGGCTGCAAGTTCTGTTGCTCTATCTTAAGCTTAGGAATGTGCGCCAGCATTACTGTAATACAGCCAAGCACAGCCCCTACTACATCCGAGGCGATAATCGCATTTAGTTCCCAGACGGAATATAAAAACGCCGCCACCGCCGGACTAATAATATAGCTGATCGACTGCAAAGACTGGCTGTACCCGGCTCATTTGGCCAATTGGTCTTCCGGAACGATCAGCGGCGTTACCGCGCTCAATGCCGGTGAATGAAAAGCCGTTCCTACGCTGCGGATCAATAATACCGTCATAATCATCCAAACCGGTAATTCCATATATAAGGCGATTAAGGCTAACACTACGCCAGCTACAGCAATAATTAGATCTGCGCCAATCATTACCAGCTTCCGGTCGTAACGGTCAACCAAGACGCCAATGACCGGGCCTAAGAGGGCATATGGCAAAAATCCCACTAGGGAAGCTATCGACAGCACCAGCACCGAGCCTGTTTTTCTGTAAGATAAAAGATGATCTCCATTTGCAAGATGGCGCTGGTGATTAATGAAACCGCCTGTCCCGCCCAGATGGTGAAAAAATCCCGTTTCCATCGTGAAGTTTGGATCGTCATTTAAGTTACTCCTTTATTAGCACTTATTAGCACTTATATTTTCAGTCATTGGTTTAAACAATAAAAAAATGCGGACCACCGCCCGCTAAACGGGCTATAATCCGCATCGATCCACGATCAAAAGACAAATACCCTAAAGGGTAAACATCCCATTATTCCACGTCCTGATTCGTAAAAAATAAGCGCATCAAAAAAGCCCACTTTTAGTGGATGGTATAATAACCGCTTTTTTAAAGTTAGCTTATCTTAAACGAATATAATACATGGAAGCTGTGTCCTCCTATACAATTACTAAAATATAATAACATAATAGCATGCGTATTTCAAGATGATCCCACCCCTGCTTCACTAGGAGAAGGCCAACCTACACACTCGCGCCTCACACCGCTTACAATAAATGTTCCCAATCCCGCCTGCCGTAAAGAATTCGAATAACGGTAACCGTTTCGTCTTTTGCGGTTATCACGTAAAACACGATATAGTTTTCCAAAATCAACTTGCAAATCCCCTGTGCGGCCAAGCGTTGATCCCCCACTAAAGCGTGACGACTCGGCATGTCGGCAAGGCTCATCACGGCGTCTTTAATTTTACCAATCAACTTTTTCGCTATGGCCTTCTCAAGCAGTTCATCGGCAATATATCCGGAAATCGATTGCAAATCATTCGCCGCAGGTTCGGTCATTAAAACCCGATATTGTTTCACTTCGCTAAATCGCTTTCAATTTTTTCAAATAGGCTCCCGGCCGGTACAACTCTACGGTTTTTTAAAGCTTCCATTCCTTCATCCAGGAGCTTATACAGTTCAAACTTTCCGACAATCTTTTCATATGTTTCAATACTCATCACCGCCAGATCTCCCTGCCCGTTTTTGGTAATATATACAGGCTCAGAATACTTATGACAGAACTCCGAAATTTCGTTGTATTTATTTCTCAAATCAGAACTTGGTCTAATGTTCGGCATCCTCCGCACCTCCGACAGTATTATATGCATATTCTATCGAAATGTCGATAGCAAATCAATCTTTTCCCTATCCATCGCCATAAATCAGGTTTGATAAGGCAATCCTTTTCACTCCGACTTCATCTTATTAAGATTTTGCGTTGGCCTTAGTGATTAAAAGATTTTTTGAATCGCAAAAGATGTTGCCATAGATAACTATCTTGGTTTTCCAGCCTTGAGCAATACTTGGTTCTGAGTCATATTTTTTCTCTAATATTAGATGTCATTTATCTGTCTCTCTGCCCGGTCCTTGCCTCAAGCATCTTTATGAAAATCGGTTATTAAATCTAACATATTCCATATATGTCCCTTCTTAGCATAAACTCAATATATATCAAATATAATGAAATTTAGTCATTTTCATCCCTCATTCAATTTCTCCAGCTTTTTTCAACGCCAGTTTCGTTACCACCGGTCCGCATAATTCATAAATAATGGTCCCACATAAGATGATTGTTTGAATTTGACCGCCATGCTCAGGCACAATTTTCGTGGCCAAACCGGCTAAGCCAATAGCCACACCCGCTTGGGGGATTAAAGTATACCCCAGGTATTTGGCGACAACCGGCTGAGCATGGGATAACTTTGCTCCAACAGCTGTGCCCACGTACTTTCCAACTACCCGGAATACAATATATAAAATGCCGATGACTCCAACCGCTGGTAAAATACTCAGATTTAACTCTGCTCCAGACACAAAGAAAAACAATATAAAAATCGGCGGAGTAATTCGTTCTACCAGTTCAAATACTATATCGCTCACTTTGGAAATATTAGCATAGACTGCGCTCATAGTCATACAAACCAACAAAGCGGATAATCCGGTAATATTGGAAACACCGATGCATAATAAAACCATCGCCAAGGAAACCGATAGTCGGTTCCCTCGTCCGGTAAACCAGTTGGTTAAATATTTTAAAATCACCCCAAGAACCGCTCCTAAAATTAAAGCGCCAACGATTTCAATAATAGGATTGATGATCGTAGCAACCAGGGATGCTGAACCCTGGGAACTAATGGCTTTAGCAATAGCGACTGACAATCCAAAAGCCACTAAAGCCACTGCATCATCAATGGCCACCACCGGTAGTAGAATATCGGTTACCGGGCCTTTGGCTTTATATTGGCGAACCACCATCAAGGTTGCCGCCGGCGCCGTGGCAGCCGCAATCGCTCCCAACACCAATGAAAACGCCTGATCATGACCGGTTATTATCAGGAATAAATCCACAAAGATTACAGCCCCGATTCCTTCAGCCAAAGCGATGATCACTGGGGACTTTCCAACTTTTTTTAAATAATCAAGCTTGAATTCAGCTCCAATCGAAAACGCAATTAAACCTAAAGCAATGTCGGGTATGATTATAAGTTGCTCAATAACTTCTAAAGATAACCACTTTAAGCAATAGGGCCCTGCGATCAATCCGATAATTAGATATCCTGTTACATTAGGAAGACGGATACCTTTCATGACCTTGCTGGATAACAGTCCTAAAAACAGCGCGATTGCCAGACCCGTATAAATATTTAGCTCCATTTCTATTCACCAAGTCCTTCAACATAAGTAATGGGAATAGAAAACATAATCCCGGTATTGGGCGCATTGAAATCCCCGATAATCTTTTTAATCGTGGTTCGAGTGACGATCGCCTGTTCATCTTTTAGAACAAACATCATCACTTTACAACTTTCATTTTCCTCTTCAGAGAGAACACGCCTTAACATTCCTACAATCGGAATGTCTTCCAAATTCGCCAATGTCTTTGCCATCCCGGTTCCCTCTAAAACCGTGCCGCCTTTGACACCGGCCTCAGCTAATTGTTTCATAATCTCAGCTTGAAATTCAATCTTCTTTAAAATTAGCACTAGCAGTTGCATCGCTTTCGCTTCCTTTGCATTTTTAGATTCAAATTTGCCCAGACTGAATAAATCATAAATCTACCGTCAATGGATGTCAAGTTTCCCTTAGTCGCGGACTAATCATGCTCCGTCAAGATTAACGGCCCATTTTCAGTGATGGCGATGGTATGCTCGTATTGGGCGGATAATCGCCCGTCCCTGGTCCTGGCGGTCCAGCCATTGGAGGAATCGATGGTTAACTGATAACTTCCGGCATTGATCATCGGTTCAATGGTAAAGACCATGCCTTCTTTGATTATAGGTCCTCTGCCGGCCGGGCCGAAGTGGGGTATTGGGGGCTCTTCATGCATGAACCGGCCGATCCCGTGCCCGGTAAAATCCCGGACCACCGAATAACCGTTAGCCTCCGCCAGGGTTTGAATGATATTGGAAATATCCCCGACCCGGTTACCGTCAACCGCTTTTGCAATCCCCTGATAAAGCAGTTGCTTGGTAATATCCAACAGCCTTCTCGCCTCATCGTTTACTTTTCCCACCGGGTAAGACCAGGCCGAATCCGCCAGCCACCCGTCTAAATTGACCACCATATCAATGCCGACAATATCCCCGTCGGCCAAAGGTTTCCGGTCGGGAAACCCGTGGCAGATGACATCATTTACCGCGGCGCAGGTTGCAAAGGGGTATCCATGATACCCCTTCTGCTCTGGAGTAGCCCCATGTTTTTTGAGAAAATCCTCAACGAACCGGTCAATCTCTAAAGTGGATATCCCAGGGCGGATCTGTTTCCCGATCTCCTTATGGCAGAGGGCTAACAATTCGCCCGCTTGCTTCATCTTGCCGATTTCGGCCTTGCTCTTCAGCGTTATCATGACATGCTTCACGACCCATCCGTTTTTCCTTACATTATATCAAATTTACAGCAATTTCTCCTCCTTCAAACTTACATAATTCCCTTCTCCAGTGATAATATGATCAATCAGCCTGAGGTCGAGAAGGAGGTCTAATAAATATGGCAGGTTTGGGGGTTGGTGATCTGGAGATCCAGATCATAGCGATGGTGGGAGAGACGGATTTGTTTTAGGGTATAGAGATTGATGGAGGTTGGTTAGGCATGAGGCGCGAGGGTAGAGTCCTATGACCAAAGCTACTATGTAATCAATTTCGATTATACCAACCTCCGATAAATTCAAAGAGCTTACTATCGGTTTCTTTAGATATTTATTTAAATAAGGGACCATAGAAAATTTTTTCTACTAAGTTCTTAATCTAAAACTTCTACTCCCTTTCCAAAACCGGCCACCCCGCCTCGACCAGCGCCTTATTCCCAATCATCAATAAACTCTGGACCACCAACAACAACCCGGTTCCCATCAACAGCCATTCGATTTGAACGAAATCAGCCATGGGCCCGAAGATCAACATCCCCAAAGGCATCATACTGGTGGCGATCATCCCCATCACTCCGAATACCCTGCCCAAAAAATCTCCTGCCACTTTCTGCTGTAATAAAACTGTCGCCGGTGTATTGAAGACCGGTAACACCAGACCGTTCAAAGCCATCAACGCCAAATAGATCCAAAAAACGGGAATTAAACCCAGACCAAAGGTGGCGACTCCAATAACCAGATTTGAAAAAATCATGGTGTGAACCTTATTTTTAAAACCGTTCCAGGAAGCCATAATGAGCCCACCCAGCATCATTCCGATGGAAAAGGTAACTTCAATGGCGGATAAACGCCAGACATCATTGCCGAAACTACGGGTAACCTGTAAAGGCGTTAAAAAAGCGAGCGGCGCGATCAGGATAAAGAAGAAAATATTGAACAAAAAGAAGGTCTTAACATAATCATGATTTTTGATATAAAGGATCCCTTCGCGCAAATCCTCAAAATAACTGACGGTCTGTTTCGCCAAGGCTTTGGCGTGGGCCGGGACATGCAAAAATATTGATAAAATCAGCACCCCCACCGCCGCCGTAATCACATCGATCATAAAGACCGTTTCGATGGTCGCCAGCGCTAGCAGAACCCCACTAAGCATCGGCGAAACCAGCATCACCATTGATTGGATGCTACTGTTAACCGCGTTCACCTTGGTCAACCTATCATCAGGAACCAATTGCGGCAAAAAAGCCCCCACCGCCGGGATCTGAACTCCCGACCCGATGGCCCGGACGGCTGAGGCCGCAAACAGCAGCCAGATCGCATCGTACCCTGTCCAAAATAAGACCGCTAAAACAAGTGTGGCTACCGCGATCAGCGAGTCGGATAAAATGATTAAAGTTTTACGGTGATAACGATCGGCCCATACTCCCGCAAAGGGCGAGAGAAAGAAAGTCGGTAGAAACCCACAGATAATGGCGATAGTCATCATTACGCCGGACTGGGTTCGGAGGGTAATATACCAGGTGATGGCATGCTGGACCAAAGTGGAGCCGAAGAGCGAGATCATCTGGCTCGCCAGAAAGAGGATGGTGTTCTTTTTCCAACTATTATTCATACTTAAAACTCCAATCTTTTAGATCATGCTTGTTTATCTTAACTTCCCAACCTGAAAAACATAAATAAATGCCAAGCCCAAACTGCAGTTCTTTGTAGGTATTTAGCATGGTCCCGATTGGTTGTCTTTCTTTACATTTGGGAAAGTTTATTTAAGCTTAATTTGGACAATAAAAAACAGATCATCGTCCGCAAAGTGAACTTTGATCTGCCTATCACCAATCGAAAAAGCGTTGAACAGAGAAAGATGCCGTTAACCGGGTCTTGTCTCCCTACATGTCCGATTCATAAAATAAACACAACAAAAAAAGCCCACTTTAGGTGGATGGTGCATTACCGCTTTTTGGATGTTAACTTATCCTAAATGAACCGAATACATATAGTCCATGTCCTCCTATGCAATTACTATAATAGGATAACATAATCCCACGGACATTACAAGTTTTAGCTTTCATCATTGATTTTCTTTTTTCTATGTCTCAGTGCCTCCGGCTAAATGATTATTGCCCACAGAGACACGGCACGGAAGTGCTGAAAAGGAACCATAGAGCGTTAACTTAATTAACACTCTCAGCTCCGGCAGGGAGTAAAATTGCCGTTCAGCAAAGCCGGTCCCTGATTTCCCGTATTACTGTTCAAGGGACGGATTTCCGCGAAATCACCAATAATCGGAGGCGGCGTCGTAATCGCGGTCCCGGCCCAAGTGGTTAATTGATTACCGAATGAAACAGGCAACAACCGGATATTCACAATCATCCGCGGCTCAGCCGGATTATCCGTAATCAGGTTCAAAACTCCGGCATAGGAATCATAATTTCCAAAGGTTGGCGGATTAGGCAATGGAGCAGCCACCAGTGTATATGCTCTGGTGCTCATCGCCACCTGCCGGACGATAACCGATCCGATCGGAATATCCACATCCGGAGGCAATACTGTAAAATTGGGCTGTAGTAATGAGCAAAACGGAGTCTGAATCAAAACCGGCGTTGCGGGAACGCCACTTGGAATACAAATAGTCTGTCCCACCGCTAACCGGTTGGGAGCCACGCCGGGATTGGCAGCCAAAAGATCTTGTAAGGCCACTCCAAAACGGGCCGCCAAGGCGTAAAATGTATCACCGGATCGTATGGTATAAAGGGTTCCGCCGGGACAGGCTCCAGGCGCCGGACCGGTTGAAGGGACACAAATCTCTTCTCCAATTTGGAGCGCATCGGGATTTATCCCCGGATTCAAATTAAGTAAAGTTGTAACCGTAGTCCCCAAACGTTGCGCGATTAAATATAAGGTATCCCCCGGCCTAATAATGTACCCCGCCGACCCAGCCGGGCAAGGCCGATTGGTTTGAACATAGACAATGTCTCTATTATTGACGAACATGCCGTCACTTCCTTTATCAGTACTATATAGTCGAATTAAATTTCCGATCTAACATCATGTCTTTGAAGCCAGCCATGATTACAAATAAATGAATTTACTTCATCCTATATAATTGATTATATGAAAAAGGAACTATGACGGTGAATCTAGACTTTCCATTCCTGCCTTGACGTCTCGTCCAGCGATACCGTGTTCAACTTTTTAGGCAGAGCGGTACTAAACCAGCCTATCGGGAAATGTCCAGGACATATTCCTGTCTGAAGATTCTTTCTGGATTATGGTCTGCACCGGAACATTGATGAACATGAGGGCGACACTTAAACAGGCCGAGAACACCCGAGAGGATGCAAAAGTAGGGTATCGTATCTGTTCCCAGTAAAGACAGACTGTGCGGGAATAGCAAGGCTGAAAATCCAAGCATCGTACCCATTAGTGATAACAGGCCGATAGTAAGCGCCTTGGTCTCCTTATTGCCTTTTCCGAATAGTACACCTACCAACACACTCCCAGAAAGGCCCGGCTACTATAATCATTTGCAGATAACCGTATTGAGCATCGGGGTATTTCAGCGCAGTTCTGAAAAACAAAGGAAGCACCACGGAAAATAATGGTTGAACCAATGCGTAGATGGCCAACGGGAAAAAGCATAGATTACTAATAGTCTGGTGAGTGAAGTAAGCATACGTTGCATTCAAGCATCATCCGCATCTCATAAATATCTTTCGCAGCAATTGATTAAGCCCAAATCGGTTTTTCTGATAATTACTTCCCGCCTCGAAATGCTCAAACCAGCATATTATGAGTCACATTATTAATCCAACGTCCTGATTTTAATCTAATAATCCCGAGAATTCCCTTAGCTATCTCTTCCAGCAAAGCCAAGGCATACACAGTGTATATTGGAAGCTTGAAAACGAAAGCGCCCAAAATGGTCAACGGCACTCCGATAAACCACATGGTGAATCCTTCGATTAACAGCGCTTGCCGGGCGTCGCCACCGCCCCTAAGAATACCGACGATTAATATGATATCAAATACCCGGATAAAAAAGACGACCGAAATGATATACAAAATAATTTGTGAGTAATCCCGCGCCAACTTGGAAAGGTTGAACATATCAAGGATCAACGGTGATACCGTCGCTAACAACAGCCCTAAACCAATCCCCGCCACTACCGCCAGAATAGAAAACCTTTTTGCATATTCCTTTCCTATTCTTTCCTGGCCCGCGCCGATACTCTGTCCCACCATCACCGCCGCGGCGCTGGACATCCCGAAAATTACGACCATGAATAAATTATTGACGGTATTACTAATCTGGACGGCGGCCACCGCTTGAGTACCCATCCGCCCATATACCGCCGCATAAACCATCGTACCAAACCCCCAGCAAATATCGTTCAAGATCACCGGTAGGATGGTCCGGTAGGATTTTTTGACAAACTCCAAACTTAGATTGGTTAATTCTTTAAAAGAAGCCGCTAGAGCGCCTTTCCCCTTGTAAATCACTACCACCAAGATACTTGCCTCAACCACCCTGGCGATTACCGTAGCTAAAGCGGCTCCTTCGACTCCCATGGCCGGCGCGCCCATTTTACCGAAGATGAACAAATAGTTGAAAAAGGCGTTACAGACAAGAGCCAGCCCGCTGATTAACATCGGCTGAATAGTGTTACCGATCGATCTTAGCGCGAAATTATAGCTAAAAGTGATGCTCGTAAATAAATAACTGGCTAAAACGATCTTTAAGTATTTGGCTCCTAACCGAATCACCAGCGGATCATTATTGAACAATGCCATAATCTTCCCGGGAACCAATAATCCTAAAATCATAAATCCTAAAGCAAACGCTATCGATGACCCCAGGCCGATTCCCAAGATCCGTTTAATATTCGGGAGGTCCCCCTTGCCCCAGAACTGGGAGATAAATACGCCGCATCCGGCACAAAGGCCAAACATGAACATATTAAAAAAGAAAAAATATTGATTGGCGATCCCCACCGCCGCAATTTCCGTCTCTCCTAACCGGCCGACCATCACCGTATCAAGCATGTTTAAAAAGGAGGAGATGAAATTCTGGATTATGATGGGCAGGGCTAATTTCAACATTTGCTGATAAAAATCCCTATCGGTAAACATCTCTAAATATAATTGCTTTATTTTACCCATGTCAAACCTCACGCTAAAACAGGTAAGCAATGACGCTTACCTGTTTTTAATTAGATTCAATTACAAACTCGCTAATTTCAAGGCATGTTATTAAAATAGCATAAATCATTGCTAAGCAAAAGTCTATATTTTTTTAGACTTTTTCCGCCATTGAGTCCGCCTTTTTTTCCTTTGCTTTAGAATTTAATTATGCTAAAATCGATATAACAATCAAATTAGCGGAGGGATACAATGAACTATGCCAAATTAGGCCGAACCGGAATCGAAGTTTCCCGGATCACCTTCGGCTGCTGGGAACTGGGCGGAGGAATGTGGGAAAAGGCCGCCGACGAACAGAATATTAAAGCAATTCAAGTCGCATTCGAAAACGGCGTTACCTCCTTCGACACTGCCGAGGCTTATGGCAATGGGCATTCGGAACAAATCACCGGCCTAGCTTTGCAAGGAAAACGCCGGGAATGTGTGATCGCTACTAAGGTCCGGAAGGATAACTTAAAAGCCGCCGATCTACGGCGGGCGGTCGAAAAGAGTTTGAGCAGATTGCAAACGGACTATCTCGACCTCTACTATATCCACTGGCCCAATCCGGAGATTCCATTGGCGGAAACCATCGCGGAAATGGACAAGATGAAAGCCGAAGGCATCATCCGCGCCATCGGGGTTTCCAATTTCTCTTTAGCCCAGTTGCAAGAGGCCGCCAACTACGCCCGGATCGATGTGATTCAACCGGAATACAGTTTGTTGCAACGGGATATTGAAACGGAGATCCTCCCCTATTGCAGGGAAAATTCCATCGCCGTCATGAGCTATAGTTCCATCGCCAAAGGCATCCTGACCGGAGCCTTCCACCTTGGCAACGCCCGACTTAAAGAAGGCGATTTCCGGCGGATCCGCCGGCTCTTCCTCCCCGAACATCTGGAGAAGGAGACTGAATTAATCATGTTACTCAAAGAGATCGCCGACTCCCAAAAGGCCACCCTTTCCCAGATCGCCATCGGTTGGTTATTGCACCAGGCGGGGCTCACCTCGGCAATTGTCGGAACCCAAAGTGAAAAACATCTCCTCGAAAACATTCAAGCCGGTGACATCCGGTTAGCTCCGGCGGAATTAAGTAAACTGGACCAAATAAGCCGGAAAGTACTCGCCTCTTTATAGCAGGTTGATCTTACATAAAATAAAGCCTATTATTAATAATTGTTAATTGCCGCATATGATTTGTGGACAGGCCCAAAATCCCTTTGGTTCAAGTTCAAGATTTTGAAACATAACCCATAATGCCGGAGGCTTTAGGCTAAACGGCTAAGACGGCCTAAGTTGAGCCCTCCCTAAAGCTTTTAAGATCAAAATAGCTCCCGTGATATCCAAAAAAACAGCTAAAATAAAAGCATAGTTATATGAATGGAATAGATCGTAGGAAAAACCTACTAGGGGTGTCCCGACTGAATAACCGGCAGTTTGGGCGGCAATCATAATTCCGATAATGATCCCATAATTTTTTCCACTATACAAATGACCAATTAAAAGTGGTATGGTAATGCTAAGCATGGTATAACCAATACCAAATCCAGCTCCAAAACAAAATCCAAAGGCATTACTCCGGGTGAGAATCAAGGTAACAGTAGCAATAGCAAAAAAAGAATTATTGATAATAATAACCGGTTTAATTCCGTATTTATCATTGACAATTCCCAGCAATACTTTTGACAGAGTATTTGCGATAAAAACAACGCTCATTACACAGGCAATAACCTGAGGATTCAATCCAACTCCCCCTAAATGGGCTACGGCATTAACATATACTGGTTGGATTGATAATCCAAAAAAGAATACTGCCATCAGTACCATCCGAAAAATGGGGGTTTTCCTTAATTCGCTAAGGTCAGGGGTAGATAATTGCCTGCCGGTTTGAACGAAATTTCGGTCGTGGCGCTGATTACTCCCGAAAGCTTTTTGTCCGACATCGCTTGGTTTTTCTCTCAAAATAAGTAATGCAGGTAATAAAAAAACAAGTAGTAAAATTAGAGAATAAAAATAAGCGGCCCGCCACCCATCAACATAAATCCACCGCCCAACGATAGGATTAAGAATAATTCCGCCCAGCCCGCTCCCGGCAAGAACCATGCTTAGCACAGTACCTTTTTTAGCTAGAAACCAGTTGGAAATCACTACTGACAACGGAATGGCGGATACGTACTGGAGCCCAAAGCCTTGAAAAAATGCGCCTAGGTAAAACAGATAAATGTTTCGGGATAGACAATATATTGTAAAAGCGCTAGCTATTCCCAAGACACCTATAACAAAAATCATTCTAACATTTTTAAATTTTTGATAAACGGCTCCGAAGGCAAAGCTGGCAAGCATTTGGGAAACTGAAAGGATGCTATAGACAAGGATATATCCTCCCCTGCTAAAACCCATATCATCACAGATTGGTTTAACATAAAGACTAATCGTGCTGTTTCCCAACCCCACCCCGATTACGGAAAAAGCGAAACAAGTAACGGCGACAATCCATCCGTAGAAAAATTTTTGTGTTTTCATGGTATCACCTTTTTTCTATTTGCAGGGTATGGGTTAATCTAGTTGGCCTTTTTTAGTAAATCCTAAGTATTCATCACGTAAATTTCCACTCGCCCACATGAAATTATGGAAATGAAATTAACGCAGATCAGTAAACATCCAAGATTTTTCGAATATTCGACCCCACCAACCTCTTATTCTCCCTAACAAAAATACAAAAAGAAACTTGACATATATCGTACTAAGTCGATATCATTTTTTTAAGTATTAACACATGAGAGTGGGGATATTTTAACAAGTCTTATCCTCCAATTCTCTGAAGGCTTGATGAAAACCGCCCCCATATCTTAAGGTCTTTTTAAAAAGTGGGATAGCTTTCATGATAAAATACTATCCCACCTAATTTAGAAAATTCAGATTTTATAATTTTCAGGAATAACCTGTAAATCTTTAAATAATTGTGGCTTATTCTTAAGCGTATTATTTAAAGCGTCAAGATAAATGTGTTCGCCAAAATTAAACTTCCCCTCAAAGCCGCTGGTTCTTTCAGCAAATTCCAAAGCCTGATTAGCCGCTTCAAAGGTCGCTTTGGAGACTCTAATATCAAAATTCAAATAATTAACTCCCTGGTCAATGACATCTCGTGAAAGCCCTTTAACGGATTTGACCATTATATCAACTATTTTTTTATGATTTTTCCTTGAAAATTGTGCAGATTCTGCAAAAGCATTAACAAACTTTTGAACTATTTGGGGGTTCTTGTTAATAAATTCTGGTTTCATCCAATACAAAAATAAATATTGCATATTATTGCCACCCCTATATACTTGGACAGAATCACTAACCATTTGCAAAGCTAAGAGCGGCATTGGTTCCCAACATGCAATGGCGTCTACCGATCCGCTTTGTAGCGCAGTAGGTAAATCTGCCGGTGAAACATGTTGCATTATTATATCTTTATTAGGATCGTAACCATTGTTCTTTAAGGCGTAATACAAGTGTTGATGCGCAACCGTCCCTTTTGGAACTCCAACTTTTTTGCCAATTAGGCTACTTAAATCTTTACTTTTAAGCCCTTTATTCTTATTCCCAATAATGGCAAAAAAATTATCGGTTGTAACGGTCCCTGTAGAATCACCATTTCCCACTGTTACTGCTTTGACATTTATTCCCTGTTGAGCTGTTTGAGCGACAACCGCTATACCTGCATCAGCTACATGGGCATCACCAGTTTGAACAGCTGCCAAAGCCTCAAATCCACTAGATACCCTTTTAAATTCAATTTTTAAACCATTTTTCTCGAAAAACTTCATTTCCGAAGCAACACACATAGCGGTATGAGGAATGGACACTCCACCGATTGCTATCACGAGTCGATCCGATTTTGGAGCAGCCAATAATCCGGATGTGGCGTTGATAAGTATCATTCCGAAAAGAAACAACGAAGTCAAGTGTTTACTTTTTGACATAAGTAGCCTTCCCTCCTAAATTAATAAATTCTTTCGTGCCTAAAACGTCTAAATTTATATTTTAACCCCTCCCTTACAATTATATTTTTGACTCGGATCATAAATCATTGGTGATCATACGCCATTTTTGGATGGTATTTTTTTCAAGCGTTCTCATGATAACCTTATCCATAAAATAGCTTACAATTCCAATCAAGATTAGCCCGAGGATGATGTCATAAATTCTAAAAAGACGCTGCCCTTCCCAGATAAGAACACCAAGTCCTTGACCGTCCGCAATTATCTCTCCGGCAATTAATGATCGCCAGCCGTAACCAATTCCCAGACGTATACCTACTATTATGCTAGGAACAGCGCCCGGTATCAGAACCTCTTTTAACACATCCCACTTTTTTCCTCCCAAAGTATAAATTGAATCCACCAATCGCTGATTCACCGTTTCGATACCCATCAAAGTATTATAAAAAACAATGAAGAATACCGTGTTAAATACAATAAACACCACCGCCGACCAACTCATACCAAACCATAAAATAGCCAAAGGAATCCAGGTGGGTCCAGCTACAGCTTGAAAAAACTTTGCGAGAGGATCTACAAAATAAGTAACGTATTTATTAGTTCCCACTAACACACCCAAAACTATTCCAGTTACCGTCCCAACTAAAAGTCCCCCTACCATACGCCCAAGACTGGAAAATATGGCATTTAATAAAACGCCTTCTTTTATTAACTTTAAAGCGCTTTTTATTACGGCTCTAGGAGAAGACAGAATATAAGCCGGTATAATCTTAAATACAGACGTAAGAACCCACCAAATAAATATTATTATGACAAACGGTAAAATCCGTTTTAAGAAAGATATTTCTTCGGAAACTTCTTTCATTTCGATGGTTTTCATTTTATCCACCTCTCTAAATTGCCTTTTTAATTCCCCAGCGTTGAATGGTTCTAGCCTCTAAAGGCTTTAATAAAACATTATCCATGGTTAACCAAATAAGACCAGATAATATCATCCCAACAAAGACCCAGTCAACCCGGAAAAACTGTCTCGCATAGAAAAGGGTCACTCCCAATCCGCTTTGAGCGATTAACATCTCTGCTAAAATCACCGTTCTCCAACCAAATCCAACTCCGGTACGGAAGCCGGTAATAATGGAAGGCAAGGCACCCGGCAACATAACATGCAATATAATATCTTTTTTATTTCCGCCCAAAGTGCGTATGGAATCAATTAAATTCTTGGGTATTTGTTGAAACCCTGAGATTGTTCCATAAAAAATGGGGAAAAAGATTGTATAACCTATTGCTATCATAATTGTTCGGTCATTGAAACCAGACCAAATTACTAATAACGGTAACCATCCGATCTCTCCAACAGCTTGTAAAAAATCGATTAAATCACGTGTTATTTTATATAGAAACTTACTAGTAGATATCAAGATTCCAGAAGCAATGCCGATTACAAGACCAAAAATTGCCGCAAATAACACCCGATAAAGCGTTACCCCAACTTGTGCACCCAAATTATCATCAAAAATGAGCTGCACAAAAGCTTTTGGAATAGCCAATGGCGATGGAAGAAAACTTGGCGGCACTATTTTCATGGTAAACAAGTACTGCCAAAGCAAAAGCAAAGGCAAAAAAGGGATTAGATTATTCAATATTGATTTTAGCTTTGAGTTAACAGAAAACCGATTAATCATTACAGCCTCCTTATCATCTAAACAGTTCCGAGGTTTCAGTTCCCTTGGTTAAACATCATTTGGTTAATCTCGTTGTCTAACCGACGAAACATCTCATTGTCATGAATGGTACCCCACTTCCTTTGATCTCTATCGATGTCGACATTAATAAGCTTGCGAATCTGTGAAGGTCGCGGTTTCATTACCAGAACACGATCACCCAAAAATATAGCCTCTTCAATATTATGGGTAATAAAGATGATGGTCTTTTGTTCTTTCTCCCATATTGATAAAAGCTCTTCTTGAAGGACTGAACGGGTTTGGGCATCAACCGCAGCAAAAGGTTCATCCATAAGGATAATTTCCGGAGAATTCGCCAAAGTCCGGGCAATTGCTACCCGTTGTTTCATTCCTCCCGACAATTCATGAGGATATTTATCTTCAAATCCTGATAAATTAACCAAATCTATATAATGTTGAGCAATTTTATGTCTTTCTACTTTAGACATTTTCTTGAATTTCAAACCAAGGGCAACGTTGTCACGAACAGTCTTCCATGGCAATAAAGCATACTCCTGAAACACTATACCACGATCTACTCCCGGACCCGTGATGGGTTTATCGTCAACTAAAATACATTCCTTATTTTTAGGACGAAGAAGTCCGGCTATAAGATATAAAAGTGTCGATTTTCCACAACCACTAGGTCCTAGAATACAGAAAAATTCTTTTTCAAAAATATTTAAGGATATTTCATTCAAAACTTGAGTACAAGAATTCTCCCGGGAATTTTCAAAAGAAAATGAAAGATTATCAATTCGAATTTTAGGAGAAGTAATATTTGTCAAGTTAATACCCCTTTCATAAATAAGTTTTATTAACTTTGAAAACTAATTCAAGCAATGTAAAACCATCCTAAGCATAAAGTGTCAAAAGTAATAAATTCATGGATAACTATGGTCCAATTTTAGCCTCTTTCCACCCAAATCGGACTTGACCAAGCTTGTGCTCCGTTTTGTTGCCGCACTTTCAGATAATAATAGTCCAGTTGATTGGATGGCGACGGGTCTACCCAGGTAAGATGCGCTTCATCTGTATCGGATAATTGTTTATATACTTCTTCCCCATTCTTAATAACTGTTACGTAGGCAAGCTTTCTTTCTCCAATAGCCGTAATCTCTATTTTACGTTCATTAATGCCTTTAAGTTCACTTCCCATCAAAGCACCGTTTATTTTAAAATCAATCAACATTCGATTTCCAGTAGTAGCGTAACATCTACGGTTCCATAAAGCGTCAAAGATAGCTTCCCTGGTATTCTCCTTAGCATAGACAGCTACCAAACCCGGCCGTTGGGCCATTTTTCCCTTTCGCCAAGGATCGGTGCCGTATCGAATTCCAGGGAGACTATCATGATTATCGCCCCCACCCGTTACGCCCAAGCGGTAACCACGAGCTAAAGCATCTTGATAAGAAAACCCTCCGTGGTGATATTTTACCGGATGACTAAAAGCGCAGTCATCATTTGCGGTTTCAGAAAGCCCCCACATCGAATATATTTCAAAAAGCCTTTGAAATTCGGGATCATGTTCCCATCCCATAAAATGAAGCGGATGATGCGGAATAACCAATACGGGCATATCTAGTTTATGTAACTCGTTAAAAAGTTTAGCGGGGGTATTAGTTTCAGGGTCCCAACTACGGAAAAGCGGCGGGTCTTCAACCGGAAAATAAACATTACGGTGCCCGCCAACTTCAATCTCTGTATTGGTATACTCAAAGCCGACAATGGTAGTGAATAATCCGGGTTTATTAAAAAGGTTCGTTATTCTTTTAAGCTCCTTCCAAGCACCGTCAATTAATAATTTGGAATGTTCTTCAACATTACTATTTGAACCAACGTTATCATGGTCTGAAAGTGCGCAAAAATCTAATCTAGATACATCCTGCGCGTACCGATAATATTCTTCCGGCGAAAACCTGCCATCGGAAAAATTGGAATGTCCATGAATATCTCCGAAAAAAATCTTATAATCATTCGGTTGAATGATTATATAAGGATTACTTTGACCCTGGAAAGAACCATCCGTTGCTAGTACGGTAATCCTTTTAGTATCCGAACATTCCCCAGTCACTTCAAATGAAGCCAACCCCTGTTTGAGCTTACAAACACCTAAAGAAGTTTTTGCATCCGAACCTTCTTCTCCGAGCATAAGGGTTACATCGCCCTCATAATCTTCAACCCAGCTTCCAAGAGCATCCACTGCGGTAATCCCGACCCGAGAGTTTTTACCCTCTTCAATGGAAGCTGCTGTAGTAACTTGAAAACCTGCAACCTTTCCAGAGATCACTTTTAACACCGGAGAAATCGGCAACTTGTTATAGATAAAAAAGCCTTGCGTATCTATGGAAACAGTAAATTCGCTTTGAGGAACGGGAACCCGAGGAGCGTCACCCTGGTATGTAATATTAACAATGTCCCCTTTTTGTAATTTTCCCTTAACGAGCTCAACCCCAATCCAGCGGCAGCTATAAATACTCTGTTTCCACTCTACTGTATCGCGAGATTGCACGGTAACTTGAACATATCCAGGATTATCTGGATTATTTAACTGTGGCATTGTCCAACCAACTGGAATATAAACCTGAATACCACCATATTGAGAAATACTTTCTTTTCCTACTGTCAGATTAATCTTCCATTCACCATTGGAATCAACAATTACTAAATCAGATGGGGTAATTTCCGCTTGAAAACTCATTTGTATTCATCCTTTCTATAGCTGCCAAAAGTTATTTGTCCCATTATCACGTTTCGCGAACCGCCCGTAGAACTCGGAACGTTACCGGGTTGGCCAAGCAGGGTTTCATTGGCGATAATACCGACGCAAATCACCTCACGGGCGTCAACCGGAATGTCGCATATCTCAACGGTTTTGATGGGAATTGGCGCAAGGCGAACGGCTAAAAATTTAACCAATGTCCGATTGTAAGCTCCGCCGCCACATAGCAATACTTCATCCACTTGACAATTTGTCAATACAAAATTCTTATAATTATAAGCGATTGATTCAGCTGAGAAAGCCGTCACCGTTGCGATTAAATCTGCTAAAGACAATTTAAGTTCGTCTCCGCGCCGAATAACTTTTTCGATTAATTCATCCCCGAACACTTCACGCCCGGTTGATTTAGGCGGACAACGCAGAATGTAAGGATGTTGCATTAGTTCATCCAGGAATTGTTGATGGACATTCCCGGTAGCTGCAATAATCCCATCCTTATCATATTTTTTCTCTCCCTCAGTCAAGCGGGTTATAATACCGTCGATCAACATGTTGCCTGGCCCAGTATCGAATGCTTGGACCATCTCCAATCCTTTCCCAGCGGGTAAAACAGTGGGATTGGCAATTCCACCGATATTTTGAATAGCTCTCGTTTTTTGAGGATGCCTAAACAATACCCAATCTCCATAAGTCACCAGTGGGTTGCCCTCTCCGCCAACGACCATGTCTCTACTTCGCATATTAGTTACACAAGTTCTCCCGGTTACTTCTGCTAACATGGTTCCTTCACCTAAATCAAGGGCGGAGGGGATAACCTTTTCACCAATCCAAACATCCCTTTCATCCTGTTTGTTACGGACATGGTAAACAATTTGCCCGCTACTGGCAACGGCGTCAATCTGCTCCATTTTTAAACCACTAGCTTTAACCACCGAATGGGCTGCTTCTCCCAATAATTGTCCTAAAAGAAAATTAGCTTGACACACTTTACCTATTTGCGCCGTTTTCGGATTAAAAACTTCAAAAAGTTTCTCTCTAACTTCTGCCGGATAATCCCATGTTATATGATGAATCAATTTCGCTTTAGCAGATTCACCCGAACCGGAGATATCGATGATAGCCGCGTCAACACCATTAGCGGATGTTCCGCTATGTAAAGCCACTATCTTGCGGACGGGTTTTTCCTCATATATTCGGAACCAATCCGCCGGTTTAATGTAAGTTGTCATTGATTAGCCCCCTTTTGATTGTTGTCAAAATCTTTTATTAGTGACTTAATGTTTTTATTTGTTCTTAATAGATTAATTTCAAAACGGCTACGATCAGCACGGTGCTTAGCTATTGAGTATTCAAATACCGTTCCATCTACCAGAAACGATCTACTCTCTACAGACAGTAAGGCTTTACCCGGTTGAATTTTAAGTAGTTTGGCTTCCTTAGCCGTCGCCTCATTAACCTCTATTGTCCTTGTCCCATGACTGATTGATAAACTAAATTCAACCTCTAATGTTTCATAAAGCGATCGCCTTGTTAAATCTATGTCAACAAGACCAGGACAACACGAATGCGGTATATATGTTGTCGAGAAGACTAATGGATTTTCTTCAATAAAACGCAACCTATCAATCTTCATTACTTTTTCTCCGAGATTAGTACCCAATTTGTTTGCGAGATAATCGTCGGCATTTATAATAGTTTGTTCTAAAACTTTGGTAACAGGCTGCATACCACGGGCGGCCATTTCTTCATGAAATCCAATAAGATTTTGAAATAAACCTTCTGTCACTTTAGGCTCAGTAACGAACGAACCCCGCCCTTTTTGTCGATTAATGATTCCCTCTTGCAATAGAGTTGACAACGCCTGTCTAACCACTGTACGGGAAACGCCATAAGTCTGACATAATTCTAACTCGGACGGCAACTTACTATGAGGTTTCCATTCACCTGATTCGATTCTTTTTAATAATAATCGCTTCAGTTGAGCATAATATGGAAGTGGGTCGTCGGTTATAATTTTTTCTGTGATATCTCGAATAAACATTGGTAACCACCTCAAACTTTAATTAATAAAACTTGTAATTACAGGATTATATGATTATATTTCGACGTCATTTGATAAGTTCCTTTTTAAAAATAAAAAAATTTTTATAATGATTTCACCTTATCAATAACAACATAGATCGAACCTGTAACAACCCGTACCTTTACCATCTAATAAAAAAACGAGCAAACATGCTCGCTTTCGAAATTTATTAAATTATCCATATACAATAGCTGTAATAATCCTTCTTACCATTAACCACTTAATCCTTGACTATCCACTATTTTCGCGTATTTTAAAACCCAGCGACCGCCTCTTTTCTGTATTCGTCCACTTCCTCGGTTAACCGGTAATTGTTCTCTTTCAGCACTTTGAGATACTCCTTCATCAGAGTTGAAAAACTCCCCTTCTCCTCATCCCAAGTACGCCTCAGATAAGCTTCCTTAGCCTCGGACGTCATTTGCTCGGTAACGTAACTAAATAAGGGTGTATTGTTGGCCCCAAACAATGCAAAAGTAACGTAGCGTTTTAACAACTCTTCCATCGGTTTGACCTGCGTCGAAGTACTGTATTCCTTGATAAATTCTTCCTGACGCAAGGCCCGGTTCAAGATCTTTTCCCAACTGATCATTAGCGCCGCGTCCTTAACCGGTGTCTGGTCCGACTCCACCGCCATAATCTCTAGATAAGCTGAGAGATCCAATGTAATAGCTTGATGATATAAATCATAGAAATTATAATCGATCACAGGAAAGAAAAAACCTTCCGCCGTTTCCACCTTATAACCGTTGCTGACGGTTTCATCCAGAATCGCCTTTAACTCATCATCTCTGATATCCTCAAGACCGTTGAGGTTCCAACCGTTTTCCAGGTAAACCCGGGCTAGTTCCTTCTGGAGCGCCTCATTCTCAAACTTCTTCTCCCATTGAGGCAAATTGGCCTTTTGAATCACCTCGAGCCCTCTCACTAACGAGGTGGCATTTTCCTTGGAAAGGCTATCGATATTAGCATCGATATATTGAACAAGCTCCGCTACAGTGACATCTTCCTTATCTAATAAGCTTTCGAACCCGGCCATCACCCTTTTCCCCTTTGCCAGGTTAATCCGGTCAGTAGCAAATCCGATCAATGAGACCAAAATTAAGATAGCTACCAGAATAATACCGATCATCGTCAGCTTGCGCTTCAATCTTGTCTCCTCCATTCATCTTCAACACCTATAAATCTTCTAACGACCTAGGATAAGGAAAGTTACTATCTCTCAGGTAGTAACTGTTGGCAATTGAGAATTCAAAACCAAAACTTTAAATTAATTTGACAGTCAATATACTTTGATAATAAAGTTTCGCAATTCGATCAAACTATGAAACTAATCGATATTCCCTCTTTAATAATATTATTGTATAAAGCCCGCTCTTTCTTTTTTACAAATTCTTTAGATAGCCGATTTGCCGGTAAGCAGCGCTACCCGTAGCACTTCGGAAGGCATTAACCATTGTCCCGCCAGAATGTTAATCACAATATTTGCGTCATTGACTAAAAAGGATATCTCAAGCTTATGGTGATAATCGCCTGCGGCATAACAGCCCTGGGGGCGAATAAAGCGCCATCCTTACCCTTAAAAAATGTCGCGCTGAGCTCAAGGTCAAAATTGCCAGGTAAAGTAGTTAAAAAACTAGGCGTCAAAAATAGACTACCGTCATCCAGACTTACCATATTTATCAGAGAAACGGATGAAAAGTCATCTAGCGGATAGTTCAAACTCCCAATTAAAAATTCGAGTCTTTGATCGTCGCTTTCCATTTTCAATAGCTCATTTCTCAAAGAAGGTTCTAAAAAATTCAGTTTCACTCCAAGGTACTCCATTTGGAAGGTAATTTTAGTACCCCGATCAAGATTATAACTATAATCGGCGCCTAAAAGATAGCTATTGCCACTCTCGATCCCTTCCCCGAAATAATGGCCGTAAGCGCCATAGACCCCGAAATCTTTTAAGTCCCCTTTAAAAGTGAAACCAGCCCTCTTCCTAGGGATCGAGGCTAAAATTTCATCCAGCGCCCCTTCCGCTCCTCCGAAAACATCCGCCTCCTGTGCATAATTGACGGTTAAGTCATAACCTTTTACCCCGAACCTGGCCCTTGCCCCCCATTTCCGCCGCTCCTCTTTTGAGGCGAATCCATCGGGATAAGACGCCACCAGCGACAGACTGGAATTCCAATTGAGCGGGATATAAACTTCGACCGCGTCCGTGTACTTACTGTTATGCTCTTCATCCAAGGCCACCGAACCCAGGGTATAATCCACCGGATTGAGCAAGGAACCAAAGGACCAGGATACCGGCTGACGGCCTAAGGTAAAGTGTACTCTTTCAAATTTATGCTTCAGATAGAGCTTTTTAGCGAAATAAACCCCATCTTCGTCAGCGAGCAAATCCTGTAGCGGCTTACTGATCTGAAAAGCATAGCTAAACTCGGTGTTCCCAAGAGGAGGTAAAAAGAACTCCAGATCGATTCGATCCAAGAACTCATCTTCAAAATCGCCATCTTCCGATAAAACACCTGTAAATAGAAGTTCCGCTTCTCCCCCGGCTTCGAGCGCCAATGCCTGAGTAGCGCCAACTGTTACCATTACAATTAAGGTTAATATTATGGAGGCCTGCCGCATGATCGTAATCCTCCTTCTTGAAGGTATTGAAACATGTGGACATGGATGTCCAAGAACAACCCTATCCCTAAAAGGGAATCGGCTTGGCGTTGTAAGAAAAACCATCTAAACCCTACAAACAGAAGACCCGCAAAGGTTTAGCGAATCCCCTGTTAGGGATAGGGTCGCAATACCAAACTACATTTTCCAGCCTCAAACCTCCAGCCCTCACCTTAAATTCTCCAAAGTAAAGGTCCCGGCGGGCAATTTAGGATTAAACTCGATTGATTTTATAATAAACTCGGTCCGCGTATCCTTGCGTAACTTGTCTTCCATCACCGATACCAGCGGGTACCAGCGGCCTTCAATTTTTTCCACTTTGGCGACGTTCATCACTTTCAGCAACCGTCCGCTCTGGGTATACAATTCCTCTTTCAAACCAACAAACCTTTCTTGATCAACCCATGATTTACGCCGATAATAGGAGACTTTCTTTCCTTCCCGGGCGATCCCTTCCAGCACATAACAGGGACGTCCCGCTCTCCGATCAATTTAAATTGGTACAAATCGGTGAGTTTATCCGATTCCATCATATCCTGATAGGAAAAGTCGCTGCCCATCATCCCTTGATTCAGCATATGCCCGGAGATCTTTACCAAATCCTCGGCATCAGGGAAGAACATCCACAGGTCGTCCCCGCGTTTCAAAAACTTGGTCCCCCGGTCCCGGGGGTTGCTGAAGATTATCAGCCCATTATCACCCTGACCATAAGTGGTCATAGTCTTGGATATTTTCCGGTTCCGGTTGACGATAACCATCTCCGCTTCTGCCCGGGCGGTATCATAATACTCATTGTCATCCCTGCGCTTGATGATCTCTTCTGCTGTTAAAGCGCTGAACGCCAAGGTTGCAATAATGGCGACGGCAACTAAAGAAAAAAGTGAAACAACCAGCCTTTTTTTCACGATCGATCTCTCCCTTCTTTTATCCTTCCCGCATCGCTTCGGTGGGTTCAAGACTAGCCGCCCTCCGGGCCGGGATCAAACAGGCCAACGTAACAATTATTACTCCCAGCGCAAAGGCGAATACACTATTGCGAATCGATGCAATCGGATAAATCATAGTATTAAAGATCACCTCCGAACTGATTCCGGACAAAGCCTCGCCATAATCGAAACCGACTCTTGCTAAATAACTATTGATTAGATGTCCGGCGATAGCTCCGCATAGACTGCCCAACACCCCCATAATAGCGCCTTCCGTGATAAAAAGCCGGAGAATGTCTTTTTTTTCTAACCCAATCGCCGCCATCATCCCGATCTCTTTGGTCCGCTCCTTGACGATCATAATCATCGTATTAATCACGACCACACAGGATAAGAGGACCAAAAAAATATAGATACAGTTATAGATGGCGGCGGATAAATCCATCAAGGGGATTAAGTCGCTGGTCTCACGATAGCTTAATGCCAAATATCGATCCTCACCCTCTTCGGCCAATAAGGCCTTGACCTTCGGCAAGACTTCGGGAACCAGCTTCCTATCGGGTGTGACCAGTAATAACTCAGTAACCTGGTCATCCAGGTATAAAAGGCGCTGCGCTTCATCTAACGGCAGATAGAATACTATTTCATTCAGAATTTTCAAGCCGCTTTCCATCCGGCCGACGATTTTGAAAGTAATCCCTCTTAAAGAATCAAAGGCCGTATTGAAAAGGATAGTAACTTTATCTCCCACCCGGCAACCGATCTTCTCCAACAAAGCGGCGCCCATTACCACTTCCCGTTGACCGGGGGCGACCATCCTCCCCTCAACTAGATAGTCCTCAACATCTGTAAAGTTAAGTTCCTGTTCGGGATCAACCCCCCAGCCGCTCATGGCGACTAATTCCTCTTCGGTACTGACCATAGCGGCGAATTTCAATCTGGGGATGACCGTCGCCACGTCTTCCACGTTCTCCAACGCAACAGTCATCTCCTCCAAACCCTGCCCGGCAAAACCATCCACCGGATACTTCAAGGTCAAGAGCCGCTCCCTTTTTTGATATTCCGAATCGATAATCTTGATATGTCCGGAGTTATAGTGGATATGGTCGGCGGAAACAGAGTCGATCATTCCCCCGATCAAGCCCCTGGCAAAAACCACGACCATGACGGCAAAAGCAATGGCAACTATGGATACTATCATCCTTGATTTACTGCGGAACAAGTTTTTGAAAGCCAGTTTAGTAAGGAATAACACCATAACACCCCCTAGCGATGATAAATCGTCTGCACCGGGTCTTTGTCCGCCGCCTGGTACGCTGGAAAAATGCTGGCTAGAAACGAGACGATAATTCCAAAGGCGATGACCTTAATAAAAGCAGCGGGATTCCAAATTCCATAAACTTTACCGATTACCGGCATACCGAATGAGGATAGATCCATTCCATACATAGCTTCAAAGTCCACGCCATTAGCGACCATTATCCAAACACCTACAAACCCTAAAGCCATGCCGATCATCCCGCCTAAGACGCCGATCCCCACCGATTCCAAGACAAAGGTATAGACTACCTCAATGTTTTGTAAACCCATGGCCTTCATCATCCCAATCTCTTCTCTTCTCTCCAGGGCAGCCAGGATTAGGGTATTGACGATAGCGATGGCGGCAATCGAAAGAATAATCGATAAAATAACCTGATTTTCGATCTTTTGGGCCTCAGCAAATGACATAGCCTCTAATTCATTCCAGGAGTAAACCCTTAGATTGCCGTCATTGCCTGCTAACTCCTTCTCCAATTCAACGGCGAGCGCCGGCGCCTGGTTTTTATTCTTAAGTCTAATAATAATCTTACTAACATTATTCTCCACATTTAGCGCTTTTTGCGCCAGGTCAAGGGGGAGATAGACGAGGTTTTGGTTGACATTGGGATTGCTGGTATGGACCAGCCCCCCAATTTCCGCTTCGATGGTATTGAAGGTTTCGTTTTTATCTTTAACTAATAAGGTAATATAATCGCCAACCTGCAATTCCATCAATTCGGCCAATCTTTTTCCCAGGACCACCCGGTGTTCACCGGAAGCGAACATGCTTCCTTCCACTAATTGATCTTCCAGAGCGAAAACTTTGCTAAAATCTCCGGGAACAATCCCTTTGCCGATCACCGGCAGTTCATCGCCGCCGTTATTGAGCCGGGCTTGAAAGTTCAATTCCGGAGAACTAGCCAGATAGCTGCCGATCTTTTCGATAGCAGCCATCATTCTAGTATCGTTGGAGAACAGATTTTCCAGGGGCAGCTTCTCCTCTTCCTCCCAATAAGCTTCATTGACCACTTGCAAATGGCCGGACTCATAATCAATGATCGTCTGATAAGACATTTCGGTCATCCCGCCGACCAGGGAATCCAGGAGGATATAAAAGAAGATGGCAAAAGCGATGATGATGGCGGTAATCAAAGTCCGGTTGCGGTGGCGGGCTAAGTTTTTAATGGCTAATTTGGTTAAAAACATCTTACTCCCTCCTTTGATCCTTGGAGATGAGCCCGTCCCGGATCTCAATCAACCGCCGGGCGTAATCCATCACTCTGGGATCATGGGTGGAAAAGATAAAGGTGGTGCCTAGCTCTTGATTCATCTTGACCATGACTTGGAGAACCTCTTCGCTGGTCTTGGAATCCAGATTGGCGGAGGGTTCGTCGGCCAGCACCAGTTTGGGTTCTTTAACCAAGGCCCTGGCGATGGCCACCCGCTGTTTCTGCCCGCCTGAAAGTTCATTGGGTTTACGGTCTTCCAAACCTTCCAAACCGACCGCCGACAGAATCTTCATTACCCTCTCTTTTAACTCTTTGTCATTATGCTTGTTGATCAATCTAATGGCAAACTCTACATTCTCATAGGCGGTCAAGACCGGAATCAAATTATAACTTTGAAAGATAAAACCCACATTATGCCGCCGGATCATCGCCAGACCCTTTTTGTCCAGATCGCCCAATTCTCCGCCGTTAAATTTAATCTTACCGTTGGTTGGTTTATCCAGACAGCCGATGATATTAAGCAAAGTGGTCTTCCCGGAACCGGAAGGTCCAAAGATAGTTGTGAATTCCCCCGTTTCCACCTTCAGATCGATCCCCCTCAAGGCAGGCACTTCAATCTTGCCTTGTTGGTAAATCTTCTTCACGCCTTGCAACTCCAGTAAAGCCATCTACTTGACCTCCTATCTCGTCGTTCGTCGCTCGTCATTCGTCGCTCGGTTTAAATGACGAGTCGTTATAAAGATTAGCAGTATCATACGTTAGTCAATCTCTCTCTTCTTAATCCCGTTCTCTACAAAATAAAGCATCTGATCGATAATCTTCATATCATCCAGGTCCAATTTCCCGTCCTCCATAATAAAATCGACTAACGAATAACTCATCCCCATTAACATTTTGGCGACTAGCGCCGGATCAATAGCCGGTTCGACCGTCCCTTGCTCCTTACCATACTCCAATAATCGTTTAAAAAAAGCTACGCCTTTATCCTCATGTTCGCCATAAATTTCGCGATATAATTCTCGATCTGAAGTCATCATAATCCCAATCGGGACAAAGCGTGGATTATCTTTGGCAAACCTGATCCCACTCAAATAAACCTCCCGTAACAGCTGGAAAAAATCATACTTTTCCCTGCATTCAACCATGTCCCGGTTAATATACGACAACTTCTTCTCCACCATCAGCTCCATGAGGTATTTAAAAAGGTCCTTTTTATCTTCAAAATATTGATAAAAACTGCCTTTGGCGATTCCGGCCTGATCGGCGATGGCGGTGATCCGGGCTTGATGATAAGGATAGGCGGCAAACTCGTCGACCGCCGCGTCAATGATCCTAGCCCGTTTCGCCTCGGGCAAATTGAAAAAAGTATCTTTCGGCATCTTATCCTCCTTTTCATTACTATTAAACGCCATCCGAATGTGAATTCATATTCATATGAATCTATATTCACATTGTACAACCAACTCACAACTAAGTCAATTTTCTTTTTTATGGTTTTTGTCTGAGCAAGCTTCATATTTCGCTAGCGTAACTTTAGTGTATCGCCGGATTAATTTTTAAACTCATCAATTGCCTTCTTTAAAGGCGACGGCCCTTTCTCCCCAACAAAAAAGCCGCCTTACTTAGGCAGCTTAGTTATTTGTTTTCTTTTTTTCCGTCCTTTCATTTGGTCACGGCCTATTTCGCCTTTTTCCAGCTCAATTCCAAATACATCTGAAATATCCGCATCCGCTAGAATACGGCGGCTGTTTGGTTTCGACCCGCTAAGCATCGCTTCCATTTTTCCGCGAATAGCCCCGGAAATGAGTTCTTCAACATTAACGCTTCTCAATGTAAAAAACAAAGCCGGGTTTTGATCAAGCCTGGTTCCCACACCATACAACACTGCCGCCACATGTTTACACATCACCGCCCAATCAGGGCAACTGCATTGAAAAATAATTTCCCGCGGGGCCGGGAACAAGCCGCTTCCTTTGGCGGTAAATAGATCCGACAGCGCTTTAGGGAATTTACCGTCAATTAACTCCGCAAAGAATCAATCCTTCCCGCGCAGGCTTTTTTGATCTTTTCCCACTGTTCACCCACTAAGGGACTGATTTTCACATCTACTTGATACGGTTTAGACGAACTACCTTGTACCAATGCCTTAATCAGAACCTTGCTCAATCTTTAGATCGAGCACTGCCCCGTTACGCGCATAACTTCGCCCTCTACCGATACGATTCTCATAATCCGAATAGCTCTCCAGGTTGTTCTTCATTTATGTTATACCTTCAAAGGTTATTTCTCACCGATACTATTTCGCTATCTTAACAAATTCATTCTTGCTGAATGTGAGGTTTCTCTTCTTTTTAAAAAGCGTTTTTCTTCGTTAAATCTACAATAATTTTACACTAACGTTCCCCGTTAGTCAGTGACCCATAGTTATAATTGTCCCTACAGATGATCGTTTCTATATGGTTTTTTATTTTAGTTCTACTTGATTTTACAAAGTGTATGGAAGTGATTATATAGGTGGATGAGATAAGAATTTAAAATTAGAACCTCATAACCGTTATTTTTCTTCCAGGCGTTTGCGCCAATGCTCCAAACTATCGGAAACCGCATTGCGCACGTCTTCCTTATTTCTATTTTTGAGCGCATTAATAATTTTAACATGGTTCCTATAACCGACCTCCTTTTCTTGTTGATAACGGATGGTCTCATCAATTGAGGAGAAGAATAATATATATATAGTTTCGCTGATTTTTATGATCAAATTATTTCTGGTAATACTAATCAACTTCATATGAAATTCAAAGTCTAGTTTAACCAGGGTTTTTTCATTTGGTTGATTCTTCAGTAATTCATCAAGGAGTTTCTCATTAGTCTCTTCCAATTCTACTAAATCGCCATCTTGTATTTTTTCTAAAGCCAATTCGGCTACCGCCGTATCAAGGAAGATTCTCAACTCTATTAATTCTTGAGAACTTTTCCCGGAAAATGCCAACTGTACTATTAAAGGATTTAGTACAGAATCAGAAATTGTTTCTCTGATATATGTGCCCATTCCCCTCTTGACTTCTATAATGCCAAGTGAAGAAAGCATTTTCATAGCCTCACGGATGGAGTTTCTACCTACTCCAAGCTTGGCGGCGAATTCATTTTCCGTAGGCAACTTATCTCCGGGTTTAAGCTTTCCTTCAAGTAGTTGATTCATTAATAAATCCTTTATATAAGATGATATGTTACTCTTATCAAATTTTAACATTGAGTCTAACAGCAGGTCACTCATGAACATTCCTCCTCGCGATCCATTATGAAATATAAAAGACAGGATAAACGAATCTACCTTTATTAAGATACATCAACTGCCATAATTATGCAAGCAGCGCCATTATCACGATTTCGATTCTTCCAGTTGGTCAAGAGGGTACATGACTATTTATAAGGTTTACCTGAGAGCAGAACTGAACATGAGCCATACCACAGTCAGGTTGGCCCAAATGGAAAGAACAGAGGGAAAACAACCTCTGCTCTTGTCTTCTTGGAAAAGAAACAGCTACTTGTTGTAGCATAAAGGTTTCAGTTCTTACTCCCCAAGCAAATATATTCTGCCTGTTCCAATCTATATAGCAAATCCTGCTTGTTTCTTTTTAATATTTCGTCTAACAATCATAATAAGGGACAAGATTGTAAGGACAATAAAGACCAGAGAAATTGGTTGAGTAAATAGAGGAAGAATACTCCCTTTACTAACAGTCAACGCGACACGCAGATTTGATTCAAACATGGGTCCAAGAATTATTGAAATAATTAAGGGAGTTAGTGGATAGCCAGCTTTGATTGCAAAATAGGCAAAAAGACCGGCAAATACCGAAATCCAGACATCAACCATACTATAAGCCACATTGTAAGCGCCGAGCAGACCAGCAATAAAGATTACAGGGATCAAGTAAATCTTTGGAATAGACATGATGCGGGTGAAGATCTTGATCCCTACGGTAAGCAGGAAAATGATCATAAATAAATTTGCGATAAAAAATGAGAAATACGTTGAAATTGCCATACTTTGATGTTGCGAGAAGAAAAGTGGCCCCGGTTGAAATCCATGTAGCATTAACCCGCTTAATAAAATTACTACCGGCACGTCTCCGGGTATGCCAAGAGCAAGGCCGGGAATAAGCGCTCCACCAATAGTAGCGTTATTACAGGTCTCACTGGCAATTACACCTTCCGGTTCTCCCTGGCCGAAATTGTTCGGATTTTTTGATCTTTTTCTTGCCTGATCATATGAGATAAAGGGTGCAACAGACGCGCCAATCCCTGGTAGAATACCAATTAGGATACCAATGACACTTGACTGTAGAACCGTGAGCCAGTGTTTCCATACCCTCCAAAGCTGTGGAAAGACATTTATCAGCTTACCTGGTTTGCAGATATATTGTTCTTTTAAATTTTCAGCTTCTTCCAGAGCGCGGGAAACAACATAAGCGCCGGTCAACACGGGTATAAGGCCAAAACCCGTATCAAGAGCATCTATCCCAAAGGTAAGTCGTTGAACCCCATGGAGAGGGTCAAGGCCAATTGCGGGAATCATCAAACCAATCGCCGCCATGAGCAAGCTTTTGGATAGATTTTCCGAAGCCATCCCCGTGATGATGGTAAAGCCGAAAAGGATAATAGCTGTATATTCAAAAGGTCCAATCTCTAGCGCAAATTTGGAAAGCTGCGGAGTTAGGAGGATCATAGCGAACCAACTAAAGAGTCCACCATAGAAACTTGAAACCGAGGCTAACCCAAGGGCGCGCCCAGCCTCTCCCTTCTTAGCCATAGGGTAACCATCCAGCGTCGTAACAATTGATGCTGCCGTTCCAGGGATGCCAATCATGATCGCGGACACCAGTCCACCGGTAATACCGCCCACATATGCCCCCATCAAAAAGCTAAAACCTCCCTGAGGAGACATCCCGTAGGTGATTGGTAAAATGAGAATCATCGCTAGAGTAGCGTTGAGTCCGGGTACTGCGCCAAAAAACAAGCCTAAGATTGTTCCAATAATAGTGAATACTAATGGAACAGGTTCTGTTGCCAATGAAAGGCCTGAAAGCAAAGATGTCATTGTATCCCCCATATCATTCACCTCTCAAAGTATAATTGATGAGCCTACATTACCACAGTATTCCCCCCTGAGGAAGGTAAATGTGCATATAGCTCATTCCTAAGAAGAGAACTAAAACAATACCAATAGAAACAGGAAGAATACGGGTAATCAACTCTTTACGAAATAATTCCCGATTAGTATAGTAAGATATTAAACTCATTGATGCCACGGAAAAGAAAATTGTTGAGGTGTAGAAACCTAAAAAGGTTAAGCCAATAACATATAAGAAGCAAAGCATGCCTATGAAGATTCGAGGTAAAAAATTAGTTATTGTTCCCTTATTAACTGAAGCTTTGTTTTCATCAACAGTTTTGACTTCTTCTTTTTTTCGTATGTTGATTAAATCTTTTCCCACATTAATTCCAGAGGAAATGATAATTAATATAGCAGTTGCTTGCGGATATGCCTTGGGACCCATAGGCTCTTCCCAAAGTGGCTTTATCTTTTGAGCCTGAAAAAATAAAGCTAGTCCAAGAAGGAAAAATAACAGAGAGAAAACTAAAGATTTACGCATCTTTTTCACCTTTCCTTAATATATCCATGCCGGGGTAAAATAACTACCCCGGCACGAAACATGAAAGATT
This sequence comes from Bacillota bacterium, assembly GCA_023394955.1. Classification (GTDB taxonomy): domain Bacteria; phylum Bacillota; class UBA4882; order UBA8346; family UBA8346; genus JAAYHS01. The sequence continues at coordinate 54,829 of JAEWZY010000033.1, forward strand.
AAGCTGATCAATCTCCTTTTAGAGCAGGAAGAACCTTAATATAGGCCTCTTCGTCAGTAGAAAATACTTCTTCAACTTCTGCCGCTGTCCTAAAGATGGTGACGGCTGCGTTATCGTTGATAAATTTCTTCCATTCCTGTGTCTCGCAGACCTTCCTGAGTATCTCCTCCAGCTTGGCAACTATTTCATCAGGTGTATCCTTCGGCGCCCAAACCACCATCCGCAAAGCGCCGTTGGTCTCTGTAGACATGGGATATCCAGCTTCGGCTAAGG
>JAEWZY010000063.1 GCA_023394955.1 Bacillota bacterium
TAATCTAAAAGAGTGGCGGGAGGTTCCCCCGGACTCCGGCCGGTCAGATAACGCGAATAGTTCTCAATCCCCTGGCAGTATCCAACCTCCTCCATCATTTCCAGGTCAAAACGGGTGCGTTGTTCCAGTCGTTGCGATTCTAGAAGAAACCCCTCTTCCCGTAGTTCCCTCAGCCTCTCTTCTAATTCGGATCCAATAGAGGCTACCGCCAGCTTCATCTTCTCTTGGGAAGTGATATAGTGGGTGGCCGGATAAATCGCTACCTCATCCATGTTTTTCAGCACTTCGCCGGTCATCGGGTCTACTTCGATTATTTTCTCGACCTCATCGCCAAAAAGCTCGATCCGGATAATACTCTCCCCATAAACCGGAATAATCTCAATCACATCGCCCCGGACCCGGAAGGTGCCCCTGGTAAAACCGATGTCGTTCCGGGCATACTGGATGCCAACCAGCCGCCTGAGAATCTGGTCCCGTTCTCGAAATTCTCCTGATTTCAGGGAAAGGGTCAATGCTTCATAGTCTTCCGGAGATCCCAAACCATAAATACAGGAGACGCTAGCTACGATAATAACATCCTTACGGGAAAGCAATGCCGAGGTCGCCGCATGTCGCAATCGGTCGATCTCATCATTAATACTGGAATCCTTTTCAATATATAGATCGGACTGAGGGACATAAGCTTCCGGTTGATAATAATCGTAATAACTAACAAAGTACTCAACCGCATTTTCAGGAAAGAACTCCTTAAACTCGCTATATAACTGAGCGGCGAGGGTTTTATTATGGGCAAGTATTAAGGCTGGCTTTTGGGCAGCCTCAATCACCTTGGCCATGGTGAAAGTTTTTCCGGAACCAGTGACCCCTAATAATACTTGATCCCGCAAGCCGTTTTTTATTCCCGCCGTTAATTGGACGATGGCCTCCGGCTGATCCCCGGCAGGTTTAAACTCAGAATGAAACCGGAATTCATTCTTCAAAAAATTACACCTCTTAGATTAATTGTAATTTCTATTTTAACGAATTTTTTTAACAAATCAATCGAACACATATTCGATATTTCTTCTCAAATTCCTGCCTCTCAATAATCTTTTAAAGACATCTGTGTAATCCTAGTCTAAAATTAAGCCCAAATCTCCACAAAGGAATCAGACATAATTTGCCGAAAATTAAAAAAAACTTTATTAAGCTTTCTTTTAATTTGTAATTTTTTACATGATAATGAGGTGGGGATCTTATGGAAGTCAAGGAAAGTTTTGAATCTCTATTGAAAACCGGTGAAACAAATTTGAAAACAGGTATCGACCAAATCCGTTATGAATTGGCCAAAAAAGGGCTTTCGAAAACTCCTTCCGGGGCCGACATTTACCTTGATCAATGCATTGATTTATTGTCGAATGAGATCCATAAAGCCTTAGGAGAAATCAAGTCCTTAATTTACAAACCCAAAGAATGGGAGCCAATCCGCGCCTTATTAAATCATTTTATTGAAGAACAATGTGAAGCTTTCTATGATTTTCTAGTAAACAATTGGGAACAACCATCCGTTCAAGTTTTAAACCAGCTTACCTTGGTTAAGTCATCTGTCAAACAAGAAAACGGTATTTTCATTGATCGTCAAAAATTAAAGCTCTCCAGGGGAGAGCATCTAGCGAAAGATATCATCAAAATCCTCGTTTTTGGCCTAGCCGCCGGTATCGTAGCATTCTTACTCAAAGTCATCTTGTCACGTTATGGATACATGTGAGTTCTCAAATAAGTTGACAAAAACACACCCATCGAATGGCGATTTTTACTCAAAGAATTGTTAGTCTTCAGGATGGCCCGGGTAACTTTTGCTTGGCGCGATTACAAAGCTGATAATCGGGCCAAGTTGATGACTCTTGTAATTCAATGTTTTTTTATGTTGCCTCTCGGGGGATGGGGAAATTATGCCTTTTTTAACCAAACTATGTTTATTGGCCTTTTTGACTCCTTGGCGGTTAAATATTATGGTCTAAAACAAAGACAAAACCGGATTTGGTATAGAGAGACTTAAGGAAATATTGAAACTCCAAATGCCACAGGTGTTTGGGGTTTTTTGCTTGCTCAACCAAGGTGCTTTTGTCATGTTTTTGCGATTATTATTAAGTCATCGCTAATAAACGGCTCGCAATAAAAGCCCATCGGAAATAATCCGGTGGGCTTTTAACCTTAGTTAACAAGACTTATACCCGTCAATATTCTTAAAATCAACCTCATATTTTCGGTTATCGGCTAAAAGAATCTCCGCCCCAAAAACCGATCCGGATGGCGTAACCTCCATAATTTTAATATTTTTGACCGGAGATAATTCCCCTTCGGTCCATGCCGTGTCTTCCGTCTTATGAAGCATCACCGCAATCATTAACTCCAACGCCGGATTTTTAGCGGTCCGTTTCCGGTAAGCATATAAAACCGTACTCTCCTCGGCCTCCGCATTCCGCCCTTGATGGACCAAACTTGATACTTGGTCCCACCCGTGATAGGTGATTAACGCCAATCTTCTGCCGGGAACCGCCGCGGTAATCACTTTTTTGGTTTGATCATCAACTAAGTCAACGGCCGCTTTATTACCGCCCTGATGGGGCAACCCGTAGTGGCCGAGGGTCAACTCGTGTTCAAAAGCCAGGCGGCAGCGATCCACCCGGATTATGCCGCCGGGGATGACGATCTCCGCCAGATCAATGATGTATCCCACTCCGTTATTCGGCGGTTTCCTCATGATCAACTGCCGGTAGATAACATCATTTCGCACACCGTTAAAAAGAACGCTCTGGGAAGTAGTGAAGATCCTGTTCCGGTCCGAATCATTGGCTACGGTAAGCCCGGTGAGATAAAAATTGATATCATCGCCCCGCAAATCCCTAGGATCCAGACTCCGGAAACTGTATTCCATGGCGGTCCCGCCGCCGGGATTATGGTCTTCCCAGGGGAAATGAGTGTTATAAGCCAGTTTGGAATAATTATGGTCGTCATAATAAACTTTACCGGGAATAATCTCGGAAGTGCCGGTCTTCCCGTGGTTGACCAGAACTAGTCCCGGTTCTTCAAGAATCGCCGAATTCGAGTCATTGCCCAGTCCCTCCCAAAATCCTTCGTTTTCCCGGGCGGTCCAAAACGGCGAATCATCCGGTAAAGCCAGGCAGATAAATGGCAAAAACATCAGAAACGGGCTGGCCGGACAACTGTAGTTTTGCAACATATATTCCTTATGCCCGTAAAATCCCAGACTGGGAATATCGTTTTCGTAAAAATCCTCCCGGGCGACGAATTGGAGCAACGAACCGGAACAGAGCCTCCTGGCCCAACCGGGATCCAAAGGGGACTCGCCTCGCAACATGAAAGAAACCGGGAACCCGCCGGAGATCCAGGTCCGGTAACAAATGCTCCGGGCCCACATATTGATGTATCCGTTCCTGGCAAAAAAGTTGGGATAGGTCTTCAACAGTTCCCGGGCTGATTCTTCAATCGCCGCCGCGATCTCCGGATAATATTGATCGCCGAAAGCCCTGCACCAGATGAGCCCATAGACCACAAACAAACTGATTGTATAATAATTATAAGTCTGCTCCAGGTACCAGCCTTTGCCCGAATGATAGGAAATCACCCATAAAAGATGGCTCTTTAATAGTTCGTCGTCGATCTGATACCCGTTTTTCTTGAGGAAGGAAAGGGCCTCGATATTAAAGATCCTCCAGTTGTTTTGGGTGGTGCGGTGATGGGCCCATTTGGAGATGGTCACCGCCATTTCGTCTTGTTGTTCCTTGGTGTAATGGGGCCAGATCAGGTCCGGCATCAATAATAAAGTTTTGAATAACCCCCCGAACTCGCAGGTGAACTGGTAGGTGGCGTCGGGCAGCTCCTCCGGGAGCGGCAACGAGTTGGGATGTCCGGGAGTTAGGGAGTTATACAATTGCCGGCAATAGTAATCCTTTAACTTGATATTGTTAATGGTTACATCAGGGTCGGCGTGCATCAGGGGACCCGCCAGCGTCAAAGTCCGCTCCAAAGCTTCAAACTCAAAGGAGCGGCAACGCCAGACCGGGTCATTAGGTTGGGGATAGGTCTTCCCCGGAACCACCGGGAATACCAGCGGGGTATCAATCGAATCCACCTGCTTAAAGGCCCGCTCCAATAAATATTCAGCGAGTTCCAGGTAATGCTTTTTAGTCATCCCCGTATAAGGGCTTAACTTGAAATCGGGTTCCTTTACTTCATAAGCGTTTTTCATTTTTACTCCTCATTTCACATTAAACACCATCTGGGCCGGACTGACGAACTTCAAAGCGATCATCAGGGCAAGTATCGCCGTCAGAAAGTAAATCACCGCCATCGCGGCAATCGCTTGGATCGGCCGGAACCCAGCCCCCGGTCCGGAGTTGGCCGGCCTGGCGTACACGAATTTTCCCAGGTTGGCTTTGCACCATCAATCCATAATCCATAATGTTTCATCAAGTAATGGATTGCTTACTGTTTGAAAGCCGCTTCCTTCGTTGACTCTTTCTTTGAAAATACATTCTAGTTTTATCTCAACGAGGGTCTATTTTTATCCCCATTAACAACTCCTATAAGGGTTTCCCGGTTTTTCTTAACACAGGACAATTTCCCCTCGAATAACAAGATTAGATTCGACCATTGGATACATTACCGGAAAGTTGGGTCCGCAATATGCTTTAACAATTCTTATCAATACCTTTTGTTGATAATTCTAGCTTTGTTAACTAAATTAGGACATTCGCATCCTTTTAGAATATGAACAAGATTTTGAGCAGAAGCCCAAGAAGAAGCCTTAATAGCTTCAATAGAGTTACCTCCGGAATGGGAGGTGATTACAAAATTGTCCAAATCAAATAATTTTGGTCTTTTCGTTGGTGGCTCTTTCTTTAGCACATCAAAACCAGCTCCCCTTATTCTTCTTGTGGCCAAGGCATCATAGAGCGCCTCTTCATCTACCAAGCCGCCTCTGGCGACATTTAACAAAACAGCAGAAGGTTTCATCATTTCGATACGCTTTCGATTAATAAGATTAGTTGTTTCCGGAGTCTTGGGAATATGAAGCGTGATAAAATCGGCCTTCTTTACTAGTTCATCAATTTCCACCAGGATGAGCTCATGGTTATTAACAAAATCCAAATCAGGATGCGGTTCAGAAGCCAAAATGTCCATCTTAAACCCTTTTGCTCTTAAAGCAACTTCTTTCCCAATTCTACCGAGCCCAATAATTCCTATGGTTTTTTCCGCAATATCATGGCTGCGATCCAATGGCCACGTATTCTCCTCGGTGACTCTTTTGTAAGTATAGACAATTTTTTTGGATACCGCGAGCATAAGCCCGAAAGTGAGGTCTGCTACAGAGTTGGCATTTGTTCCCGGCACATTGGTAACGGCAATCCCCACTTTGCTGGCATAATCAATATTGATATTGTCAACCCCGACCCCAGTTTTACTAATTACCTTTAACTTTGTAGCATGCTTTATTACTTTTTCACTAAATTCATCATTACCGATGATTACAGCATCTATATCACCGATCATAGAAATAAGTTGTTCTTCCGACATTCTCTTTCCTTTATAGGGATTATCTACAATTTCACATCCTTGTTCCGTTAAATATCTAATAGGTTCCTCTGATGCTGTTCCAAAATTTAATGATGTAACGAGTACCTTATACAATTCGATTCCTCCCTTGAATAATCAGTTGGAATTCAAACACCTAATACTCTTGGGATTTGGAATATTTACCGTATCTTGAATAATAGAACCGTAAATAAGATCTATCCTAACTAAGCATTTTCCTATATTTTAACTACAAATAAAGCCTCTCTCCGACCATTAGTTATGTCGGAAATTTTATGACGGGACGTAATTCTTGATCTCAATGTATTTTATCGGACTTGAACCATTATTATCAATGCCATGCACTTCCCACGATGGTATGTAGACAGCCAAGCCAGGCACAATATCCACTCGATCTTCGCCAAGATATAATTTCCCGCAACCGGAAATGATATAGTAAAAAGAATCTTCTCTGTGTGAATGCGACGGGACCCTACCGTTCGGTTTCACTGTCTGTAAAAGTACAGCAAATGACTCCGACTCTTCCGCTCTAAGTAATACTTTAGTAAACCCTTTATCAAAGGTCGATGATTCTTTCCATTCAATATCGTTTTCATTGAGGTAAAGATGGTTTTTCACCTGAATACATCCTCCTGATTAATATTCCCATAACAAGAAGATAAATCTTATATCTTATACTTTACTGTTATAAACGGTTAATTCTATCTAGCCGAATTGAGGAGGTTAATGGGTCAGTCTATAACACAAAACTCTTTCATCGCTTCTTTGTCGGGCTGAAAACCTATTCCGGGTCCGGCCGGAAGATCAACCCAACCATCTTTTGGGCGAAGAGGATAGTTAAATATCATTTCACTAGCTTTCCACATCGTATAGTGCATCTCAAGCCTGGAACCATTTGAAACTGCCGCTTGTAGATGAATGTTATGATGCGGCCACCCTCCGCCGTTAGCAACCGGCAAGTTAAATGCTCTTGCCAGATGGGCGACTTTCACTGCTTCCGTATACCCCCCCACAAAGAGCACATTCGGTTGGCTAATATCGATGGCGTTGTTGACAATTAAGTCGCGATGATGCCAAAGATGGCCAAGATGTTGACCGGCGGCCAATGGTATTCTTGTTTGCTGCTTAAGTTGCTTGAGAAGCAAGTAATCATTTCCCCACAACGGTTCTTCAAACCAGAAAATGTTATACGGCTCAATGCGCTTACAGATATTTAGAGCTTCAGTATAGCTAAATTGGTAATTGGCATCCACCATAAATTCAACATCGTCACCAACCGCTTCGCGCACTGCTTTGACCCGAGCTACATCTTCGTTGATATTTGTTCCGTTGTCAATTCCGACGATCATCTTCAGTCCTTTATTTCCCTCTTTGACTAAGGTAGTAGCAACCTCCACTAATTGCTCCCGATCGTATTCCAGAACCCCGAAGGTAATATAAGCGGGCACCCGGTTATTAGCGCCACCTAATAGACGCGAAACGGATTCACCAAAATATTTACCTTTTATATCCCATAAACCAATATCAACCGCACTTATTGCCGAACTCCACACTCCGGTTAAAGCGCGAACATTAAAGATTTTAAACAGTTTTTGCCATA
>JAEWZY010000043.1 GCA_023394955.1 Bacillota bacterium
TGGAACAACGCACCCGTTTTGACCTGGAAATGATGGAGGAGGTTGGATACTGCCAGGGGATTGAGAACTATTCGCGTTATCTGACCGGCCGGAGTCCGGGGGAACCTCCCGCCACTCTTTTAGATTATTTTCCAAAGGAATTTTTACTTTTCATTGATGAATCCCATGTAACCATTCCCCAAGTTGGCGGCATGTACGCCGGAGACCGGTCCCGCAAAGAAACCCTGGTTAAATACGGATTTAGGCTGCCGTCAGCGTTGGATAACCGTCCGCTTCGGTTTAACGAGTTCGAAGAACGGATCGATCAAGTGATTTATGTTTCAGCGACTCCGGCTGCTTATGAGCTAAAAAGGGCCGAAAAAATAGTCGAGCAGATTATCCGTCCCACCGGGTTAGTAGACCCTGAGATCATAGTCAAGCCGGTTAAAGGGCAGATCGATGATTTGTTGGAAGAGATCAGAGTAAGGGCTGAGCGGCAGGAACGGATTCTGGTAACCACCTTAACCAAGAAAATGGCCGAGGATCTAACCGAATATTTAGATGGCGTCGGGATTAAGGTAAGGTATTTGCATTCGGAGATTGATACCCTGGAGCGGGTGGTTATTTTGAGAGATTTACGAATGGGCAAGTTTGATGTTTTGGTCGGCATTAACCTGCTCCGGGAAGGCTTGGATCTTCCTGAGGTTTCATTGGTGGCGATTCTGGACGCGGATAAGGAAGGATTTTTAAGGTCGGAGACATCATTGATTCAAACCATCGGACGGGCCGCCCGGAATGTTGAGGGACGGGTAATTATGTATGCTGATAAGATTACCGACTCAATGCGGCGGGCGATTGACGAAACCGATCGACGCCGCCAAAAGCAGCTCCAGTATAATCAGGAACATGGAATTACCCCGGAATCGGTCAAGAAAGCGGTCCGGGATTTAATCCAAGTGGAGCAAGCCGCAGAGGAGAAGGTGGAATATGAGGTGGGGCAAAATCCGAAGTTAACTGCGGTTGATATTAAGGAAAAGATTCAAAAATTAGAGACCGAGATGTTGAGGGCCGCTTCGGAGTTGGAGTTTGAAAAAGCAGCCGAGCTCCGGGATGAGATCCGGAATTGGGAAAAGGTTATTAATATAGGGGTTAAGTGATGTTTAGGCATGAGGCAAGAAGCAAAAGGCATTAGTGCGGTGGGTTAAGACTCTGAGCTCTGTGGGACCTTTAACCACGGAGTAGCCTCACGCCTCTTGTCTTTCAAATTATTCATTGGAGGAAATTATGTCTAGCGGATTTATTAAAATTAAAGGGGCGCGTCAGCATAACCTGAAAAATATCGACTTGGAGATTCCCAGGGACCGGTTGGTGGTCTTCACCGGTTTGTCCGGTTCCGGAAAATCTTCGTTAGCTTTCGACACGATCTATGCCGAGGGACAAAGGCGTTATGTAGAATCTTTATCCGCCTATGCCCGGCAATTTTTGGGACAGATGGACAAACCGGATTTGGATTATATCGAAGGCCTTTCGCCGGCGATCTCCATTGACCAGAAAACAACCAATAACAACCCCCGGTCCACGGTGGGGACAGTTACCGAGATCTACGACTACTTGCGGCTTTTATACGCCAGGATTGGGCGGCCCCATTGCCCTGAATGCCGTAAACCAATCCAGCAGCAAACAGTGGAACAGATCGTTGATCAGGTGATGGCAATGGAGGAGGGGACCAAATTTATGGTTCTCGCTCCGATAGTCCGACGAAGAAAAGGCGAGTATGAAAAGTTATTTGAGGACTTGCGCCGGGACGGTTATGCCCGGGTCCGGGTGGACGGTCAGGTCCATGATTTAAGCGAATCGATTAATCTGGAAAGATATAAACAGCATACGATTGAAGCAGTCATTGACCGGTTGGTCATTAAACCGGAGATCCGGCAAAGGCTGGCCGATTCGTTGGAATTGGCTCTAAAAATGGCTAAAGGATTGGTGACCATTAGTGTAATAGCAGGCGAGGATTATATCTTTAGCGAGAATTTCTCCTGTCCCGATTGTGGCTTCAGTTTTGAAGAAATGACTCCGCGAATGTTCTCATTTAACAGCCCTTACGGGGCTTGTCCCGATTGCGACGGGTTAGGTTTTAAAATGGAGATTGTTCCGGAATTGGTGATTGACAAAGAACGTTCTTTGAACCAAGGGGGGATCAAAGTCTGGAGTTCCGATGAAGAATCATGGTCCCTTCAATATCTTCGCTCGGTGGCTCGGAAATACGGGTTGGATCCTGATAAACCCTTGAAAGAGGCCACCGCTAAACAGATGGAGGTCTTGTTATACGGTACCGGAAGCGAGAAGATCGCTATTCATTATCAAGGTCAAGGCCGCGAGGTCAAGCATATAGCCGCTTTTGAGGGCGTAGTCCATAACCTGGAACGCCGTTATCGTGAGACCCAATCGGAATATATGCGCCGTGATATTGAACGTTACATGTCGAATCGGCCTTGCGGCGTCTGTCATGGGGCCCGTTTAAAAAAGGAGAGCCTCTCGGTTTTGGTAGGCGGGTTTAATATTAGTCAGTTGACGGCTTTATCCGTTCATAAAGCTAAACAATTTATAAATAGCCTGGAACTAACTTCCCGGGATGAAGCAGTAGCCAGGCTGGTTTTGAAAGAAGTTAACGAACGCCTTGGGTTTCTGATCAATGTTGGTTTGGATTATCTCACTCTGGAACGTACGGCCGGGACTCTTTCCGGAGGGGAAGCGCAACGGATCAGATTAGCGACTCAGATCGGCACTTCATTGGTGGGTGTTCTTTATATCCTGGATGAGCCTAGTATCGGCTTGCATCAACGGGATAACCGGCGGTTGATCGGTGCCTTAAAAGGGTTACGCGATTTGGGAAATACGGTAATCGTAGTTGAACATGACGAAGACATGATCAGGGAAGCGGATTTTATCGTCGATATTGGTCCGGGAGCCGGGATCCATGGCGGTAAGGTCGTAGCCGTTGGTACATTGGACGATGTGCTTAATGAGCCCGAATCAATCACCGGACAATATTTATCCGGCGAGAAACAGATTTTAGCGCCTAAAAAAAGACGGAAACCCAATGGGAAATATTTAGAGATCAAAGGCGCAACCCAGCATAATTTGAAAGGAATTGATGTGAAAATCCCGCTCGGTATGTTTGTTTGTGTCACCGGGGTCTCCGGTTCCGGCAAAAGCACCTTGGTTAATGATATTTTATACCCGGTAGCGGCGACTAAGTTAAATAAGGCGTCAACCCTACAGGCAGGCTCTCATCAGAAGATTCTCGGTTTCGAGCACCTGGACAAGGTGGTGGATATCGATCAGTCACCGATCGGCCGGACGCCAAGATCCAATCCGGCTACCTATACCGGGGTCTTTGACCTGATCCGGGAGTTATATGCCCAGTCGCCCGAAGCCAAGATGCGCGGTTACCAGATAGGCCGGTTTTCCTTTAATGTTAAGGGAGGACGCTGTGAAGCCTGCGCCGGAGACGGAATTATCAAAATCGAGATGCATTTCCTCCCGGATGTTTATGTTCCTTGTGAAGTATGTAAGGGAAAACGTTATAACCGGGAAACGTTGGAGATTAAATATAAAGGAAAAACCATCGCTGAAGTATTGGAGATGACAGTGGAAGAAGGTTTGGAGTTTTTTTACAATATTCCGAAGATTCGCCGGAAGATGCAAACCTTATTTGATGTAGGTCTGGGATATATTAAACTCGGCCAGCCGGCTACCACCCTTTCCGGTGGCGAAGCCCAGCGGGTCAAATTAGCCACCGAGCTTTCGCGGCGCTCCAATGGAAAGACCCTTTATATTTTGGATGAGCCTACTACCGGACTGCATTTCGCCGACACCCACAAGTTGTTGGAGATGCTACAAAGGCTGGTGGAGGCCGGGGATACGGTATTAGTGATCGAGCATAACTTAGATGTAATCAAAACCGCTGATTACCTGATTGACCTCGGGCCCGAAGGAGGGGAACGGGGCGGTCAGGTAGTGGCTGACGGAACCCCGGAAGAAATAGCCCTAAACTCTAATTCGTATACGGGACAGTATTTAAAACCATTAGTTTTGAAGGAAAAGGTTTCGGTAGGATGAAGCGGAGCGGCTTGCTTTCAAATCTTGTTATGGGACTGCGGAAGGGCGGTTCTATTCATTTATCATATTGTTCCTTTGTCACTCCTAAAAGTAGCTTAGCATAAGCTAAACAAAACGGAGAGATAGAGGGAATTACGGTGGCCAAATATTTAGCGCAGTTTAATATCGTATTGGTCGCGATTATTTGTAGTTTGGGGACGGGATTACTGACTGGAGTCGGCGCTTTGCCTATTTTCATTAAAACCAATATTTCCCGAAAACTACTAGATTGTTTGTTAGGTTTCGCTGCCGGAGTGATGTTAGCGGCGACTTCCTTCAGCCTGATCATCCCGGCGATCGAAAGCGCAGGCGGTGGAGTCAAAGGAGCTACCGTAACATTAATCGGGATCTTACTCGGAGGAATATTCGTTGACAGGATCGATCATTTTTTTCCCGATACCAACCTTTATCGCGGGCCGGGATTGAACCATGACAACCTGAGGAAAATTTGGTTATTTGCCTTAGCGATTACCATTCATAATTTTCCGGAGGGGTTAGCGGTTGGGGTTGGTTTCGGGGACGGCAATATCGCCAGGGGGTTAAGCTTGGCTATTGCTATCGGGCTTCAAAATATGCCGGAAGGTTTAGCGGTAGCTTTACCCTTTATCCGGGAAGGGTTTCCCGTTGCGAAAGCATTTTGGATCGCGTTCCTTACCGGAATGGTGGAACCGGTTGGCGGTTTATTAGGGGTAGGCCTGGTAAGTATCGCCAAACCACTTCTGCCGTTAATGCTTTCCTTCGCGGCCGGCGCCATGTTATTTGTGATCAGTCATGAGATTATTCCGGAGACCCATAAGGAAAACAGCTCCAAGTTGACTACCCACTCATTGATTATCGGGTTCGTGATTATGATGTTTTTGGATAATGTGTTGGGGTGATAAGTTCTTTCTAAAGTTTTGAAACTGGGAGATAAGCATTCCCGTTAACATCAAAAAGCATCCCAGATAGCCTTTGAAACCTAAATTTTCCTGTAAAACAAGGAAACCGCCAAGGCTGGCGAAGACCGCTTCCAAACTGAGAATAATCGCCGCATGGGACGGTTTGGCGTATTTCTGTCCGGCCGCTTGGAGAGTGTAAGCGACCCCGACGGATAAGATTCCACCGTAGAGAATGGGAATGGCTGCTCGTTGAATACTCGATAAGGTAATATTCTCGGTGAAGAAAGCCACCGTTAAGCTAAGGATGGAACAAGTGAGAAATTGAAAAAAAGACAATTTAAGAAGATCCATGTTTTTGATGAAGCGATCAATTAGTAAAATATGCAACGCCCAAAAGAAGGCGCCGATCAGTTCCAACAAATCAGCCCGGACAATGGTAAAGACTTCAGCTACCGAGAGAAAATAGAGTCCGATGGTGGCTATGACGACTCCAATCCAAGTGAAAACGGGAATGCATTGTTTCAAAAAAACCCCGAGCAAAGGGACGATTACCATATATAGTCCGGTGATGAAAGCTGCCTTTCCGGCCGAGGTTTCGGCCAACCCGATTTGCTGCAAGGAGGAAGCGATAAAAAGAACGGTTCCGGCCGTCGTCCCCGCTGCCATAATCCGGGCCGAATTATGTTGCGCTTCCGTCTTAGACTTTTTAGCGGAGTAAAATAATAATGGAACTAGTGAAAGGCTTCCTAAGGCGAATCTTACACCATTAAAAGCAAACGCTCCAATATATTGGGCTCCAATCCGTTGGGCCACAAAAGCCAATCCCCAAATGGCGGCGGTTAGTAATAAAAAAAAGTTTGCCCTGAGTGTCCGGTTTTTCATGATGTCTCCAGTTCAGCTCATTTTTTTATAATAAGCATGTATAAAGGGTCTTAATTCCATATTCGGTCCTAAAATCCTTGCCATAGCATTGAAATTCCTCGACTTTTTTTAATAATTGAAGGTAGACTAAACGCGGCGCGGGAAGAGGTAACCGAGATTTCAAAAAGAAAATATGATATAATAAAATTCCAGTGAATTGGAATCTGAGCGACTTAACCCTCATTTTTCGATAACTCGAATCAGTCGCTAGTTTGGCGGTCGAAAGATCATAAAAATCGATTAGGGGGGCTAAAAATGTTTCAGATGATCGGCGCCGATTGGTGCGATAAATGCCTGCAAGCGAAGAAACTATTGGAAGAACGAGGTCTTTGGGATCTTATTGAATATATCGATTATGAATCCACCGAAGGTAAAGAAATCGCCGCCCAATTGGGAATTGAAAACATCCCCTTTTTTGTAGAAGATGGCAAACCAGTACTTTATGTAGGTGAAATGTTGCGCCGGCTTACTGAAGAACGTATCAGACAGGCATATGAAGGCGCAAATTAAAATTAAAGATATTAGAGGAAAACATGGCTGAATTTTTGACTTTGGGAATCGAAACTTCCTGCGATGAAACAGCGGTGGCGGTCATCGCCGATGGACGTAAAATCTTGAGCAACATTATCGCTTCACAGCTGGATATACATACAAAGTTCGGGGGAGTTGTTCCCGAGGTGGCTGCCCGTTGCCATCTAGAGACGATGCTTCCGGTGTATCGGTCGGCTATAGCAGAAGCAGAAGTTGATCTGGAAAATATTGACCTTATCGCCGTAACCTATGGACCGGGGTTGATCGGTAGCTTGTTAGTGGGACTTTCTTTCGCCAAAGGATTGGCTCTCGCCGGAAAAAAGGACTTAGTAGGCGTCAACCATATTGAGGGTCATATTTACGCTAATATTTTGGAACGTCCGGAATTGGAGCCTCCCTTCCTTTGCCTTACCGTTTCCGGCGGCCATACGGACCTGGTTTATATGGAGAATTGGGGCCGTTACCATGTGTTGGGACGCACTAGAGACGACGCGGCCGGTGAGGCGTTTGATAAAATAGCCAGAGCATTGGGTTTGGGTTATCCGGGAGGGCCGGCCATTGATAAAATAGCCGTCGGTTCCAGGGATGATCTTCAGTTTATGCAGTCCAAGGCGATGGCCGGCACATACGACTTTTCGTTTAGTGGATTAAAGACTGCGGTCATCAATTATCTCAACCGGCAAAAACAAAAAGGAGAGGCTATTGATATACCCCTGGTGGCCGCCAGTTTTCAACGGGCTGTGGTTGAGCAATTGGTGGACAAGCTTTTCCGGGCGGCAATCGACTATCGGGTTAAAGTAGTCCTCTTATCCGGAGGTGTCTCGGCTAATTCGCGTCTTCGTAACTGTTGCCGTCAAGCAGCCGACCGCTTGGGGATGGAACTATATTACCCCCCACTTGTATTATGCACCGACAATGCAGCGATGATTGCCGCTGCCGGACATTATGTCTATCGCCTGAAAGGGCCTGGAGACCTTGAGATCACGGCTCAACCGGGATTAGAACTACCTTCTGTGGATAACTGAGACGCTGGGTATAACTTCTTAATCAAAAGCGAGGTTTTAGACAGGAATATCTGTGGATAAAATGTGAATTATGTGTAAAACTCTTAGAAACACTTTCAAAACACCCTTAAAATCTGTTGACAACCTGTTGATATTGTGGAGAACTTGACGCTGCTGTCTTTAAAATATAAACTCACAGGTAAAAGGGGTCTTGGAATGAGTTGGGAAGACATTACCATAACCGACTTAGAGGCAAGGGTGAGTCCGGAGATTTTAACTAGAGGCCGGGAATATCAGAAAAATGGGCACATTATACGTAGTTGCCGATTTGGCCGAATTATTGCCGGAGAGGTTGCCGGGACGGGAGGATATTATCGGGTGAGGTTAACGAGCGACCAAACCCAAATTAACGGCGTTTGTAACTGCCCTTATCCAAGCTTTTGCAAGCATATGGTAGCTTTAGTCCTGGCTTGGATCGAGAAAAGTGTTGATTTTATTGATTTAAAATCAGATTTTAATCAATTAACCGCTAAACCCGAGCAGCAGCCGGATTTATT
Source organism: Bacillota bacterium (assembly GCA_023394955.1). Lineage (GTDB taxonomy): Bacteria > Bacillota > UBA4882 > UBA8346 > UBA8346 > JAAYHS01. The sequence goes on from JAEWZY010000043.1 coordinate 8,032, forward strand.
AGTCAGGCTTATTCAGATGGATCCTCTTAACTTTCTCGATTTGCTTTCCGCCAATACTCCTGAGAGGATATTTTTGAATTCCCGAGGGGTCCTCAACTTGATCCGGAACACCTTTCAGGGAGGAATATTTATCCATGATAAAATGGAAGCTCTCTGGGAACGGCTTGAACGGATCAAAGATTTGGTCGCCAAAGCGATCGCAAACCGTGAAAAAGAAGCCCCGGAATTACTGTTGGAGTTATTAAAGGGCGTCGCTTATTCATATAAGGACTATCAGTCAACTCTGCTTAAAAATAACTTTAACGAGCTGATTCTCTTATCCGAGCGCTTGATACAAGGTTGGGAAAGCAAGGAGGCACTACCGTTCTTCGAAACCTTGTGGGCGATATATGTGGATAATAGTCTCCGGGAGTTGGCGGAAGCGATCCGGCCGACAATGGTGAGACTTTATCCACAACTTTCCGGTTGGTTATTGACTAAACTGAAGGCGGTTGATTGGGATTCTTTAGATCAAACTAAATTAATAGCTTACTATGAATTATTGATCCTAATTTCAGAAATCAGTCCGGCCGGGACCGATTATTTTATGAAAGTGGTCGGGGTTTTAAACCAGACTACGGAAGGCCGGTTGTGGCTGATCGACCGAACCATGGAACGGGACTTGGAGCAGGCTTTTGTACTGGCGAAAGAGGGAATTCGAAATAATAACCAAGACAACAAGATCTTCTTTCGGGAACGTTTAATTGAGATTCATCTAAGACGTAGTGAAAATAAACAAGCGGCAGCGCTTAGTTTTATTCAATTTCAAGAGAGGCCTAATCTCGAGGAGTATTTAAGGTTAAAAAGGATTCTGGCCGGCCGGAGGGAGCTACAGGATTACCTGGAAAAAATACAAAAAACGACAGCAGAATCGGGCTGTTTACCCTTGGCGGCGAGGATCGCTTTTGATCAGGAGGATTGGGTTGGTTTGGAAGCAAAAATTGAGAAGATTGATCCGGCTGAGGCAATTCTTAAAGAACTGGCGGAGTTAATATTCACCGATAATAAAGGGGCGCCGCTGGGGATTTCCGAAGCGCTGGTCAGCCGATTATTGCTGGGGGGGCGAAGTAATTGGGAGGCAGCTCTTAAATTATTAGTCGGCTATAAAAAGTTTTGTTTAAAACAGGCTAAAAACGAAGAGTGGAACCGGTTCAGGTTCGGTTTGAATTCCGAATACGGTGAAGACCGGAGGTTTGTCAGGAAATTCGGGGCTATTCTGGCAGAATAAGGCCTGATACAAAGAATTATTGACTTAGTTGGCAGGGAGCGATATAATTATTTATATTTTAGGGTGTAGCTGAGCTCTATAAATGATTATGAACCGAAAAGGATTTGTTAATTAGCAATAGGCAGATGAAGAGGAACCAGACTGTAAACGGCTTTTAGAGAGGAAAGGATGCTGAGATCTTTCCAGTACGAGCAGTCGCGACCACCTTGGATGTTCCGGTGAAATGGCTTTTGCACAAACCGGCGGTCGGCCCCGTTATGGTCGTCTCGAGTGGGCTGATCACAAGCCAACAAGGGTGGAACCGCGGTTAACCCCGTCCCTTTTTAAGGGATAGGGTTTTTTTATTTTTGCTAAGTCTCAAGTCTAAAGTCTAAGGTCCAAAGTTAAAGTCCAAGAATCAATGGGGAGGGCGCCCAGGTTTTCGACTTTTGGCTTATCCTAAATCCGGAGTAACTTTCGGTTTTCGACATTTGACTTTCGACTTTCAACTTTTATTTTTATAAAGGAGAACAATGATTAAGGAATATTGCGCGGGCGGGCTTGTCTTTGTAGACGGTAAATTGCTTGTTTTGGAACGCCATAATAAAGCCTGGGTTTTTCCAAAAGGACATATCGATCCCGGCGAAACCGCGTTGGTGGCGGCCTTGCGGGAAGTGAAAGAAGAGGCCGGCCTATCGGCCCGAATTATTGAGAGATTGGGCGCTTCCTCCTATAATTTTCCGGAATCAGGGGTCGAACATTTCAAGACCGTAGAATGGTTCCTGATGGAAGCGGCGCCGGGAGAGATAATTCCGGAAAAAGATTTTTTCACCGCTTATCAACTGCTCACTTCGGCGGAGATCGACCGGTTAACATTTGGGCCGGATCGGGAAATGGCCAGGCGAGCGTTTACAAGGTATCAAAAATGGAAGGAGAGTCGAAAATGAAAGTGATTTTTCCCGATCAAAGCGTTAGAGAGTATCCGGACGGGACTACTCCATTACAAGTCGCGGAGTCAATCGGACCCCGTTTAGCTAAAGAGGTAATTGCGGCTAAGATTAATGATCATTTAATCGATTTAAACCGGCCACTTCAGGGTGAGATCGGTTTACAATTAATTAAGCCTGAAGATCCGGAAGGGCTTGAAATTATACGCCATTCAGCCTCCCATGTTATGGCCCAGGCAGTGCTGAGACTTTACCCCGGAGCGAAACTCGCCATCGGGCCGGCGATTGAAAACGGGTTTTATTATGATTTTGAGCTGCCCCAGCCGCTGACTGCGGAAGATTTGCCCAGGATCGAAGGGGAGATGGCTAAGATCATCAGCGCCGATCTGCCTTTTGAGAGGTATGAGCTTAGTAAGGCGGAAGCTTTGGAGCTCTTCCAAGCAAAGGGTGAGAAGTACAAGCAAGAGTTAGTCGAAGGACTGGAGGACGGCTCGATCTCCTTTTATAAACAAGGGGATTTTACCGATCTTTGCCGGGGACCGCACCTGCCCAGTACCGGGCGGATCAAGGCCTTCAAGTTGATGTCCGTTGCCGGGGCTTACTGGCGGGGGGATTCTTCCCGGGAGATGCTGCAGCGGATTTACGGGACTGCGTTTGCTTCCAAGTCCCAGTTGGATGATTATCTGAAGTTTCTGGAGGAAGCGGCCAAGCGCGACCATCGTAAACTCGGCAAAGAGCTGGATTTGTTTTCAATTGACGACCAGATCGGCGGCGGCCTGGTGCTCTGGCATCCCAAGGGGGCCCGGATTCGGCATGAGATCGAGAACTTTTGGAAAGAGGAGCATTATAAGAACGGTTATGAGCTGGTCTATACTCCCCATATCGGCAAGGCCAATCTTTGGGAGACCAGCGGCCATCTGGGTTTTTACAAGGAGAACATGTACGCGCCGATGGAGATCGAGGGGCAACCGTTTTACGCCAAACCGATGAACTGTCCCTTCCATATCGCGATCTACAAGAACCGGGGCCGATCTTACCGGGAGTTGCCCTTCCGCTGGGCGGAGTTGGGCACGGTCTACCGTTATGAAAAGAGCGGTGTTTTACACGGTTTGCTCCGGGTGCGCGGCTTTACCCAGGACGACGCTCATATATTCTGCCGGCCGGACCAAATGCCGGAGGAGATCGACCGGACTTTGAATTTCTGTTTATACCTGATCCGTTCCTTCGGTTTTAAAAATTTCAAGCTTTATTTAGCCACCCGTCCCGAAGGATCCGTCGGCGAACAAGACCGGTGGGACGCGGCCACGGAAGCGTTAAGGCAGGCGATTGCCAAGACCGGTCTCCCCAGTGAAGTGGATGAAGGGGGCGGCGCTTTTTACGGCCCGAAGATCGATCTGAAGATTAAGGACGCTTTAGGCCGGGAATGGCAATGTTCCACCATTCAGTTTGATTTCAACGAGCCGGAACGGTTTGATCTGACTTATAAAGGGAGCGATGGCGCGGACCACCGTCCTTATATGATCCACCGGGCGCTCTTAGGATCGCTGGAGCGGTTTTTCGGAGTATTGCTGGAACATTATGAAGGCGCGCTCCCGGTCTGGCTGGCCCCGGTGCAGGCGCTGCTCCTACCGGTGTTGCCGGAGAACCACGAGTATGCGCGAACGGTCATGGAGCAACTGCGGCAGAAGGGGATAAGGGCTGAGATTGACTCCAGGAATGAGAAGATTGGTTACCGGATCAGAGAAGCTCAACTGCAGAAGGTCCCGTATATGCTGGTAGTCGGCGAACGGGAGGCCGCCGCAGGAGCGGCGGCTGTCAGGGCCAGGAAGGAAGGAGACCTGGGAGTGAGGAAGATGGAGGAGATTATCAGTAGGATTGTGGATGAGATAAATCGCAGATTGCGCTGAGAACACGGATGACGCTGATGGTAACGGGGTATTGATTTGGCCTTAGCTAATTGAATTGAGCTGGAATAAAGGGGCTGTTGATAAAAGCGGCCTCTTTTTGTTATGAAAAGATATTTATTGACCAAAGTAGTCTTGGCTCATTGTTAATATAAAGAATGGGAGAAACAATGTTATGAACGAAGTCAGTTGGAAATACATGAGGAATAAAAAAGACCTTACGGGCGGTTTCGAATAGATCATTAGCAGCTCAAAACTGAACTAATATGCAGTTCCCCACTGCCAACGAGCAGTTCCCGACTCCATGCAAGCGGTTCCGAACTCCAAGAATGGGGTTTTTAACCACGAAGCGAGCAGTCCTGAACTCCGTGTCGGCAGATGACCAACGCCAAAAAGGAAGTTCTGAACTTCGTATTCTATCTTTCTCCTCCAGTGGAGAAACGAACGGTGTTCCTTATAGCCCAGAGACAGGACAGTATAGCAAACTGTCATTAATCTGGCATTATATTTATGGGATGATGTATATTCGATATTAACAAATGTGGGGGTTGGGATGATAATAGCATACCAATCAACTGGCTTTAAATTTTTAAACATTTTTGCTATAATATTTATGGGAGAATCATTAATGCCAGTTATTTCAATGTTTTATGGAATAATTATTTATATGTTTGCTGAAAAAAACAAACAGCATAATAAACCCCATATTCATGCGGAATATCAGGGTAAAGAAGCGGTATTAGCATTTGATGGAGAAATTTTAGCCGGAGAAATACCTTCCAGACAATTAAAAATGATTATCGGCTGGATGGCGATCCATGAAGATGAATTACAGGCGGATTGGAAACTACTTTCCGAAGGGAAAGAATATTTTAAGATTGAACCTTTGAAATGAGGTGAAATGATGAGGCCGCAAATTATTGATGTTCAACCGCTAGATGATTATAAGCTTTTTTTAACATTTGAAAATGGTGAAAAGAAAATATACGATATGAACTATTGGTTGGACAAACCGATGTTCCAAGAGCTAAAAAACATAGATTTATTTCGGACTGTTAAAGTAGCGGGATTAAGCATTGCTTGGTTGCATGGTCAGGACTTATGTCCCGACGAACTTTATGAAGATAGTGAATTAGTCCAATAAGACAAGGTGAAAGCCTTGTTTTTTATTTGAGTTGGATATCGGATTATACTTATGTCCGGAAGTTTTATACGTCTAAAATAAAATGAGGTTGATATGCCCCAAATTGAAAAAATTTATGATCGCCAGATTTTATACAAAGAAGTATGGGAAGATCCGGTTACTACGTTTCTCAACGGTATGGTGTCTCCGATGTCGCAATTTAAATGTATGTTCAATCCAAAATAAAACCCTCCCCATTTAACCCAACAAGGAGGGTCCTATTCTTATAAAATTTTTAGAAAAATGAGTCCTACGCGCTTTCTTCCTCGTCCTTCTGAGGCTTGCCCGGGTATCGGGCCCGAAGAACGTTATAGACCGTCTCCGCCTTTTGAATCTTTGATTTTTTCCCATATCGCACCAGGCTTATGGTTTTTTAATAGATCAGGATGCAAATACTACATTGAATGCCACTGTCACTATAAATGGGACACCAGTCAAACCTGATAATCATGTATACATTGGACCGCTGACAGGGGGAACCGTCGGGATCATTGCCAATCATGCCTCGATTGGTACGATCCAAAAAACCTTCAACGTTCGATCGGGGTTATCTGACCGTTACCAAGGATTATCAGGCAGAGGTTAGTAAGCGGATCAAAGAAGATTATGGGAATGGGCAGGAGTATTACGCGATGCATGGGAAACAGTTGATGGTGTTACCGGGAAAATCATTTGAGCAACCTTCGGTGGATTTTATTGAGTGGCATAATAAGAATGTGTTTGTATCATAGCCTTTATTTTTAGTTGTAATAATCAAGGAGGTGAAACATGAAAAAAAGCTTTATCATATTGGTGATAATTTGGTTTGTCTTATCTGGTTTTACAATTACTGCCTTTGACGATGACAAAAACTCCGATTTCTTAACGTTAAACCTTGGAGAATCAAAAGAGGGTGTAAACGAAAAGCTTAAGCTTCTTCAGGACAGCGGAGAAATTAAACAGATAAGTCAATCCGAGAATGGTTATCAAACCAATTTTTTAAACGAAGCGGCTACCTTTACAACTTCCTTCTATAAAGAACAACTTATTATCATTAATATTACCTTTCAAAATCAATTTAATGAAGCAGAGTACAATCAAAAACTAAGGGATTTTATTATCAATAAAACAAATCCTGGATTAAATGCGTTATATGGAGCTATCGTAAATGAAAATCAATTTCCCGACCCAACCTATTTTAACTCGCGTCAGTCAACTTGGTTGGCAAGATGGGGAACTACGAATTTGATTATCGAATCAGCGATAACTAAGAATGAAAATCAATATTTAATTAGCGTTAGTTTAAGCGACAGAAAGCTTTTTAAGGATCTTGAATTGGAATTACGAAAAAAGACGGAAGAATCCAAAGAGGTATTAGAAAAGTTAAAGAAAAAAATTGAAGAACAAAATAGTAAATCTTCAAGTTAAGGAGATCCATGTCCAACTGCCACCAAACCGTCGGTTCAGTAGAGAGGAAACCGCCATTTCAGGATGGCTTTAAACCCTGCTAAATCCGAGTCCAACTAAGACCTTTGCGTCCCTCTTTGCTGAACAACCGTAAATACCGGCTTCCGGGCAGAGAGGGACCAACAATTGTAACTACAGGCAATAATCCATCTTAGGGTGAGTCGGTCTTAGGCAATTCTTCCGACCCCAATTTACAATGTATAATTGAAAATGTACAATTAAAAAACCGGAACTCGGAGCTTTGAGCTAGGAACTGGAAGCTTAAACCTGCGAATCCCCTTTTTTCAACTTCTAAAAGGCAGTTCCCAACTCCATGCAAGCAGTTCAAAACTATCAATAGCCAGTTTCTCAACTCCAAACAAGCAGTCTCCAACTCCACGCGTGCAGTTCCGAACTCCGCGCGAGTGGTTTTGAACTGCTGAGTTAAAGTTCAAAACTGATATCCAGTGGAGTTCCCAACTCCAAACAAGGGGTTCACAGTTCCAAACATGCGATTTTTAACTCCACGCCGGCGGTTCCCGACTCCAAGTTTGCAGTCCCTCAACTTCAAAGAGCTAGTTCTGAACTCCATGGACGCAGTTTAGAATTCCAAAAGAGCGGTCTCCGGCTCCAAATATGCGGTTTCAAACTCCGCGCTGCCAGTTCTGGACTTCCTGCGAGCTGTTCCAACCCCCGTTCCGGCAGTTCCTCAACTCCAAAAAGGCAGTTTCAAGCTCTTATAGCTCGGATAATCTTCCCATATCGCCATTTTATTGACATTATCGGGGACTTTTGATATATTTTAAAGTATGACATATTTTCAATAAATACCGGAAGAGATGTATAAAATACATTGTTGTTCCGTATTTATATTAAAACTAATAAGGGGGGGTATTCCGATGTCGAAAGGAAAGATTTTAACATTATTAGTAATTCTAGCGATGATCGGTTCTTTAGTGGTTGGTTGCGGTAAAAGCGATACGATTAAAATCGGCACTATCCAATCAATCAGCGGACCGGTATCCACTTATGGGATTCAAACCAGGGACGCGATTAAAATGGCGGTTGAAGAGATTAACGCCAACGGCGGGGTCCTCGGGAAACAAATCGAATTGATTGTGGAAGATGATGAGGCCAGCCCCGATAAGACCACCAACGCCTTTAAAAAGTTAGTCGCCAAAGATAAGGTAGTCAGCATCATCGGCGCGCTAATCAGCAAATGTACCCTTGCCATAACTCAAGAAGCCCAAGCTAAAAAAGTAGTTTTACTGACGCCGACTTCTACCAATGATACAGTTACCGATGCCGGAGACTATGTTTTCATGAGTTGTTACAATGATTCTTTCCAAGGCCAGGTAGGCGCTCAGTTCGCTTTTGAAACCCTGCGCGCTAAAAATGCGGCAATCCTTTACGATATTACCAATGATTATTCCAAAGGATTGACCACTAACTTTAAAGAGAAATTCGAGGAATTGGGCGGAAAAGTGATTGTCTCCGAATCATATAGCGCGGGGGATAAAGATTTCAACGCCCAACTCACCAAGATTAAAGCCGCTAAACCGGATATTTTGTTCATTCCCGATTATTATAATACAGTTTCCCTGATTGCCAAACAAGTTAGAAGCCAAGGGCTTAACGTAGCGATGCTGGGAGCGGATGGTTGGGATGAAATCACCAACAATGCCGGCGATGAGGTTTTGGGTTCTTATTATTGCAACCATTATTCACCCATGTCCGATGATCTCGATGTCCAGACCTTCGTCGAAAAATATACCGAGAAATATGATATGACCCCCAATGCTTTAGCTGCCCTTGGTTACGACGCTACTTACATTTTAATGGATGCCATTGAAAGGGCGGGTTCGACCGATTCGGATCTAATCAAAGCCGCTTTGATGGAGACCGACGGCAAATTTGTAACCGGAAATATTAGATTTAACGAACAGCGCCGGCCGATTAAATCCGCGGTAATGCTTAAAATTGTAAAAAGCGCCGATGGGAAATTAATCACCGAATATGCAGGTACTGTTAATCCTTAAACGAAAACTAATGCATCTTTTTTCTTCAAAAAACCATTAAAATAATGTATAATTTATTTAAGTTTGAATAATGGGGGAATCGAGGTTCTCCCATTATTCTATATAGTCGTTCCCGTCAATCTTCATTTGACTCAAGTGAATCATTAAAGCTTGAGATTGATTGGGTTTGGCATTTTAAGCAATCCAAAGAGGTGGGATTATGGGAATAGGGCAACAATTTTTACAGCAAATGGTGAACGGTTTGGCGTTAGGGAGCATTTATGCCCTTATAGCATTAGGATACACAATGGTCTATGGTATCGTGCAATTGATCAATTTTGCCCATGGCGACATTCTAATGCTGGGAGCTTTCGCCGGTTTCTTTGTTCTAGTCGCGGCTGCGGTAGCAGTTACGCCGCTCACTTTTATAGCCGCTTTTTTGGTGGCGATGTTAGTTTGCGCAATGTTCGGTATCATCATCGAACGCGCTTGTTACAAACCATTACGGAACGCCCCCCGCATCAATGCTTTGATCACCGCCATCGGTGTTTCGATTTTTATTGAAAACGCCGCTAGAGTGATCCCGCAAATCGGACCGAATCCGCGGCAGTATCCCACCCTTCCAAATATTAACTATGATCTGGCGGGAGTAGGGATTAGCCGGATTCAAGCGATTGTTTTTTTAGTCTCCATCGCATTAATGGTTCTTTTAAACTATGTCGTCAATTACACTAAAATTGGAAAAGCAATGCGGGCGGTATCATATGACCGTAGCGCCGCCTTATTAATGGGTATTAATGTTAACAAAATTATTTCTTTTACCTTTGCCATCGGTTCAGCTCTTGCCGCCGCCGCCGGGATACTTTTCGCCAGCGCCTACCCTCAAGTAGAACCATATATGGGAATTATGCCGGGATTAAAGGCTTTTGTCGCCGCTGTTTTAGGCGGTATCGGCAGTATTCCCGGGGCAATGATCGGCGGATTTATTATGGGTGTGGCCGAAACTCTTACCAAAGGCTTCATTTCGTCCCAATTGGCTGACGCCATCGCTTTTGGAATTTTAATCATTATCTTGGTAGTCAAACCTACCGGAATCTTAGGCCGCAATGTTAGTGAAAAGGTATAAGGCGAGGTGGAAAAGATGAGCGCTCAAATGAAAAAACAAATTAGAATAGCGGGTTTTTCATTCTTAGGTTTTATAATCATAGTCGGCTTGATCTACCTGGGAATCATTGATGAATACACCGCCCAAATACTAACATTTGCAGCCATTAATGTAATCATTGCGCTGAGTTTGAATTTAATCTCCGGTTTCACCGGACAACTAGCTCTAGGCCATGCCGGGTTTATGGCCATCGGAGCTTATTCAACGGCTGCGTTGGTTATGCAAGCGCAAGTTCCCAATTTGCCGGCGATCTTAGCAGGAGGGTTTGTAACCGCCGTATTCGGTTTCGTGATTGGGTTTCCAACCTTAAGGATGAAAGGGGATTATTTAGCCATTGTTACTCTTGGTTTTGGAGAGATTATCAGGGTCCTGATGATTAATGCCGAAAAAATAACCGGCGGAGCAGCGGGTTTAAAGGGAATCCCGTCCTTTACTAAAAACATCAGCTTAAACCCGGTACTCTCGTTTGTCTGGGTTTTTCTTTTTATGATCGGGACAATCATCTTAATCAGTAATTTAATCAAATCCTCCCACGGCCGGGCTATTGTTTCCATCCGTGAAGATGAGGTGGCCTCCAATGCAATGGGAGTTAACGTTTTTTACTATAAAATGTTTTCATTTACCTTATCCGCATTTATCGCCGGACTTGGCGGCGGGCTTTACGCTTTGTTTTTCGGCTACTTAAACCCTACTATGTTTAACTTCTTGAAGTCATGCGACTTTCTAGTGATTGTAGTTTTAGGCGGCATGGGCAGTATTGTCGGCACAGTCGCAACCGGGTTTATCCTGACTTATCTCCAAGAATTTCTAAGGTTTTTACAGGATTACCGGTTGGTTATTTATCCTTTGATCTTGATTATCATCATGTTATTTAAACCTACCGGGTTAATCGGTTTGGTTGAAGATTTTAAAAAATGGCGGACCCAAACATTTTCCGATCGAAAAGGCCAGTCGAAGGCGGGTGAACGGTTATGACCGTTTTAAAACTTGAAGACATCTCCATTTTTTTCGGAGGGTTGAAAGCTGTCTCCAATTTCAATCTTCGGTTAGAAGAAGGGGAATTGGTTGGGTTGATCGGCCCTAACGGGGCTGGAAAAACCACTATCTTCAATATGATTACCGGCGTATACACCCCCGATGAAGGCGATATCTATCTGCGCCAAAAAGGCGAATTGCATAAGGTAACCGGGCTCAAACCCTACCAAATCACCAGACTGGGTATGGCCCGGACTTTTCAAAACATCAGACTCTTCAAAGACTTGTCGGTCCTTGATAATGTGCGGATTGCCCATCATTTTAACGTTAAATATAACGCTTGGCAATCGGTTTTTCGTACTCCCGGATTTCAAAAAGAGGAAGCTGAAGTTTGGGAAAAAGCTTTAAAGCTTTTAAAGCTTTTTAATATCGATCAAAAAGGCGATGAGTTGGCCAAAAACCTTCCTTACGGCGAACAACGTAAATTGGAAATAGCCAGGGCGCTGGCAACCAATCCCCGGCTCTTACTCCTTGATGAACCGGCTGCGGGGATGAATCCTCAAGAAACTATGGATCTGATGCAATTAATCGAGTTTATTAGGAAGGAATTCAATTTAACCATTCTCTTAATTGAGCATGATATGAACTTGGTGATGGGAATCTGCGAACGAATAGTTGTGCTTGATTACGGTCGATTGATAGCCGAGGGAAACCCGGAAACGATCAAACATAATCCAAGGGTAATCAAAGCTTACCTCGGGGAGGAGGTTGAAGCCGGTGCTTAAAGTCGAAGGTGTCAATGTATTTTATGGCGCGATTCATGCCTTGCGTGATTGTAGTTTTCAAGTGAATGAAGGCGAAATAGCAACTTTGATCGGGGCTAATGGAGCGGGAAAAACCACAACCCTCCATAGCCTTTCGGGTTTGATCCCTTATAAATCGGGGAAGATTGAATTTTTAGGCCAATCATTACGTGGCGTATCCCCGGACCGGATCGTTAAATCTGGTATTGCCCAGGCGCCTGAAGGAAGAAGGATCTTTGCCAATCTGACGGTCAAAGAAAATTTGGAGATGGGGGCTTATATCCGCAAGGACAAACCAGGCATTAAAAATGACTTGGAAATGGTCTTCAACCATTTTCCCCGGTTAAAAGAGAGAATAACCCAGATCGCCGGTACCTTAAGCGGCGGCGAGCAACAAATGTTGGCCATCGGACGGACTTTAATGTCCAGGCCGAAGTTGATGTTAATGGATGAGCCTTCAATGGGATTGGCCCCATTATTGGTCAAAGAAATTTTTTCGATTATTAAGATTATAAATCAAGCCGGGACTACTATCTTATTGGTGGAGCAAAATGCTAATATGGCTTTATCTATAGCTAACCGCGCTTATGTACTGGAGACCGGTAAGATAGCGCTTCAAGGGAGCGCCAAAGAACTGGCTGCCAGCGAAGGAGTGCGCAAGGCTTATCTCGGAGGTTAAATTTCTTAATAAAAGAGAAACTCTGCCGAATATATATGTAAAGACCAAGTTGAAGGAGGCTTGTTCATGTTAGTAAAAGAATGCATGACGGTCAATCCGTTCACGATTGCCGAGAATATGCCGGTTTTTGAAGCGGGTGAACTGCTTCGAAAAAATAATATCTCCAGACTTCCGGTAGTTAGAGATGGAAAAGTAACCGGGATTATTACTCGAGAAGATCTTTTAAAAGTAACTCCATCGGCGGCTACCACCTTAAGCGTTTGGGAATTAAATTATGTACTTTCAAAAATACAAGTCAAAGATGGAATGACTAAAAATCCGATCACTATCTCTCCTGACGCCACTTTGGAAGAGGCGGCCTTGATTATGCGGGATAAGAACGTAGGCGCTCTTCCGGTGGTTGAAAATGGGAAGTTGACTGGAATTATCACTGAATCCGATATCTTCGACGCCTTTTTGGATTTGATGGGTTTGAAACAGACTGGGACCCGTCTGTCCATCGATTTCGAAGACCGGATCGGAGCAATTGCCGATCTTACCGAGATCATCAAAGAACAGGGAGTTAATATTATTTCTTTAGCATTGTTCCACCGCCCCAACAAACAAGGGCAGTTAGTTTTACGTCTCGAAGGCAGCGAACAGGAAAAGCTGATTAAAGAGATTGAAGCTAAAGGATTTAAAGTTGTTCATGTAGCAAATTGGCAATAGGTTTTCGGCGATCAGCTAAAACTTTATAATTTGTTTGGAAATTCAATTCCTTTAGTAGCCAGCCCTTTACGCGCTGGCTTTTTTAGCGATATTTAAAAAATATTTCCGATTTATGCAGGTATTTACTGGACAATAACGTATTTTATTATAAGTTTATTAAATCACATCATCCAGGGAGGTTCAGCCGGGTAATGTTAAAAACAGCCAAAGTTTATGTGCTCTTCATTAGCTTCAGCTTGATTATTCTGTTAAGTACGGGGGGGCAACCGGTAAAAAGCGAACAACCCTTAGATAGCGGTCATTTGATTAATATGAGCATTCCTTTAGAACCAAACACCAATCCAGATCGGACCATCCCTAGAAAGAATAGTGGTTTAGGAGATCAATCCGATTTATTTAAACATCTGGGTCCGTTTTTAAATTTATTAGGCGATGAAGTTCCGATTGTTAGAGGTGTTTATGCTACCGGTTGGATGACGGGCAGGGCGGACTTTCTTCAAAAAATGGTAGATTTTACGGCAAAGACTGAAGTTAATAGCTTGGTGATTGACGTTAAAGATGATTCGGGCCGGATCAGTTACCATAGTAAAGTGCCACTGGCGCGGACCGTCGGCGCTAGTCACCCGAAGTTTGATCCGGTAAAGGTCGCTAATCTGTTACATCGTAATGATATCTATCCCATAGCTAGAATCGTAGTTTTCAAAGATCCACATTTAGCGGGCAGAAGGCCGGACTTGGCTGTTAAAAGCGCCCAAGGAGGCATTTGGAAGGATTTTAAAGGTCTTGCTTGGGTAGATCCTTATAATAAGGATGTTTGGGAGTATAATGTGGCGGTAGCCAAAGAAGCTGCCGGTTTTGGATTTAAAGAAATCCAGTTTGATTATGTCCGATTTACCAGTGATGGAGTGATTAAAGACTGCCGTTATTTTTTTTCAAACGGAAGATCTAAATCCGATACCATTGCTGATTTTTTGGAATATGCTTACCAAGAGCTGAAACCTTTGGGGGTAAAAGTATCCGCTGATGTCTTCGGCTTAACTTGCTCGGCCGAGAAAGACATGGGAATTGGTCAAGTTTTTGAAAAAATCGCTGAAAATGTCGATATTATCTGCCCAATGGTTTATCCATCCCATTATAACCGGGGTGATTTTAACATTCCGGATCCGGATCGAAATCCCTATCAAACTGTATACCGGAGTATGATGGACGCCAAACGGAAAGCGGCTACTTTAAAAAAGCCGGTAATCATCCGGCCTTGGCTCCAAGATTTTTCGTTGCGGAACCGTTATGGCAGAGAACAGTTGTTGGCCCAAATCAAGGCCGTGCAAGACGCGGGGCTCCAAGAATGGATTTTTTGGAACCCAACCAACCGATATGATATTCGTAAGTATCGTTTGAAACAAGATGTAGAAAAGAAACTAGATCTGCCCCCGGACCTGTTCGATCCGTTTAACGAGAGACTTTTACCGATCCGAGGCCGAAAGATGCCAAATTTGGATGGGAGCAAATAATATTTCATAAATATTGTTTGCTTTTAGGAAATCCTTTTGGTATAATAAAAAAGTCGTAAAATTTACGGCCCTTTTTTCCCGAACAACTAATTTAATTCGGTTGAAAACGAGAATTTGGTTTTTTGGGACGAATTTAGTTGATCGAGAGATTAACAGCATTCATGCAGGGGGAGGATATCATGAAAACATTTTTGGCTAAACCGGAAGAGGTTCAGCGCAAGTGGGTTTTGATCGACGCCGAAGGGAAAACTCTCGGTCGTTTAGCCTCCGCGGTAGCTACCATTTTGCGTGGCAAACACAAACCCATTTACACACCTAATGTGGATTGCGGAGATCACGTTATCATTATTAACGCGGAGAAAGTAATCTTAACCGGTAATAAGGCTCAGGACAAGATCCATTATACTCACTCAATGTATCCCGGTGGTTTAAAAGAGATTCAATACGGCCATTTATTGAAGACCAAACCGGAATACGCCTTAACCAAAACCATCTGGGGAATGCTTCCCCATAATCGCTTAGGCCGTAAAATGATTAAAAAATTAAGAGTTTATCGCGGAAATGAGCATCCACACGCGGCTCAATTACCGAAAAAACTCGAAATTCAGGCCTAAGAAGGGGAGGAATGACGGATGGCACGCGCTAAAAAAAGTACCAAATCAGTATATTACGGAACAGGTAGAAGAAAATGTTCAGTTGCCAAGGTAAGATTGGTAGCAGGCCAAGGCAATGTGATTGTTAATGGTAAACCGGTTTTAGATTATTTTGGACGTAAAATACTGGAACTTACCGTTAGACAACCGATGGTAGTCACTAATACTGAAAGCAAATATGATGTTTTGGTGAACGTCCATGGTGGAGGAATGACCGGTCAGGCCGGAGCGGTCCGGCATGGAATTTCCAGAGCTTTGTTAAAAGTCGAAGATGATTTTAGATCGCCGCTTAAAAAAGCCGGTTTTTTAACCCGGGATCCGCGAATGAAAGAGCGGCGTAAGTACGGCTTGAAAAAAGCCAGAAAAGCCCCACAATTTTCAAAACGTTAATTGGAAAACACGGCCAAAAGCCGTGTTTTTTTATAAAGGGGAGGATTGCCGTGCGAGTGTTAATTGTCGGAGGCGGGCCGGTGGATTTGGACCAATTAAACCGGGAATTGGAGTCAGGACCGGATCTAATTATTGGGGCGGATGGCGGCGGGAAATATTTGTATGATATTGGACAGTTCCCCCATATTTTAATGGGTGATTTCGATTCTTTAGCCCCGGAAATCCATCAAGAAATATGCCAGGCCGGAGTGGAGCTTCTTACTTATCCAATAGCCAAAGACCAGACCGATATTGAGCTGGCGGTTGACCTTTCTTTAGCCCGGGGAGGAACTAAGATTAGGATCCTCGGAGGATTGGGAGAACGGCTCGATCATACTCTAGGGAATATCGGTTTACTATTAAAAGCTTGTCAACAAGGGGTACCCGCTTTTCTAATCGATTCCAGGCAGGAAGCGACCATCACTAACAGGGATATCCGGATCTCAAGCGAGGGGGGAATGGGTCTTTCTTTAATCCCGTTAACCCTTAAGGTATCGGGGGTTACGACCAGCGGGTTGAAATTTCCCTTAAATAACGCTGACTTGTATTTTCACCAGACCCTGGGGATTCATAATGAATGCACCGGAAAGACAGTTGGAATTTCTTTAAAAGAAGGCATTTTACTAATCATAACTTTCCAGGAGTAGAAGCCAATTAATTTAGTTCCTAAAATTAAACTAATCCCATTTGACTGATTTTGCCGAAAGTGTATATAATAAAGAGAGCGTAGAAAGCTTTGCGGGGGTGGAGTAATGGCGCAGGCCAAAAGGATTATGGTCAGTTTGCCCGATAGCCTCCTCCAAGAGGTGGACGGAATCGTACGCCGGGAAGAGGGAAACCGTAGCGCTTTTGTTCGTGAAGCAATGCTTCTTTTAATCAGGGAACGCCACCGACTGGCGGAGTTAGAAAAGTGGCGGTCCGGATATGAGAAGACGGCGGTAATCAACCGGAAGCTGGCAGAAGACGGATTGGAGCAAGATCTTCAAACATTGGAGAGCTATGAAGACTACCTTGAGAAAAGGGAATAGTGAATAATGGTCCGTCGGGGAGATATCTTCTATGCCAATTTGAACCCGGTGATCGGCTCTGAACAAGGCGGTCTCCGACCGGTGTTAATTCTTCAGAATGATATCGGGAACACTTATAGTCCAACTACAATCATCGCTGCCATTACATCCAGAATTAAACGGGCCAAACTACCCACTCACATTGAATTGAAATCCAACCGATACCGACTGGAAAAAGATTCGGTGGTCCTTTTGGAGCAATTACGTACTATCGACAAACAGAGATTAAAGGAACGCATCGGCCATCTTGATGAAGAAACCATGGCCAAAGTTAATAATGCTTTAGGAATCAGTTTGAGCTTAAAAGAATTGAATTAAGAGACAGGTCGGTCATGGGACTGGCTTGTTTTATTTTATAGAGATTCGGGGGAAAACCTATGAAACCGATAATCGGCGTCAGTTGTAATCAAAGAAGATGGGCTGGAGAGTATTATCTACGGACAGAATATGTCCGGGCAATTATCGAAAATTCGGGAGCGCCGTTACTAATTCCGATCAGCCATGATTCGGAGTTATTAACCGATAGTCTGAAATATTGTGATGGTTTATTATTAACCGGTGGCGGCGACTTAGGGCCGGATTTTCATCAGGAACAGACTCCTTTGTTCCTCGAGAATGTTGATGAAGAAAGGGATTGGTTTGAAATTGCCTTAGTAAGGCTGGCCTTAAAGGCTGAAAAGCCGGTCCTAGCTATTTGCCGGGGACTTCAAGCGCTAAATGTGGCCCTTCATGGCACCCTATATCATGATATAGACACGGAACTTCCCCATTCCGGAGCGCATCAAGGGGATTCCATCGCTCACGAGGCTTCACATTCGATTTATTTTAAGGAAAATACCCGACTGGCGGAGATCTTTGGCGGAGAAACACTGGTCAATAGCGCCCATCACCAAGCAATTAAAGATTTAGGAGCAGGATTGGCCGTTAGTGGAATCAGTCCGGATGGTTTGATCGAGGCGGTAGAAGGAAAGAAGGGTTTTGTCCTCGGAGTTCAATGGCATCCCGAGCGGTTGCTTCATATTCCGGCGATGAATCAAATTTTCAAGGATTTCGTGGAAGCATGTCGAAATAAAGTATCCTTAAACCAGAATATTTTAGCGGCGGGATGTTGACTAAAAAGACCGGATTATGATAATCTTAGAGTCGTTATATTATTTACGACAGACAGATTTCAGGACGAGATCAATTAATTGAGGGAACTATGCTGGAACTGCAGATCCGATCAGATCAAGCGATGATTAAATTAGGAGAGTTTTTAGGAGAACGGGTCAAACCCGGGGATCTCCTTTTTTTATCAGGAGATCTTGGCGCCGGTAAAACCACTTTGGTAAAGGGAATCGCCAAAGGGATGGGGATTGGGTCCGATATTACCAGCCCTACTTTTCACTTGCTCAAAACCTACCACGGCAGGTTTCCTTTAAATCATTTAGACTTGTATCGTTTGGGGTCCGGACTGGATGTTGAAATGTTGGAACTGGATGATCTGGCCATGGAAGGAGTGACGGTAATCGAGTGGGGTGATTTTGTGAAAGACCGGCTTTTTAATGAATATTTGGAGATCCTAATCGGGTTTTGCGAGGCGGTAGATTCCAGGAGCGTTACTTTTATTCCTTCCGGAGCGCGATATAGACGTTTAATCGGGGAGATATATAATGTTGATTTTAGGTCTTGATACGGCTACCCCCTGGGGGGCGATGGCTTTAGGCGATGGAGGGGAGATTTATTTTGAATTATCCCTGAAAAGCGGTAAAGGCGGCGGAGAATACTTGCTCTCAATATTAAATCAATTTTTAGATAAGTCCGGTAAGAGCTTGAATGAAGTGGACTTAATTGCCGCCGGGACCGGACCCGGTTCTTATACCGGGATTCGGGTAGGTTTGGCGGCAGTCCGGGGGTTGGCTGAAGGATTAAAGATCCCAGTAATGGGCATCGGCACTTTACGGATTATTGCGGAAAACGGCTATCGGGCCGGAGATTGGGTGGTAGCTGTAATAGATGCCCGGCGTGGATGGGTGTATGCCGCTTTATATCAAAACAGCGCTCTAGGGTTAAAAGAATATTGGCCCCCATGTTATACTGAGGTTGAGAGTTACGCTAAGAAATTAGCTGCCTTGAAGGATGTCTTGATCCTCGGCGATGGCGGAAAAAAATATCGGGACATTTGGGAAAAAAATTCCCAATTTAAAATCGGGCCTTCCGTTTGGGACCGGCCATCGGCAGCCAACTTAACGCGGATCGCCGCCCAACAATGGCTTACTGAAAATAAGAATGAAAACAAGGACCTAGGCCCGTGTTATCTGCGAAAGGTAGAGGCTGAGGCGCGTTTGGAGGAACGGATGAATGCGGATCGAAGTCGTTCCGATGAAACTTGAAGACTTAAATGAAGTATTGGCCATCGAAGCGCTGGCATTTTCCACTCCCTGGTCCCGTAATTCTTTTTTGTATGAACTATTAGAAAATGAGCGGGCTTTTTACTTAACGGCTAAAAATGAATACGGCCGCATCATGGGTTATGTAGGGATGTGGGTCGTTTTTGACGAAGGACATATCACCAACTTAGCTACCCATCCCCAATACCGGCGGCAAGGTGTAGCCCGTAGGTTAATGGATCAGTTAATTGCGGCTTCAAAGGAAAGGGGAGTCCGGTATTTAACCCTTGAAGTCAGGCGTACGAACAGCGAAGCCCAAGAACTATATCAAAAGATGGGTTTTGTCCATATGGGAGTGCGGCGGAAGTATTATCTTGATAATAACGAGGATGCTTTGATAATGTGGAAAGGGCCGATTTAAACCAATCCAGGCCGATAAGGATGGTCATATTTTGAAATGAAACTAATATTTTTTAAAAAGAGGTAGGAATTATGGTGGAGCATGTGCAATTAATCATATATATTTGTCATTAAGGGTTAAAGGAGTGACATGATGACTGCTGCGGAAGGGAATATGGACAAAGTAGAACAGTATCTATTGAAAATGGGTGATTTGGCCCAAGAGATTATGAAGATGGCTATCGAAGCTTTGCGGGACCATAACGTGGATTTGGCTAGAATCGTAATTGAAAAGGATGACCAAATCGATAACCTGGAGATCGTCATCCAGGAAGAGGTCGAACGGCTCGCCGCAAAAGGGGCCAAGGTCGGATTCGATGTCCGAAGGGAATTAGCAGCGATCAAAATCGCCAGAGATCTTGAACGAATCGGTGATTATGCCACCAACATCGCTGAAGTTGTTTTGGAATTGAAGAATGAGCAATATATGAAACCGTTGGTTCGTATTCCTCAATTGGCTAGTTTGGCCATGAATATGGCAGCCACGGTTTTAAAAGCTTTTATAGATAAAAACCCGGATTTAGCGGAAGCCGTATGCCGTAAAGACGAGGAAGCCGATAATCTTCATGCTGAAATATGCGATGAACTTATCCGAATCATCGGAAAAGAGGCCGATCCCCGTCGGGCATATCAAGCCTCGCGTTTTTTAGTGATTGCCGAATGGCTGGAGCGGACCGCGGATCACACTACCAATATTGGAGAAGAAACCATTTATATCACTACCGGGAAAAGAGTTAAGTATTAGCAATAATTTAACCTTGACTGAACGACTTAAAAGACGCGAAAGCGTCTTTTATTAATTTTAGGTAACCTTATCAGACATTGGTAAGAGGAATTTGGAAAAACAAAAGTCAAGCCAAACATAATTTTAAATTTTGTAACATAAAAATTAAAGAATTAGAATCGGGGAGGAAGTATAGTGAAGTTACGTCTTTTAATGATGATATCCTTTTTGGTATTGTTCATTATATTTATTGGGGTAGAGTTGGTTCACAGTGGTGAAAGGGTTACTTGTGAAGATGGCGAAGATTTTTTGATAAATGATGAAGGGGTGATTGAATCAGCCATCCCATTGGTACAAAACGAAAAAATGGTAGTTGATACCAGGAGTTGCCGTTTGACATATTACCGTGATGGCCGTGAGGTTAAGTCTTATCCGGTGGCGATTGGGACCCGTAAAACACCTTCACCGATCGGTGAATGGAAGATTATTCATAAAGGTGGAAGCTGGGGTGGGGGTTTTGGAGCTAGGTGGATGGGGATTAACGTCCCTTGGGGGATTTATGGGATCCACGGCACTGATAAGCCCGGATCGATTGGTTACGGTTCCAGTCATGGATGTATCCGAATGTTCAATCATCATGTCGTCGAACTTTATAAAGTGGTAAAGGTGGGTACTCCGGTTTATATTTTGGGAAATCCGCCGGTGGCGCCTTTACGCCGGGAGTTTCAGCTTAAGTCCACCGGTAAAGATGTCTTACTTTTACAGTTTGCATTAAGAAAGGCGGGTTTCGATCCTGGAATGGCCGATGCCCGGTATGGGGCCGGAACCGAATTGGCAGTCAGCCGGCTTCAAGTTTTTTACGGTTTAGCGGTTACCGGTAAGGCGACTACAAATGAACAATATTTATTAGGGTTGCGTTAATTTAGAGGTGATGTTAGATGATTGTTATCAGGAGAAAGACCCTTAGTGTAATCCTAGTAATCTTCTTTTTTTTGATAGGCTTTTTAAGCGCCGGTTATTTGAGGCGGCCCCAGATTCGTTTAGGAAAACATTCGATACTCATTAATTACCGATCGAAAATTGATCCTAAAAAAACCTATCATTTAAAGTTATGGGATTATCAATGGCCGGGAGTTAACGGTGAAAGTTGGTATCCACCATTTATTGCGGATGTAATTAAAGATTTTGAAAAAGAAAATCCGAATATAGAAGTTGAAGTTCATTTGTGGGATTTCCAGGACGGACCGGAGGAATTTGCCAAAGCTCTGGCCACTGGGAATGCGCCTGATGTTTATTGTTCGGCTTATGATACTCCGGAGTTTAACTATCGATGGCAGATACCGGCAGGTGTTTTTTTGAAACCCCGAGAGTTAGATGTTTATTATCCTAAATTAAAAAACCTGTTTACTCTGGAAAAACACCAACTGACTTTACCGCGTTGGTCGACTCCTGGGATTTGGATCGGGAACCGTTTTTTAATGGAAAAAGAGGGGTTGTCCGTTGAAAAAATTCAAAAACAAGGTTGGAGTTGGGAAGATTTATCCAAAATAGAGCAAAAGACCGAACCGGTTTGTATTGGTAATTACGGTATCAAAGGAATTTTACCTCAGTTACTCTTGGTTTGCAGTAATTCGACAGAGGATAAGGGCAGGCGGGTTTTGGATATTATTAACTTAATTAGCGGCCCTTTGCCGCAGAAAATGGATTATGAAGGCAATATGTTGCAACTCTTTTTGTCGGGGAAAACGTTGTTTATCGGTGGAGTCAGGCCTATTGTTTATGATTTCGTTAAAGAGAAAGCAATTGAAAGGAGAATCCCTTGGGAGCCAGTGATTTTGCCGGTTCCATCCGAAACGCCGGGCAAGATCATCCTACCGGTTGAAAGTGGAGTAATCGGTGTTTACCGGCACAAAAAGACTAATGGGGATGATCAAATTGCGGCAGCGACGCGTTTGGCCTATTATATAAGTGTTTATCCCCAAACCGCCCCTTGGGAGCGGCTGAAGGTCATTCCGGCTGCGTCGGTTGCTGCTGAAAGATGGTCAGCCAACCTCGGCAAGGGGTATTGCGGCCAATTAACCGATTGGCTTAGCCGGGGGGATCCGGTTGAAATCAAAACCGGCCAAAACTATCGAGGAGAGACTTACCCGGGCTTGAAAAATTATTTAAACGGGAAGATCAGTCGACAAGAAATGGAAACCATTATTAAGAAAAGCTATTTTAGAAGTGAAGAATAATCAATTATAAACTAAAAATCTTTTAAAATGAAGACCAGGATAACCCTGGTTTTTATTATATCATACATACAATATTATAATTGACAAATATTAAACTAGTGTTATATTATATAAGTATAATAACAGTTAATATAAGGAAGGAAAGGAAGAGATGAACGTAACTGAAATTTTTCTCCTGAGCTTAATCAGTCAGAGCCCGCGTTATGGTTATGAAATATCACAGTTTTTGGAAGAGACCAATGCCAATCTCTGGATCAACGTAAGTATGCCATATGTCTACCGGCTTCTCAAAAATTTTGAGGAAAGGGGTTGGGTCAAAGCCCGAATGGTGGAATCGGATAACCGTCCTAATAAAAAAGTCTTTGAAATTACTTCTGCCGGTAAAAAGACTTTAAAAGAGGAATTGACGGAGGAAAGGTTTAAAATTCAGAATGTCTACTTCAACATTGACGTTGCTCTGGCGGTTTACGCCATTACTAATAAAAGTTTTAATCTAAAGGCTTTGATCGCAAATCAAATAAAGCAAATCGAAGCGGAATTGGAACAGTTCCATTTAGATAATGCGAAAGACAAAACATTATCGGAAGACGCGGTATTTGCAATGCTCATCATTCAACACCGGATTGGATTTTTCCAATCCGAACTGGAATGGTTGAAAAAAGTCCAAAGCGTTCTTGAAAAAAGAGCTAAGGGATAATTCCGAAATATTTTCAAATTGGAGGAAACGAAAGGCTATTGTCGAATATTAAAAATAATAATATTTTTTCGCCTTATTTCAAGTTACAGTTTATGAACTATATTTAACAAAGTTAAAGCTATAGAGCTGATTATGAGATCTGATTTAATACGGAGGGGTTATTGTGGAAGGAGCACGGGTGTTAATTGTCGATTCCGAGACTAGGATTGTCGAATTGGCGGTAATCAAGCTTTCCAATGCCGGCTATTGGATAATTACCGCTTATGACGGCGAAGAAGCTCTAGAGAAGATCGCCAATAATCCTCCCGAGTTGCTGGTGATAAATTATAAATTACCGAAGATCGATGGTTATCAGGTTTGTTCTGAGATGAGAAAGACTCTCAAATTGCAGAACACACCGATCATTCTCATGGTCGATGCGCAGTTCGATGAAGAAGAGTTTAAGAAAATCGGGATCAGAGTCAATGATATTATCGTTAAACCCTTTACTCCCAAGGCCTTGCTGGGAAGAGTCAACGCTCAAATCATCAGGTCAAAGGTCTTAAAAGAAATTAATCCGCTGACCGAATTGCCTGGCCAAAACCAGCTCCAAGAAGAGATCACTTATCGGATTAAAGATGGGAAGTTGTTCAACCTTCTTTTTTGCGATATTAAGGGGTTTGCTACCTTTAATCGGGCATATGGTTTTGAACAAGGCAATCAAATCATTCGTTTTTTAGCGAAGCTAATTCAAGAAGAAACAGAAAAAATGGGGGGTTCCCTCCCGGACATTTATCATCTGGGCGGAGATGATTTTGTTATTCTATTAGGCCCCGGACCCACTCAAGAAATCAGTCAAAACTTAATTGACGGTTTTGACCGGGAAATTATCTCTTTTTACAATGAAGAAGACCGTAAACGAGGGGGAATGGTCGTCACTAACCGGAGAGGGATCGTAGAGCAATGGCCGGTGATGACTCTGGCCATCGGCGTCGTCAGTAACGAAGAGAGGATAATCAATGATTGGCTTGAGGCGGAATTGATTGGCTTTGAAGTCCTTAAGTATGCCCAATCGATGCCCGGGAGCAATTATTTTAAAGATCGGCGCCGCTCATAAGTAAGAATCGTCTGGCAATAATAAGCTCGGATGTGTAAAGATGGCCTTTGGTAAAATACAATCACCCAAGACAATTCGGGAAATTCTTAAGGAAAGAAACTTGGCCCCGCGTAAAAGCCTGGGGCAAAACTTTTTAACAGACAGTAACCTTCTTATGAAAATAGTTGAAGCGGGTTCGATCAAGCCCGGGGATTTGGTTTTAGAAATCGGTCCGGGGTTGGGAGCTTTAACTGAATTTTTGTTGGAACAGGCCGGAACAGTAGTGGCAGTCGAATATGATCGCGGCTTTTTTTCTATTTTAAAAGAGCGTTTTAAAGATTACGGCCATCTCCGACTATTCAATAGGGACATCATGGAGGCCGATCTTTTTGAATTAGTCCAAGGCCCCGAAGGAGGGCTTAAAGTAATCGCTAACCTGCCCTATTACATAACGACCCCGATCATCTTTAAATTAGTGGAATCCGGAATTAATTGGGAACGGATGGTGTTTTTGGTCCAAAAAGAAGTTGCCCAGCGGATCTCAGCCAAACCGGGAACGAAAGACTATGGGGCTTTAACAGTGATGTTGAATTTTTATGGGAAGGTTGAAAAAGTCGGAAACGTATCCCGAAGGGTTTTTTATCCGGAACCGGAGGTTGATTCGGCTATCGTCGGAATCACTCCTTATCATACTCCGGAAGTCAAGTCTATCTATCCCCGACTCTCTCAGGTAGTTCAAGCCGCATTCCAACAAAGGAGAAAAACCATTTTAAACGCTTTAGCCTCTGCCGATTTTTTTCAATCCAAGGATGAATTGGGATTATTTTTAAAAACTAAGGGGATTGATCCTAACCGTCGCGGGGAAACCCTATCGGTAACTGAGTTTTGGAGTTTAGCTGAAGGATTGGGTACAAAAGATGGATTTTGTTAGCCCTACTAAAGGAAGATTAAGTTTTGACCAGGTTTTTGATGATGTTTTGGCATTTGTCAATGACGACGTCAAATCGAATTATAAATTAATTGTAGGCACCGATTCCCAACTGCGGGAAGAGGTTTGTTATGTAACGGCGATTATTATTTTACGGGAAGGCAAGGGAGGACGTTTTTATTATCATAAAGAACGGGAGCAGACCAAGCTTAGCTTGAAGCAGAGAATATTTTATGAGACCGCTAAGAGTTTGAATGTGGCGGCCAAAATCGCTGAAAAATTTTCGGACGAAGGTTTACCCGAGATTAATATTGAGATTCACCTGGATGTAGGGGAACAAGGCAAAACCAAGGATATTATCAGGGAAGTTGTCGGCATGGTTAACGGTAGTGGGTTTGGGGCCCGTATCAAACCGGACTCCTATGGGGCTTCTAAAGTCGCTGACAAGTACACAAAATAAATGGAATTTTAGATAAAAGCATTGACAAATACGATTGTTACGGTTATAATATTTGGCTTGACATTTGTAGACAAGCATGTTATACTTGGATGCAAGTGTTGAAGGAAGGTGAAGCGAGTGGATGAGGTTGGGATTCTAGACCGGATTCGCGAAGATTTAGACGAATTTGTAGGGAAACCGATTCGCATAAAAGCCAATCGTGGTCGAAAAAGAATTTTTGAAGTTGAAGGCATCCTAGAACAGACTTATCCAAAGGTTTTCGTGGTTTGTTTTAAAGAAAGGCAAGTGGAGCGAAGGATATCATACAGCTATGCTGACCTTCTAACCCAATCGGTAGAACTTTCAGTTGGAGACAATAGAATTGGATTGTCAGACGGAGTCGTAGCCGGCTGAACCAAAACCCGCCCACTAAAGGCGGGTTTTTTTGGATGTGAATGTTAGGTAAAGTATTCAACTTGGGACGCAGGAAAAAAGCGCCCCAATAATTTTAGAATTGTTTCTTTTAAATTTTGATATTCATTTTTTGGATAAACATATTTTACTAGTCCATATTTACCATATTTTTTACGACGTTTATTTTCATCCAAGTCCAAACCGGTATTGGGGAAACGCTCAAGAATCACTTTTTTGGCGCTCTTGGTAAAGCGGTGAGTGATCAGTTCAAAACTTAAATCCCTAGGAGGCGGTTGGAGGGTTTTGGCCAACCTTTTGAAAAGGTCGGTATAGTCTGATTCATAATTTTGGTAAACAAATAGTGGAGCGATAATAAAGCCCAGGGAGTATCCGGCCAGGGCCATTTGTTTAGCTGCTTCAATCCGTTCCGCCAAACCCGCGGTATTATGTTCGAATTTTTGGATTACCGGACTAGTGTTTAAACTAAAGCGAAATTTGGTGTGGCGATTGTGATCTATTTTTAGCAATGGTTCGATTGAGGCAAATTTGGTTACTACCCGTAGCCGGGCTTGATCAAGCTTTCCGAAAAACTCAATGGTCTTACTTAAAGAACCGGTGATATGCTCAACTGCCAATGGGTCCGAAGTGCTTGCGGCTTCAAAAGTCGTGATTTGAGGTGAATTTTCAGCGCTGATTTCCTTAATCCGTTGAAAAATATCCTCTAGATTCACATAGACGCGTACATAAGGTTTCCGTCCTAAATGGGTTTGGAGATAACAATATTGACACCCCCCGGGGCAACTGGAGCCCATTGAAAACTCAAAGTCAGCCGAAGGTTTGCAGGTATCAAGGCGAAGGTCCTTTTTAACACCGACAACTAAACTTTTTTTACCCTCAAGATAACTTTGTTGGGGAGTAGCCCCCGGGATCCCGGTCACCCGGTTATGGGAGCCGATGATTTGGACCGGGATTCCAGCTTCATTCATTTCGCGGTATATCTTTTGCCCCAATGGATAATCGAGGGCGTTTGCTTCGAAAAAAGCTCTTTTTGGTTGGAATAGTTGCATAAATCCGCCTTTCTACATTTATTGCAGGACAATTTTGAGATTGGTATAATAGATAAATTGAAATAAATTTTGTTGATGCTTTTTTCCGCACCTAACCTAAGGCATGGATGGAGGAGGGAAACACAGAATGTTTATTTCTATTTCAGATATAGATTAAAACTATAGTATCCTGATTGGAGGGGTTATATTCGAATGTTTTCGGGAAAGGAAGATAGAATAAAATAGTAAGTCACGGCATGGCGGAGGCGGGTCGATGAGTTATTGGCAAGCAAAGGCCAGGGAAGAATTGGCCGATCTGAAATTAAGTTTTAACAAACCGATGGCGGAATTGACAACTTTTAGAATCGGAGGCCCGGTTGATCTGCTAGTAGAACCTAATAATACCGTGGAATTGGAACGGTTATTAAGGTTTTGCCTAGCCAATAACCTACCATGGTTAATTATTGGTTCCGGCTCCAACCTTTTAGTTCGGGATGGCGGCATCCGCGGAGTTGGGGTCAGACTAAGCGGGGAATTTGCCGAATGGAAGATACAAGGGACCATGGTTAGCGCAGGCGCGGCGGTATCCTTGGCTGAACTGGCTAAAGAATTGGCCGGGCAAGGATTGTCAGGTTTGGAATTTGCCTGCGGAATACCGGGAACGGTTGGCGGAGGCGTTTATATGAACGCAGGCGCTTATAATGGTGAAATATCGCAAGTGGTGGCCAGGGTCCAGGCGGTCCGGACAGGAAAGGGGATCTTATGGTTTGAGAAAGCCGATTTAGACTTAGGTTACCGATTTAGCAGGTTCCAGAGAGAAACCAATGAGATCATTACCGGAGTGGATTTTTCCTTAAATCGGGAACAGGTGGACTTGGTTCGCGCTAAGGTAAATGAACTTACTTTCCTGCGGGAAAGCAAACAACCGTTGGAGATGCCGAGCGCTGGCAGTGTCTTTCGGCGCCCGAAAGGATATTATGTGGGGCCGTTAATTGAGGAAGCCGGATTAAAAGGTTATACGATTGGGGGCGCCCAAGTCTCTCCCAAGCATACCGGGTTTATTGTAAATACAGGAGGGGCTACCGCTCAAGATGTACTCTCTTTAATCGGCCATATTCAAAAGATGATTAAAGAGCGAAACGGGGTGGATTTGGTACCGGAAATCAAAATAATCGGCGTCGATTAGTTTCCTCATTTTCCCAAATAAAATTAACAAGGAAATATTTGTCCAAGGTCGAAATGAGTTTTAGAAATAGATAGGTTAGGATGAAGATGAAAAAGTTCATTGCTATTTTTCTGTTAACGATCATTAGTGTTGTTCCGGGACTGGCGCAGGCTCAGGGGGTAAGCCCCATTATTTCGGTACAAGCCTATGCTAAGAATCTGGCTGGAACCGAAATTCGGCTTTTGCCGGAGAGTTATGACGTTTGGGCGAGTGACTGGTCTCCCGATGGGAAATCTCTGGTTTTTGCCGGAAAAGAGCAGGGCAAAGACGCGACTAAAATGAAGATTTGGTATTGGGGTTTGAATTCGGATAAGAAACCGGCGCAATTAACCGATACCGAAGATTTAATGGATTACTCGCCTCGCTGGTCTCCGGATGGAACCAAGATTGCCATTACCAGACGTAATTTCGGGAAATTAAACTCCACTAACTCGGCTATTTGGGCCAAAGAAATTTCCGGAGGAGCGGGGCGACAACTTACTCAAGGCCCGGCAGACCGGGATCCGTTTTGGTCTCCTGATGGAACCCAATTGGTTTTTAGCCGAGGCCAAGGACCATTTCAATCTCAATTACTCATCGTTAACTTTGATGATGGGAAAATCAAAACTATAGTCGGGGAAGAAGGGGAACTAACACATTCGCCTTGGTGGGGACGGAACGGGAAGATTTACTATACCAAACTTAATCCAAGTCCAAAGAAGGTTACGGTTTCCGGAAGGGATTATCAGGTAATGGATTTTGGTAAAGGAGAAATTTGGTCTTATAACCCGAATACCGATTCGAAAGAACCGGTTATTGCCGACCAATACGACAACCGGACTCCGGCCCTTTCCCCTGATGGAACCAAACTGGCCTTTATATCAAGCCGGGTCCCGGTAAAAGAAGGGAATGGAAGATATGACCGGGGCAGTTTATATATTAAAGATTTAACCTCGGGAGAGATTTTGTACGTCACTAATAAAGTGGGTCTGGTGGGCGGTTCATTGAGTTGGAGCCCGGATGGAAAGAGGATCGCTTTTTTCACATTTCGCAGTATTCGTCCGGCGGTCTGGGTGATATATATAGCTTGACAAATCAATGTAATTACAATAAAATAAAAATATTAATTTAATATTCGATGCAATGAAGTTGGGTTTGTACATGGTCACTTGAACCTAATGGAGTTAGTAGTGAAACCGGCGTTATTTTGCGTCGGTTTTTTATTATAAAATGTTATACTATTAAGGAGGAATTTAGCGTGAAAAAAGTAATTTGGACTATGGCTCTAATCTTAGTTTTAAGTATCGGCAGTCTGGGGCTGGCGGCTGATTCGCACACGGTAACCGTAACTATCAATTCCTTTGCCCGGGTGTCGGTAACCGGTTCGGCTTCGGTTACAGTTTATGAAAACGATTTTGTTAATGGCTACGCTAATAAGGATTTAAACAGCACCGTTCAAATTGCTGTCAGGACTAATAATAACAACGGCTGTAAGGTTTTAGCTTCTGCTTCCAATGATTTTTCCAAGACGTTTCCGGTAAGCAGACTTAAAGCGAAGATTGATACCGATGGCGTTTCTTATTTGCCCTTAGCCACTACTCCGGTTGAGTTAGTCAATTTTTCCAGCAAGCAAAAGGATAATTATTCAGTTTTATTCAGGTTGGAAGAACTTCCGGAAACCCAAGAAGCCGGGAATTATACCACTACTATTACATATACAGCGGTAGTTAATTCTTAAGAAAAGGGAACAGTTGATTTGAAAGCTAAAGCTTTTAGGGTATGCTTAATATTGCTATATATTTTTTTGCTAACCCCGGCTTTAGGGTTAGACCTTGGTATTAGCCCGCCTGATATTAATCTTAAAATCAGTCCGGGGGAGCAGTATCAAGGAGAGATGTATATCTTCGGTTCTGAAAAAGAGTCGATTCAGGTCAAAATATATCCAATGGATTGGTCTTTGTCGACCTTAGGAAATTATCAATTTCTCCCCATGGGGACCGTAAAGCGTTCGGCTTCCTCATGGATTTCTTTTTTTCCGCGAAGTTTCAGTCTTCCGCCTAAACGAGGCCAAAAAATTGAATATACGATTAAAGTTCCTCAAAACGCATCAGGCAGCTATTGGGCTACATTGATGGCTGAGACCAACCCAACCCCAGGCGCTGCTCCGGGCCAATTTCAAGTGATGATGGCCGGTAGAGTCGCTTATATTATCAGGATTGATATTAATGGCTCGCCTCCGGGAATCGGTAAAATTGAAAGACTTAGGTTGGATTGGAACCAAGAACTTAAGAAGTTGGAAGCTTCATTGCGGATTAAGAATAGCGGAACCTCAATGCTAAGATTCAAAGGCAAGTTGGAGCTGAAAGACAGCCAGGGTAAAACCGTAGGGCAAATACAGTTTCGGGAAGGTTATGTTCTTCCGGATTATACTCGCGAATTTGAATTAGGGGACCATAATCTCAATCTAAAACCGGGCTTTTATATCGGTTTGGCAATTGCCGATTTTGGGGAAAGAAACTTAAAAGCGATCCAGTCAACTTTGGAAATAAAGAAATAAGCAAAGAAACAGATTGCAATGTCATTGTGCAAATCGAAGTTGATGAACTATATTTTCATAATTTTAGTTGCTAATATTTAAATAAAATGTTATAATTTTTACACGAGAAGTACATTCGACAACTTTATTCGATAAAGGCAAATCCGGTGAAAACCGGAGACGCAAAGTCACGGATCTAAAGCGAAAGCTATGATGGCCGGGCCGCCGAAAATGGGTTGTTTTATTTTTGACGGCCCCCGCGCGAAGGTGTGAGGGTTATGTTATGTAAGGGAAAAGTTCATTGGATATTGGCGCTCATCATTTTAGGCTGTCTTAGTTGCGGAGCGCACGCCGGAACATCCCATGATGTCGCGATTAGGATTGCGGAGATCGGCAGGTATCATGTGGAGAATAAAGCGTTGATCGCTAACGGCGAGCATTTGATTCAAACCATCGACGTGGTTATTTTAAGCAATTCCGACCGAAAATGGCGTTTTATAGCGATCCCGTTCGGTGAATGCGCCGGGATGGAATGGTCGAAGGACAATCGGGTGTGGCATTGTTTGGAGGCTGGGTCCGGAGAGATGATGTTAATTACAGGGGAACGCTCCAACTGGAATAGTTATCGTTTTTATCTGAAAGTAAATAAAAACAAGGCTAAAGAGATTAATCTTGGTTATCAATTATTGTTTAATGAATAGAACACACAGAATTCCTCCTTATTAACACCCTCTAACAAATTAGAGGGTGTTTCATTTATTACGGAATAATCACCAATAAAGCTTCTTCTAAATGAGTTTTACCTTTTAAATCAATACCGCTACACTTGATCTTCACTTGGCTTGATGGAATTTGCTGCGGGACGCGCCAACGATAGTTCCAAACAGTATTGGATAGAGTTTCAAGTCGAACTGTTTCTCCAGTAGGTAAGATAAGTTCCAGCCTTTGCAAAGGCAAGCTTGATTCGATTGTTAATTCCAGAATGGCGCCGGGTTTGATCAATTCCTGGCTCATGGTTAGTAATAGTTTGGCTTCTTCTTTAACAATATTGATGGGGCGTTCAAACGGGAATAATCCGATTTTAATCAAGGAAGATTCTTCTAAATTGCCGGAATCAATCGCAATTGTTTCTAGATTAGTCGGCGCTTGCATATTGTCGGGGAGCAAATTGTCATCCAAGCTAAACCGGTATAAGCCTGGAGCGACTTGATAGAAGATAAATTGTCCATTATGGTTGGAATAAGCCCGGGACTCTTTTTTTTGGTCCTTATTTATCAGGTCGATTGGAATCCCGGATAGATCCGGTTCGCCAGGGTCCTGCTCGCCATTTATATTACGGTCGAAATATATTTTTCCGGTAATATTTTGGGAACGGATAAAGGGCAAGTCCAACTGGGTTGTCTGGTACTGTTTGACTGTTACCGTAGTTACCGGTGTTTCGGGCAGATAAATAACTTCATATAAAGGGTCTAAACTGATTTGGTGTTCGCCGGGGGCTAATCCGTAGATCGCAAAACGGCCGTTTTGGTCGGTTTCAAAATTAATCGATCCGTCTAGGACCAAGATCATTTTACGGAGGGGTGTTTCATCATCATCAAGCTGGCCGTTTTGGTTGCGGTCCAGAAACGCGACTCCCTCAACGGCGCCCAAAGGTTTTTGAATCGGAATGGAAAACTTTTTACGGACAACAAAATTTAAGCTATCGGCCGAGTAATCGGAATTCCAAATTCCAACATATTGCAATGCGAGTTGGTATTGATAGATGCGCCAATCAAGGGAAAATTCTAAACTGTGTTTTGGTTCCGAGGTAAAATAACGGTATAATAAGGATTTCCATTCTAAACTGTTATGATAGAGGCGCTGTTGAAAACCAAATCCCAGCTTGGATTCATTCTCCGAGGAAGCTGAGTTAGAAACGATTTGGGGATTGAAGAGTAAATCTTCGTTTTTACTCAGGGCATACTCGGTTTCCCAATTGAGCTTGGTATAATTAGAATTAGCGTCGCTGGCGGAACTATCGATCGAATGATTAAGCCACCATTCATGTTGATAACGGCCTTTTTCAAAAACGTCTTCCACAAAGAAGGAAGTGTTATGTTTTGAAAAAGAACCATTAGCAAGTTGATATTGATAAGAAAAACGTATATTAAGGCCGAATGGCCAGTTGAATATGGTTTCGATATAATAGTCGTCATAATCGGTGATTTCAGAAGCCAGATCCGAACCCGCGTCTTCAAGGGTCCTGGCTTCATACATAAATTGATTATAAATAGTCATCTTTTCATTGGATAAAGGTTGGTATAGGGTAAGATGCAGTCGTTTTTTATCCAGGTAATCGGAGATTTCTTTAAATGTTTGGGCTCTAGAGGTAAAGTACCAGTTGCCGTAGTAACGATCGATCCCGATGCCAAAAGCGTAACCGTCGGAGTCGGAAGCATTATAGGCCAGAGAGTTGGACCATTTTAGACCGGATCTTAGATTGGTTTGATAGTCCCATTCGAACACGGTTTGTTCGGAGTCATTTAAATAATCGTTGAGTAAACTGAATCGGGAATTATCGTTTAAAAATAGTTCCAGGCCGAATGGGCGCTTGGAAGAATCACCTTCAAGATTATCCCAAGCATAGAAACCATAGGAACGTTCTCCGGTATTATGAGCAACCCTCAGATTCCCAAGGGAACTCTTGGGCGCGATCATTCCCTCCCAGGGAAGGGAGAAATCTCCGGCTTTTACATCCCAGCCATCGGATTTGAAATGAGTATAATAACGGCGATTCAGATCGTTTAAAAGATCTGAGATATATAACTGATAGGCGCTGTCCGGTTTCCAGTGCCCGTTCATGGAAAAAGATAAATTAGGATCGGTAAGGCCGGGTTCGGTGATATCAGGGTGCGAGGCTGACAGCTGGCCTTGCCAAATATAATAACGGTCCGCCATTTTATCAAACTTATCAGTTATATTAGTGGTGAGAAGAATTATTTTTTGTTCGTTTCCCCATGAAAATTCAAGTTTGACTTGGTCATACTCGGTTTCAGAATAACCGGGTATTTGATGTTCAATAATAACAGCCTGGGACTGCTCCGGATTTAATTGAAAACTGGAAGGTCCAATCTCTAAAGGCCACTCATTCTCAGATGTTCCTTTTACCGAGAAATATTCCACGGTATTGCCGTTATTGGTAACTACTAAACTATAATTTACGGTTGATCCATTCAACCCGCTTTGGGGTGAAGGGGTCCCGAAATTAATCGTGGATACCGGATTAACTAAAACGGGGATACTAACCATTGGTAAATTAAAGGCTTCGCCATAGATCTTGAACCCGATTTGAATTTTTTTGACTATATTAGCTTGGGCATTGATGGGAATGATCGCGGTAACTGGGAAAAAAAAGTTTTTGGAATTGGCGGGGACGGTAATTAAAGCATCTCCGATTATATTCCAGTCCGGATCGGTTATATATTCCACCTGTAAGTCTAATGGAGAATCTCCTCGATTTTGAAAGGATAAGACATAAGTTAAAAAATCACCCGGATTTCCATTTTGCTGATCAGGGACTGTAACTGAAAGGGAAGTATTCAAGACGGTTTCACCGGCGTAAACCGGTAATCCGCTTAATATAAGCAGGAGATTAAGAATAATTAGCGAAATTAATATTTGAATACATGACAAATGCTTTTTCATGACTTAGAAATTTCTAGTTAAATCAAGGAAGTCCTTTTATTTATTGGATGAAAAACATGAAAATTAAAAGAAAATTAAGAAGTTTAAAAGTAGTTATCATAGTTATCGGATTGTTTTTAATTATTACTGCTTCAAAATTGAATATGCCGATTTATGCCTTAGGGCCGTTTCTCAGACTTAACGTCACTCCATCTAATATTTCTTTTAATATTGTTGACGCCGAAGCTCCGGAAGAATATTATTCGGGCAGCCAGGAGGTGACGGTTGTGACGGAGAATACATTCCCTTTTCCCTGGACAATCTTGCCATGGTACTTGGGGATTAAGTCGGGGGAAGCGTATCTGAGAGACGCTATCAATCCCAGCAATCAAATTCCCGTTTCCCAACTACGCTGGTCGAAGGATGGACAAAATTATCAACAGCTTTCCCAAGAATGGGCCTTGGTCAACTCTTATTCCGATTATGATGAAAAGTCTTTTAAAGAGCGAATTTCTTACCGATTATACTCCGAACCCGGCCGAAGCCTACCGGCAGGAATTTATTCGCTTAGAATCGAATTTGACGCCAGATGGCTTAATCTTCCCTGGAGATAACTTGAGGTGATTAATTGTTTCAGCCGATTCAATCCACAACAGTAGTGCAGCAGATTATTGATAAGATTACTCAATCGTTAATCAAAGGCGAATTAAAACCGGGAGATCGTTTGCCTCCCGAACCGGAATTAGCGATCCAGCTTGGAGTCAGCCGTACTTCACTGCGAGAAGCATTGAAAACCCTATGCGGTTTAGGGGTTCTAAACGCGCGGAAACGAGGTGGAACCTTTATTGCCACCGAAGTCTCGCAATCGATGCTCAATCCCTTGGTCTTTAATTTAATTATTGAGAAAGGCTCAAATGAAGAATTATTTGAGCTGCGGGTACTGCTAGAAGTAGACGCAATTGAGCTTGCCATTAAAAAAGCCACCGCCGAAGATTTTCAACTGCTGGCCGCCGAATTGAATGAGTATGAACAAAACATTCCCGGTGGTAACATGGAGTTGTTGGCAGACTTGGATCTCCGGTTTCATCTTAGGCTGCTGCAGATTTCCAACAATTCTCCTTTCATCAGGATTAGCCAGTTGATTATGCAATTATTCGAACCGCCTATCAAAGAAGCATTAAAAATGATCGGCCCTAATCAAGTTTTGAAGAACCATCGTGCTTTATATCAGGCTCTTTTGGAACGGGATTTACTAAAGGCCAAAGAACATGTGGTCCAAGCTTTTGAAATTTCAAAGCAGTTTTTATAGACTCAATTATATTTCTCCTTATCATAACGGCAACTAGGGTTCCAAAAGATCCATTCTTTAAGGCCGGCGTCTTCGACTGCCCTGATTTGAGCTTTGATTTCATCTCTGCCGTAATGATGGCCGAGATTGAAATCTTGAAGCCAAGGGCGGATGATTGTAGAGGTATTGCCGGCATCATCCAGTCTTTTTTTGGCGTCGCTGACCCCTTTGAAGACAGTTTCGTATGGTTGCCGATTAGGGTTTTTCAGGCCGAAAGTTCCGTGAGCATAATGGGATGGATAAACCATTGGACAGACGATATCGACATTACTGACGATCTTTTCATATTGTTGGCCAATGCCTTGATCATCGGGCACGCTAGTTGTCAACCCAAAAATATCAGCCGAAATAGGTATTTGGTAAGGCTGCAATTTGGTACGAGCATATTTCAAAAAGTTTTGAATTACATCTTCAGGTTTTTCACCATTGTTGAAAGGATAGACACAACGTTTGATATCGCCATCACTGGTGAAACGAACGTAGTCGAATTGGATCTCTTGAAAACCAATGGCAATTGCCTCTTCAGCGATACTAATGATATAATCCCATAAGTCTCGGTTATAAGGGTCGACCCAGTTTAAACCTTTGCGGTCTTTCCATAATCCGCCATCGATGTCTTTTACGGCCCATTCAGGCTTTTTTTTAGCCAGAAAAGGATCTTTAAAAACAACAATGCGGGCGATGGGATAAATTTGGTTTTCGTATAAAGTCTGAATCATGGTTTTCGGGTCATTAATCTTGATTTCAGTCGCTTTGACTTGATTGACTAGTTCCACTTGGGTTTGATAGCTTATGGTTCCGGTATCGTCTTTTACATCAATTACGAGAGCATTGACTTCCGTTTCATTGATGAATTGGATTAACCTTGAAAACCATTTGGTTGAGCCGGCTATCCAACCGGTAGCATAGATGCCTTTTACTTCGTTGGGTTTGGGCCAAGCCAGCTTTACTATTTCGGACCGATTGGATTTTTTCACCGGAGGGGAGGGTTTGGGAAGAATTCTAAAATCGCCCCGTATGGGTGGGGTCGGGTTGTT
This sequence comes from Bacillota bacterium, assembly GCA_023394955.1. GTDB lineage: Bacteria > Bacillota > UBA4882 > UBA8346 > UBA8346 > JAAYHS01. The sequence continues at coordinate 44,921 of JAEWZY010000043.1, forward strand.
GAAGGCGACTTCCACAGCTGATGTCTGGGGTAAAGGAATAAAAGCGCTAAGAATGATCAAAGGCAACTGGTAAAGCAGCCATTTTTTGGTTTTCAAGATGTTGCACCTCACTTAGATGTGAGCTGTTTTCGCTGCTGGAAGGCAATTCACCTTTAGAAATATATTAGTAATTTGCTGGGAAAAGAACGCTTGTGGCTTTAAGAAGTGATCGGAAGGAATAATGACATCAAGAGAGTTTTACCAAATTAGTTAGCCGAGGACAAAAAACTAGAAAAAGGCACCAGCTAAAAAAGTAAAAATTGACGTAGGCTTCAGAAAAAATTATAATATATGAATCAAAATAAGTTTTGGTTTTTTCATGCCTTAAGACGGTTAGTAAACGAAACAGTACAGTATCGAACAGACCGACCATAGAGAGGAATGAGTTTCCTGACTAAAATTTTTATTATCTATACTGATGCGGGAGCAGGTCACCGGAGAGCGGCGGAAGCCCTTAATAAGGTTACCGGAGATGTATTTCCCGAGGCTGCAGTCAGTCTTTTCGATGTTTTGAACTATACGACTCCGCTTTTTAAAAAGTCCTATCCGGCGATTTACTTGTTTATGGTAAACCGCTGTCCCTGGTTGTTCGGAATGGGATACTATTTAACTGATGCCAGAGCGGTGGACCGGTTTGTCAGAATTTTTAGGCGGATTACCAATTCAATTAATTGTAAATCTTTTGAGAAGTATCTGCTCAAGGAAAAGCCGGATTTGATCATCACCACTCACTGGCTACCCAATGAGATTATCACTTCTTTGAAGAGACGGCGTAAATTCGGCTCATTCCTGGCGACATGCATCACGGATTATTATCCTCATGCTTTTTGGAGGAACCGGGGGGTTGACCTTTATATAGCTCCTAACGAGGATCTTATTCCTCGGTTAACCAAATTAGGTGTGACTCTTGAAAAAGTGCAAACATTCGGGTTGCCGATCGATCCGGAGTTCGCTTACCATCATGATAAGGTGGAAATGAGGGAGCGGCTCGGTTTAGATGCGAACCTATTTACGATCTTGATTACTAGCGGCGGCTTTGGAGTAGGTCCTATCAAAGAGTTGGTGGAGGAGATTGAAAAGATCGATGCTCCATTACAAGTGCAGGTGGTCTGCGGTAAAAACACCGGGCTACGTCAGGAGTTGACCGCTCATACTAAAAAAGCGCGTCACCGGTTTCAGATCTATGGGTTTGTCACGAATATGGATCAATTGATGGAAGCCAGCGACATTCTGATCTCCAAATCGGGCGGGCTGACTTCCACCGAGGCGATGGCTAAGGACTTGCCATTGATTATTTTGTATCCCATCCCAGGGCAGGAGTTTAGCAACAGTGAGTTTTTACTGAAACACGGCGCCGGTTTGCGGGCGCGGAGCGCCAAACAAGCCCGAGCGGCCTTGGAAGGTTTGTTGGCCGATCCAGGGCGTTTGGAAGCTTTACGCAGGAACATCGGTAAACTGGCCAGGCCCAATGCGGCCCGGAAGATTCTGACGTATTTGAAACAAGTTTATCAGAAGGGGGCTTAGTTCTACATTGGGTTTTTCAATGTAGATAATCATGCCGGAATTAAAAGTTATCAAGCGTTTAAACGAACTTTACCACAAATCGAAACAGGCGTCGCTTTCTCCTGAAGAATTGGCCGAGCGGGATCGGTTGCGCCGGATCTATCTGGATTCCATCAAGGAACAGTTTAAAGTGACGCTTGATCGGGTCGAAATCGTGGACGAAGCGGGCAATAAAATCGATCCCCACGGAGAAGGAGATCATCATTGACCAAAGATTTCCGGATAAAATCTGAAACTTAGTGAGGAGCGCTCCGTTGGATAGAGTATAGACTTACCTCCTCATTTTTTTGAAGGCTTTTTCAGAAGCGATCTGGGAAGGCCTTCTTTGTTGAGCGTTGATGACATTGATGGCGTAGATATCGCTGATTTTGTGGATTAGGAAATGTCTATTAATTTGGTGGTGAAAGCAGTGCAGATAATAAAGGGAAAATTTAGAATTAAGAAGAATAGATACTCGTATTGATTATGTTTTTCCATCCTTGTAAGTACGATGCACCAGATGTTCGGCTTTAAAGACTTGGAACCAGGGGAAACCATTGAAGAAATTCGCGACAAGGGTGGATCTATTCCTACTATAAATTTGAAATAAACAAGACATTGGACGACTTAATCGCCAAAAACCCTGATAATTAGAGATTATATAAAGCCTTAGGCGAATTTTATTTTGAGGTTTATTTGAAATATGGCAACCGTTGGTTGATGAGGCCTGAAGAATTGTTAGCCCAAGCAGAAAAGAACTTTACGATCGCTTACGAACACGGGAAATTTATACATTGATAAATTAAACAAAAAAACCAGACTTAGGTCAAGTTCTGGTTTTGATTTTTATAACTTCGATAAACCTAGCCCGTTAAAGAGCAATCCCTTTGTCTTCGGGGGACTTTCGGTTCAGTGTTTCCACCGGTATCGCTACCGTCCTTAATATAATAACAGAAATAGATTAAGTTAATACTTATTTTGAATTAAGGTTATGTTAATTCTGAAATTTGATAACAGTCTATAAAATCACATTTCCATTGATCTCAATCTTGAAATTGCACTCCAAAAAGGCGGCGGCCCGGCGGCACATCATCATCCGTTTCAGGAAGATCTCGAAATACTCCATCACCGAACAGATACCGGTATCGATCTTCAGCTCCAAAGTGATGGTTTTCTTTTTAGGGTCAACGTTAAGAAAAGAATGGACCGCCGCATAATTAACCCGATCGTGAATGTTTTGAGTAGCGGGATCATCATTCCTAGCCCGGCTGCGGTGGACATCGGACTTGTCGGCTAAAATCAAGGCGGCGGCGATGTTATTAACCGCTTCACCCCATTCTTCCTCATGGTTTCCAATAGCTCCGACGATGGTGGCTGCTTCGTAGGGATCCATTTTCTTATCCAAGAGATAATTGAAGACCATCACTGCTCCGGACCGTCCATGGTCCTTTCGGTTGGCGATATTCCCAATATCGTGGAGATAACCGGCGATGGCCGCCAGTTCAGCTTGGCGTTCCGAGAAACCCAGTCGGAGCAGAATGTTATGAGCAATGTTTGAGACCAGGTTAACATGGCGCAAACCATGCTCGGTATAACCCATCGCCTTTAAATGCTGGTCCGCAGTCTCAATCAAGGCGGAGGTCAGGGGGTCGTTTTTAATCGTTTCCAGGGTCAGATGCATGTTATTTCATTACTCCAACTAGCTTCAAATGCTTTCCGATATGCCGTTCCAAAGCGTCGTAATAGTCGGCTTCGAATTTATCCAGGGTTTCATAAATCTCATCCCGGAAAGTCCAGGAGCCGTCGGGGTTCTTGGCTAGTAAAATCAAACCGTAAGTAATATGTAGTACCTGGCGGGGATCGACCAGATCCATCAAGCCGGGCAGTTCGGCATCGCTCATTTTGTTGATATCCGGAACTTTGGCCGGATCGGCGCTGATATGGTAATACTTTCTGGCTTCGGTCAGGTTCTCCAAGGCGAATTGATGCATCCTGCGGTAGAGAGCCGGATTTTTGGCAGCGATGACCCGGACCGCTTCCAACCAGTTGGTACCGGCGGTTTTTAGATGGTATTTGCCGCCTGTTTCCTTGCCGATGATTGGGAAGACGGCGAATTTATCACTGCCCGAGTGAACGCTGATCTTGTAGCCAAAATGTTCCGCGATCTTGAAATGGGCGATAAATTCCTTGGTGAATTGGGACAGTTCTCCGATGTAGTCAATACCCTTCTGGAACTCGCCGCAAAAGCGCGGAGCCAGGCTGGTGACTTCCAAACCGGCATCGATGAGTTCCGCGGCTACGAAGTAGTGGGACTCCGGTGAAGTAGAAGTAAGGGTCTCATCGATGGACATCTCAAAATCAATCTTGCGGCTGTAATTTTTAATCAAATTATTATATAAATCGATTGTATAATTGACGGCCTTCAGATATACCAATACGATCTTTTGGAAATCAGCTTGGTTAAAGGTGAGGGAGGCGCCTTTCAGATCAATGGTTTTTCCCAAATATTTAGCTTCCAGTTTAGCGCGGACCTCTTGGGGAAGTTTTTGATAGCGGTCGGCGATCTCATCAGCGGAGAGGGCGGCCGCCGGGTTGTCAATATGTTCGGAACAGTCCAGGGTAATCATGGTATAATCGCACTCGAGGGCCATTTTGACTTCCTCGGCGGTCTTTAGATGGTCGCCGTCGGCGCCGAAACCTTTGGTGTAGCCCTCCTGAAAAACCGCCCAGGAAGCGGCGGCTAATACATCCGGGTATGTCCGGCCGGTCAGGTTTAGTTCGCGAATGGATTGCTGGGCCAGGACCGGAAAGACGGGCAGCTCTTTAATGAGCCGGATGTGGCCGGGAGAAGCCAGGCCGAGCCGGTCGCCTAAACCGATAGTGATCGGGATACCCAAGTGGTTTTGGGGTTTGGTATAAGGGAATAGTTCACGCAGGGCGTCACAGTTTTCATTGGTCAGGTCGCAAACAAGGGACTTGACGTTATCCAAGTTAAATTCAGAACCTTTGAATTTAACTGGGAAAACCCCATCACTTACAATTACCAAGAATTTTTTTCCGTTTTCACGGGCGATAAAGAAAAGGCAACCGGCAGTTGCTTGTAGGGAATCAGGGTAAACCTGATATTCTTGAAAGTTAGTATTGGCTAACTCTTTTAATTGATCGGGGTTAATCTGATCGATCTTAACTTTATCGCAGAAAGACTTCCAACCGTTCATTATGCCATCCTCCTTTTATTCGTAAAACTCTTAGATAATTTTAACATCTTATCCAAGCTTGTTCAAGGAATATATCTACCAGTGTTGGCGGTGAATATTAATAATTTCGGGTTCAGGGACACTCAAGAACTCGGCCGCCCATAGTTTGGCGGATTCAAGATCGTGTTCAAGGTAGTTGCCGCATTCCTTGGGACTAGCCCCGGGAATAGCTTCCGTAAATTCGAGGATTTCTTGTAAGGCTTTTCGAATCAATGGAGCTACCCAGGAAAGCTTCTTATCATTGCAAAAGATAAAATAAAAACCGGTCCGGCATCCCATCGGTGAAATATCGATCAAGTCGGAGGTATATTTCCGGACTAAAGTGGCAAATAAGTGTTCCAGGGTATGAAGGGCATCGTTGGGAATGAACTTTTGGTTTGGTTGGGCAAAACGCACATCAAACTTTGAGATTAAGCACTTTGGAAACTTAGGGTTAACGCCGATTACTTTAGCTTTGCGAATGTATGGGGCAGTGACCTGATGGTGGTCCAGTTCAAAAGATTCTACTTGATTCACAGGATTCACACCTTTCTTCCTTAATGATCTTCCTCTTCGATAATCTCGATCAAATGCTCCAGAAAACCGGCGCATCTTTCCGAAGCAAGTCGTTTAAATTTATCATACATCACTTTACTCCGGTTGCCCGGTTTATCGGAGATTGAACGGATGACCACAAACGGAATTTTGCATAAGGCGCAGACTTGGGCTACGGCTGCACCTTCCATCTCATTACAGTAAGCGCCGAATTCTTCAAACAACTGAGTTTGCTTCTCCGGGGAGTCATTAAATTGATCCCCGGTAGCGATGGGACCGGAAAAAATTCGAAATTCGCCGCCGCTAATTTTTTTGATAGCCGCTTCGCAAAGATCGGCAAAATGACGGTCAGCTTCGATAAAACCGCCTCCCTGTTCGTCGAAGGACCCTTTTTTAATCCCAAATACAGTCAGATCCAGATCGTGTTGGATACAAGCAGTGGAAATTACCACATCGCCAATGTTTAGATCAGGATGCAAAGCCCCGGCGGAGCCTATATTCACAATCTTTGACGGGCTAAAACGTTCGATCAACAGTTGGGTGCAACGGGCGGCATTCACTTTACCAACTCCCGACATGGCGATAATACATGGAGTATGGTGAATTAGTCCTTGATAATACTCAAGGTCATAAACGGTAATAGCTTTAGTTTTCTTCATTTTCCCCAAAACCGCATCCAGCTCGGTGGTTACGGCGGTGATGACCCCAATCATGTAATTTTTCTCCATGTAAATTAATGGAAAACTTAAATTTTCCAGCGCCAACAGCTTTTAGTATATTAAAAAAAAAATAGAATATCCGCTTCATTTTACTATAATATGGAGGAACAATACTACCATTTAGCTGATTTTGATAAGAAAATTTAATCATAACAAGGAAATTAAGGTAAGAACATTGAATAATTGTCTTAGAAAAGGTATCGTAGACATTGGCGAGAGGCTTTCAAATATAAATAAATACTTTACGGTTAATATTAAAATAAGGAGAAATTGATAATGAGAGAGATTATTAAAAAAGCATCCGCCCAATCCGGGATAACCGATGGGGAATTGGTGAAGCTGCTCGAAGAGGCGATTCAGGATCGGAAAACGGATTTGAAAAAAGTTTTACTTCTTCCTCCCGATCTTACCAGGATGCATTCGGGCGCCGGTAAAATCACAGCCTTGTATTACGAGATGTTGAAAGATAGTTGTCAAGTCGATATCATGCCGGCTCTGGGTACCCATGATCCGATGACTGAAGCGGAATGTCGCGAGTTCTTCGGGGAAAGAGTTCCTTTGAACAAGATCGTCGCTCATAACTGGCGGACTGATGTGGTGAAAATTGATGAAGTTCCCGGTTCCTATGTTAAGGAAGTTTCCGAAGGCCTTCTCGACTACCCGGTTAACGCTGAGGTCAATAAAAGATTACTCGATAAATCCTATGATCTGATCATCTCCGTCGGCCAAGTGGTCCCCCACGAAGTAATCGGGATGGCTAATTATAATAAAAATATCTTTGTGGGATGCGGCGGCAGGGACACAATTAATAAATCCCATTTCTTGGGGGCGGTCTACGGTATGGAGCGGATGATGGGCCGGGCCGACACCCCGGTGCGCCGGGTCTTCAATTACGCCGAAGATCATTTTCTGAAGGATGTTCCTTTGATGTATGTCTTGACGGTTACTACAGTTAATGGCGGTAAAGTGGCGATTGAGGGCCTGTTCTGCGGCAAAAGCTTGAAGGTATTCGAAGCAGCAGTCAAAATGAGTCAGGAGAAGAACCTGACCTTCTTGGATAAACCCCTGAAGAAGGTAGTAGTCTACCTTGATGAACGGGAATTTAAAAGCACTTGGCTGGGGAATAAAGCGGTCTATCGGACTAGAATGGCCATTGCCGACGACGGCGAGCTAATCGTCTTAGCCCCGGGAGTGAGAAAGTTCGGCGAGGACGAAGGGATCGATCAATTAATCCGGAAATATGGTTATGTCGGCAGAATAAAAGTGCTGGAACATTATAAAGCCAATCAAGATCTTCAGGATAATCTTTCGGCCGCGGCCCATCTAATTCATGGCTCATCCGACGGTCGGTTCTCGATTACCTATGCCGTTGAAAAACTGACCAAGGAAGAAGTGGAAGGAGTAAACTTCAAGTATATGCCCTTAAAAGAGGCTTATCAAAAATACAACCCGGAACGCCTAAAGGATGGTTTCAACAAACTGGATGACGGCGAAGAAGTCTTTTTCATCAGCAACCCGGCGATCGGACTTTGGGCGGACCGGAGTAAGTTTTGACTAGGACTGGGATGATTTTACAGGTTTTATGAATTTACAGTTGGACTAAAGTTTAAAGTCAATTAATAAATCGGACAAATAAAAGTTTCAATGATGACCGGGAGCTCCGTTCCCGGTCATATTTTTAAAACACATTAATCAAAGAAAACCTTTCCTTTTCCGGGATGTGTTTAATCGAATCACGGAGGACGCTAAGGTGGATCAGGGCATCGACATAGCTTTTGCAAGAGGTGGCCCCGATGGTTTTGGTCAAGGACTCTTCTAATAAATCAATTTCTTTATGGTTGGAGAGAACAGCCCAATAGGGTTTGATCTTCTCCCAATTTTTCCGGAATGAATTTAATTTTGACAACGACTGGTCCCAATCTTTGGAGCTCAATTTCAGTTCTACCTCTCCAAGTTGTTGATTGAGCTGGTCCGCAATTCGGTCCAGGGAAGATTGGACCTGGTAACCGCCGATTAGGAAAAAGAGAAGAAAACAGAGGGATAATAGCCAGACTTTCATTGAATATCAAACTCCTTTAGGATTTTGGCTGAATAAATAAATTGCCCGTTGTGTCGAGGCTGGCCAAGAAGACTTGCTCCCAGGAATGAAGGCCGTATTTTTGTAGTTCGTCCCGGAGCCATTCTTGGGAGAGGTTCAATCGGTTCAGGTTTTGTTCTTTTAAAACTCCGTCAACGATTAAAGTAACCGGAAGTCCCTCATAGGAGGTTTTCAATTCTAAGTCATTGGGATTGATGGGTCGTTTTTGTGATTTGGGGATGATCGATAATTTACCGCTGGTCTCCAAAATAGCATATTCAACATCGGCGATATTCGGCATATCTTTGAGCCGCAATTGCTCCAAGAGATCGTTCAAATTATATCTTAATTTAGTTAATTCTGCTTGATTGATCTTTCCTTTTTCAATTAAGATACTGGGGCCGCCACAAATAATCCGACGGGCCTTTTCGTTTTTCAAAGTCAGCAAAGAGAGGCTGATTTGGATAAAGAGCAAAGTGAAAATGGGAATGATGCCGTGAAGCAAGGGAATGTCCGTATCTTGCATCGGGACGGCGGCCAATTCGGAAATCATGATGGTAATCACGAGTTCAAAGGGTTGTAATTGGCCAATTTGGTGCTTGCCCATGATCCGAATGATCAAAACCACCAGCAAATACAGGATGGCGGTCCGAACCGGGAGAATTAGCATTTTATTAGATCACCCGGTTTCAATTGTGCGCCGATTGATTATTGTTTATACGGTTTATGGTTAAGACCCAACCTGGATAAAAGGGGAAAAGCAGCAGGATTTTTTATATAGAACACGAATTTGAAACCAAGATGGAAGGAATAATTGTTTTAGGAAGAGTTTACTTCCAAAACCTTTAGTTAACTTTATTCTGTAATTCCCCGTAAGAAAGAGATCGAACACAACGGGATTTTTTAGTTCCTTATTGAATATCTTAAATCAGGATTTCGCAGATAACCAAGATAACGCTGGCGATATTATTTCTAGCTTTGGAAACATTTCATAGAGTCTAGCTTTTTATGATGTATATGTGTGTGTTGGCTAATTGAAATTAAAAAGACTGTTGAAGAATCACGTTATTTTGTTGGCTTCACTGAGTATCAATAAAATAAGGATGTGACCTTGATGCGCCTAATTGGTAGGTACATTTGGCTGTTGGCCGGAGTCATGTTATTATCCGGGTCAGCCCTAGCCGCGAAAGTGAAATTAGGAGAGATTGAGCCCGGTCGGTATAGGTTGACAGCTATTAATAATCATCTTCCTTATGCTTTTAAAGACCAGGATGATTATCGCGAATCATTGCAAAAGGTCGAACTAGAGCTAGGGAATGAAGAGCGGTTTCGTGACCTGCCGGAATTAGGAATGAAACATCCTTATACCGGAGTGATTGAATTGGGGGATAAACCCCAGCAATTTGGGATTATCGTCGATGTTAGGGCTGAGGAGAAACGCCTTTATATCGACACTAACGGTGATGGGAGCTTTGCCGATGAACCTTGGATTGAACTGTTAAATGAATGGTATGGTTTGGAGACATATTGGGTAATCGGTCCCGAACCAATCCAGCTTCAAGTAAGCTATAACTCGAACCCCTCCGGCAGCCAACCGATTGAAATCTCGGTATACGGCTTTTTGAACCGTCCTGGAGCTCTGGTAGGAGAACGGCCATATTTAATGGTGTCGGTTCGAACCTGGTTTTTGGCGGAAATAATTGAGGACGGAGCGGTGAAACTAGCGGCGGTTATCGACCGGAATAATAACGGCAAGTACAACGAACCTGAGGACGCTATCTTTATCGATTATAACGATGACGGCCTTTTCGACCATAATGAGTTAATTTTTAGAAAAAATAGGGTTAAAATCAAGAGCGGAAAATCGAAACTATCGGTGGATTGGGGTATATACCCACAAACATTAGAGATAAGGGGGGAAGACGGTGGCTGAAAAACGGAGGCTCTTATTAGGGCTGTTAATGATTCTGATCTTGACGCCATTTACAACCCAAGCGGCGTCCGGAGAAACCCGCGACTTTACAGAGGTCGCCTTGAAAAACGGTATTACCTTAAAGTATAAAATATTAAAGGATGAACCGTTGGTATCGATGTATACGGTTTTTCCGATTGGGATGAATCAGGAAAAAACCGAAGGAATCGCCCATTTAATGGAACATTTAGTGTTCCGGGGCGGCGCCGGTTATGATTTTGGAGATATTGCCGCTATCACCACCCGTAAGGGGGGCTATTTTAACGGTTTTACTTCGTTTAACGCCACTGCCTATAATTATGTGGTTCCCAAGGAAAACTTCGCTACCGCTTTCAAAGTATTTAACGGCTCGCTTTGGGAAACCAACCTTTCCGAAACCATGGTGGAATTGGAACGCAAAATTGTAGTCCATGAGCTAGATATGGGTTATTCGGATCGGCTCCCCTTCGAACCGGTCTTTAGATATTTTTACCCTGAAATTAGTTATACCAAGCAGGGGGTAGAGGCCATTTCGCCCCAGGATCTGCGGGAATTTCATCAAAATTATTATCAACCCGGAAACGCTACTTATATCTTGGCGGGCGATTTTGATCCCGCGGCGGTCATCGCTGAATTGGAGCAAGTCGTTAATGGTTTTGGGAGCAGGGACATTCTCCAGGAGAACCTGCGGGAGTTCAGTTTGCCTGAAGGAGATATAATAGAAACCAGAAACATCTATCCGTACCATTATCAACTCTTAGGCGGCTATGAATTAGAAGGATTATCGGAAGCGGATCGGATGGTTTTGAAGTTGTTGGCCTACAGTTACGGATTTAATCACCGGATTGACTATTATAATAATGAATATAAATTTTATCATGTGCTATCTCGAACATTGGGGAACAAAGAGTTTTTCGGGATTTATTATTTGGAAAGGGACCGCCAATTCAGCGAGGAGGACTTAATCAAGGAAAAGGAGCGGATGTTAAGTTTTTTCCGCCAGTTTAAAAAGGCTGATTTTAAAGAAGTACTAAATAATTTTATTGGGTTGATTGAATTAGAACAACTGTCAAGCGCAAATTCCCCGGTGGAAGCAGTTGAATATGAGGTCCAACGATTAATCAATCCTGATAATGTAACGGTTGATGATTTACCGGTCCTCAAAAAACTCTCGGTAAAAGACCTAGAGCGGGTAATAGCCCAATATTTTAATATATCTCCTAAAACTTGGGTTTTAGTTAATAATTCTGAAACGGAGGGGAGATAGAGTGATCAAAAAAGGGATAATTCTGTTAGGTTTATTCTTGGCAATCTCGAGTTTAGGGCCGGTTAAAGCTGAAACTAGGGTTCTCCATATTGAAAGGGCCACCATCAACGGGATGAGTGTGATAACCCAAAAAAACGATTCCAGCTTGGTTGAGGTCACTCTATTGCTCAAATCGGGCAGCGGATTGGATCCTAAAAAGGGCGCCGCGTTATTGGTAAATCAATTTGTCGGCGGCGTACTCGGTTATTATCGGGTAAAGTCAGGCTGGGTAAAGGCGAATATTGAAACTTATCCCGATTATACGTTGATTAAAGTCCAAACTTCCCCGCGGCGCTTGAAGTCGGTATTAAAAGTCTTTAAGGATTTATTAATCTATCCATTATACGATTACGATTTTGCATCCGACCTGCAAAATTTAATTAGTACCGATCTAAAAGCGATCTCTTCAATTGCTAAGTCGTACTTTGATTTTAACCGTGAGTTTTACGGCGTTGATCACCCTTATAACGATAGTCTGGATTCGGCTTCGATTGAGGGTATCACCGGAAACGACGTTTTCAAATGGCACCGCTTGACTTATAGGCCGGGAAACGCAATCCTTTCCATTTCCGGTGGTTTCAAAGAAAATATGAAGTACTTGGAGAAATTCTTTCGGGAAATGCCTAGGGGTACTATTGACAATCGATTGATGGTTAAACCGGTAAACCTAAATAAAATACGCCAATTTAAAGAAGTTGATCTTAATGGAAGAGTGGCTGCGATCAGTATTGGGTATCCGGCGCCTCGGATGAGAGATCCTGAATTTCCGGCTTTTAAAATAATTGCTTATTATTTAGAGGAGTATCAACATTATTTTGAGGAACTGCGGGTTAAAGAAGGATTAATCTACACCGGGTTTGCTTACTACAATTATCTTGAAAAACCAAATGCGCCTAATATTGCTTTTCTAACAATGACCGAACCGCAGTTATTGGATCGGGTGGAAATTAGAACTATTGAAGTGCTGCAAAAGATAGTTGAATCCGGTTTGGGACCGGATGAACTTGCAACTGTAATCCGAGCAATGAAGACCCGGAGTTCAATCTATCGGGAGGATGGTAAGGGTTTGGCGACGGCCAACGCTTTAAGTTATTATTTAGAAACCCGATTAGTCTATAACCAAAGTTTAATGGCAAAATTGGAACAGGTGACCAACGACGATATTAAAAAAGCGGCCGCCAAGTATTTTCAAAATTATATCCGGGTGGCGTATCTTCCAAACGGGAAATAACAAAATATCATTGACAAAAAATAATTAACCATGTTAAAATTTTTATATATAAATTGAAATAAGTTTAAATAACACTTTTCAATCTTAAGCTTATGGATGGAAAAAGGGAAGTTGTGGATTAATATCAATTTATGAATCAAGGAGAAATATGTCGCAATAATTCAGACCCGGTCAGAAAATATTGCGGCATACATTAGGTTTTGGAAAGGAGTAGTTAACCTTGAAGGAAGAGCAGTTTCAACGCATAGCGCGTTTGTTCTGTCAAGCAGTCCTCTCTCGGGTCTTAAAACCAGCCCTTGATGAATTGGCCAAACAAGACTTGACCCAGGTTCAACTCTCCTGTATCCGTTTTGTCCACCAACACCCTGAATCTTCGGTCGGAATGATTGCCGATGGTTTGCGAGTCAGCGCCGCCGCCGCAGCTAAACTCATTGACAGGCTAGTCAAGAAAAATTTGCTAACCAGAGAGGAAGACCCTCATGATCGCAGAGTACTCAAGATAAGACTTACCCCGGAAGGGTTAAAACTGCTTGAAAATGTTTGCTCTTTGGAAGCTGAATTTTTCACTTCAATTTTAAAGCGGATGCCTTCAGAAAGTTTAACCGGATTGGAACACGGCATGGCGGATTTTTTAAAAGCCGCTTTGGAAAACCCGGAACAGGTTGATGAAATCTGTTTAAAATGCGGTTGGGATCATGATCTGAATTGCCCTGGGAACCTTCGTTATCGCGAATTAGCCGGCCACGATAAGGAAAAAGTCTGAAATTTTTAGGGCATAATTAACAATATTAAATTTAAATAATATTTATAATTTAAAATAGTTCTTAATTTAATACCCTAAGAATTTAATAAAGCAAAAGGAGGAATTATTTTATGAGTTTGAAAGGAACCAGAACTGAAAAAAACATTTTAATCGCTTTTGCCGGCGAGTCTCAGGCCCGAAACAGGTATAACTATTTTGCTAGCAAGGCGAAACAGGAAGGGTTCGTCCAGATTGCCGAGATCTTTGAGGAAACTGCCAACCAAGAAAAAGAACATGCCAAACGGCTGTTCAAATTTTTAGAGGGTGGCGAGGTCGAAATCCAGGCATCCTTCCCGGCCGGAGTCATTGGAACTACAGTTGAAAACCTGAAAGAAGCGGGTTCTGGTGAAAATCACGAATGGAGCGTTATGTATCCCGAATTTGCGAAAGTAGCCCGGGAAGAAGGGTTTGAAAGTATCGCCAGAGTATTTGAGGCCATTGCCGTTGCCGAGAAACAGCATGAAAAGCGTTTTCTGGCATTTGAATCAAATGTGGAATCGGGTAAGGTATTTAAAAGGGAAGAAAAAGTGGTTTGGCGCTGTCGAAATTGCGGATATTTGCATGAAGGCGTCGAAGCTCCGGACACATGCCCGGCATGCGCTCATCCTCGCGCTCACTTCGAACTGCTAGGAGAAAACTGGTAATTTTTGGATGGTTCAACAGAAAAGGAGGTAATGAAATGACCAAAAGACTTGAAGTTTATAAATGCGAAGTTTGTGGGAATATCGTTGAAGTCTTGCATGAAGGCGCCGGGCAGATGGTATGTTGCGATCAGCCAATGACCTTGATTACGGAAAACACTGTTGACGCAGCTAAAGAGAAACATGTGCCGGTGATTGAAAAGATTGACGAAGGCTACCGAGTCAAAATCGGGAGCGTTGCTCACCCGATGGAAGAAAAACATTATATCGAATGGATCGAATTAATCGTTGACGGTAAGGTCTATCGGGAATTTCTGAAGCCAGGCGTAATTCCGGAAGCTGTTTTCAAGGTAGAGGCCGGTCAAGTTACAGCCAGAGAATACTGCAACCTCCATGGTTTATGGAAAGCATAAATGCGAAATATTAACGGATATGATATTGAGTAGACCGCTGTCAAACCAGCGGTTTTTTTAATAAGCGCAAATTAGATTTGAAGTCTAGAAATCATTGCCAAAAAGGGATTGGGTCAGTTTTATCGAAACTTAGCAGGGTTAACGAAAGGAGAATTTGGTTACATATGAAAATTTTAGCCCGATTTAGATCGGCCATTCTAATATCCTGCTTAATTTTTCCGGCCATACCCGCCGCCTGGGCGGAGAAGGATATGGGCACAGCCCTTTTTCCAGTGAATGGCGTAATTTTGGGAAAAACAACACTTGATCAATTATTAATGACTGAAGAGCCCTTAATGGAGCGAGGGGTTCCGGTTAACGGTTCTTTTAAAATAGGCTCCATCGAGTTCGGTTACGAAGCATATACCGCAACCAGTCTGGAAATGGATAATAAAGAACTGATGCCGCCTGTTTGGAAGGACGCGGGTTTTGAATGGAGTTTATCTTATCAATCATGGTTCAGCCTTTTAAAAAAGTTAGGGTTTTCTATCCGGCTTATTCAAGCTCCAACTTTGCAAATGAAAGCGGATCATCCGGTTATGGAGGCTAAGTTTGAAGCCTTTCGCCCTTCCGAATTTCCAACGGTTTTCACTTTTCATTTTACGGAGAATGAAGGAACCGATGTTTCCTCCAAAAATGTGCTTCATAAAATTTTGGCCAGGTATATCAAGGATTTTCAAGGATTCCAACCTGAAAATCAGAATCTGAATCAGGAATTGCCATACCTAGATGAACGGAAAAGAAAGGCTTTGGCTTTATCAGGAATTGCTGCGGCAATCGGTGGTTTTAACCATGAGGCGTTGGAATTGGCGGGTATCAATCAAACTAGTATTGAATATTGGAAAAAGGTTTTAGTGGAGGAATTGGGGATCGCTGATCGCAAGCAGCTATTGGAGCAGTTGACTTTCTTAGAGTCAAAAGGAGATTCGGAAGTCTTTCGGGAGCTAGTCGGTATCCTGGAGAAAAATCAAAACTTGACCATTAATCAAATGGCAAAAGAGTTGGATTATAAATCTGAAACAATAAACCGATTGTATTTTGTCGCGAAAAAGCGAGGAATAATCGGCGATAGGTCGCTTCGGGCTTGGGATTTTTCAAGAATAGCACTTTTAAGCCGTATCGGATATCAGGTCGGTTTTATAACAACCAAAGAGGCTTGGGCTTATTTGGAGCGAGCATTAACGAAGGCGGAAAGTTCGTATTTATCTTGGGAGGATTATGCCGTCAATAATATATTAGGGATGATCTTCCAAGCTTCGGAATTCGGTCTGGAAATCGAAGCAGGCAACCGGGGGTTGCGAGCCTACACAGAATTAATTAATGGATCTGGAACAGTATGGCAATTGGCCTGGGGTGTAAATGGCACTGCCAAACAGGTTAATAGCGGTAACGCTGTGGAAGATGTCTTGTATTTCCCATCACCCCAATATCAAGCCTGGAAAGAATATCTAAAAGGAAGGCAAAGCTATGATGAAGGCGATCTTGGGGAGGCTTTGCATTATTTTAAGAACGGTTTAACCCTTGACCCCGAATTTATAGACCTTTGGCTAATGATGGCAATGGTTTATAATGCGCAAAGCGATTTTGAAAAGGCGATTGATGCTTTTAAGGAGTATTTGACTGAAAATTCAGATGAATATTTGCCACGGATTTACCTAGCGGAGGCTTACGAAAATAATGATCAACTCCAGAAAGCGATGTTAGAATACGATAGGGCCATCCTTCTTGATGACTACAGGCCGGAAGGGTTCATCGGGTTGGGCCGGGTTGCCATCAATTCCGGCGACTACCAACTGGCCGTCAGTTATTTGCGAATCGCCGAATCATTATCTCATAATGGAGATCAAGGGATTTACTATACCCTATATTTACTCGGTTATAGTTATTATAAAGCGGAAAAATTCGATAATGCCTTATCATATTTATTAAGAGCTTACAGTAACCATCAAGATAATATGTATTTCAATTATTACCTGGGCGTTTGCTATCTATATAATCAAAATACTAAACTAGCTTCGATCTATCTCGAACGGGCCGAAGCCTTGGGATTGGCCATTCCACCGGAGGTAAAAAGCTTATTGGATCAACCCGTTAAACCTTAGCGGTTATAAAGCACTTATTGCACCATTTCAAATCATCTTTCTTCTAAAACAAGTTCGGGCAACATATGGTGAAACCGGGAGGGGATTTGAAATGGGAGCAATCAAGGCTGAGGTTCTCCAAATCAAGGATGAAATTTATCAAGGAAAAGCTAAGATCGAAAAATACCGGTTGATTTTAGTTGGCAGTTTTTATTGGGAGGGAGCGCTGCTGCTGGCAGTCTTTTTCTGGATTTTTTTCCCGCCGGAAGAGGATTGGCGGAGATTGCTCTCTAATAGCTGTTTCACACTTTTACTATTTAGTTTGTGGATGTCTTATCGGATAATTAACAAAATAAAATCTAAACAACAGTTCGTCGGTGAATTAAGGATCAAGTTAAGGCAAATGGTTTGGGGCAAAATTTGTGATTGCGAAAAGCTATGCGATTGTAAAGGGAAAATGGAAAGAGAAATGGCGGAAGAATATGATGGTTGGTCGGATGGAATTTTGGCGGAGGTAAAGCATGAGGTCTAGTTATCTCGACCTACTGGCAAGTATGGTAAATATCGATTCCGGCACCGGTGACGCCGAAGGGATCGCGGCGATAAGCGAATTAATCGGTCCGCGCTTGATGAATTTGGGTTTTAGTTTCGAATCGGTTATAGCCGAAGACGGATCAGTCCATTTTCATGCCCGGCGGGGCGCCGGTAAAAAGGTACTCTTGTTAGCCCATTTAGACACGGTTTTTCCCAAAGGGACGGCAGCGATTAGAAAGTTTCACATCGAAGGAGATCTGGCTTTTGGGCCGGGGGTTTCCGATTGTAAATCCGGAGTCGCCACTATTATCGGCGCTTTGGAGGAGCTGAACCAAAGCCGGTGGCCTAACCTGGAGATAAATTGCCTCTTCAATTCCGATGAAGAGATCAGTTCCCCGGGCTCCCGCAAAATCATCGAAGGCCTGGCCGGGGAGGCTGCTGCCGTATTAGTGGTTGAACCGGCGGAATTAGAAAACATCACCGTCGCTAGGAAAGGGATTGGCCGTTTAGAATTGAAGGTTTTCGGCCAGGCCGCCCATTCCGGTTCCAACTATAGTGATGGCTGTAACGCCATTTTAGAACTGGCCCATAAGATCATCGCCATCCAAAGTCTCAGCCAAATAAAAAGGGGAATCACCCTAAATGTCGGCACAGTCAGCGGCGGGATCAGGCCGAATATCGTCCCTGATTTTGCCATGGCGGAGATTGATTTACGGATCATCCATCCGGAGCAGGCCGGCCCGATCATTAATGAACTGAAAAAGATTACAGCCGATTGTAAAACAGCAGGGACTTCCGCCCGGTTGGGCGGGAGAATTACCAGGCCGCCGATGCCGCTAAATGATGTTAATTATAAACTATATCAAAGCATCAGAGATGTTGGCCTAAGGTTGGGCATGGAATTGGGGGCCGTTGAGTCCGGGGGAGGCTCCGACGCCAACTTCACAGGCGCATTAGGAGCGCCGACTATCGACGGTGTAGGCCCCATCGGTGGAGGCCATCATTCAGAGACTGAATATATGAACATTCCGAGCCTGGAAAGTAGGATTAATCTATTGGCGGGTTTTTTGCGAATATTGCCGGAGATTTGATTTTGTAGTATAGTAAATGTTATGGGAACAATTATCAATGTTGGCGCAATTATCATCGGAGGCTTAATCGGATTAATTTTCCGGGAACGGTTCCCGGAACGGATTACCCAAACCGTTTTACAGGTGATGGGTCTTTTTACTATTTTAGTCGGTATTCAAATGGCGCTCCAGGGGCAAGAACCGATTCTCGTTTTAATAAGCCTTGCAGTTGGAGCGATTCTAGGTGAAATCATTAGGATCGAGGAGCGTTTGGAACAGTTCGGTAAATGGATTGAAATACAATTGAAAGTTACCGAAGGAAGCCCGGCTAAGGGTTTTATCTACTCCAGCCTGGTATTTGCGGTTGGCTCGATGGCAATCGTCGGCAGTATCGCCGATGGGGTCAGAGGCGACCATTCGATCTTAGTAACCAAGTCAATGATGGATGGGATCATTTCCATTCCCTTTGCGGCGGGAATGGGGCCGGGAGTATTAGGTTCGGCGGTGACTATCTTGGTGTATCAGGGAAGTCTGACATTACTGGCTAGAGGATTACAATCATTCTTCAGTCCGGAAGTGATTACCGAATTGACTGCTGTGGGCGGAATTTTGGTAGTCGGGATCGGTATCAATATTCTAGGCCTCCAAAAAATTAAAGTGGCCAATTTTCTACCGGCTTTAGCGGTAATTATCGTTCTTACTTTACTTTGGCGGTAATTTGCAACGCTACTTTTAATATTACAGCATTTATGCTAATATATACTGGGGTAATAAGTTGATTTTTTTATCATTTCATCTAAGATAAGCATTTAACTTTAATGACGCCCGGTATGTAACGGTTAAAACAGCCATTCGTAGGCGGGGCTGAAGACCTGTTTTGAAGAAAGGAGTGAAGTTGGGAGAAAACTGGCTAAAGATTCTTGGGACCGTAAGGCAATGACGAGAGTCGCATGGAGTTGGAGAATTTAAGTCTTCAAGGTTATGTTTAAAGGTTCTCCATGATCCTAAAGTTATGAAATGTTAAGTCATGCTATTTAAGGAGGTATTTTGCAGTGATATCAAATCAAGCAGTGGAATACTTATTTTACTTAGTGCCACTAGGCTCGCTCCTGGCATTATTCTATGCGTTATACTTATACTTTTTTGTCAGCAAGCAAGAACCAGGAAACGAAAAAATGCGGGAGATTTCAACCGCGATTCGGGAAGGCGCCATAGCTTACCTAAAACGACAATATAAAGGCGTCGCGCTCTTTTTTGGCGTCATGTTTGTATTGTTGACGATCATTTCCTTCATGGACTATCTTCCCAAAGTGGTACCGTTCGCGTTTTTAACCGGTGGACTTTTCTCGGCGCTGGCCGGTTTTTTTGGAATGATGACTGCCACCAAGGCCAATGACCGGACCGCTTGGGCCGCCAGCAAAAGCTTGAATACCGGTTTGCAAGTCGCCTTCAAAAGCGGCGCGGTAATGGGTTTGGTCGTGGTTGGCCTGGGATTGCTCGATCTCAGCGTTTGGTTTTTGGTTCTAAAATATATATTTAATGAAAGTATTGAAGTGATTACCGCCACCATGTTAAACTTCGGCATGGGCGCCAGCTCCATGGCTTTATTTGCCCGGGTGGGCGGCGGTATCTTTACCAAAGCCGCTGATGTCGGCGCCGACTTAGTTGGCAAGGTGGAAGCGGGTATTCCGGAAGACGATCCCCGTAACCCGGCGGTTATCGCTGATAACGTTGGCGACAACGTCGGCGATGTGGCCGGTATGGGCGGAGATCTATACGAGTCATATGTTGGTTCCATCGTAGCTGCCTCAGCCCTTGCGGTAGCGGCCGGATTAGGTCTCAATGGTGTAATGATCCCGATGATCATGGCTGTCTTCGGCGTTTTGGCCTCGATCATCGGAACCTGGTTTGTCAGTTCCGATGAAAAAGCCGAACAAAAAGTGTTACTCAGCGCTTTACGTAAAGGAACTTACACTAGTTCCATTATTGTCGCGGTTATCTCCTATCCCTTGATCGGATATGTTCTCGGTTGGGATAAAATTGGCGTTTATGGAGCAGTGTTAGCCGGATTATTCGCCGGCGTGATTATTGGAGCCATTACCGAGTACTATACCTCGGGTACTTACAAACCTACCCAGGGTGTGGCGGAATCGGCGCAGACCGGTCCGGCTACCGTAATCATCGGCGGTTTGGCTGTCGGTATGTTTTCAACGTTTTTACCGGTCTTGGTCGTAGCAGTCGCTATTTTAATCAGTTACTTCGCCTCCGGCGGCGCTACCAATTTTGGAATGGGTGTATACGGAATCGCTATTTCGGCGGTTGGGATGTTGTCCACTCTCGGGATTACTTTGGCGACCGACGCTTACGGTCCGGTGGCGGACAATGCCGGCGGTATCGCTGAGATGGCCGGTTTAGGCGAAGAAGTGCGGCAACGGACCGACGCTCTGGATTCCCTCGGGAATACCACTGCCGCTACAGGCAAGGGTTTTGCCATTGGTTCGGCGGCTTTGACCGCGTTGGCATTAATCGCTTCCTTTACTGAGAAAGTCCAATTTGAGAGTCAGGTATTAATCGACAAATATAAAACAGCAGGCGCCATTGTTCCGGAATGGGTGGAAAAAGCTAGCAACCTCAATCTAAATCTTGATATAATCGATCCCCAAGTTTTGGTCGGTTTGATTATTGGCGCAATGTTGCCGTTCCTCTTCAGCGCTATGACGATGCAAGCCGTCGGAAGAGCTGCGCAGAGCATTGTAGTTGAAGTACGCCGCCAATTCAGAGAGATCGTTGGTTTGATGGAAGGCAAAGCCAAACCTGATTATGCCAGTTGCGTTGATATTTGCACCAAATCCGCTCAAAAAGAGATGATCATGCCGGCGCTGTCAGCGATTATCGCTCCGGTCGCCGTGGGTTTACTGGTCGGCGTTAAAGGTGTGGCCGGATTGTTGGCCGGTTCCACCGCAGCCGGTTTCGTGTTAGCCATAATGATGGCTAATTCGGGGGGCGCTTGGGATAATGCGAAGAAGTACATCGAAGAGGGCAATCTTGGCGGTAAAGGTTCTGATGCGCATAAAGCTACCGTCGTTGGTGACACTGTCGGCGATCCCTTCAAAGATACTTCCGGGCCGTCCTTGAACATCTTGATCAAGTTGACCTCAATGGTTTCGGTAGTATTCGCCACCTTTATTTTGAATAACGCTTTGTTTAAGTAGAAAACTATCGGTATCTACTGGGGCTGCCTAAAAAGGCGGCCCCTTTTTCGTGTATTCGAAGATTATTAAGTCATTAAACCGGAAGGTTAATCGTACATTTTAAAGTAGTCTAAAATGAGCCGCAAAAGGTGAGAGGATGAACCAACCGGTATCAGTTTTAAAAGGCACGGTCTTATTGGCTTTCGCCGGATTTGTAGTCAAACTAATGGGAGCGGTTTACCGAATCCTGCTGGCCCGTTTGATCGGAGTCGAAGGAATCGGGCTGTACCAGATGGCCTATCCGGTCTACTTGGTTTTTCTCTCTCTTTCTACTGCCGGGGTTCCGATAGCCCTTTCCAAATTAATTGCGGAAAGAGAGATCCACCAAGACAGCGCCGGCGTAAAAACAATTTTTCAAGGCGCATTGGTGTTATTGCTGGTTCTGGGAACAAGTTGTTCCCTGACAATGGGACTGTCGGCCCGTTGGTTGGCTGGAAGAGTGCTGGCCGATCATAGGGCGGTCTTTACGATTTGGGCTTTGGCCCCGGCTATTTTTTTCATGAGTTTGCTAGCTGTTTTCCGAGGATATTTCCAAGGAAGGCGGGAAATGGGGTTAAGCGCCGTTTCCCAGATTGTCGAGCAAGCGGTTAGAGTTGGCGTGGCAATAACTCTAGCCATCTGTTTAGTTGGCCGGGGAGTAGAACATGCGGCGGCGGGAGCGGCTTTTGGAGCTACTGCCGGCGGGGCGGCGGCTTTATTATATTTGATCCTGATTCAGCTTGGAACATCAAGATTAGCTAAAGCAAGGATTCCTTTCAAGAATATCAGACCGGCGATCAAACTGATCGTCCGGTTTGCGCTCCCGATTTCAGTGGCTGTGATTTTAATGCCTATTTTACAAACTCTCGACTCAATTATTGTTCCGCTCAAATTGCAAAGTATCGGCTATACGGTGAAACAGGCAACATCCATGTTGGGAGTACTGGGAAATTCTTGGGCGGTATTATATTTGCCGACGATCGTAACCGGGGCGATCGCTTCCAACCTAGTGCCGGCAGTGGCTTCTTTAAAAGCAGTTGGGAATCGGGAAAGCTTACGAAAAAAAATCGAAGACGGAACCAGATTGGGCGCGATCTGGGTCCTTCCGGCTGCGGTCGGCTTTTTTTGGTTTGGAAATTCGATCTACCGGATCCTCTATGGTATTAATGGTATTCAACTCTTATCTTGGTTCGCGCCAGCCGTTATTTTTCTGGGAATTGAACAAATTAGCGCCGGGGTCCTTCAAGGGTTGGGGAAACCAATGCGCCCGTTGATTAATTTTACAGCCGGAGCAATGGTAAAAATTTTTGTATCATTGTTATCCATCGGTTGGCCTGGATTAAATCTTGCCGGAGCAGCTTTGGGAACGGTTTGTGGTTCGGGAGTGACGGCTGCTTTGAATCTATTTTCTTTGCGCAGGTTGGTTAAGGTAAAGGTCAATTTTATGCCGCAGATTAGCGCTTGTTTCATAATGTTGCTGGTCTGTGGGTATCTAATTAAGGCGATTAAATTTAATTATATTTTGGAAATGATCATTGCCGGGGGAGGAAGTTTGTTGGTTTATCTTATTACTTTAAGATTTTTGGGAGGAATTAAAAATAGCGATCTCGAAGTTATCGGCAAATTCATGGGTGAGAAGGAGAAGTCAAATGTCTAATCCGAATGAAAGCAGGCCGGACACAGCTCTGGAAAATTTAGTCGCCATTATGGCTAAACTTCGCAGTGATCAAGGTTGTCCCTGGGACCGGGAGCAAAACCATTTTTCGCTAAAACCGTGTGTGATTGAAGAAACATATGAGGTTGTGGAAGCTATCGATTCCGGAAAACCGGACAAGCTCTGTGAAGAATTAGGGGATTTATTACTACAGATTGTATTTCACGCCCAGTTAGCGGCAGAAGCGGGCCATTTTAAAATTGAGGATGTGATCGGCGGGATTATTGAAAAATTAATCCGAAGGCATCCTCATGTTTTCGGGGATGTCCAAGTCACGGGTGTTTCCGGGGTGATTGAAAACTGGGATCGGATTAAAAAAAGCGAAGCTCCCGAGGAACGCAGATCGGTTTTGGATGGAGTTCCCAAGGATTTACCGGCTTTAATGAAAGCTGAGAAATTACAGTCCAAAGCGGCAAAGGTCGGATTTGACTGGGGCAACCTGGAGGGGCCTTTAAGTAAGGTCCGGGAAGAGTTCGATGAATTTGAAGAATTAATCCGGTCGGAAAGGCCGCCGCTGCCCCATAGTCCGGAATGGGACCAGCTTGAAGAGGAATTCGGGGATATCCTTTTTGCTCTGGTCAATGTTGGCAGAGTTATGAAAATCAATTCTGAATTGGCTTTACTCAGGACCAATAATAAGTTTGTGGAGCGGTTTCAATACATTGAAAAACAAGCATCCGAAGGGGGCAGAAACTTAATGGAAATGACTTTGGACGAGATGGATACCCTGTGGGAAGAGGCGAAAACCAAAGAATGAGGCAGTATAAATTATGGCAACAACGTATTAGTATAAAATGATTTGGGGATGAGATGCTAAGCATATCGCAATAATATTCGGAAGGAAGCGGCGATATGTTAAAAAACCGTCATCACCTGCTGGCATTGGTTATGTTGGTAACGATTATTTTAAACGCCGGATGCCCCGGTAAAGAAGGGACATTGATCAAAAACCTGGTAACCCGATTTGGGAGACCACCGGAGATCACAGTTTTTATCAAAGAGACCGGGAAAGTTAAAAAGATGGATATCGAAGAATATTTATTGGGAGTGGTGGCCGGGGAGATGAAACCGGGTTGGCCGCTCAATGCTTACGCTGCACAGGCCATAATCGCCCGGACTTTTACGATGGAATTTTTAGCCCGGGGCGGAACCCGAAAGCTTCATAATACTGATATCTCTACCGATGAAAAGGAAGCCCAGGCTTATAACGCCGCCAATATTACCCCGACAATCCGGAATGCGGTTAAAATGACTAAGGGTTTGGTCTTGACCTACAAAAACAGATATGTGAAAGGCTGGTATTCGGCCAGTTGCGGCGGAAGGACCGCTTTAGCCAAGGACGGGTTGGCCTATAAGGGTCCTGAACCACCCTATATGAGCTCGGTGAAATGCCCGGAAGAGAAACGAATTCCCGAAGCCGAACTTTATTGGGAGGCCGCTTTATCAAGTTCCGAAATTAACGCAGCGCTGCAAAAAATGAATAAGCCTAATTTGGGGACCATTAAGTCAATGGAAATTATCGAACGAAGTAAAAGCCAGCGGGCTACCTTGCTTAAATTCACTGGAGATAAAGGCAGCGCCGAAGTTAGCGGCGGTGATTTCAGGGTGAATGTAGGGCCGGAAAAACTCCGCTCGATTTGGATCTCTAATGAGATCAAGAATCAGTCGGGCAAGATTACGGTCAAAGGGAGAGGTTTCGGCCATGGTGTCGGTTTGTGCCAATGGGGCTCTTATGCGCTGGCCAAACAGAATAAATCGCCCAAAGCTATAGTAAAGCATTATTACCCTAAGGCTGAGGTGTCAAAGATCTGGTAACTTCAGTGGGCGGCAATGGTTATAAACAAGTAGCTGTGGACTAAAAATCCATGGCTATTTTATTTCCCTCATTAAACTTCTAACCCCTTCCGGTATTGAATATCTTGTACCAAGGAATGAGGAGGGATTAGAATGGAGGAAAAAAGAAAGGTTACGGATGAAGCGCATCAGTTAACCCTCAATAACCGACGTCTGTTGGCAATTGACGGAGTAACCAATCTGGGAAGTTATGAGGAAGATCTTTTGATGCTGGAGACTGTAGCCGGCGTATTGGAGATTAAAGGCGGGCATTTGCATGTGCAACAATTAAATATCGATCAAGGCCGGGTGGTGATTGACGGCGACATCTGTTCTTTAGTCTATACCGATCAAGACATGGTTAAAAAAGGAAAAGGCTTTTTAAGCAAGCTAATTAAGTAGCTGCTATCTGTGAAATGCAGGAGTTCTTAAAAGGGCATCGAAATTAATAAAAGAGGTGAAAAGATGATACCGCGAACTCCTGTCGCCCCAGTCAAGAAGAAAATTAAACGCCGGCAATCGATTTGGCAGCGAATTATAGTTGTTTTAATAAAATTAGTAATAAGCCCGCTGGTGCTGTTGGCGGATTGTTTCAGGCGTAAAGGAACGCTAGATAACAGTTGGCTTTATGCCTTTTTTTTATTTACCACAGTAGTGATGGGTTTAACCGGAATCGGCATTATTATGAATGACATCCCTTTATTTAAAACCCTGCGAATGCTCTCAACTCAAATTGAGAGCCGGGAAATTTTATCAGGAGATTTGCGGCCGATCATTAAAACAATTAATAAATACGCGCTGGAATATAACTTGGATCCCAATCTGATTTATGCGGTAATTAAATCGGAAAGTAACTTTCGGACGCTGGTCGTTTCCCGGGCGGGGGCTAGAGGACTGATGCAACTCATGCCTGAAGTATGGCGGGAGTATAATAAAGATTCGGCATGTAAAGGGAATCATCAAGAACGACATGTTTGCCACCAGGGAGATTGCATTTTTGATCCGGACGCTAATATTAATACAGGAGTCAGATACCTCAGCGAACTGTTGGATAGATACCAAGGCCGGGTTGATTTGGCTTTGGAAGCCTATAATGCGGGGATCTCCAATGTCAAACCGGGCAAAACTCCAAAGTTCAGAGAAACTAGGACTTATATACAGCGGACTCTCTCATCCTGGCAGGATTTACGGAAGTACACCATTGATCAACAGTTAAAAATGTCAATTCGCTTACAGCAAGGTTTAAGATGGCTATTTGGTATCACTTGTTTATGCTGGGTGATTCTTTTTTGGTGGGCTAACCGAAAACTTTTCCGGAAGTAAGTATTATAATCCCTTTCTAAGGCATAAGTTATCTATATTGGAGGGGATTATTTGGAATACGTAAACCTTCAATTCAACTCTTTTTTACTGTTAATATTAACTGGAATGATCTTAGGCGGGTTTTTCGATTTATACCGCGTCTTCCGGAGTACAATTAAGGTTAACAAATTAATTGACTCCATTGGTGATTTGTTATTTTGGTTCTTCTCCTTAATGCTGCTGGGGCCGATGATTTACTGGAGCACCTGGTTGGAACTGCGGTTTTATGTTTGGTTGGCGATAGGGGCAGGATTGTTTTTTTACTTGATGGTCTTCAGTCCCAAGTTAATCCGGATTTATCTTAGGTTTTGGAAGACCATTACCTGGGCGCCGCGGCAGTTCACTAATTTGATGCAACGCTTCAAATTTTCGATTGAAAGATTATCTTTTAGTTTCGGGTTTGGGAAAAATAAGATTCCTGGGGAACAGAGGTCCCCCAGGAATAAATAGTTTAGTTACCAATGAACATTTGGGTGAACATTTTTCCATACTGGCTGCCGGAGACGATACCGATACCGATCTGATTAAAGCTGGAATTTAAAATGTTGGCGCGATGCCCGGGGCTATTCATTAAGCTTTGATGGGCGCTGTCGACAGTCCCCGCGCCGGCTATATTCTCACCTGCAGTGGAGTATTTGACGCCCGCATTTTTCATCATGTCAAAGGGTGAACCATAAGTGGGCGAGGTGTGTGAAAAATAGTTTTTATCCACCATATCCTGGCTTTTACGCCGGGCTAGGGTTACCAGTTGGGAGTTGACGCTTAACGCCTTCACACCTTGTCCGGTTCGGGCTTGGTTTACTAAATTTACCATTTTGGCTTCATCAGCGGTTAGGCCGGTTGATGGAGCGGGAGTGGTTGGGGTGGTAGGAGCCGGCGCCGGTTTGGTAGGTTGGGTGGGTTGAGTCGGTTGGGCCGGCGTAGACGGCTGAGTCGGCTTGATAGTGTAATAGTAGTTATACTTGGTGCTGTAAGAACCGTTATTATAATATTTTTGGCTGGTGGAATATTTTGTGGAGTAATAATTCGTATAAGCCAAAGTCGGAACGGTTCCCACCACTAGAAGGCTGATTACCAGGATCATGATTACTGCTAATTTAGATGTTCTTTTCAATCGAATCTCTCCTTTCGACTTCTCTCTATTTTTTGTAACTGAAACCAATAACCCCCCAAATTACCAGACCCACTCCTTTCTGGTAGGATTAGATTTCGCTGGTAGAAACTTAAAACCTTTAGGAAAGTATGGCCAATCCAGGTAAAATTAACAATAGCGTGTTTTTTTGTTATATTTCGAGGATTTTAAGCATTTCTCCATATCCTGGAGGATTGTTTTAGTTTTACGTGATGGTAAAGTTAACTCAGGTAAAGTGATAACATAGGTATTAATCTATTAAGGTTATATATTGGGTCTAAAGGCGATCTTTTGTCCTTTAACAGGAGGGGTAAAGCGAAGCCCTTGTCCCTTTATATCTCCACAATAATTTCCAAATAACACAATAAAATTCCCAAAATTATTTATTTTTGTAGGAATTAATTTACAGACACAGAAACTATATATTAGCCTTTTTTCCATAGATTTGAAAAAAGAACATGAGGGACAGGGCGAGAAAGGGCTCGTAGTAACACTTAATGATCACACCCATCATGTTCATGGTCATGATCGTGGTGGTGATGCTGATGTTCATGGTCTGGGTCATAATAAGTAGCTTGATAAACAAACCCGCCGTCGATTCTAGGCCAAAGAAAGGCTGTCCCGTCCTCATTAAAGAGCAGGGGGCCATTGGTAAGGATCCTGAAATCGCTCTTTTCCTCCGAAAGCCCGATCAATTGATTTTTTAAGTTCAGGTGATAGATTTTGATGGTCCTGGCAAAAACTTGGCCGATCAAGACCAGGTTTTTTTCTTTTAAATAACGGATACTGGGTTTGACGACTCCAAAAAATTTGGGTTGATCATTCTCCGGAAAATCCAGTTCTTTAACTGTGTTATCTTTTAAGTCAAGGCAGTGAAGTTGATCGGTAAAGCTAAGCATATATAATTTTTCCCGTCGGCAGTCCCAAATCAGGTCCGTAACTTCAAATTGTTCAGGGTGTAATTGACGGGTTTGGTTGTTTTTCAAGTCAATCAGATAAAGCAGACTCAATTCTTGGGGGCCGACTTTCTTGGCGGTGATTAATCTCATTTCATCCTCCGACCAAGTGGCTATCTCGCCTTCGCCGATGTCAGCCGTGGTTTTCTTCGCTAAATCCATGATTTTTAAATGGCCGTTTTCGGAAAAAACGATGTAACGCCCATCCGGTGAAAAACGGGGATTATTGAGATTGGTCCCGGTATAAATAATTTGGGGTTTTCGGCCGGTTTTACTGATACTTAAGTATGATTGAACCCCGGTTGGTCCGGAAATAGAAGTTGTTTGGCTTAAACCCGCTAAGATAACACCTCTCTCAGGATGCCAATCTCCGGATTTACCGTTTCGATCAGGCCAGACAGGGGGGGGGAATAAAAATTGGGCGAATACAACGGCCAACAGAGTTAATAACCAAATACCAATTAAACTTAAAGCCGGTTTGAAACGGCATAACCGGATTTTACTCTTGAGGCTCCAATATACTCCGATAAGAGGAGCGAACAGACTGAGGACAGCTAAATAGATAGGTAAAAGTCTCCCAAGGAAGAACAACAGCCGGGGCGGGATATCAAACCAAAGATAGTTGGCAGTGATCAGGGTAAATATTTTATTCCAAAGCAAATAAGCTCCGGAAGCCATAACTAGGCTTAAAAGGGAAATTATCATAAAACGCTCCAAACCTCTGGCTAACAGGCCGGAGAAAAAACTAACGGCATGGACCGTTAAGAGAACTAAGATTAGCCATTCAAGCCTAATCCCTTTGGGTAAATTCAAAAGGTCCGGGTTTGGCTTTAAAAAAAAGCTGAACGCCACGGACCAACACCCAAAAACGGCCGGTCCGGGAAGGTATTTTGCTAGGATAATCGAGCAAGAGGAGATGGGTTTGGTAAGAATAAAGTCTATAGTTTTGCGATCGGCCTCGCTGCTGAAAGACTGTAAGCCATAAACCATAATCAGGATAATGCCGGAGAGGAGATAAAGCCAGCTCCCGGTGGCATTTAGTTCAAGGGGCCGCCAACCCGACCTTGAACTCCACCAAATAGCCCCCAGTAAGAACGGTAAAGGGGCCAGCCAAGCCGGAGCGTTTCTTCGTAATTCATTCCCGGTTAATAATAGAGCGTGATAAAAGTGATTAATAAAAAATCTTCTACGATCAAAGAACATTTCAATCACCTCGAAGGAAGAATGATCCGGCGATAGGTTCCAACAGAATTACTCCCCCAGATTTGATCGCCGCCGGCGTTGATTAAGATGTCTTGAAATTTCAGATCCTTCAAAGAAGCCTTTAAGGATACTGTTTTATGAGGGACTGAAAAATTGTAGAGCAGAAAATTGTAGCGAAAGCTATTTCCATGGCTGCGCTCGCTTTTTAAATCGGTAAAAACGGCGATTCGGTAGGTGTCGTCCCCGGAGGGAGCTATCTTGGTCAAAAAGATCGGCCCCGGATCGGAAGGGGAAGGCAATTTGATCATTTCCACCTTACCGTTGTTAAGATTCATAAAAGCGATTTGCCAAAGGTCGGTAACGGCGGTCACAGTATTCAAACTAGGATGCCAAAACATAGAGCTGCCGGGGAAAGAAAGGTTGCCTTGAAGTTGATAAAGTTCTTTGGTAGCTACTGAAACGTAAGAAAGCCGGTAGTGATTGAATGGTAATGAATTATCCGCTGCTTGAGTTGGGGTTGCTTCCGCGGCAACCAGGAGAACTTCGGAATCAGCGGACCAGAAAGCGAGATCGCCCTTGGTTAAAGGAAGAGGCTCTTTCTGAGACAGGGACAATACTTTAATAATTCCGTTTTCATTAAAAAGGATCTTCTCTCCGTTGGGGGACCATAGTAATTTGGAAAGTAGATTACCATCGCCTTTTTCGCCTTGATATATAAGGGTGGGAGTTTCGCCCCGTCGGGCTATTCCCAATCTACCCCTAACGTCGGTCAAGGCATAAAGATCGCCTTGGGGCTGTTTGCAAATGTCTACCGCGAAGAAGGGCTCTTCGGACCCGTTCAGGCAAGCCGCTATCGATTGAAAGGGGCGAATCTCCGGACGGTTAATATGATTAACGATATTAATCATCACGGGAATAAGGAGGAGTAAGAAATATATTTTAATCCCGGAAATTAATCGCCTTAAAGAATGATTGAAGAGATTAGCATGGATTATAACTAATAATGCTTTGCATATCAAAACCAACAGGATAAAGGTAAAGGTTAGTATCGCTAAAATAAAAGAAACGCCACCGTCAACCGGAGTTAAATATAATAAGGTTAAAAATTGGAGCCATCCATAGAAAAACCAGGTTGTACCCAGGATGGAGACGAAGATGGCGGCGAGCAATTTTTTAGGTCCTTTGACCCAAGCGCTTACAGTAAAACTAAAACTATAGACGACTATTACCAATAATAGATAGGTTGAAAATGAAAAACTAGCGATATTGAACAAATCCGGCCATTGGATCAAATCAGGAACCAAGGCCAGCTGCCAGAGGACTGTTAACGGCAAAAGCGCTATTAAACCGCTGAAGAATTTCGAGATTATAATTTGAGATACGGCCACCGGTTTAGTTAATAAAAAGTCCCGGGTTTGGCCGTTTTCTTCCAAATCAAAGGCTTGTAAAGCATAGGAAAAAGCCAGGGAGACCGGGATCGCGATTGCAAAATTTTGGGCCCAGGTTCCCGAGAGCAGTTGGGCTAGAATTTTTTGAAATGTAAAAGCCCCCATAATCATTAACAAAGGAAATAGATAGATAAAAGCGTTTTGGCGCAGTTCTTTTTTGAATAAGGTAATAACCGGATTAGTCATGGTTCTTCCCCCTCATGCAATAAAAGAAGAAAGCTTCTTCCAAGGAAACCTCGGGAATTACTTCTTCCGAAGTAGCTGCGATCTCCGATAAACTTTCAGTAGGAACTAACAAGAAATCCTGAGTTGGGTCTTGATTTAAAGGAACTGCCTCAATTGAACCGAAATCAGCGCCTTTTTTAGCCTTAATTTTAGCAATCCCCTTTCGAATCTCATCGATCCGTCCCACCGTCTGGATCTTACCATTATGAAGAATCGCTCCTTGATGGGCTGTACTTTGAACATCCGCTAAAATGTGAGTTGAAAAAAAGACCGTCCTGCCTTCTAGATTGAAGTCTTTCAGAACAATTTGCATAAACTCGTATTGGGCCAGGGGATCAAGGCCATTCATGGGTTCGTCGAGGATTAACAGATCCGGTTGGGGCGCCAGGGCCAAGATTAAGGCCAGTTTAACGGTTTGGCCTTTAGAGAGGGTCTTGATTTTGGACCCAGAGTCTAACTGGAAACGTTCCAGATACTTGTTGACCAGACCGTCGTCCCAACGTTCGTATAAAGCCTTACAAAATTTAATCATGGCGGAGACCGTCATCCACCCATATAATCCTTGATCTTCTGAAACATAACCGATGCGTTGGCGTAATTGAGGCCCGATTTGATAGGGCTCTGCGCCTAACACCTTAATATCGCCGCTGGTTTTGGGGGTTAAACCCAATAAAGAACGTATTAAAGTGGTTTTGCCAGCCCCATTAGTTCCTAAAAGAGCGAAAATCGTCCCTGAGGGAACTTCCAAGTTTATTCCTTGAAGGACTTTTTTGGAACCATAATTTTTGAATAAATTAGAACAGGATATAGCCGGAACCATTTTGACCCTCCCTATTTAATAAAAATAATGGCAAAGATTGCAATGGTAATATTTCTACATTGCGCCAAAAAATCCTATTTAATCTTTCCGGAGATCGTTAACAACTTATTTAAACAGAAAAAGGCCAGTTTGTAATTCAATCAGAATTTTTGGATCATTTTGTTAAAAAGTATTGACATACGTATTATTTGGGCGTAATCTAATTATATTAGAGGAGGAAACAAGGGTGACCATTAGAGAACTATTGAAAATATTATATAAACATGGTTGGATGCCGGTTGAGGCGAGAACTAAAGGATCTCACATTCAACTTAAACATCCCACTAAACCCGGCAAAGTAACGGTTCCGAATCATAAAGGCGACCTTGCTTCTGGAACAATCAACAGTATATTAAAACAAGCGGGGTTAAAATAAATTCTGCTTGCCATCTTAGAAAGGAGAGTTATTATGCGTAAACTTACTTATTTAGCAGTGTTTGAACCAACTGAAACAGGGTACAGTGTGTATTTTTCCGATCTCCCTGGTTGCGTGAGTTGTGGAGCGAATTTTGAAGAGGCGCAAAAACAAGCGGCCGAAGCGTTAGGATTGCACATTTACGGCATGGAAAAAGACGGGGACGAAATACCTATACCATCTAAAATACCGCAAATAGACCCTGAAACGGCAGCAGGCTATATAGTATCACCTGTTGCTGTTTTCCCTGATATTGTAAAAAACGAACTAGATAACAGAGCGGTTAAAACAAACTTAACTATACCGGCATGGCTGAAAGAGTTAGCCGAAGCGGAAGAAGTTAATTATTCAAAGGTATTTCAAGCAGCGCTTATGGACTATTTGGGCGTATCGCAACCACCTAGACCTAATCATGAACAAAAATAATCTAATAAAAGATTAATGAATAAATAATTAAGCCAGGGAATAAGGCCCTGGTTTTTATTATTTTTTCCCCTGCAAAGTATCGGCATCATTTTTTTAGGATACAATCTTTCCCAACCTTTTTGTAATCTAGTTTTTGAATGTTACCATATAGACTGATCATTGCGGCTTCGAAATTATTTCCATCAATAAAAACCATGACTCTATACATGGGCCACCTCCAAAGAAAAAGCGCTTTACTTGGCCTCTAAAGTTAAAAACTCCGCTTAGCGCGGGGTTTCATTTTATAAAAGTCAATAAAATCAATAGTACGGTATAAAATTGGGGTAATTTTGGGGGAATTAAAAATCAGGTATTCGCCGGAAGTAATGATAATATTGGAGCTGGCGATGGGAATTGAACCCGCAACCTGCGGTTTACGATACCGCTGCTCTACCATTGAGCTACGCCAGCTTGAAAATAAACTATATGTGTTAAATCGTTATTAATTTTAACATATCCCAAATGGTAAATCAATCGAAACCTAAGGGACTAAAAAACTTCTAGAGATATCCTAGAAGCGCTTGAATCAATATGGAGCGGGCGACGGGATTCGAACCCGCGGTCCTCGGCTTGGGAAGCCGATGCTCTACCACTGAGCCACACCCGCATTGCAGATAATATTATAACCAATTTAAAGTGAAAAAGCAAGCCTGAGAAGTGAATGTAACGTTCCAAATAAAAGAAAAAGGTGATAAAGTTACAAGGTTATGATTGTTAAATCCAATTTATTTAAAAAAGGCTTTTAGCAAGAAATTTAACTTAAAAAGTATAACTTGTTAAAAGGATTTTTTAAATTTTAGTCGAACAATGAGGCTGTAAAGCATATCAATTAGAAAAGCATACTTTAAGCTACTTAAACTAGGAGGTGTCCCCATGAGTTACAATATTAATGATGAATGCATCAACTGCGGCGCTTGCCAACCGGAATGCCCGGTTGACGCTATCAGCGAGGGTTCCGACAAATATGTGATCGACCCGAGCAAATGCATTGACTGCGGCGCATGCGCCGATGTATGTCCGGTCGGAGCGCCGAACCAAGAGTAAGTTTAAGAAGGCTGTCTTGAAGGAGACGGCCTTTTTTCTTAAACCACGGAGGACTTTGGAATTACGTTCAGGGGTCCCGCTTTATTTTATAAAGCTTGCATCAATAGTGTATTAAGCAAGCAGGGATTAAAGAACCATCGGCGTAGATAAATCTATCTCGTCAATGGCTTTCTCTTCCACATATTCCGCGATCAGCCTCGAAATTACTTCGGTAAGAGTACGGCGCTCATAAAAAGATATTTGGCGTAGTTTTTCATAGAGTTCGATATTGATTCGAACGTGTAAGTCCTTTTTTTTACTGGTTTCTTTCATATGTTAAGTATAAACCGAACCGGAGTTTATTATTCACCCGGCGGTGATTGAGTCCGTTCTTTGTTTAAGCTTCTTTGGCCAATACTTCAATCACTTTCCGGATCGGACAGTTGATGTCCTCGGGCAATTTCCGGACTGGATAACATAAATTTGACGCAAATCCCTAAAGATTAGATCGCAAAGACGTGTTGACCGATTTGCTGAATGATCTTGCGTGTCCAGACGTAGGATTTTGCGCCGACTTTGGCTGGGTTGAAAAAGAAGATCGCCCCTCCGGAAGGGTCCCAACCGCTTAAGGCGGCATTAGCCGCCTTGCGGGCCGATTCGGTTGGGGGACGGTTCACCATCCCGTTACTGACCGATTCGAAAGCCCGAGGCTCATAGATCACACCGGCTAAGGTATTGGGAAAGTCCGAGCTTTGAATTCTGTTTAAAATCACTGCGCCGACAGCGACTTGGCCGGTGTAAGGTTCCGCTTCGGCTTCAGCCCTGATTACCCGGGCCAGCAATTCGGTGTCCCCGGTTTTTCGGGAATAGCTTTCTTTAGCTGTTTGTGAATAAACAGAGATCGTAATTATTAACCCAAAGGTTACTAAAACCCAGCGCCATTTTTGGAAATAGACCCGCAACAACCTCACTCCTCATCAAATGGTTAGTTTTAAAGTTTTAAACTGTAAAAAAGCAGATTTATTATTCCATTGGCGGGTGAGGATCATACCTTGTCTGCAAATGATTTCAATCAATGTTTGCGCATGCGACTTCTTCTTTTTCAAATACCTGATGAGAGCTTAATTTGGAAAGAATTTTATTCATTGTATTCTTAGCGGGTAAAATGATAAACTGAAACCGGATTTCCAGAACCGGAATTATGTATTCGAAATGAAGCAATAGGTTGTCCAAATTATAAATTTTGGCGGAGTAGATCAAAGAACGGTTTAAATCAGTGACCGGGGTTGGGGGAGTGAAATACCAATTCAACATTGTTTTCTCGGAGAGAGCCCGCCAAAAAGTATTGGAGATGATATTGACCAATTCGGAAATGACTGAGGTTTCGACCCGGTTTAAGCGGCGGCCCGGTTTCCGTTTTTGGCCCAGCATCCGTTCGATGAGATTTTGGGCATCCGACTCGCGGAAGAAAGTATAAATTTCCCCGGAAATGTCGCCGGAAAAGCGAAGATGGAACCCGATGTTGTTCTGGTAGAATAGTTTGATTCTGTCGATCAGCACGGGAAACGGCAGAAAAGACAGGCAATTCAGATGAATATCAACATTAATTCCTAAAAAATCACGCAGGGAATTGATGGAATTGGCGGCGCCGTTTTGGGCGATGGCATATAAATGTTTAACCTCTATAGGAGGGAGATAGAAATCTTCCCGAAATGAAGATTCATTTTGTTCAATAACAACATTAGACATATCGGTCGCTCCTTTTTATAATATTATTTGACTTGATTTGTTGATTTTTTGTAATAAAATTTTTGACCGCCCGGATTATTGCAATATATTAAACACATGGAATATTCTCGTCCGGCCTGATATTTCCTCTCCCGAAGATCACCAGAAAACCAAGCATATTCACGGTTTTTACGGACTTGGACGCTAAATTAAAGAATCCACTCAAAGCTTTTAATGAAAAATTCATTTCAGGAAGATTCGATAGTATGTATTATAGTCTATCTTTTGATATAATCATATTATGAAAAATCATTTATCCAACCCTGATAAGTATTTTAGATTGATCGACAAATTTCTCCGTGAAGCCCTTGGAGAACCGGAGGCGTTACACCAAAGCAGTCCGTTGGCTCATTGTCAAACTCCGGTGGAGGTCCTGATCGCCACCGTTTTAACACAGGCGACTTCGGATCGGAATGCTTTAAAAAGCTGGCGACAGTTTAAACAAACCTTTCCCGAAACGGAATCCGCCATTGAGGCGGATGAGTTTGCCATAAGAGAAGCGATTCGTTCCGGGGGCTTGGCCAATCAAAAAGCCAAAACGATCCGCGCTATTTTAAAAACGATCCGGGATCGCCCACAAGAATTAACATTAGGCGAAATCGCAAAATACCCGGATTCAGCCCGGAAGTTTCTCCAAGGTTTACCGGGGGTAGGGCCGAAAACCGCTGCCTGTGTTCTGCTTTTTGGCCTTAATCTACCGGCGTTTCCAGTAGATATTCATATTCACCGAATCGCGATTCGAATGGGTTGGGTGGAACCCCGAACCGGTCCTGAAGAGGCCCAGAAATTTTTAACTGCGTTAATTCCAGCCCAATATCATTTTTCACTTCATATTCTCCTCTTAAATCTCGGCCGGAAATATTGCCGTCCTCATAACCCCAACTGTCAAGAATGCCCGTTGAGCCGGGAATGCCGGAAGACGTTTTAATTTACATAACGTTACAAACATGATATAATCGGGTCATCGAGGTGGGAGGTGAATCCGATGCTTAAAAGGAAAGTCCGGTTTCAGATCGGGATTTTTAGTTTGTTCTTTTTGTTATCGGTTAGTTTTTATACGGTAGCATTACCGACTCAACGCCATTGGAATGAGGCGTCAAATATTGTTTCATCAAAAATGTTGGAACAGAGTAAGGCTGAGATAGTCAGCGGACTAAAAGCCATTATAGAACAGATTGAACGGTTTGAGAGGTTTAATGGGCTATCCGGAACTAGCGGTTTTAAAGTATACTCCGCCGAAGAGACCGGAAGGTTAATAAAATATTACCAGAAATTGCGATCCGGCTTGGAATACCTAAATCGAGGATCTAACCTCCCTATTAAGGATTGGGAAGGTTATGTTTTGGAGGAACAGGGAAGAATGGCCTATAACAGCGCGGAAGCGTTTGAGATTCTGATTGAGCTGGATCAGACAGATTTGCCGCCGGCCCTTTTAGCTGATTTTCGGGTTTATCTGTTGCCGTCCGGACCGCCTGAAATTAGCGGTTTGGGTGGGGCCGGTTACGCGATGATCAGTGCCCCTGAGGTTAAGGAAAAAAGTATTGAGCAGTTACGCGTAACATTACTGCACGAACTAGGGCACCATC
Organism: Bacillota bacterium; assembly: GCA_023394955.1. GTDB lineage: Bacteria > Bacillota > UBA4882 > UBA8346 > UBA8346 > JAAYHS01. Next base: position 82,396 of record JAEWZY010000043.1, read on the forward strand.
TGCACTCCAGTTTTATGCCTTCATTTAATGGGGGGCCCAATCCGTTATGGGAGGATTATCACCAGATCAGAGGAGGCGAATGGCAGGGGCCTGGAAAAGCAAATACCCTTGCTTGGAGCAGTTCGAGCGAGGAAACTTTTGCCGAAGATTTTCGGATGTTATTTGGGAAAGAACAATGGTATTACGGAGATATCGACCTGGGCGATCCTAGAGAAGAACCGGAGGTTGCCGCTGAACTAAAACAATTTATGATAGGATTGAAAGATGAAACTGTTTCCCAACTGCATAAATCGCCGTGGGTTCCGGAAGGATTGGAATTTTGGCTGAATTGCCCGAATTATATCAATATCGGGTGGGCGATGATCGTGATTGGAATGTTGGTTATTTTAACCAATGACAAGGCGAAGCAGGCACAAGTTGTGAAGAATATTTTTCATTACTTTAAATCTTCGGCTTTACCGGATGCCGGCCTTGATTAACCTGTGAAAATTTGGTTAAGGACAAACTTTTAAAGTGCCGAAAATACTTGAAAGGTTTTAAAGTAAAAGTATAGGAGGCAAAACCATGGCGATTGAATGGACGGAAGATTTAGCGGTTGGCGCCGAAGAAATCGACGAACAACACAAAGAATTATTCAGAATGATCAATCAAATGCTGGAAGCCTGTACTCAAGGGAAAGGCAAGGAAGTTTTAAACGAGATCATCGGATTTTTAGAAAATTACGTGGTCATCCATTTCGGTACTGAAGAAAGGTTAATGCAGCAATATAATTATCCGGAGTATTCGAGTCATAAAAACCATCATGAGCAATTTATCAAAAGTTTTATGGAATTAAAGAAAGAAATGGCGGACACCGGCCCTGGAACTCATATTGTGATTATGACCAACCGGACTGTCGTCGGTTGGCTAAACAGTCATATTCGGAATGTGGATAAGCTTTTAGGAGCATTTTTAAAAGACAAGCTCCAATGATTGGCACCCTCTTCTCTTTTAAGGCATAGACTATTTTTAGGCCTAAGTCCTAAGAGAGGAGAGATTTGATTGGCAGAGGGCAAGGTACGGGAGTTTTTTCCGGGCGGAAACACGTCATTGGGATTTTTTTCTTATTATGATTATCTTGTTCCACCGGATGCCGCCAGGATTATGATCATTAAAGGCGGTCCCGGTGTGGGTAAAAGTTCGTTTATGAAAGCGTTGGCGGCTGAGATGAGGGAACGTGGGTTTGATGTTGAGTTTCATCATTGCTCATCTGACAATAACTCACTGGATGGCGTCGTTTTTCCCCGGATTAAGGTGGCCTTGATGGATGGAACCAGTCCCCATATGGTTGACCCCCGCCATCCGGGAGCGGTGGATGAGATCATTCATTTAGGCGACTATTGGGATGAAAAAGGGATCCGTCGTAGTAGAACAGAGATTATAGAATTAAACCGCGAAATTGGCCGGAACTTTCGCCGGGCGTATCAATATTTAAAAGCGGCTAAAAATGTTTATGATGATTTGGAGGCTATTAACTCGGAAGGTTTAGCCATTGGCAGGGCCAACCAAATAGCGGCTGAGGTAATTGAGGATTTATTCTCTCAAAATCACGTAACCGAAAACTTGGGCGCGCTTCGTAAATTATTCGCCAGCGCTATCACTCCGGAAGGTTTTCAAAATTTTTTAACCAATTTATTGGATCCTCTACCAAAGGTGGTCGCGCTTACCGGTAGCGTTGGAACCGGAAAAGCCACCCTGCTTAATAAAATAGCCACGGCAGCCTTGGAAAGAGGATTTTATTGCGAAGGTTACTATTGCGCGTTTGATCCTTATAAACTTGAACATCTAATCATTCCTGACCTGGGAGTAGCCTTCACAACATCAGTAAAGCCGCACTGTTATCCGATGGGTAAAGTCAATCAAGAAATTAATATGGATCAATGTGTCGCCCCATATATATTGACAAAGTATGGCAAGGTCATTGAGGATGAAAATAGGCTAATAGATGATTTATTTGAATCCGCCATCGAATTCATCGCCAGAGCTAAAAGCTTGCACGATCAGATGGAAGAGTATTATATCCCTAACATGAACTTTACGGCGATTACCGAATTGAGAAAGGTAATCCTGGAAAGAATCTTAGAACATGCGTCAGAAGAAGAACCGATTACTAACCGGGCAATGTAGCCCGGTTTTTTCATTAAAATGCCCGGTAGGGCAGGGCGGACTATTTTGGTGTTAAATTTTACATAAAGGATATATTTGGTGACGGGAGACTGAAGGAAATACCTGTTAGGATGTATAATTATCTTCTAGCATATAAAATTGAAATACCAAAACGAAGGGATGGAATCGGATTGGGACAATGGATGAATCCTGAAATCTTTACTTGGATAGTGTTGCCCGGTTTGATTTTTTTGGCCCGGATTTGCGATGTGACTATCGGGACGCTTCGGATTATTTTTGTATCGAAAGGGCTAAAAACCTGGGCGTCTCTCTTCGGTTTTTTTGAGGTTCTAATTTGGTTGGTAGCAATTGGACAAATTATGCAAAACTTGGACAATGTTTATTGTTATATTGCTTACGCCGCCGGTTTCGCATCAGGTAATTATATTGGGATAACCATTGAAGAAAAATTAGCGATGGGAGTCTTGATTGTCAGGATCTTCTCAACTAATGAGGGGACCAGATTAATCGACACATTGCGCGCTTCCGGTTTTGGGGTTACCAGTGTGGACGCTTTAGGTGGTTCGGGAAAAGTGAAAATCGTATACACTGTTATTAAGCGGAAATATTTGGCTGAAGTAGTTGAGATTATTAAAGAGTTCAATCCTAAAGCATTTTATTCAGTTGAAGAGGTCCGTTCGGTAAATGCCGGAGTTTTTCCAATTAAAAAGGGAACGCAACGGTTTAAGGTGTTCGCTAATTTACGAAAGCGCTTCTACCGGTAATCGATCATTATATGTTAAAAAGTTATCAATATGCCGACAGATTTTTTGCACATCTGTGGATAACTAGAAGTTGGATAAACCAAGATTTAGCTATTAAATATCGGAAGGGGATTTTTCTCTATTTCCTGGATAGCAATAGAAATATTCCGCAGCCGATTATGATAATAGGCCAGAAGTACTTCGTCAACTCATACGGGATGAATTCTTTGAGAAGAAGTATTCCGCCTAATACTATTAAAAGAGCGCCCCAAAGATTCATGCTGCCGGTTAATGCGGTTTTGCCAACGGTTGGGTTGGCGCTTTCCTCGGTGACTGTCTGATTAGGGCTTCCGTGTTCTTCCGGGATTACAATCCAGGCAATAATGTAAACCAGAAATCCGGCGCCGCCGAACAAAATCGCCAATAACCAGATGAGGCGGACGGCGGCAGAATCAACCTTCAGATATTCGGCGATTCCTCCGGCCACTCCGGCAATTTTCCGGTCCTTTACCGAACGGTACAAATGGTTTGGGGCCAATGAGACAACCTCCTTTAAGGTGTTAATACTTTCATTTTAAGGGTATAAACAAGTCGCTCTTACAGCTAAAATTCCTCCAATAATGAATCTATATTCAAAGATTTGCATGAACAAAGAAGGAGTTTATTGTCTATTTTATCATAAAATTGAGCAAGAGTAATCGTCAATATGAAAGTCGGATAATCAACAGAAGGATATTACCCTAATCCTCAGTGAGAGTCAGTCGTTTCCCATCAGCCGATATTTTGATATAATAAATTACATTATAACTGGATTGTTAATAGACTATAATGTTATGTTTAAATAGGAATGGGATGGAGGGCGGCTGATAAATGAAGGGAAAAACAGTGCTTGATTGTATCGGCAATACTCAACTGCTTTCTTTGGAGGAACTCACCGGGGCCAAAATTTTCGCCAAAGCTGAATTTTTAAACCCCGGCGGCAGTATTAAGGACCGGATCGGCAAATACATGATTGAGGAAGCGGAACGCAAAGGGTTATTAAAACCGGGGATGACCATCCTTGAGCCTACTTCGGGGAATACCGGGATCGGCTTAGCTATGGTAGGAGTTAGAAAGGGGTATCGCGTAATAATTGTAATGCCTGAGAATATGAGTGAGGAACGGAAAAAGATCATTAAGGCTCTGGGGGGCGAGTTGGAACTAACCCCGGCTGCGGAAAGTGTTGAAGGTTGCATCAGAAAAGCTGAGGAAATCCGTTCCCAGGACCCAATGGTCTACGTGCCGCAACAGTTTGAAAATCCCGATAACCCCAAAATACATTATCTTACCACCGGACCGGAAATTTGGGAAGACCTCGAACACCGGGTCGATATCTTTGTATCAGGGTTAGGAAGCGGCGGTACATTGGCGGGGGTAGGCAAGTTCTTGAAGGAAAGAAACCCGGAGTTAAAGCTGGTGGCGGTGGAGCCTAAAAATGTCTCGGCTTTACTCGGACACGAACCGGGACTCCATAAAATTCAAGGGATAGGGGATGGCTTTATCCCGGCGGTCCTGGATCCGGGCATAGTCGACGAAGTGGTGGAAGTTTCCGATGACGACGCAATTGAAACCGCCCGGAAAATGGCCGGATTCGCAGGGTTGTTGGTAGGCACTTCCGCGGGGGCCAATGTTTGGGCTGCCCGCCAAATGGCGGAAAAGTGGGGCAAAGACCAAATAATCGCCACTATTTTACCGGACCGGGCGGAGCGGTATTTTAGCACGGCTTTGATTTGAAAAAACAAAAGGCATGAGGCGCGAGTCATGCCTCAATTAAAATTCAAATAGAGACGGTTGGCGGCCAAACGGAAATCCCGATCCATTCGTTCCAACAACAAGACATCTTCCATATGATAAAAACCCTTTAGATTTTGGATAAAAGCCGCCGCTTTCAAGGCGCCTTCGGCATAGATAGCCCCGGAATTTGACCGGTGCAAAATTTCGATCTCTTCGGACTCGCCGGAAAAACGGACTTTGTGAAAACCGCCGTTTTCTGCGGGAACCGACTTAAAGTTGATAATTTTAGAAATGTCATTACGTCCTAATTGATAGCGATTTCGCTTGGCCGCTTCTTTAATTATTTTAATATCATCGGCGATTTTAACAGTGGCGCCGGTATGGGATAGGGTTTCGCCGCTGGACTCGGTTTCGGTTATTTCTACATGATAATTGGGAATCAGGCGAGCGATGGTTTTGACCATCGATAATAATAAGTTAATTCCAACTGAAAGATTGGGCGCGTAAACCAGACCGATCCGGTAATGTTGCACCAGACTTTTTAAATCCTGTAATTGCCGATTATTAAAGCCATTAGCGCCGATGACCAAATGCACCCCTTTTCCGGCCAGGATCGGAGCATTCTTGAGAGTCGCTTCGGGAGATGTAAAATCGATGGCTATTTGGAAATGTTTCTGATTGTATTCTTCAACTAAATTATCGGCGCTGGCTATAAGTAAGTCGCTTTCAGTTTCAAGATAGTTTTTTAACGGGGCGCCGGTTTTAGCGCTTCCCGGTTTGCAGATAACCGATGTTAAATCGAACTCAAAAGTATTTAATAGTTTTTCTCCAATTAACACACCGGCTTTTCCCAACCCTAACAAACAAGTCTTAATCATATGTATTCACCTCGCTAATGTTAAAATTGGAACCATTGTTTACGGTGTCAAAATCAGCTGGAAATTGAACAAGCCGACTAATGTCGGAACAAACCTACGGGTCGTAAAAAACCATCGACTTAAATCTATTATATATTTTTGAAATAGTAAGTAAATATGATAAAACTTGGAATCAACTCCGGTTAATGATGAATAAGGGTTATTTGAGAGGTTTTGTAAGCAAAACACATCAAGTTTACAAAAGGATATTGAAATAAAACTCAGCTCTACTTTGCGGTAAATAGCTCTTTTGGCCTATAAATTCTAACCCAAACAGACCGATATTTATATTACACTTTGCCTTGGGTGAGGGGTTTTTACGCTATTAAGTTAGCCGGCGCTGAAGTTATTCGAGGAACTAATTGTTGAAGATGAGCCGGGATTTGAGGTTTAATCAAAAACATAATATAAATCATTAAGGTATAAGCTAACAATAGTATGAAAAAGGTTCCGGAAAGGGGATATAAGAGTGAAAATCAGATTTCCAGGTGGTCAAAGAGTTGATGCTTTTTATAGAGGGTTTACTATCAGGACCGATCAACCGGAAGCCGAAGGCGGGGAAAATTCGGCTCCGTCTCCATTCGACCTTTTTTTAAGCTCCATCGGAACCTGCGCTGGTTTTTATGTGCTCAATTTTTGCCGGGAGAGGAATATCCCATATCAAGATATTGAATTGATCCTTAGCGCCGAGCGGAATCAAGCTAAAGGCCTGATCGGTAAAATAATGATCGAACTAAAACTACCGGCTGACTTTCCCAAGCAGTACCGGGAAGCGGTAGTAAGGGTTGCGAATCTTTGTACCGTGAAGAAACACTTAGCTGATCCGCCTGAGTTTCATATTTATGCCACCGACAAATGAGTAGCTCATGATTTCTACAGGCCAGGCGTTATCCATTGTGTCAAAATGAAATTTGCATATTCCAACAAAAACAAAGGAGTTAATTGCTCCTTTGTTTTTGTTGGAATTGTTCTTCCTCAGTTTAATTCTTTTTCGATCTCTTGGACCACCGTATCCAAGGCGGCAATCATTTGATCGGTTTTTTGACCGAGAACATAAGCGATCTTCACCGGTGATTTGGAAGCGGAGATTAAATTTTCCATCGCCTTACGGAAGTTTTGGTAATAGTGCTTAAAGAATAACTCAAAAACCACAAATACTTCATCGGTTTCCTGTTCTTCGGACACTGTTAGGCCGCGGGTTTTTTGATAAAGGTTGAAAATATTACGGTAGACCCGGTCCTGAAGTTTTCCGAACTCAGTACCGGTTGTCTCGGAGACCATCCGGACGGATTTCATTGCTAAGACATCCTGAAACAAGGTCCTTTCAAAGAATTCCTCTTCATCGATGATAGTTTTGGAGACTGGAGTATCTGCCGTTTCATTAAGGCTTAAATTATTGTCATTTGTTAACATGGGGTTAGTCCTCCTTATTGATTTTATCATAATTCAGTAGCAAATATTTCTGACGTTAGTATTATCTTCCTGCCCTTCCTTTTTTATACGTTAAATTTTAAAAAAATGGGTATAACCAAGGGATAATTATCTTAAATTTTTCGGCCTGGCATTAGGTGGGAAGAATGGCGCTCATTTATGTTCCACCCCGAAGTAGTATTATTGAAAAGAGTTGCGCTTCAATATGTTTTCGATTAAAATGAAATCAGTTATATTGAAGAGGAGAGATCGCTTTGATATCAGCCAAACAAGTACGGGCCGAATTTTTGGAATTTTTTGAAGAGAAGGGACATGCCATTGTTCCTAGCGCCTCATTGATTCCGGAAAACGATCCCACTTTGATTTTTACTAACGCCGGAATGAACCAGTTTAAAGATGTATTTTTGGGTACCGGGACCAGGAGTTACAAGAGAGCGGCCGATTCCCAGAAATGTATCCGGGTAAGCGGTAAGCATAACGATTTGGAAGAAGTCGGGCGTGACACATATCATCATACCTTCTTTGAAATGCTTGGTAACTGGTCTTTTGGAGATTATTATAAAAAAGAAGCGATTATTTGGGCTTGGGAGCTACTGACGGAACGTTGGAAACTGCCTAAAGATAAATTATATGCCACTGTTTATAAGACCGATGCCGAGGCGGAAGGGTTATGGCGTGAATTTACCGATATCAACCCCGGCCATATCATAGCCTTTGGAGAAAAAGACAACTTTTGGGAGATGGGAGATACAGGCCCTTGCGGTCCTTGTTCCGAGATTCACATTGACTTGGGCCCGGAACGGTGTGACAAGGGACATATCCCGGGGCATGTTTGCGGGGTCAATATAGGCTGCGCCCGCTATATCGAACTTTGGAACCTGGTCTTTATTCAATACAACCGGAAATCCGACGGTACTTTGGAAGAGCTGCCCGCTAAACATGTAGATACCGGGATGGGTTTTGAGAGGATCGTTTCCGTTTTACAAAACGTACGTTCCAATTATGATATTGATTTATTCCGGCAAATAATTAAAGGGATCGAAGCAGTAACCAACCAAAGCTATGCTAAAGCTGAAAACCAGGTGGCATTCAGGGTAATCGCGGATCACGTTCGGTCCTTGACCTTTGCCGTCGCCGACGGAGCCCTGCCCTCCAACGAAGGCCGGGGTTATGTCTTGCGCCGTATCCTAAGGCGAGCGGCGCGTTTCGGGCGGATGCTGGGCATGGAGGAGCCATATCTTTACCGGGTAGTTCCTTATCTGGTCGAAGCGATGGGGGAAGCGTATCCGGAACTCAAAGTGAAACAAACCCATTGTGAAATGGTGATTAAAGTTGAGGAAGAAGGTTTTAACCGGACGTTGGATAAAGGGATCGAACTTTTTGAGGAGATCGCTGTCCGGTTAAAGGGGCAAGAGTTAGGGAAAGTTGATGGGGCCGACGCTTTTAAACTTTATGATACTTATGGGTTCCCCCTGGATTTGACCCAATTGATGGCTGAAGAAAAGGGATTGACAGTTGATATCGACGGATTCAACCGGGAGATGGAAAAGCAACGGGCTAAAGCCAGGGAAAGCGGTAAGTTCGTCATGGGTGAAGATTTGGCCAAGTGGGAAACGGTCAAAGATACGACTCATTCCCGGTTCCGTGGTTATGAAAGCTTATCCGGTGAGGCTGAGCTTTGCCTAATTGGAGAGGATCAAAACCATTGGCATCTAGTCTTTGATGAAACGCCTTTTTATGGTGAATCCGGCGGCCAGATCGGCGATATTGGAACGGTTGAGGCTGGAGATACTCTTTTTCAGGTGGAGGATACTCTGAAGCGGAATGAGCGGATCGTTCATTTGGTTAGAAAAGTGGGTAGTTTTCCCAAAGAAGGCCGGTATATCTTAAAAGTTGATTCCAACCGGCGCCGGGATACGGCTTGTAACCATTCCGCCACCCACCTGTTGCAGGCCGCTTTGAGGAAAGTCCTGGGAGGGCATGTTAACCAGTCAGGTTCTTTGGTCACCTCGGAGCGTCTGCGTTTTGATTTTAGCCATTTTGAGAAAGTTCCGGAAGAAAAATTGAGTGAAATTGAAAATCTGGTCAACCAAGTCATTGCCGCGGGAATTCCGGTTTGCACCGAGGAAAAAAGCTATCAAGAGGCTATTGACTCCGGAGTTACCGCTTTGTTCGGGGAGAAATACGGCGATCGGGTCCGGGTGGTAACGGTTGATGGTGTCAGCAGCGAGTTATGCGGCGGGACCCATGTGGACAATACCGCTCAGATCCGGTTATTCAGAATCATCTCCGAAAGCAGTGTGGCTACTGGAATCCGGAGAATCGAGGCTGTTACCGGAAACGAGGCTTTAAAACTATATAATCAGGAACGGGAAGTGTTAAAGGAAATCTGTCATGCATTGAAGACTGATCCGGGTCAGGCGGTTACTAAAGTGAACAGCTTGATCGAGGAGAATATCAAACACCAAAAAGAATTGGCCAAATACAATCAAGATCAGGCTTCCGGACAAGTCAAAGAGTTGTTCGATAACATTAAAACTGTCAATGGGATTAAATATGTAGTGGCCCGGATCGACGGGTTAAGCATGGAACTATTGCGGGAGGCCGTCGATAAACTCCGTGACCGGATGGGTACCGGAGTGGCGGCGTTAGGAACGGTCAATGACGGGAAGGTAGCCTTTGTGGTCGGAGTCACCAAGGACTTGACCTCAAAGGTGCAGGCCGGTTCGCTCATTAAGGCTGTTGCCGCTGAGACCGGCGGCAGTGGCGGAGGCCGTCCCGATCTGGCTCAAGCCGGAGGCAACGATGCTGCCAAAATCGACCAGGCGCTTCAAGTCGGGGAGAAGATGATTGTAGAAATTTTAGGTTAGGCATGAACATTCAGTTTAATCCTAATTTTAGATTATCGGAGTGAACTTCTTGTGCTTTGTAGATTATCATATTCATACTAAACGTTGCCGGCATGCGTGCGGCGAAGACCGGGAGTATGTGGAGGCCGCTTTAGAGAAAGGCCTCAAGGAAATGGGATTTGCCGATCATGTGCCCCGCTTTTATGAGCCGCCTTCTCCCGACATTAAAGTTAGCGAGCGGGGGATGGACCGCGTTGAACTAGACGGGTATCTGGAATCAGTCTTTAAATTGCGCCAAGAATATCCGGGAATTTCGATCAAACTAGGGTTGGAAGTGGATTACGTTCCCGGTTGGGAGCGGGCAACCGAGGCGATTACCACCCAATACCCTTGGGATTATATTATCGGTTCGGTCCATTTCATCTCCGAATGGAGTTACGGCTATATTGCCAATGAAAAAGACCACGGTCCGGAAGAAGTGTATCCGGTCTACTTCGATCGGGTGGCTCAAGCGGCTGAAAGCGGTTTGTTCGATATTTTAGCCCATGTGGATTTGCCGAAACGGGCCTTTACCCGTTTGGCCCCGGAACTAATGACCGAGTTGCATCAGGCTTTGGCGATCCGGCTTGGTAAAGCGGGAGCGGTGATTGAGTTAAATACTTACGGGATTCGCGGCTCAAAACTTGGTGATGTCGGGATCTACCCGGATCAGGGTTTGTTGCGGCTCTGCCGCCAACAGGGGGTCCGGGTGACCCTCGGCTCCGACGCCCACCGGCCCCAGGATGTGGGGGCTGATTTTGACCGGGCCGCGGAACTTCTTACTAACGTGGGTTACCAGGAGCTGGTGGTTTTTAATAAGCGAAGAGCGGGATTGGTGAAATGGAGGGAATGACCTCCGTTTTGCATTTGAGCGAAAGCATTGTTAACCATGGCCGCCTTGAAGACTTCTTGGGGTTCGACGGTGATGGAGTCGAGGTTGCCGACGGCTAAGACATGGAGGCCGAGGAGTTTGTGTTTGGTGTTCAAAGATATGTTAAGCGATTCGCGCAATGATATTTAAGAAATGCTTTAATATGCTATATTATGTTTAGGTGGTGGCAATACTTGAGCGCTATTTTTGCGAATCGTTTAAAATCAGAACGTGAATCTAAGGGTTGGACTCAGGAGCAATTTGCTGAGATTTTAGGAGTATCAAACGGAACAGTTTCAGGATATGAAAGGAATTATCGGGAACCTGACTTTGACACTCTAATTAAAATCGCCCGACAACTTAATGTTTCAATTGATTATTTATTGGGGAATTCAGATATTCGAAATCCCCTTATTGAACATATTGAATCCCTTGATGTCTCCATATCAAGGGACTTAAGCTTACATAAGAATTCAGATCAATTAATTACCCGAATCACCGAATTAATAACTCGTTCCAAAAGAAAAATGACTAAGAAAGAAGGGGATTTCGTTCTCGCGATTATTAAAGAATATATTGAAATATTAAAAACAACAAAAAAACATCTTCTTAAACTCTCACCTAAAAATTTTACTAGTCCCGGTTAGTAGATTAATAACAAAGGATTGCCTCGGAGGCGATCCTTTGTTATTTTAGGTGCGCCCAGCATGGGCGCAATCTAATCGGTGAAAGTCCGTAGTCCGCCCTGGTAGTGGGAAGGACATAGCTGAACACCAAGGGTGTCCACCGCGAGGTGGAATCTGAAGAAAGGTGTAGGCAAATCTCCGGTCTGACGAATAGAAATCACATTAGGCTGCAAGCAAGGATAAGACTGCGCAACAAGTCGAAGACCAATAACTACTCGGAATTGTCGGCAGTAAATGTGGCAGATACATGGGGAGAAAGATTGCGTTCTTACCTGGGAAGGTCTCACGGACAGGCGGAAACAGAGTAAGAAGCTCAGTTGAAACAAGATTTATCGCGAGAAGTCAGCAGCAGCCATAGTACGGAGGTGTCGCGACACCGAAGGAAGGGCCGAACCAGAGAAGATGAGGGTCAATGAAAGTTACTGAAAGTGGCAAATCAAAACACAGACAACTTCAAAAGGAAGGCTATCCGCCAAAGGTATCTGCGGAACAGAGAGAATATGCGGAAGCGTGCGCGCCGCCAAAGATGACCGAAACCGACATCACCAACACAAACCAGCAGACGGAAGGATTACTACGTCTACAAAGGAGAAGGAAGACTCAAGGTCCATCCTAAAAGCATCCGTAAACTAAAAGATAAAATCCGGGGAATAACCGGACGCAGTAATGGCATGGGCATACAAGAAAGGAGAACCCGGCTCAACCAAGTTATTAGGGGCTGGGTAAACTACTTCAAGCTGGCGGACATGAAGAAGCTCCTAAAAGAATTGGACGGATGGACAAGAAGCCGGATTAGAATGGTAACTTGGAAACGATGGAAAAAGGTACGGACACGCTTTGAAAACCTCAAACGAGCAGGATTGGATGAGGAGAGGGCAGGGATGTGGGCAAACACAAGAAAGGGCTACTGGCGAATCGCCCATAGCCCAATCTTGCTAAGAGTTTTATCCAATGAACGCTTTAAGCGTGCCGGATATCTCAGTTTTGTGGCATATTATTCTGCTTGTGAAGTGTAAACTTTGGAAGCGCCGTATACCGAACGGTACATACGGTGCTGTGGGAGGTCGGCTACTCAATTAATGGGTAGCCTCCTACCCGATTACGACAGGATATCTGGTTATTCGAGTTGCTGCGGGGCTAATGATTTATGCCAAAGTCTAATTTTTTGGTATTATAACCGATAAACTAAATGATGGGCTTTTATATTTATTTTGTAATTGATGGAAAAAAATTATATTAAGATGAAAAAAGAAGCTTGAAAGAGGAAGCAAGACAACAAGAAACGGCTGAAGGGGCCGTTTTAGTTTAGGATGATAGAATTTATTGCTGAATGTATTGATAATTAAATGATAATAGAAAAGTTACTTTAATGTTTTATGAGATATGCTGAGAAAATTGTTGGTGATGGGGAATTAAAAATGGCTAAAACCAAAAACAAAAAGGGTGGAAATCAAGAAACAACATAATAAAGATTTTAAAATCCTCTGACGAACATGGTTGGTTACATTTATATGTGGCACAAAGAATGGATAAGCAAAAAAACTTCATTAGGTTAAAAAAATATATGAATTGGTTTAGTATACCCGACCCAAAGCACCTATTACTTGTTCAAAGTATGTTAAAACAAGGAGCGAATGAACTGGGCTGGACATATCAAGATATTTCCAATATAAAAATAGACGTGGAGATTGGTGAAAACTCAGACTGTTTTGAGAGGGATTCGGTTTTAGGTGAAATTCCTGATGAGATTATTGAATTCATGGAGAATTATCCTGACTTTGTCCATAGAATTCTTGCATTAAAGATGAGTTCGGATGATCTTAAATATATTATCGAATTAGTCAATTTATTAGAGGATTCCATTATTCAATCCGGGGCTAGATTTAAAACGGCATTTAAAGAAGTTATCGAAAAAATTTCGTCAAAGAAAAAGGGCTTAAAACAATGGAAGACGTAGAAAACTTCGTCAAGGAATTAGTAGGGCCAACCATCCAAGCCTTACTGGAAGCAGAGATGGAAAACCAGCTTGGTTATAGCAAGTATGACTATAAAAACAAATAGACTGATAATTCACGGAATGGCTCAACCAAAAAGACCGTTCGAACTAACCACGGCGAAATAGATTTACAAATACCTCGCGATCGTGATGGCGAATTTGACCCAATTGTAGTCAAAAAACATCAAAAAAGCGTCACCAGCATTGAAGACCGGATCATCTCAATGTATGCCAGAGGAATGACAGTCCGGGACATTCAAAAACATCTAAACGATATATATGGAATTGAAGCATCACCGACTTCAAACATCACCGATAAAATTCTACCTTTAATCACTGAATGGCAAAATCGGCCGTTACTTCCTGTGTATGCTCTGGTCTTTTTAGACGCCATTCACTACAAAGTGAGACACAATAGCCAAATTATCGGTAAAGCCGCTTATATGGTTGTTGGAATTGATTTAGACGGCAGAAAAGACGTACTTGGCATGTGGGTTGGTGAAGCGGAAAGCGCCACCTTTTGGTTAAATGTCTTAACCGAATTACAAAACCGCGGTGTTAAAGACATCCTAATTATGAGTGTTGATAATTTAACAGGTATCAGTCAGGCTATCTCCGCCTGCTTCCCCCAGACTGAAATACAGAAATGTGTGGTCCACCAAATTCGTAACTCGTTTAAATATGTACCAAGAAAACACATAAACGAATTTATGAATGATTTAAAACCGGTTTACCAAGCCCCCAGCGAAAAGGAAGGATTACGTTATTTAGATTTACTTGAGCAAAAGTGGGGAACAAGTATGTTCTAGCTGTTAAGCCATGGCGTACCAACTGGAATGAACTAGCTATATTTTTTAATTATTCTGCTGAATTACGAAAAATCATGTACACTACTAATATTATTGAATCTTATCATCGTCAACTACGAAAGGTTACCAAAGCAAAGAGTATTTTCCCTAATGATGAAGCTTTATTGAAGATATTATATCTGATTACGATTGATGTAACCGAAAAATGGACTAAACGTGTCCCGGAATGGCAATCGATTATTACTAAATTAGCGATTCGTTTTGGTGAGCGGGTGACCAAAAACTTATCATATTAAATTGGAGTTTACACAAAAAATTTGACAGACCCTCAAGAAATTAGTTAGTTCAAAAAAGATAGTTAATCCGCGCCATTTAGCTCTAAGATACTTTCGAATGAAGCTAAAGGCACGGACTGATCTTTCTGCGTTACATCTTCGGCGCTTTTGAGGAACTTTATAACAAGCTCCAAAGCGACCAAGGCGAATACGACGGGGCTGACCCGGAGGATAAGGAAGAGTACAAGGACAATCCTTTCGGGAAAATATCATTGTCATTCACCGGACCAAGTATGGGTTTAAGCAACGGCGGTATCAATAGAAATGGTTTTCTTTTGGCCTAATCTCAACCAAATTAGCAATCCGATACCAATAAACAGGATACTTATGGATATTACATAAATCAAATTGGGGTCCGATTGGTATAGATGGCCGGAGGCCAGACCCATTCCGGCGCTGGAGATGGAGACTGCCGTATTATGGAGGGCGTAAACTCCAGCCCGTTCCTTGCCTTGAGTAACCTCAGCCAGCAGCGAATCGTTAAAGGGTTTTACTACTCCAAAACCGATAGCGAACAGGATGACTGCGATGATTGTCACCCCGAATTTGGCCGGAGGAATTGTAATAAACAGGACTAAAGCTAATATTTGAAAGATTAATCCCGCGGCCATGTGGGAAAAACGCCGTTCGTGGGAGAGGCGCGGCGTTAAAAAGGAGAAGACCAACAGCATCATCAAGGCGTTTATGCCGCCGAGAAGGGAGATGGTTGATTTGTCAAGCTTTAAGACTTCCGTCAGAAACGGGGCGTAGTAAAGGCTTTGAAAAGTGCCGATGGGAAGATAAGCGTTGAACAGAACGCTGATGGTCAAGGCGATGATCACCACCGGTTTGGTCTTTAGGGTTTTAAATAGGCTTAAATCAATTTTCCTACGCTCGATTGGTTTTTGTCCGCGGTCCGCTTTACGCTCGTCAAGGATTGCTTGGCCGATCCCGGTTTCTCTGTAATAGTGGTTCCTTATTAAAAACATGACGGTCATACTAAGAGCGGCAAAAGTCAGTAAGATTTTTTCGCCATTGATGATGCTCATTTGATTGACTAGAATCCCGGCCAGAGGGGTAAAGATTCCCACCGAAATGTTAATAGCGTTTATAAGGTTATAAGCCGCTACTTGCTCCGGGATCTTGGCGTCTTCAACCACCATCAGGTTCCAACTGACCTGGGTGATCCGGGACATGCCGTTAATGACTTGGGCCAAGGCAAACATCTCAAAACTTCCCGAAAACAGATAGATAAGTATTGAACCAGGCCAGGAGATAAGGTCGAAGATTAAAGTGGTTTTTCTGCGGCCGAGGCGATCGGTGATTAAGCCGCCGACTATAGAAAAGATGATGTTGGCTATAAAGCCGATGGAGATCAAATACCCCAGTTGGGTATCGGTGATTCCCCGTTCCTTCATGTAGAGGCTAAGATAAAAGGTATATAAAACCCAGGGAATTCCCCATAAGGGCTCACAGATTACGGAAACGCGACTGTTACCCGTCAAAGTTTTAAAAGAATCGATGATATGGGCGGTCCTAAGCTCCGCATTCATGGTTGTTAACTCCTTCCGGCACGATTATTAATCCGTCTTCGATTAGTTCCTTTAGTTTTAACCGTTTTTTTTCTTTGATTTCCTGGTCGGTAATTAATTGATAATCCCGTTTCAGTGAGCCGATCCTGGCCAGGGAGCGTCCTTCGAACTTACTGCTGTCGGCGAGAATAATCACTTCCCCTCCGGAGTTGATCATTGCTTTTTTAATTTCAGCCTCATCAAAGGTGGTACTCCATAAGTCAAACTCCGAGGAGATGCTGCAGGGGCCGATAAACGCTTTGTCCACCTTTATGTTTTGCAAAGTTTTTAAACTTTCGATGCTGGTGGTATTGGCCCGTTCCGGATCGACCAAGCCTCCGATCATGAATAGTTTGCAGTGGCGAAGGCTATTCATGACATTGGAGGCGATGATGATGGAATTAGTTACGATAGTCAATCCATTGATCTGCTCCAGCCAAGGCGTTATCCCGGCTATAGTGGAAGAGGAGTCCAGCAGAATCGTATCGCCATCCTTCACCAAAGAAGCGGCTTTTTGCGCAATGGCCCTTTTGAATTCAGGATTAATCTCATCGCGCCCTTGAAAACGGGAAAATTCCCCAACCTTAAAGGGGAGGATCGCTCCTCCGTAAGTCCGTTTCACTAGGCCTTTTTCTTCCATTAAACGCAGATCGCGGCGGGCTGAATCTTCGGAAATATTAAAAGCCTTACTGATCTCGCTAACTTCAATCCGGCCTTTTTCCCGGATTAAAGATAGAATATGGCGGTGCCTTTCTTCGATGAACAATTTTAGGGATCAACTCCTTCAGAAAGGTTAACATTTATTCGTGTTTGTTCACGATTGTTTCCATTCTATCCCGATTACCGGTTGTTGTCAAGAAGGATAAGATTTGTTAACCCATAATTTGTATGGTAAACTGTAATTATCATGAAAGACTTTACGGGCAGGAATCAACCATCGACTTCCGGGCCAGGGCGGAAACGGCCTTTTCGAGGATCATATCCGAATTTCCCAATGATAAAAGAATCGCGGTAGTATCCCATGGCGGGATGATCAATATGTTGTTCCGGGCTTTCCTGAAGCTACCGGTTATTACGGATGTGGCTTTAACCAACGGCGATACTGCGGTCC
>JAEWZY010000023.1 GCA_023394955.1 Bacillota bacterium
TATTCATGTCACGTCTCCTGTTGTTTTTGGCTTTAGCAACCTTTAAACTACAGGAAAATCGTGATTATGGGAAGACCTTTTTTGAGGTTTTCCCATATTTTTTTGCCTACGATAATTTTACTCTAAGCGCGATAGAAAGTGATATAGACGATAGATTGGTGGATGAATGCATTTCAGTTTTCAATCGAACAGGTCGATTAGCGAGATTGGGAACCAATATGCCGGAGACTCTCAAAAATGAACCTTTAAAGTATGCTGAAAATATTTTTTCAATTTTGGGTCTTCCTAAAAATCTATTTTCATATTATAATAATAATGAATCAAATTCAATTAAGGAGGGACTTAAAATTTTTACGGATTTGGAAACTCTGATCGAGCAACATTATAATAAATTCAGTCCGAAGCTTAAAAAAATTTCTGTTCAAATCCTAGAGCGAAAAGAACAGATTGTAATGTTGACCATCTCTAACTGTAGTCAAGAGTTGGGAGTATCCGAAGCTACTATAACCAGATTCTCCCGAGCTCTGGGGTTCAACGGCTACCGTGAATTTCAAAACTATTTACGCTCTCTCTTATTAGACCAATTAGACCTTAAAAATAAACTTCTTCAAAATATTGATAAAGATAACCAAACCCAAAATTTTCTTCAACATTCAATTTCAAAAGATATCAAAAACATGACAGCCGGTTTGAATACAATCAATCAGGAAAATTTTGAAAAAACAGTGAAAATCCTATCAACTGCAAATACCTTATATGTTATGGGTTTGGGGATTTCTAAGTCTTTGGCGTTTTTTCTTGAATTCCGCCTTCGAAGAATCGGCATGAAAATTAAAACTTTGACCAACGGCGGACAAGAATTTATTGAAAACATCCTCCCTTTAAAAGCTAACGATGCAATAATAGCTATCGGATTTCAAAAGAGTTATAAAGAACTTTCCGTAGCCTTAGACTACGCCCAAAAACTAGGCGTTTCAACTGTAGCTTTAGTTGAAAATCCTCTGTCGCCTTTGTCGAGAAAATCCAACGTATCGATAAATATTAAAAGAGGCCCTACCGAAGAGCTTAATTCCCTGGCATTTCCCATGACAATTTGCAATGCTCTGGTTTTAAAAGTAGCCTTTGAGAAAAAAAATCAAGCTATTGAAAGCACTAATAATCTTAATTGGCTTAATAACAAACTTACTACCGAAGAAAGGACCTCTAAACAATTAGAGTAGAATATTCGGTATCGATAAGCATTACATCCCACTATATAAGTGGTATCTTTAATCGCTTTCGCCATATTAAAAGGAAAGGAGGGAAAAGAGCACTCCGGCAATGAAATGATTAGTTCCGCAATGTCGCCTTCCGACGAAATAGTCTTTTTCAAGCGTCCAAAATCGGCCGTCGCCGGAGAAACCTTAATACTGTTATATAGATCAATTTCAATTTAAGGAGGCCAAAATATCATGTCTAAAAGAAATAGAGTATCGTTAAGCGTTTTATTAATAATTGTGTTAATCTTCTGCTCTATGGTCGATAGTAAATCCAAAATTTCGGGAACGGTCACTTACTATACCTCTATGCCTGAAGCTAATGCGACTTTATTAATTGAACAATTTAAAAAGGTCCAACCAAATATCACCGTTAACTTGTATCGCGCCGGTACCGGAACTGTACTCGCTAAACTGAATGCGGAAATAAAAGCGGGTAACGTTGTAGCGGACGTTGTTTCCGTTGCGGAACCGGATGCGTCATTTATACTTAAACAACAAGGTCAATTGCTTCAATTTACTCCAGCAGGCGTGAAAAAGCTTTCCAAAATCTATAAAGATAAAGATGGTTATTTTTATTCTTTCGGTATTACCCAAATGGTAATTGTTTATCATACCGAAAAAACAAAAGTGAAACCCAAGGGTTATGCCGACCTTCTTAAGCACGAGTATCAAGGAAAGGCAGTTCTCGGCAATGTTACTTCATCAGGAGCCATGGCTCATATGGTTTGTACCATGCTAAACAACGGCTTCGAGTGGGGTTTTTTTGAAAACTTAAAACAGAATGGCGCCATACTTGTTAAAGGGCCTTCGGACGCCGCCCAAAAAGTCGCCACCGGTGAAGCGTTAATCGGGATCACTCAAGATTCCACCGCCAGGGACATGAAACAAAATGGTTCACCTCTTAATTATATTTTCCCGTCCGAAGGCACTGTAGTTAAAAACACTAATATTCAGATTATGAAAGCCACTAAAAATAAAGAGGCAGCTGTAGCTTGGATTGAATTTCTCTTTTCTCCTGAAACACAGCAGTTCATAGCGGACAATTCAATATCAATTCCCGTAATGCCAGGTGTAAAATTGCCGGAGGGTATTGAAGATCAAAATAAAGTAAAGTTAATGAAATTAAATGACGAAGCTGTAGCTAAACAATCCACTGAAATTAAAAAGAAATTTTCCGAAATTTTTAGCGGAACCAAATAATATGAAGTAATACGAAAGGAAGTGCTTTCATTGAAAAAACGTATCCCTCTAGAGTTTTGGCCTTTCGTGATTATTTTGACGTTTTTATTAATATTGGTGGTTTATCCTTTATGGCAAATCTTTTCGCAAGCGTTTCAATATGATGGATTGCTCTCTTTGGAGAGCATCCGTCAAACTTGGAGCAATCCCAGTAATCAACTAGCTTTTCATCGCAGCTTAACCGTATCCGGTTTCGCAACTTTATTCTCGGTCATCATAGGTGTATTTTCCGCATGGGCTGTTACCAGAACCGATATGCCCAAAGCTAAATTAATAAGTTCTTTATTGTTAACTCCGTTCCTAATCCCCCCCTTCATAAGCTCTATCGCCTGGTTACAATTGTTGGGGCCGGTCGGATATATCAATAAATTATTAATGTGGATTTTAGGCCGCGAGGAACCTCTTTTTTACATCTATGGTCCAGTCGGTATAATCCTGGTGATGACGCTTCATAGCTATCCCATGGTGTACCTCATTGTCAAAGGAGCTTTGGAAAAAATGAATTCGTCTTTGGAAGAAGCCGCTTTAATGAGTGGCGCTTCTAAGCTGCGCACTTTATTCAATGTAACACTTCCCATAATGGCGCCGGCAATTGCAGGAGCAACTTTATTGGTCTTCTCGTCGCAGATGGCCAATTTCGGCATTCCTGCAATTTTGGGGATGCCTAGAGGTTATCTAGTGCTTACTACTAAAATTTATGAGGCGATTCACAGTTTTGGCGACACCAACAATTTTTCGTTTGCGGCTGCCCTTTCCCTACAACTTGTGCTTGTCGCTACAACTGCTTTAGTTTTTCAAAGACTTTACCTCAATCGAAAAAAATATACCGTTGTCACTGGCAAGAGTTCTCATCCGCAAGTATTAAGACTGGGTTTTTGGAAATGGGTTTTATTTGGTTTTAGCTTGCTTCTATTTGTAATTACTACTATTGCCCCAATTACCGCCATTACTTTAACATCATTGATTAAAGCGGTTGGATTAAATCCCGGCCCAGCTAATTGGACCTTAAACAATTATGCTTTTGTCTTATTAAAGTCGCAAACAACAATTCGCGCCATCCGTAACAGCCTTTTTTTAGCTGTGACCTCCGCAACCTTAACTACGATTTTAGGCGGTTTTATTTCCTATTATTCTGCCCGAAGCAAGATGCGGGGCCGCCAAATAGCGGACTTTATCGGATCTATACCGTACGCCGTTCCAGGAACCGTGCTCGGTTTAGCGATAATTCTAGCCTGGATAAAACCGGTAGCTGGTATCCATTTATATAATACTATTTGGATAATGATCATTGCCTATATTACCCATTCCTTAACGATAAGTATTCGAACTACCGGCGCTTCATTTTCTCAGATGGACGAGTCTTTGGAAGAAGGGGCCCAGATGTCGGGAGCAACCCGATATCAAACTATCAGAGATATTCTTCTACCACTATTAAAACCCGGCTTAGTAGCCAGTTGGTTTTTAGTGTTTATGCCATCTTTGCGGGAACTTACCATTTCTGTACTTTTATGGTCCGTTGGAAATGAAACTATCGGTGTATCCGTATTCAACCTGAGTGAAGGCGGTCAAATGCAATACGCCGCAGCAATGGGCGTACTATTAATTGTTTTTATTTTTACTTTAAATCAAATTACCCGAAAAATCACCAAAGGCAACTATGGTTATTAGAAAGGAGTATATCCAATGTTATCTGAAAAGTCTTATATTCAGCTACTTAATCTCACCAAGACATATGGTAATGTTGCAGCTGTTAAGGCATTAAACCTTAATGTGGCGAAAAATGAATTCGTCTCTCTGCTTGGTCCATCCGGCTGCGGAAAAACTACTACTTTGAGGATGATAGCTGGCTTAATTGAACCTACCAGCGGAGAAATTATTATTGGCAATCGTACTCTTACTTCAAACAATATTTTTATACCTCCTGAAGGTCGCAAGTTGGGAATGGTCTTTCAATCCTATGCAGTTTGGCCTCACATGAATGTTTATAATAATGTGGCATATCCATTACGGATTAAGCGTCAACCTTCAACCGAAATAAGAAAAAGAGTTTTACAGATTCTTGAACTCACCCGGCTTAAAGATTATACCGACCGTATGCCTCATGAATTGTCTGGAGGCCAGCAGCAACGAGTGGCTTTAGCACGCGCACTAGTAATGGAGCCTTTAGTACTCCTATTAGATGAGCCTCTTTCAAATCTGGACGCTAAACTTCGCGAGGAAATGCGCTACGAAATTAAAGACTTACAAAAACGTCTCAATATGACCATAGTTTACGTGACCCATGACCAGAGCGAAGCGATGGCAATGTCCGATAAGATTGTCGTAATGATGAAAGGCGTCGTTCAGCAAGTAGGAACCCCTAAAGAAATATACTTCCAACCCGCAAATCAGTTTGTGGCTGGTTTTATCGGTCAAGCGAACTTTCTGCCCGGTAAAATTATAAAAACTCAAGGAAACCATCTTACCGTTGCCGTCAAAAAAATGGGAACCATAGAATGCTTTGGCGACCTACCCGAACAATCGGAGATAACCGTCGCCATAAGGCCGGAAGATGTTTGTCTTTTAAATGAGCCCGGCGCTGAAGCAGTAATTAAAAATGCTACTTTTCTAGGCGATAAAATTGATTATCGTTTACAACTTGGTGATTATAATATCCATTCCACTCAATCAATAACTACTGAATTAAATGAAGGAACACAGGTTAATGTCAAAATAAGACGCGCATGTATCTTTAAATAGATCAGATTGATTTTATTCTATAAATAAGGGGTTATCCGATGTTTACTATTGGCACTTCTTCAGAGGTAATTAAAAGCTATGAACTTAAAGAAGCTATCGACCTATTAGCGCGGAACGGTTATAGGGCGATTGAAATTTGGATGAATCGCTTTTCTAAAAAGTCCATCAACCTTAAGAGTATTAAAAAACAGCTTCATGACTCCGGTCTTAAATACCGAATACATGTCGATGCCCGTGATATCAATTTAACTTCAAATAATCAAGGTATCCGGGAAGAATCCTTTTTTCAGACTCTTAATGCAATACGACTGGCTTCCCAACTTGAAGCTCCGGTTGTTACGTTTCATCCCGGTAAAATGTCTTCAACCAAAGATATTATCAGTGAATTTCAGGATATGCAAATTGATACCATCGGAAATTTGACAAGTCATGCTGAAAAGTATGGAGTAATACTCGGAATGGAAAATATGGAAAAACGCCCCAAGGAAATCTTTATGGATTTATCCGAAATCAAACTGCTCTTTGACAAAATCAAAAGTCCGAACTTGGGATTAACTCTTGATTTGGCCCACTATCACAGTGTTGGCAATCTGTTGGACTTCGTTAATCAATTAGATACTCCAGTTGTAAATGTACATATCAGCCAAGCATCTCCATCTAAAATGCATTTACCTTTAACATCTTCCGACGATGGCATAATCAATTTTTCGGAAATCCTTTCTGCTTTACATCAAAAGTATCATGGCCCCTTGATAATTGAAGGTTATGTCCAGGGCAAAGAAGAAGAAACTATTAGAACCAATATTAACTGGCTTCAACACTGCTTATGTGATTTACGATTAGTGTCAATTTAATAAAAAAACCCCAGATCTTACACTGGGGTTTTTTATTGGGCGCTGGTAACGGACGCTAACTTTTTTATCACTTTAAATTTATGCAATTCATTGATTAATCGTAAATTCCAACCTACCCGTGACAGAATAGGCTATAGATGCAATATGATCGGTTATTCTTTGAAAATAATTAATTAGATCCAAATGAATTATACTACTGTTTTGTGAAAGATCTTTCCCTTCATGTAAGCGCCTCATATGAGACATACGTAAACTTCGTTCCAATGCTCGAAGACAGTCCCATTGTTCGATAGCCTTATCCGCCAACTTGTGGTTACCCGTTGTAAAAGCCGCCAAAGCCATCTCCAACTGTCTTATGACCAACCGATGCATTTGACGGAGTTCTTCTTTTCCCTCTTCTGAAAACTCCAAATTTAATTCCCATTTCTTCCTGGCGAGGCGGGAAAGGTTCTCTACCACATCTCCGATGTGTTCCAAGTCGTTAATTATATATAACATGGATACATCTTTTTCTAACTCTTCCCGAGTTAAGGCATGCTCCGCTAGATCCGTAAGATACCTGCTGATATATTTGAAATATTCATCGGTTTTCTCTTCCCATTCCATCATGGTATCGATCATTTTAGGATCGCTTTTTTCAAACATTCCCATAGATTGGTTGATCATCTCTAAAATAACGTCTGCCATCCGTATTATTTCTTTGGTGGTCTTAGCTAGAGCCAAGGCAGGCGTATCCAGAAGCCTGTAGTCAAGATATACCGGTTTGAATTTATATTCTTCTCCTTCATCATCAGGAATAATTTTAAGCACTAACCGAGCTAGGTAATTTGATACCGGTAAAAAAATAAAGATTAATAATAGATTGAAAATAGTATGCGCATTAGCGATCTGGCGGCCTAAATCAATAGAGGAGAGTCTTATCGCTGTATAGAAAAAAGGCAACATCGGCAATAGAACTAAGACCCCTAGAACCTTTATTAGCAAATGAAGAAAAGCGACCCGTTTAGCTTCGGAGGATTTCCCCATGCAAGAAAGTAGAACGGTGGCGCAGGTGCCCATATTCGCTCCCAATACCAGCGGAATAGCAGCCTCTAATGATATCAGACTCTGATTAGCGAGAGAAAGCGTTAACCCGATTGTCGCAGCGCTGCTTTGGACCACCGCTGAGAATACCGTGGCCGTCATCACCCCAAGCAAAGGATTTTTTCCTAGATTGATAAGAGTATTAGTGAAAAAAGGGTGCTCCCGTAAGGGATACATTGTCTCCGCCATTATCTTCATTCCGAAAAAAATACAACCAAGACCAAGTATCGCCTGCCCGAGATACTTTACCTGTTTGTTCTTCCTCCCCGCTAAAAGGGCTAATACTCCTCCACCAATCATTAATAAGGCGTAATCGGTTATCCTAAAGGCAATAAGTTGCACGGTGAAGGTCGCCCCCAACCCTGCACCCAAAATTACTCCGATTGTCTGACTCATACCCATTAACGAAGCACTGACCAATCCTACCAGCATTACAGTGGTCGCCCCACTACTTTGTAACAAAACCGTGATCATTATCCCTAATAATACAGCCACAAGTTTCTTTTTGGTCAATGTTTCCAAGATTTTTTTAATTTTATTTCCGGATACCCGCTGCAATCCTTCACCGATCAACTGCATTCCGTAAAGAAATAAGCCCAATCCGCCTATTAGTCCAATAAAAGTTAACTGCATTAAAACACCTCATTTCTAAGCACCTTGGAAATCGTTTTCTCTTCCTGCATTCAGTCATGAATATCAATTTCCTCATCGTCTTGATATAGAGCATTAATTTGATCCAATTTTCCTAAAGCCTCCAGGCTGCGCGGGCCTTCTCTTTGCGCTAACGCTATGACTAAAGCGTTAAGTACCGCCATCGGTACTACCAATGAATTTACCTCCTTGACCGGTCCACGGTTGGCTACCAATGTTACCGTGGCTAGCTTGGCCAAATCCGAAATGGAGCTATGGGTCACCGCTATTGTTGCTATGCTATGCTTTTTAGCATAATCAAAAGCGATTAGGATCTCTCTGGCGCATCGAAAAAATCCAATGCCGATTATTACATCCTCTTCATTAGCTAACAGAAGTTTTTCAAAAAACGACTTTCCACCATGGGTTAAGATATGAGTGTCAATCTGCATCCGCTGGAATCTGAATTCAAGGAAATGACACAAAGATGCCGATACTCCGAATCCAATAATAAATATCCTTCGCGCCTTTTCCAAAAGGTTGACCGCCCTGCTGAACTCTTCGAAAGATATTTTTTGGATTCCTTCTTTCAAGATATCAAATTCAGTCGCTAAGATTTTTTGCACGGAATGATCATCCTTGATCTTATCAACCGTAGTCGTCATCTTCTCCGCCGGGGTTAGCGAATATTTTAATAAATCCCGGATATACCGTCGCAATTCGCTGTAGTTATCATAGCCTAATTCTTTGGCGAAACGGATTACCGTCGCTTCACTAATTCCAAGTTTTTCTCCAAGTTCTTTCGGGGAAATAAAAGCTATGTTCTCCCAACTTTCCATAATACTATCGGCAATTTTTCTATGGCCTTTGGATAGTTGAGGATAGGCCTGGTGAATTTTGTCAAATAATTTTTGAATATCCATATCAAATAACCTCCATTCAATATTTTGAATTTAACAAGTAAACTCTTTTCAGGAGAGAGGAAAAGTTGGAAATAGCCAGCCTTATCCAACGAAGCACATGCTTCGTTTTATTATAATAAATTCATCATTCGCGAAGCAAATCCTTCATTTTAAATAAAATTTTTTCTTTTATAAATCAAACAGCCCCCTTAGTTACTACACTGCAGGGGCTGTTTTCTAATTCAGCTTCCGACTCTTAATTATAGTATTACATCTCGAAGGACATGATCAAGTTCCGGCTCAGTTTCCCTTATCATCGTTATCCTCGCCGATAACCCTAGCCAAAGCCACAATCCGGTCGTTTTCATCCGGCTTCATAATCTTGACCCCTTGAGTATTACGGCTGGTTTCGGAAATATCCTTAACTTTGGTACGAATAATTACTCCTTCAGCGGTAATGACCATTAATTCATCACTTTCGGATACCACTTTGATTCCTACAATCAACCCATGTTTTTCAGTCAGTTTCATGGTTTTTATACCTTTACCGCCCCGGGACTGGACTCGATATTCGGATAAAGCAGTCCGCTTGCCGATACCGCCAGAAGTTATTACCAGTAAATCCGCCCGTTCTCTGGGGATATCCATACCGACCACTATGTCGTTAGAAGCAAGAGTAATTCCTTTTACTCCCCGTGATGCCCGTCCTAAAGTCCGGACGTCAGTTTCAGGGAAACGAATTGCTTGACCTTTTTCCGTTACTATAATTGCTTCTTTACTGCCATCAGTAAGTTTAACCGCAATTAATTCATCCTGATCGTCCAGATTGATAGCGATCAATCCGCCTTTACGATTAGTTTGAAATTCGGCCAACGCGGTCTTTTTAACAATACCTTTTTTGGTGCACATAAAGAGAAAACTCTCATTATCAAAATCTTTGATTGGAATAACCGCATTGATCCTCTCCCCCGGTTCAACTTGAACCAGGTTAATAATGGCGGTGCCCCGCGCCTGCCGTCCCGCCTCCGGTACCTCAAACCCCTTTAAGCGGTATACCCTGCCTTGATTAGTGAAAAAGAGTATCGTTTGATGAGTCGAGGTAATGAATAAATGCTCCACGAAATCCTCTTCTTTAGTGGAAATAGCGGTAATCCCCCGCCCGCCCCGGCGCTGACTACGGTAAGTCGTTACCGGAAGCCGTTTAATATATCCAAAATGAGTGATGGTCACCACAATATCTTCATCGGCGATTAAGTCTTCGATCGCGAATTCTTCCCCTTCGCCGACAGTAATCTCAGTCCGTCTCGAGTCGGCGAACTTCTCCTTAATGGCCAACAGCTCTTTCTTGATCACCACCATGATTTGGTGGACATCCGCCAGTAAATCACGGTAATAAGCGATTAACTTTAACAGTTCGGCATATTCGGACTCGATCTTGTCCCGTTCTAGGCCGGTTAAGCGTTGAAGCCTCATGTCCAATATGGCTTGGGCTTGCTTCCCAGAGAGCCCAAATTTGGTCATTAATCCTTCCCGGGCAACATCCACCGTCCGGGATGAACGGATTAAGCTAATCACTTCATCGATATGGTCCAAGGCAATTCGCAGGCCTTCTAAGATATGGGCCCTGTCCTCGGCTTTTGCTAGATCGAACTGGGTCCTTCGGGTGACCACATCTCTTTGATGTTCCAGATAATAATGTAAAATCTCCCGGAGGGATAAAATCCGAGGAGCATTGTTCACCAGAACCATCATATTTACACCGAAACTCTGTTGCATGGTGGTATGTTTAAAAAGTTGGTTCAGGATGATATTGGGATTAACGTCCCGGCGCAGTTCGATTACGATCCGCATCCCGTTCCGATCGGATTCATCCCGTAAGTCGGTAATTCCGTCAATGATCTTTCCCCGGACTAAATCCGCAATTTGTTCAATTAAACGCGCCTTATTGACTTGATAGGGCAATTCATTGACCAGAATCCGGTGTTTATTACCATTCATCTCTTCGATTTTAGCCTTAGCCCGGATCTTGACCGAACCTTTGCCTTTTAAATAGGCGTTTTTAATCCCGTCCCGTCCCAGGATGATCCCTCCGGTGGGAAAGTCGGGACCTTTTACTATTTTGAGCAGTTCCTTATCTTCCGCATCCGGATTATCAATGAGCAACACCGCGCCATCAATAACTTCACCTAAATTATGGGGTGGAATGTTGGTGGCCATACCCACCGCTATCCCCGAGGAACCGTTCACCAATAAATTAGGAAAACGGGAAGGCAAGACCATCGGTTCTTCCAAGCTTTCATCGAAATTAGGCTTAAAATCAACAGTCTTTTTGTCGATATCGGCCAGCATTTCCATGGTCAACTTAGCCATCCGGACCTCTGTGTAACGCATCGCCGCCGGCGGATCGCCATCAACCGAACCGAAATTGCCGTGCCCGTCAACTAACATATGGCGAAAAGAAAAGTTCTGGGCCATCCGGACCATCGTATCATAAATCGCCGCATCACCGTGGGGATGATAACGTCCCATTACATCACCGACGATACGGGCGGATTTCCGGTAGGGCTTGTCCGGAGTCGTCCCCGATTCGTACATGCCGTATAAGATCCGGCGATGCACCGGTTTTAATCCGTCACGAACATCCGGTAACGCCCGGTCTAAAATTACGCTCATCGCATAATCCAGAAAGGATTTTTTCATCTCCTCTTCCAGGATTACCGGAAGTATCTTACCATCAATCAACTCAGCCATGGTTACACCTCATCTTTATATCTGGAGCCGAATATTTGGGTCTATAGTAGTCAGAAGACAGGAGTCAGAAGCCAGTAAAAATGAGAGTAGATACTCCAAATCAAAAATGTCTAGGTCTATTTAAGCCCCGACTTCAACTCTTCCATCTTCCGCTCTTTGCAAGTCCCTAAAGAATCACTCTCACTACTGTCGCCTGGCTCCTAAATTCCGGCTACTGCCTCGCCATCGTCCTCACCGTCATATCTTTTCCCGAACCAACCAGGACTTGTTTTGCCAAATTATAAAAGAGGCCTGTTTCAACTACTCCCGGCAGTTGGTGGAGTTGGGCGTCGATTTTCCGTAAATCGATCCCCGTTTTAAATTTAACATCAAGTACAAATTGGCCGTTGTCGGTAACCACCGGGCCGTCTTTTCGAACTCCCATCCGTAATTGGGCCTCCCCGCCCCACTCTCTGATTTTGGCTTCGACAAAACTGAGAGCCGACGGGATGATTTCCACCGGGACCGGAAAGGTCTTCCCCAATGCCGGGACCAATTTGGAATCGTCCACAATGATCACAAACCGCTTCGCCATTGCCGCCACGATTTTTTCCCGGGTATGGGCTGCTCCGCCGCCTTTAATGGCATTCAACTCCGGGTCGACTTCATCCGCGCCGTCGATAGCCAGATCTAGTTCCGTACAATCCTGGGGGTCTTTGATTTTAATCCCCTTTGCCTGACAGAGGATTTTCGACTGAAAAGAAGTGGGGACCCCGGTAATCTCTAGCTTTTCCTCCTTAATCCTTCGTCCCAATTCTTCAATCAAGAAAGCTACCGTTGAACCGGTGCCGATTCCGCAAATCATTCCGGTTTTGAGCAATCCGGCGGCGGCGATCCCGACCATCCTTTTTAAATCCTTATTAGTATCACTGTTTTTCATTATGTTCTTCCCATCGTTTTAAGATTTTTTATAATCATCCGGGTCTGTTCCGCCCGGTTCATAGTGTAGAGATGGATCCCCTCAACTCCGTTTTCAATTAAATCATTTACCTGATTAATCGCATAATCGATTCCAGCCTTTTCAAACTCCTTTGGCTGGTTGCCATATTTATCCAAAAGTTGTAGTAGTTTAGCCGGTATTGAGGCTCCGGAAAGGTAAATCATTCTTCTAATCTGATTCGGGTTCAGCACCGGCATGATTCCAGGCGAGACTGGCACGGTAACGCCCATGCGCAACAAATTTTCCTTAAAATTATAAAAAACCCGGTTATCGAAGTAAAGCTGTGTTAATAAAAAGTCCACTCCGGCCTCGACTTTAACGCGAAGGTGATTCCAGTCATCCTGCCAACATCTACTGTCAATATGGCCCTCCGCATAAGCGGCGGCGCCGACGGAGAAACGGGTATATCGGCATAGGTGTTTTACTAATTCAACCGCATAACGATAATTACCTGGTCGGAAAGACGATTCAGATTGGTTCTGCGGTGGATCGCCCCGTAACGCCAAAATATTCTCGATCCCTTCGGTTTCCATTTCGGTGATAATATGATCCAATTCTGTCGGAGAATGGCCGACGCAAGTCAAGTGGGCCAAAGTCTCAATCCCATATGTTTTTTTAATCCGGGAGGCGATCTCAATGGTCCGGCTCCGGTTCGATCCTCCCGCTCCGTAAGTAACACTGATAAAATCGGGTTTTAGGTCCTTAATCTCCTCAATGGTTTGAAAGACCGTTTCTAAAGAATATTCCGGTTTGGGTGGAAAGATCTCAAAGGAAAGGACCGGCTTTTTTTGCTGGTATAAAGATTTGATAAACATTTTAATTATCGCACCTTTTTATGAACTTCAATTTATATTGGAACTTTTTTATCTTCGCCATATGTTTTCCAATTCCTGCTCATTACTGTTCACTGATTGCGAGTTGTCGGCGGGTGTAGAAATCTTCCATGGAGGAAAAAGTGTTCACCTCCAACCCTTTAGATTTTAAACTTCGATAAACCCTTATTCCCCTGCCGTTACCTTTTGAGCGTCAATTAATATGCAACAAAGAACTATCGTTAATAGTTTGAAAGTTATTCAAAAGCATCCCGATCCCATTCCATCTTAATCTGTTGCTCACCGATAAACATAGCGAGGCGGCGTTGATTTAAAATCTTCTGTTCCAAACGGGCGGTAAAACGAATCAGTCCAAACACTAAAGAACAGGTTGTCTGGTCTACTAACCATTACAACCTGCCTAAAATGATGATCTAAACCGGATGTGAATGTCGGTGGTCGCTATCAAAAAATAGCATTGTTTTAGAAAATTCCATTTCCAAAATGACCAAAGAGCCTAAGTCTCAACAAGATTTATACCCGTCAATATTTTTAAAATCAACCAAATATCTTCGGTTATCGGCCAAAATAATTTCAGCTCCCAGGACCGAATGGGACGGCGTCAAATCCATGATCTTTATTGCTTTGATCATAGACAACTCTGCTTTAGTCCATTCGCAGTTATCCATCTTATGGAGAAACACTGAAATCATTAACTCCATGGCTGGATTTTTATCGATCCGCTTACGATAGGCGTAGATAACGGTACTTTCATCAGCTTCCGCATTTCGGCCTTTATGGATAACATTGCTCACCCTGTCCCATCCGTTATAAGTAATTAGCGCTAATTGTCTGCCCTCAATCGCAGCGGTAATCACCTTTTTGTCTTTATCTTCAAATTGATCAACTACCGCTTTTTTGCCGTTATAATGAGGTAAACCGTAATGCCCCAAGGTTAGTTCGTGTTCGAAGGCCATCCGGCAGCGATCGACCCGGATGACTCCGCCTGGAAGGATAATATCCGCTAAATCGATAATGTAGCCCACCCCATTGTTCGGCGGCCTTCGCATGATTAGTTGCCTGTATAACACATCATTCCGCACTCCGTTAAAGAGCACACTCTGGGAAATGGTGAACAGCTTGTTACGATCTGAATCATTGGCTACGGTACGCCCGGTAAGATAAAAGTTGATATCATCGCCTCTAAGATCCCTCGGATCAAGGCTCCGGTAGCTATACTCCATTGCTGTGCCGCCGCCGGGGTTATGATCTTCCCAAGGAAAGTGAGTATTGTAAGCCAGTTTTGAATAGTTAGGGTCGTCGTAATAAACCTTACCGGGAATTATTTCGGAAGCGCCGGTTTTTCCATGATTCACCAGGACCAATCCTGGTTCTTCCAGAACGCTTACCTTTGAATTGTCACCCAGTTGCTCCCAGATCCCTTCATTCTCTTGAGTCGTCCAGAAAGGCGAATCATCCGGCAAGGCCAGGCAGATAAAGGGTAAAAACATTAACAAAGGACTCCCCGGACAGCTGTAATTTTGCAACATGAATTCCTTATGTCCGTAAAATCCCAGGCTGGGTATATCATTTTCGTAAAAATCTTCCCGGGTAACAAATTGGAGTAAAGAACCGGAGCAGATTCTCCGGGCCCAACCGGGGTCTAAGGGCGACTCACCTTTTAACATGAAGGAAACCGGGAACCCGCCGGAGATCCAGGTCCGATAACAGATACTCCGGGCCCACATGTTAATGTAACCGTCCCTGGCAAAAAAGTTGGGATAAGTTTTTAGCAATTCCAGCGCGGATTCTTCAATGGCAGCCGCTATTTCTGGGTAATACTCATCCCCAAAAGCTCTATTCCAGATGATTGTATAAACCACAAACAGACTGATCGTATAGTAATTATAAGTCTGTTCTAGATACCATCCCTTTCCGGAATGATAGGAGACTATCCATAACAGATGGCTTTTTAATAATTCTTCGTCAATCGGGTACCCGTGCTTCTTGAGGAAGGAAAGGGCCTCGATATTAAAGATCCTCCAATTGTTCTGAGTGGTCCGGTGATGAGCCCATTTGGAAATAGTCGCCGCCATTTCATCTCTTTGTTTTTGAGTATAATAAGGCCAGATGATGTCGGGCAAGAGTAGTAAAGTTTTTAATAAGCCCCCGAATTCACAGGTGAATTGGTAGGTGGCGTCGGGCAACTCCTCGGGCAAAGGCAAGGAATTGGGATGTCCGGGAGTCAATGCATTGTATAATTGCAAACAATAATAATCTCTAAGCTTAATATTATTGATAGTTACTTCCGGGTCGACATGCATTAGCGGGCCGGCTATGGTTAAGGAACGTTCTAAAGCTTCAAATTCAAATGATCGCCAACGCCAATCCGGATCTTCCGATTGCGGATAGGTTTTACCCGGGACCACCGGAAATACCATTGGGGTTTCAACCGAGTCAACATGTTTAAAAACTCTTTCCAGTAAATATTTAGCCAGTTCAAGATAGTGTTTTTTGGTCATCCCGGTATACGGACTCAAAGTATAATCGGGGTTCTTAACTTCATAGGCGTTCCTCATCTCAACCTCCTCATTTTATTTTGAACACCATCTGGGTTGGGCTGACAAACCTCAAGGCGATCACCAACGCGGCCATGGCTGTCAAAAAGTAAATAACCGCCATTGCGTCAATGGCCTGGATCGGCCGGAACCCCGCGGCATAGGCGTCAGCATATAAGGCCACCACCATCGTTTGAGTCTTGCCCCCGGCTACCAGATAGGTTAGTTCGAACATCCCCAGGGTCTTAACGATCGAAAGGATACCCGCGGTCAGAATCCCCGGCATTGATAAAGGTACTAGAATTTTAAAAAAAGTGGTGATACGATTAGCCCCCAGCATTTTAGCGGCCGACTCAAGATTAGCGCTAATTTGTTCGATAAAAGGCTGCAGCACCAGGATCATAAATGGCACAATCGGGACAAGATTGACCAAGATCACTCCGGTGAGCTTCATCGCCAAACGGGCTTTATACATCACCATCGCTAGCGGAATCCCGTAGGCCATCGGCGGAATAAGCATCGGTAGCAGAAAAAGGGATAAGATTACACCCTTAAACCGAAAGTCCCGCCTGGCCAATGCATAGGCGGCAGGGAAAGCAATTAATAAACCGATTACAACCACTGCCAAGGCAACGATAAAAGTAACCCGAAGTAAATTACCGATATCGTGATCAGTTGCCAAGTAACGATACCAATCCAAAGTATATTCATGAGGTATCAAACCTGAAAACCAAGTTTTACCGAATGAGTTTAAAATAACAGTCAGTAAAATACCGGCTACATTAAATAAGTAAATTATCATTGCAATAAAAAACAAGATTCCCGATAGTTTAAATTTTTTCTGCATAACCCATGCCTCCTTTAACCTTTCCCGACAACGGAAGCGCCTTTATACATCCGCTGTCTCCAGATAAACACCAAAACAATAACTGAGAGCTCAATCCCAGCCATAATCATTGATATGGTCGAACCCATGTTAAAATCGAATTTTTCAAAAGCCCATTGATACGCGGCGAGTGAAATCACCCGGGTCGGCCCGGAAGGTTCCCCCAGCAAAACTGCGGATGGGTATACCGTGAAAGCCATCACAAAATTAAGACAAAAAGCAATCGCAATCCCAGGCGCCATTAAAGGAAATAGTACTTTCCAAAAAGTTTTTGATTTGGAGGCTCCCAGCATCTGGGCTGCTTTTTCCAGATCCGGATTAATTCCGGAGACATATCCCAATAACATTAAAAAGGCAAACGGAAAACCTTGCAGTACCAGTGAGATCATTACCCCTAGATAATTATGGGTAAAACGAAACGGTTTTTCCATTAACCCACTGGCCATTAAAAGCTGATTCACCCATCCTTTTGGACCCATAAAGGTAAGCATGCCTTCTGCTATCAACACTGTGCCTAAGGTAATTGGGAGAATAAGAAAAAAGGTAATCAGTT
This sequence comes from Bacillota bacterium, assembly GCA_023394955.1. Lineage (GTDB taxonomy): Bacteria > Bacillota > UBA4882 > UBA8346 > UBA8346 > JAAYHS01. The sequence continues at coordinate 17,246 of JAEWZY010000023.1, forward strand.
TCTCACCCTTAACTCCATGTCTCATATAGTAGGCAAAAGGTATCGCCAGCAAAACATTGATCAAAGTAGCCGGTATGGCAAGCTTCAAAGTGATCCAAATAGTACGATATTCCCAGTTGTCAGTGAAAAACTTATAATAATTTGCAAGGGTAAAATTACCGTCGATATCGGTAAAACTAAGAAACAAACCATAGAAAAATGGATAGATAAAAAGAAGAGTAATAAATATCAGAGCCGGGAGTAAAGTAATTAACAAACTAAAGTCCCATCGTTTTTCTTCAGACATAGGTACTGACCCCCTTTGGGAAAACTAAAAGCTTCTCCGGGGGAAGCCACAGATCTATTTCCTCCCTGACGGTGACTTTCGCGGCCGCCCTAAAATCGACTTGTTGGTTATTATTTAACCTACCGGTGACATGGCTAACCTGGCCTAGATATTCAACAATATCCACTTTGCAGCGGAGATTATTCGTCTCACCCTTGCCGATAATGAAATCTTCAGGCCTGATTCCAGTATTAATATTTGTTTGGCTTTTAAGCGCTTGCTGCAGGGCTAACTTTAATCTCCGGCTGTTATTGACAAGCTGAGAAATGAGCCTAGTACCGTTAATATTGACAAAAACTCTGATTTCTTCGCCATATCCCTGAATATCCTCTATTTTGGCCTCCCAAATATTACGGAAGCCCATAAAGTCGGCTACAAAAAGGTTGGCTGGTTGAGAATAAATTTCCTCCGGCGTTCCGATTTGCTGGATATATCCTTTTTTCATCACCACAATCCGGTCCGAAAGCGCCAAAGCTTCTTGTTGATCATGGGTTACATAGATGCTGGTAACCTCCAGTCTCTCATGCAACGCCTTTAATTCGTATCGCATGTCGTTGCGTAATTTAGCGTCGAGATTGGAAAGAGGTTCATCCAACATCAGTAAACTTGGCTCCAGAATAATACAGCGGGCAATCGCCACCCGTTGCTGTTCACCCCCGGACATTTGACTAGGAAACTTATTTTCGTACCCCTCAAGATGGACCATTTTTAAGACATGAGCGACCTTCTCTTTAATCTCATGTTTAGGAACTTTCTTTAATTCCAAACCGAAGGCGACATTGTTAAAGACAGTTAAATGAGGGAATAAGGCATAATTTTGAAAAACCATCCCGAAACCTCTTTTTTCAGCCGGAACTCTATTAACGCCATCATCAATACATTCTTGGTCAATATAGATATGGCCGCTGGTAATCGGCAGCAGACCGGCGATACAATTAAGAGCTGTTGATTTCCCACAACCGGACGGCCCCAGGAAGGTAACAAACTCTCCTTTGTCAAGCGTCAAGTTAAAATCGATCAAAGCTTCCTTTTCCCCGAATTTCTTGGTTAGGTTTTTGACGGTTACTTGTTTTAATTCTCTCATAATCCTCACCACACCATTTTTATTTGCAGAAGGGACGAATCAGGATCGTCCCTTCTCTTCTTTAGTTCAACTACCATGTTGAAAAATTATTTTTTGATTTTCGCTCCCACCTGTTTATCCCACATTTCACAAGCCAAGGTAAGAGGGCCAGCATCCAACTGAGTGGTTGATGGATATTTTGTAATGGCTTCATCAAGATCTTTACGCATGGCCTTTTTGACGTTAGCTTGACTTTGAGCCGGAGCCATTGAAATCGGAACATCTTTGATTGCTGGTCCCGGATAGAAATAACCGTTATCATAATTAAACGCTTGCATCTCCGGCTTTAAAAGCCAGGCGATTAATTCAAGAGCCAATTCGCGATGGGCTTTACCCAACCCCTTGGGTATGCATGCAAAATGAGAATCATTTACCCAAGTCGTATTTTCAAGAAAGAAAGCCTGTGAGTTGGCAGGGATCGTTCCTAAAATTCTTTGATTTACATCCCATCCAAGATGGCTGGCGAGTATATAACGGGTACCTTCCCCCATCTCCCGGAAGGCAATGCCGGTTCCCGAAGGATAGTAATCAATATATTGATCCAATTCTTTCAAGTACGCCCAGGTCTTATCCCAAGTTTTCGGGTCTTGAGGATTCTTATCGCCTAAGATATAAGGAAGTCCTTGTAAAAATGCCCTTCCCGGTCCGGAATTAGCCGGTCTGGGATACATAAATTTACCAGGATTAGCTTTACACCATTCTAGTAGTTCAGCTGCTGTTTTGGGAACATTTTTTACTTTATCCGGGTTGTAAGTGAACATCGGTCCGCCCGGACACCAGGCGAACGGCACACCATAGCCTTCAAAAAGATCGTAGGCTGATTTGGCGGCTGGTAAATAAATCTTTTCCAGGTTAGGCAGAGCTTTCTTATGTTCCGGTAAGATCCTTTCCCAGATCCGTTGGACAAAACCAGAACCCATGGCGTCATAGCCGGTCAATACCACGCAAGTTTCAACGTTACCAGCCATTTGTTGCGCTTTAATCTTGGCAGGTAATTCAGGTGAAGTCCCAATGATATAATCGATCTTGACATTGGGTTTCTTGGCGGCAAAGGCGTCAACCGCTCCCCCGACCATCTGCTTGCTGCCCGCCACATCAATGATCTGTAAGGTGATTTGTTTTGGAGCTCCTTGACAAACCGAAAAAAGGGCGAAGACAGTTACTACCACCAGAAGCGCGCTTAACCACTTGAATTTTTTCACTACTACTCCTCCTCTTTTTTGAAGTCATTATGACTTCATATTATGAGTAAATAATTCAAAATTAAAGTCGCTTCGGCCTCTATAGAAAATTGGCAATCATAGCACATTATTGCAATTGCGTAAACGTTATTTTAAATTTTGCGTTTGGTACTCCGTGGGGGTTATTCCGGTAGCTTTCTTGAAAACGCGGGCAAAATAGTTGGGATCCTTATAACCCACCTGATAACAGGTGTCTTTGATCGTCAGGATGGGATTGGTTAACAGTTCCTTCGCTTTACGAATGCGAATTCCCGTCAAATAATCAATAAAGTTCTCATTTAATTCCTTTTTAAAAATTTTACTGAGATAAAAGGGGCTTATTTGAATGAACGCCGCTACCTCTTCCAATGATAAATCTTTTTGATAATTGCGTTCCAGATAGTCGATGGCCATAGTCAAAAGGGCATTGGCTCGCGTTGCTTTAATCGTGCTGATTTCAGTTACCTTTTTTAAAAGAAAGTCCTTGGCGAAAAGGTAGATATCCTCTTTTTTATGGAGTAAGCTGATATTTTGGCGCAGTTCCTCGGTGTTAATATCAAACTCCGTCAGGTGGGCATTGGTATAAGTTCCGCATAGCAGCGCCAATAGCATTTCATATACCTTTTGCCGGTAAACTTCAAAATGAGAGAAGTTATCCAGGGCCCATTCCAATAGCTCCTCCAGCAGTTGCTCGGCGCCAAGACGATCTCCCCTGTAAATGCACTGGGAGAGCCTTTCTTCCTTATTTTGCGGATAGGCGGTACACCGGTTGCCTTTTTGAATATCGCCGAAACTGATAACCGACCCAGGCTCCGTTTCATAGCGCAAGGCCCGTTTGGCCTCGAAAAATGCCTGATAAATATCGCGTACGGAATTAGCTACTCTGCCAATTCCGATACTCAATGTAATTTGCAGTTCATTGGCGAGGCATTGATTTAACTCGGTAAAAAGTTCCATCCCCAGCAGGCGAAATCGATATTCATCCGGAAATTCCTCAAATAAAAGCATGAGATAGATCTCCGGACCGATCGAACGGATAAAGGCATGATAACCTTTTTTTTGAAAGTAATTTTTTAACCATTCCACTAACCGCTTATTTAAAATTCTTTTCTCAACTTCCGACCCATTTGCGCCGGAAACAGGTTGATGAAAAATCGAGGCTACTACGGATAAAAAGGCCTGGTAATTTGAGTTTAAAATCTCCAAATATTCTTCAATTTCTTGATCATCAATTTCGCCGTAAGCGATTAATACCAGAAGGTCATCCTCAAAATAACCGGTGATTTGCTGGAGCCGCCGCTCTCTTTCCTCAGTGAGGCGTTCCCTAAAGTGCTCCGATTCAAGGTTCGCGATTACCCGTTCCACCGTGGCGACGACCGTTTCAGGCGAAGCCGGTTTGGTGATGTAATCGGCCGCGCCAAGGGACAGCGCCTCCTTGGCATAATTAAAATAATGATAAGCTGTGACAATGATAATCCTGGTTTCCGGAAGTGCCGCGTTGATTCGGGAGGCGGCTTGCAAACCGTTAATCCCGGGCATTTTGATATCTAAAAAGATTAGATCCGGCTTGAAAGAACCGGCTGTCTCCACCACTTCCAGGCCATTGGCGGCTTCGCCGATCTCAAAAATCCCCGCAAAATTTTCTTCGATAATAAACTTGATGGCTTCCCGCTCTAGTTGCTCGTCATCAGCGATTAATAATCGATACATGGCCGATCCCCTCAAGACTTTTGGTTAATCTGAGTGTAATCACCGTTCCTAAATCCAATTTACTTTGTAAGCTGAAGCAGGTTGGGTTTTTATAATAAAGAATCATCCGGTCGCGGACGTTATTGATTCCGATAGCGGTGGTATGACCTTTTAAATCGAATTCGTCGCCGCCGGCTAAAATGGATTTTATTTGCTCCTTCGAGATCCCGACTCCGTTATCAATGATCTTCAAATAAACAACGCCTTGTTTCCGATAGGTTTTGATCCGAACCGTCCCCCCCCTTACTTTGGGTTCTAGACCATGAAGGATCGCATTTTCAACCAACGGTTGGATGATGAAGCGGGGGAGCTGAATATCGCTGAAATCACGGCCAACAACTTCAAAACCGATCCTAGAACCAAAACGAGTCTGCTGAATATGGACATATTTTTTTATGACCGCCAATTCTTCCTCTAAAAAGACTTCTTTATTGGAGCTTTGCAAATTATAACGAAAAATATCCGATAAACTTTGGATTAACTCCCTTGTTTCCCTGGCCTTTTCGAACATTGACTTCCGGGTAATGGCGTTAAGGGTATTAAAGAGAAAATGGGGATTAATTTGAGATTGTAGGGCCAGGAAACGAGCTTCATTAAGTTGTTGGGATATTTTAAGATTTTTCATTTCCTCTTGATAGAGTTTACGCTCTAAATCCGATTTGTCCATGATCTCCGCGATCATCTTTTGGATATTCGCCGCCATTTTATTAAAGGCAAAAGCGAGTAAATTCAAATCATCGGAAGAATTAATCCTGAGTTTTTCGGTTTGGAAATTTCCCTTAGCGATCTCCATGGAATAGGCGGTTAGTTTTCTGATCGGTTCGGTAATCGTGCGTGATAGCAAAAAGACATAGATGATACTGATAATCCCGATAGCGATCAAACTGATGATGATGGTAATTGTTTTTGAGGCGGCGGAAAAGTCGGAACTCCGGGAAATCGCGTCGTAGCTGGCGTTAATCGATTTGCTGGTGATGGCGTCGATTGAAATACTAATTGAGTTGAGTTCCCTTTTTAAAGCCGCATAATTCGTCTCATTTACCGGTAAACGGATCAATTTTTGAATAGTTGCGATATTGGTGAGGATTTGGCTGCTTTCTTCGGGGGCGATATCGCTTAAGGCCTTGGCTGCCGGAACCATTTCCGTTTTGATCCGGGGCAGACCTTGGATATCGGTATCGTTAATTAGAAAGCGGATTCCTCCCCGATTGGTGAGTACTTTGATATACTCTTTCTCAATCAGTTCTATATATGTTTTGATGATAATTACATTATTAAATCTGATTGAGCTGATTTTAACAATATCTAAATTGGACTTTTGCATCCGGTCATTGATATAAACGCCACTAACTCCTTGAATGATAAAAAAGAGGATCATAATAATGATAATGATTAATAATTGGTTTAAAACACCCAGTCTGGAAACGGGGATTTTCCCAATCCATTTCCAAAATAAACCACGCCAATTAACTGTCTTTTGATTCACTTCATTATACTCCTAAAAAGCGATCAGCTAGAAATCTTGATCAAATTTTATCCTATTTCCCCAAGAGGTGAAAGTGAATATGTATCAACAGCCCCATCTCAAAATCATAAACGAGGTACTTTAAGTCGGATCGTCTCCTCCCTCAATATCCCCTCCGCCGCCTCATGCAAACTCTCCGCTAAAGTCGGATGGGCATGGATCGTCTCCACCAACTGTTCCACAGTCAAATGGTGCTTCACCGCCAAGGCCGCCTCGGCAATTAAATCGCTGGCTTCGGGACCAATAATCTGGATTCCCAAGATCCGGCGGCTCTTTTTGTCGGCCACCACCTTGATAAAACCTACCGCTTCCCCTTGGGCTAAAGCCTTACCGTTAGCTAAAAACGGGGCCTTTGAGGTAACCGCCTCCAAACCTTGGGCAGATGCTTCTTGGGCGTTCACTCCCACAGTGGCCACTTCCGGATCGGTGAAGATACAATTAGGCATGGCTTCGTCAGACCAAACCGCCGGTTCTCCTGCTAAATGCCTTACTGCGGTGGCGCCCTGGAAAGAAGCTGCATGGGCCAGATCCCATGGTTGGTTATTAACATCGCCAATCGCATAGATCCAAGGAAGATTAGTTTGTAAATTTTGGTTAACCTCAATCCTCCCCTTAGCGTTAAGCTTGACGCCAATACCTTCCAAACCTAGTTGGCCCGAATTAGGCTTTCTTCCGGTGGAAACCAACACTTTAGCGGTAGACAAATCTTTCCCCTCCGCAAGAATTAATCTAACTCCAGTCTCCTCTTGGATCACTTCATTAACAGAGGTTAACGTACGGATCTCGATCCCCTTCTTCTTTAATTGCAACCGCAAGCTCCCGGAGATCTCCGGATCGAGATTGGGAATGAGTTGGTCCATTAATTCCACGATAGCCACCTTCACCCCAAAGGTAGCAAAGATCGAAGCAAATTCACAACCAATCACCCCGCCGCCGATGATCGCCAATGATTCCGGCAATTCCGGCAAAGCTAACGCCTCGTTGCTGGTAATAACCTTGACGCCGTCATAACTAAAAACTTCCGGCATACTAGGCTCCGAACCGGTTGCCACAATTATTTTTTCGGCACCTACCGAACGCTCGGCCCCATCAGTAAGAGTTATTTTTAATTCATGTTCAGATGTGAATACCGCCGTACCATTAATTAGCTCTACTTTAGCCTGATCCATCAGATAATGGATTCCTTTAACCAATCTGGCGACCACCTGGTTTTTGCGCTCCAAGATCCTTGTCCAGTCAGGGCGCAGCTCCGGCTTAACCTCAATTCCGTAGTCGGCTGCTTTAGTTATTAACGAAAAAACTTTGGCCGAACCTACCAGAGTCTTAGTGGGTATACATCCTTGGTTAAGGCAAACTCCGCCGATTTCCGACTTTTCAACTAAACAAACCTTCATCCCGAGCCGGGCTGCATGAAGCGCCGCCACATAGCCGCCTGGACCGGCCCCAATAATTGCTACCTGATATTCCAAAAAAACCACCACCTTTTTTACATAAAAGATTCTCACCCAATTCCATTTAAACCTGCATCGTTTGGAAAATTAATTCATCCATATTTCGGCAAATACCGTTCTCCGTCGATTGTTTTTTGATAAGGGCGTTCAATTATCCTGATTTCATCACTTTCAGAATCGTATATTGAATTTACAAATTTCAACCAGTTAAAGTCGTCCCGTTCCGGAAAATCGGTTCTGGTCTGAAACCCCGGCCAACGGGTTTCTTTACGGTAAAACAAGTGTTCGACCAATTGCCGGGCGACGGCGATTCGATCTAGAACCTCGTGGCAGAGCATTAGTTGATGCGGATCGGCGGCGATCAAATGGTCTTTTTGTTTTTTAAGACGGTTCAGTTCCTCCCTGGCTTTGACTAGCCCGGCTGCGTTCATCTCATAAAAAGAACCGATCCCGCCGGCATATTCATCCATTACTTTTTGGAGGCGTTCTTCCATTTCCTCGGGATGAACCCCATCCCGACCAACCTCATAATTAAATAGAGGTTTAGTAAGACGTTCCAGTTTTTGAGACAGGTCATCGATCTTCACCGATTTTACTTCCCTATGCTTCTGAAGATCATTAAACGCAGTTTGTGCGGCAATATATCCTTCAGCCCAACAACCGCTAACAAATTTATAGGGATATCCTCCCGCCACATCACCGGCTGCGTATAAGCCTTCGATAGTAGTCCTCCGGGCTTCATCGATCCAATAACCGGCTTGGCAATGCCCTCCCATGACATATGGTTCCGTACCGCAAATCTCTACCGGGGTAACCGAAGGGTCAAATTCGTTAGCTGCCCAATAAAGGACTATTCCGGGATACATATCCAAATAAGCTGCTTTTAGTTTCTTAGCCTGTTCTTTAGTTAAATGGCGGGTATCGAGAAAACACGGTCCCCGGCCTTCCTTCTTCTCTTGGGTTGGCCCATAAACCCGGATGCAGGTTGGAGCTCCTTCCCCTCCCCAATGATTGTAACGTGATTTCATAAACTCTTTACCATCGGCATTAAGTTGTTTGGCTCCGAATCCCAGCGCTAAGGTTCCGGTAGGACAGATGATATCTTTAGTCCGTAAGGCGATAAAACGCATCTCCAAACCGGTAAATTCGGCCCCAGCCCTGATTCCCATGGCATAACCGGCCCCGGCGTTAAACGGAGGATACCACATTTTATGTCCCGCCTGCCCCGGATTATTGGGGCGGTATATTCCGGACGCGCCTCCGGTACAACAAATCACCGCTTTCGCTTTGATCAAATAAGCCGAGCCGTCCCGGACGCCGAACCCCAGCGCGCCTACTATCCGTCCTTCATTCAACAGATAATCGCCGGCAAAAACCCGGTTAAGCGCCTCCACCCCTGATTCTTTAACCTTCGACGCCATCAACGGCTTTAATGATTCACCATTGATCTTGATGTTCCAACGCCCCCGTGGTTGGTAGCGACCAGTTTGATCTTTTAAGATCGGCAATCCCCATTCTTCTACCTTTGCCACCATTCGGTTCAGCTCTTGGGCGCCCGAATATACCAGGTCTTCCCTGATTAATCCCATCGCGTCGTACCGTACATAACGGGTGAAAGATTCCGGCGTCTCGCCGGGATTTAAATAAGCGTTAATCGCATTCATTCCTGAGGCCAAACAACCGCTTCTCTCAATATTCCCCTTTTCCATAATCATTACTTTCAAATTCGGGTCGGCCTCTTTTAAAGCGACTGCCGCCATGCATCCTGCAGTACCGCCACCGATGATTAACACATCGGTTTGATACGTTTCCAGTCTAATCTTTGAATCCAAAATATAAACACCCTCCTTAATATTCCTTTGGTACTCTATGCGCCAAATTAAAAGAGGGTGCTTCGTATTTAATTTCTAGCTATCTTCAACATCAATTCAAATTTGCAACGCAAACCCAGCTAATAAAAATCCCTGGAATTAGCATTCACTTCAGGCCACTGGCTCCCAGCTTCCATTCTTCTCCTCATTTAGTTCGCTTGCATCCGACTTAACCTCTTCCTTCCAACTCTCCTGGTGTAGAACCTTAATCTCGGTAATTCGCCAAACTTCTTTGATCGGCTCCAAGATAAATTCATCTTGTCGTTTTAAATATTCTACTACTCTAGATGCGGTAATCTTTATTCTATAATCAACCCGGTATTTAACCATTTCCGGTTGTTCAGATAGTTTTTTCACTTGTAAATCTTCAACATCAATCTTAATTTGGTTGGCGACTGCCCGGGGATCAGCCGCTTTATTAGTGGTATTGATCACATGAATATTGGAGACCATCTGTGATAAATTGTTTTTGGTTTTATGGGTTGTCTCATCTACTAAGAGAACATCTACTTTTTTAACGCCTTCAAAGTAGTAATTGAGCACCTCAAACGGGGTTGTCGCGGCAGTAATCGTCGGTACGGGTTTTGAACCCAAAAATAACCAAATGATTACGATGATAATCCCTAAGCTGATGCCGGTTATTTTCCCGTATTTACGGAACCAAAGCCATATTGTTTCTTGAAACTCATATTTCTTTCGGTTCAAACCTGCTTTTTCCTGTATCTTTTTAGCTTCAATCTCCGAAATGACGACCATTTGATTCTCTACTAGTTTAGTCAGTTCGGAAATTAAATTTTCAACTTTAGGCCTTTTATGAGGATTCTTATTTAAACAGCTGATAATCAATTTATTCAATCCCATGCTAATCTCCGGTTTGAGGTCCTTCAGGGAAATCACTCTGCCCCTCAAAATTTTAGCGGCCTTATCTTCCTGGGTGGCGGCTGAATATGCCTCTATCCCGGTAAGTAAATAGTAAGCAATCGCGCCCCAGCTAAAAACATCCGATTCCGGGCTCCATCGTTCCCCCCCAATTACTTCCGGCGGGTTTTCGATTTGATATTCTGGTTCCAATGACTTCCAAAGATAGTTAATTACCAATGGATCTTGGAGAAAATATTTGTCTTTGCCCCCCTGCTTAATCAGGCCGACGCTTATACCGCCCATCGTCATCCCGTTCCTGTGGTATATTTGCATTATTCTTAATATTTGCAGTAGGGCCCGGCAAGTCCCTTCAATGTCTCCATTGGCAACGTTTTTTAGGCCCAACTGGCGACTGTTCTCTCTTATTAAATAAAACCCATCTTGGTACTTTTCCAGGCTAATATACTTAATTAGCCCGGAGACCTTGATCGATTTCTCCTCTTCAACAATCTCCCTAATTTCCCTTTGTATCTCTTTCCGAAGGCTTTCTCGAGGAGGAACCACAAACGGAACCTTGTCAAAAATGAATTTTTCCCCTGCTTCATTTTGAAGTAACAAACTATCAGGCTCTAATTCTTTGACTAATTGGTACGGCATCGGATATCCTTCCTCTCTTGAACCGTTATTCTTTCTAAAACATTATACTATAAACAGCTTCAGAACACATTACTCTTACTTTAATTTGTTCTTACGAATTCTTTTCTCCAGCTATTAAACGAAGCTGAGTAACTTAAGTTGCAGCGTTAAGTGTTAAATAAGTATTTTACTTTTACCAAAATAGCTTAGCTTACATTAAAGTAATATTAATCAAAACAAGCAGGAATTATTTATAAGTTTTAAGAATATAACCCGAAATTGAGGTGATTAATTTGGCGGATAAAGAACATGTAGTTATTACAGTGATGGGCCAAGATCGGGTAGGTATAGTGGCCGGGGTCTCCAAAGCCCTAGCTGATTATAATCTGAATATCGTAGACATCAGCCAAACGATCCTCCATGACATCTTCGCCATGATCCTACTGGTTGATATCTCTAAATCTAAATATAGTTTAGCTGATTTGGAAGAACCGCTTAAAACAGCTGGCGAAGGGCTGGGGGTTAAAATCGTAATCCAACATGAGGACATCTTCCGTTACATGCACCGGATTTGAAATTTACAGGCATGAGGCACGAGTAATCTCATGCCTCGCGCCTCATTCTTCATGCCTTTTACATACGAAATGGAGTTGAGCTAAAATGCCTTACACCCCTCAAGAAATTCTCGAAACCATTCAAATGATCGAGAATTATCATTTTGATATCCGTACCGTTACTATGGGGATCAATCTGTTAGACTGCGCTGGCCCGGATCTTGATACTGTTTCCCAAAAGATCTACGCTAAAATCACGGGTTTATCCTCCAAATTGGTTGAAACCGCACAATTAATGGAACAGACCTATGGCGTTCCCATTATTAATAAACGGATCGCGGTTACTCCGATTTCACTGGTTGCTCAAGCAACCGGGGCTGAAGACTTTTCCAAGCTTGCTCGGACTCTTGACCAAGCCGCTGCCGATTTAGGGGTTGATTTTATCGGAGGCTATTCCGCTTTAGTCCATAAGGGGGCTACTCCCGGCGAAACTAGATTGATCGAGTCGATCCCCGATGCCCTCGCTTCAACTAAAAAGGTCTGTTCCTCGGTGAACGTAGCCACTACTAAGGCCGGTATCAATATGGACGCTGTTTATCAAATGGCTAAAGTAATTAAAAAAGCAGCGGCGCTGACCGGGACCCAACAGGGAATCGCCTGCGCTAAGCTGGTAGTTTTCGCCAATGCTCCGGAAGATAACCCTTTTATGGCTGGAGCTTTTCATGGCGGCGGCGAAGGCGAAGCAGTTATTAATATCGGCATTAGTGGTCCGGGGGTGGTCAAGGCAGCGGTTGACCGTTTACCCGATTGCGACTTCCGAACTCTCGCCGAAGAAATTAAGCGGGTTGCTTTTAAGATCACCCGCGTCGGGGAGTTAATCGGAAGGAAAGTTTCGGAACGCTTAAACGTTCCTTTTGGAATAGTCGATCTCTCATTGGCGCCAACTCCCACCGTGGGTGATAGTGTCGCCAATATATTGGAAGCGATGGGTTTGGAACGGTGTGGCGGGCCGGGTACTACCGCAGCCCTCGCCCTTTTGAACGATGCTGTTAAAAAAGGCGGCGCCATGGCTTCATCATCCATCGGCGGTCTTAGCGGGGCCTTTATTCCCGTCAGTGAAGACGCCGGAATGATCGAGGCGGTCCAAGTAGGCGCCTTATGTATTGAAAAATTGGAAGCGATGACCTCTGTCTGTTCGGTTGGGTTGGATATGATTGCCGTCCCCGGAAATACGACCGAAGAAACCATCGCCGCCATTATCGCCGATGAGATGGCCATCGGAATGATTAATAATAAAACAACCGCGGTCCGGATCATTCCCGTGCCCGGAAAGAACGTTGGGGAACAAGCGGACTTCGGCGGCTTGCTCGGGAGCGCCCCAATTATGCAGGTACGCGCTTTCAATGCCGAAAATTTCGTCAAACGAGGCGGGCGAATTCCAGCTCCGTTACAAGCATTGACTAATTAAATATCCCAAAGCAAAAGCCAATAGACGGGAGTATAGTAAGGCCAAGCCTTCGCAGCCAATTCCCATAAATCAAAGGGACTAAATAAGTCTAGATCTCACTTTATTAAATTAACTAATTGCTCTTGCCTTAAATATGAATTCTTCCTCCTTCAAACCTTGGCAAAATCGGAGCGCTATTTAAAACGGTGCATACCTTGATATCTTCACCCATTCCGATCTCCTTCAATGAAAGGCCGTGTTCCGCGCTGCTAATAAACTTTTCCAAACTAGCCTTCCCTTGCTGCTTCGCGGTGAAGAGCGCCACCTTAGCGGTGTCAGTTAAGTCTGCTGGGACTGCGTTAGTAACCATCCGGGCAATCATTCCGGCGCAGGCCAAATCTTCCAAGCTAAGATTCCCATCCTGTCCCGAACAGGCCAGAATAATGTCCCGATCGCTTTTGATTAAGTAACCCACTAAATGATCCACATTTAGATAAGACCCAATCAATACTTCCATTCCATTTTGAAATGATTTAATCGCCTTCGTCCCGTTGGTGGTACAAAGAATAATTTTTTTACCCTCAACCCGTTCCCTGGTATACTCTAGTGGCGAGTTGCCCAGATCGAACCCTTCAATTTTGTGCCCTTTCCGCTCTCCTCCCAGCAGACAGATGTTCCGGCCGATGCTTTTAACCAACTTCAAAGCCTCGTCATATTCTTGAACTGGAATTACTTCCGTTGCTCCGTTATTTAAGGCGGTAACGATAGTACTGGTTGCTCTCAAAATATCCAGCACTACAATTCGTTTATTGACCTGATCTCGGTTATAGTTTAGTTGCGGTGTTACTAAGACATCGATTAACAATTGACACCCTCCGGCTTTTCTTATAATAATAGTTCTTTTGGGAACAAGTTTAAAGTCAAATGTCCAATGTTATAGATTAAAAAAAAGTGAACTGGGTTTACATTTCATCTCAAATGCCTAATATTGGTTTTCAATTTGAAATTGAAAACTGGTTTTTAACTAATACTCATAATATGGGGCAATTAACCAATCTTATGCTAGCCCCAGTGTTTAGCCAAGAAAAATCCGGTTTTTAGGCCGGATTTTCCGAATAATGACATAAATACTCCGAATTACAGGCAACCTTTGATTTTCGCAAATGCGGAACTACCTCCAAAATCCGTAGCTCAAAACGATATCCTGCTTCTTGTTTGTTAATCATAAAGACTTCGAAAGTCGCTACCGGCCGGTTATCAGCCGGCCGCAAATGGACAACCTCTCCCAAAGCCCCTTCTCCACACCTTTGACTCTTAATATCCTTGAGCACTTCCGGGTCTATTTCCGAAATCTGATAAGCCAGGTGAATCAGATAGCCGCCACCAAGATTGGTAATGCTATCTACCAGCCAATTAGCTTTAATTAATAGGTGGAGGGTTTTAGGAGAATGAGTATTTTTCATTCCAAATCCCTCCTTTTCCAGAAAAACTCCTGGACTTATCATTTATTATATGCAGTCTGGCAAAAGTTGGCGCCTAAAAACTAATAGCCCGGGCTTTAGTTATAGTATTGGCTTTTTCAATTTTTTTGATTAAATCGGACTCAATAGGAGCGTCGACACTCAAGACCATAATTGCTATCCCACCCGGTTGTTTTCGTCCTACTTGCATCGCTCCGATATTGACTTCGCTGGCGCCAAGGATAGTTCCAATTTCGCCAATTACTCCCGGCTGGTCGGTATGGTCAATGATAAGCATATTGCCGGATAAGGCTATTTCAAAATAATAGCCGTTAATCTCAACGATGCGGGCCTCATTTTTCTCATTAACAGTCCCGGATACCGTATATGTTTCGCCGTCAACTTTAACTTCCACTCTGATCAAACTGGAATAGATGCTGGATTCAAGGGATTTATTCTCGTTGATCTTTAAACCCCGTTCCTTAGCAAGAAAAAGCGCATTAACCTGGTTGACCTCCTCCGCCAAACTGGCCTGGAGCAAACCTTTGATAAAAAGCATTGATAAGTATGATGTCTCCTGCTTAGATACTTCCCCCAGATAACTGATGTCTACTTTTTTGATTTGCGGCGGTAAAAATTGGGCTAAAAATTTCCCTAAAGCATCAGCCAACCCGAAATACGGTTCCAAAGCTGTCCGGACCTCAGGCCGGAGGGGCGGCAAGTTGACCGCATTCTTAAATGACTCGCCCTTTAGGACTTTTATTACTTCAACCGCCACATCGACTGCTACATTTTCCTGGGCCTCCTTGGTAGAAGCTCCGAGGTGGGGGGTGACTACTGTCTGGGGCAGATCGATCAAACCCCGGTCAGCAGGTGGTTCCGAAGGATAAACGTCAAGGGCGACCCCGGCTACCTGGCCGTTTTTGATTGCCTCCGCTAAAGCCGCTTCATCATAGATGCCGCCTCGGGCGCAGTTAACCAAGCGAACCCCTTTCTTCATTCTGGCAAACTCTTCAGCCCCGAAGATGCCTTTGGTTTCAGGCGTAAGCGGAGTATGGACCGTAATAAAATCCGATTCGGTAATGATCGTGTCTAAATTGACCATTTTAACTCCTAAAGAAGCCGCTTTCTCTTCGGTAAAAAACGGATCATAGGCGATTACTTTCATTCCCATTACCAGCATCCGTTTGGCGACTTCAGTTCCGATCCGGCCCATGCCAACTACGCCTAAAGTCTTACCATTAACTTCAACTCCGGTAAAACTCTTACGGTCCCAAACACCGCCTTTTAAAGAAGCATGGGCCTGAGGAATGTTCCGCGCTAAAGCCAGGAGCATGGCTACACTTAATTCTGCCGTAGATAAGGTGTTTCCGTCAGGGGCATTCATGACGATAATTCCCTTTTTTGTTGCCGCTTCGATATCTACATTATCAACCCCTACTCCAGCCCTTCCGATTACTTTAAGGTTGGAGGCGGCTTCGATAATATCCGCGGTCACCTTGGTTTGACTTCGGACAATAAGCGCGTCATAGTCTTTAATCTTAGTTAACAATTCTTCCTTGGTGTGATCGGTTTTGACTTCCACATCGAACCCAGCCTGTTTTAAAAGATCGATACCGGCCGGAGTGATTGGATCACTTACTAAAATCCGGGCCATCTTTATACACCTTCCTTTAAAATATATTAATAAAAAACGGCCTCTCGTCTGGTTTAGGGACGAAAGGCCGTGGTGCCACCCTATTTCCGGATTATTCCGGTTCTTTGACAGCTGTATCGGGCCGACCCGGTGGGACTTACTATCAATTCTTCCCACTGCTCCAAGGGGGATTCACCATGCCTGACGCTGGTTTTCACCGACCACCAGCTCTCTATTGGCCAAAAACACGGTTACTGGTCCTCTTCATCGCTTAAAACTATTTGTTAATCATTATATATTTTAAAGGAATATCTTGTCAAGATTTTGTGGGTTAAATTTATTGAAGTTCATTACCGTTTTCGTCGACGCGCCGTATTTTCTCCTCTTCGCCGGTATTGGCGTTATAATATATTAAAAACCGATCCGGGCCTTGAGTCCCTTCAACCTCGTAACAGGGGACTTTGTTGTACATTTCATCGAGAACTTGAGCTTGTTGAATCCGTTCGATCTTCAAGTGCGGATTACAGTTTTTTCTAATTTGCGCTTCCGATAAACTAGGGGCCTTTATTTGTTTTGCCTTTGGATCATTGAAAGTCAAGTATGAAACCGCGTCTATCCCTAAAACTTCACCATTATCTTGAGCCACTTGGCACTTGACCAACTCCGGATATTGGATAACGCCGTTTCGGACCGGAACCATTGAGAGAATAGCGATATTATCAGCTTCCTCTCGAGCTACCGTCCGCAGCTGAGGATACCCGATTTCCTCAAGGTAGGATTGGGCTTTAGCTTCGCATTGATCCAGAGTGAGGTTTTTCTTAGATACATCACGGTCGGTCAACATCCATACCAAATGACCCCCCTTGACACTGACGCTTAATTGGCACGCGTCTCCCCGTTTATCAGGATCTTCCGCCGTAATCAAATAACTTGGGAAATCACCTTTAATGGTTCTTTCATATTTCAACCGGGCGTTATCATAATCGGGGCCTAAAAATTGTTTGCATTTGTTTACCGCTTCTTGAGAAGTGATATTACGGCCGGTAAACCCAGTGGGTTTAGGCACGAAGTCAATATTATCTCCTTCAAACTCAATATCCGGGACCCGGCGTAATCCGTCTTCCAGCATTAAAAAAGCTTTTGTGACTTTGTTTTCGTTTAATGCCGGAGCAACTGCGCTCAGGGTTCCTAAGCGGTCTACCTCGAGCCACCGAGTGCGTTCATTATAAAATTGTTCCCTCATATTTTGCAAATTTTGGGTAACCGTCCGGCATTGATCCCGAAACTTCTTAATCGTCTCCCATTCCGCGCCGGTCTGGCCCTTTCCTTTGGTTAACTGGCTTTGGGCGGTATTCAAACAAAAAGTCCCGGCCGATGCCAGTAAGTTTTTTGTCCGTGATAAATCCAGTGACGTCAAAGGCAATTGGCCGATATCTTCCTGGC
This sequence comes from Bacillota bacterium, assembly GCA_023394955.1. GTDB lineage: Bacteria > Bacillota > UBA4882 > UBA8346 > UBA8346 > JAAYHS01. Next base: position 34,547 of record JAEWZY010000023.1, read on the forward strand.
AGGCATTGGCTTCCCGCCAACTATCGGTCATCAATTGAATGAACTGCGGAACCGAGGCGGCAACTAACGACTTGGTCAATTGGGTTTCCAAGTTATTAACATGCCCCGTTAACTCTTCAAATGCTCTTTGATACTGATTTTCTGCGCTTATTTCCCATTGCCGCTTTGCTTGGTACTGAGAGTAACCCCAACCGCCGGTACAGATAAGGGCTAAAAATAGAATCGGAATAATCAATTTATTTTTCACGTTAACCATCCTTTCATGGGAATTCCTTTAATAGTCGTCTCTGTCGGCTCCATCTTGACCCATGTAAAATTATGCAAATGGAGCCGGTGTGGATCGGCAAGTAGTTATTAACCACTGGCAACAATGATCGGTACCATTTTCTAAGTAGTAATATTCCCATCTGAAGAGGGTTGTTATGCATCGAAGATTGCAGTTAAACCTTAATTATTCGGTAATAGTACAACCTTACACTATAATATTAGTAATCCGGTAACCAGACTGCCGGATGTTTCAGAGATAATCTTTATATGCATAATTAGGCGTTTTTACATAAAAACCTAATGATGTGCTATTTCCCTTTGGAACCATATTTCTTCTTTCCGATAGAGAAGGTTTTTTACTTGACAAAACAGAACCTACTTTAAAACAAGAAATTCCCAGCAAATTTAAACTAATGAAAATAACTAATTTTTTTATAATTACCAACCTTTCTTGGTATTACATATATTAAATTAATTTTCAATTTCAAAAAGGCCTTTAGCAATATGGCTTTATTTGATCTTAATTCTGAGGACATACCTCTAGCTGTTTCATTATCAGAGCAGCTTAGTAATAAGAAATTAAAGCGGCTAACGAAAAGAGGATTATTCATGGTTGAGAAAAAGGAAGAATTTAATGATTTTCATTCAGAAGGGCTCAAAGGAACACTGCCCGGTTTTTACGAACAATTGAAGGAAAGGCTTACCTTCCCTCTCTCATGGACCTCGGGAAATTATCAAAACTTTAAACAGTGGCGACAAATTGCCAGAAATAAGGTCTTGGAATGCATTACCATCACCCGGGGCCAAACCGCTTTTGATCCGAAATTAATCGCTGAAACTAAGATGGAAACATACACTGCTCGTAAAATCGCCTTTAATCTAACCTCTGTTAGCCGGGTACCAGCCTTAATGCTAATCCCGAACGGAAATGGCCCGTTTCCGGCGGTGTTGCTCTTACATGATCACGGTTCCAAATTTGATATCGGTAAAGAAAAGGTTATCAAACCTTTCAATGACAGTTTAAAGCTTGAATCAGCCTCAGCCTGGTCTAACCAGCTTTATGGAGGGCGTTTTATCGGTAACGAGTTGGCTGCTCGGGGTTATTGCGTCTTGTCCGTTGACGCTCTTGGTTGGAGCGAGCGGGGAATCATTAGTTACGAAAATCAGCAAGCTCTGGCCTGCAACTTAATGAATCTCGGCATTTCGCCGGCGGGGTTGACTGCTTACGAAGATTTGCGGGCCGCCGCTTTTTTGGCCTCCCTGCCCGAAGTAGACCCAGCCAGAGTTGGCACACTAGGCTTATCAATGGGGGCTTTCCGGGCTTGGCAGTTGGCGGCGGTCTCCGATTCTATCAAAGCCGGTATCGGGATTTGTTGGATGACCACTATCAAAGGGGTGATGATTCCGGGAAATAATCTCCTCCGTGGGCAATCGGCCTTTTATATGACCCATCCCGGTTTAGCCTCGTTTCTTGATTATCCGGACGTGGCCAGCATTGCTGCGCCGAAGCCAATGCTTTTTTATAGCGGAGAAAAAGACGCCCTTTTTCCGTTAGGTTCGGTTCAAGAGGCTTATCGGAAAATTAGACAAGTTTGGCAATCCCAACAAGCTGACGACCGGTTGGAAACTAAAATCTGGCCCGATTTAGGTCACGAATTCAATCAGGAACAGCAAAATGCGGCTTTTCAATGGCTGGACCACTGGATAAACCCAATTTCAAGAGGATAAACGCCTTTGGGTTCACTATATTAGACGGTATCTCTCCGTGCCGAAGAAATCACGGTCGCTATTGAAACATTCATTTAAAGTTATTCGGCAAATGTGTCGAGAATTAAATTAAATGTTCCAGTGACGTCAAGCTGTAAGTTTAAATACTTGAATGACTAAGATCGATAGGCGCTCCATAAAAGTCTTCTCTTTCCGACGGAGGAATACGATTGATAAGAGACCTCTTGCTATCAATGATCGCCATTATTATTTTAAGCGGGACATTAACTTTCGTATGTTTATTCCTTTGGTTCCGGGTCCGCCGAGATTATCTCCTTGATTGGACCATCGGTTGGGGTTTATATTGTCTTCACTTTATTCTTGTTATTGGCGGATACCACTCCGGGTTCTCTTTACTAAATCATTTCGGTGATATTCTCACCTCGTTCTCGGTGTTCTTCTTATTTTTCGGAGTATTAAAACTGAGTGAAACGCCAATATTAAAATACCGTTGGTTATGGATCTGGCCGATCATCAATTCCATTTGGAGTTTCTATTGGAACCTGGTTCATCACCCTAGACTAGCTGGTATCCCAGTTGCGATTACCTTCGGTTTGATTCAAGTGACAATTGGGATTATTTTAATAAAGAAGTATCCCACCCGTAAATATGCGTCTGAATTGGTACTCGGGTGGAGTATGGTATTATGGGGAATCCATAAGTTAGATCATCCCATCATCCGCTACATTCCCCAAATGGCTCCTTTCGGTTATTTACTCGGCAGCCTCTTCGCTTTTATTTCAGCCGTTTCCATGTTGTTGTTGGTGATTGAAGAGACAGGCCAAGAACGGGATCTATTCACGGAAAGATTTAGAAAGCTCTTTGAGTATTCCAATGATATCGTCCTCTTCATCGGGCTAGATGGCAGAATTATCGACGCCAATCAGGCCGCCCTCGAAAAATACGGTTACTCTAAAGAAGAATTGCTTGTGATGACAGTTTTCGATTTGCACCGCGATGAAGACTGTAAACTCATTGAGGAACAATTAAGCGCTGTTTTTGTAGGAATAGCTCTTGAAACAATACACTATGGTAAGAGCGGGATTAGTTTTCCGGTAGAGATTCATTACGTAGAAGCTTCTATCGGAAGAGAGCGGGTTTGGATGAGTATCATCCGGGATACCACCGAACGTAAACAAGCTGCGATTATTCAGAGAAAATTAAATTTTACCGACAGCCTGACTGGATTACCAAACCGAAGGTATCTTGAAGAAAATCTGAATACCTTCGATAATACGGACTATTTACCAATTAGCGTTGTGATTGGGGATTTGAATGGTTTAAAGCTGATTAACGACGCTTTTGGACATAAAACCGGAGATCAATTACTCAAAGAAATGGCTATGCTGCTTCTGAAATCGTGCAGCCCCGAGGATCTGATAATTCGTTGGGGTGGCGATGAATTCCTATTGTTTTTACCTAATACCAATGCCAAGGCTGCCGAGCGTCTCTGCGAAAAAATCAAGCAACAGTGTCAACAGACGGATTCAGTCCCGATCTTGCCCAGCATCGCCCTGGGTTACGCCGTTAAAGAAACGACCTCCCAAGTTATGGCGGAGGTCTTCAAAATTGCGGAAGATCGGATGTACCGTAATAAACTTCTCGAAAATGACAGTTCTCGAAAAGCTATTATTTTATCTTTACAAAATACTCTTTTTGAACGGAGTTATGAAACCGAACAACATGCCGAGCGTTTGAAAAACCTCGCTTTTGAAATGGGTCGCAAAATCGGCCTTGCCGCCAATCAAATGGATGATCTGGCGCTACTAGCCACCCTGCATGATATCGGGAAATTGGCCATTCCCGAAAAAATCTTGTCTAAACCGGGACCGTTATCTACCGAGGAATGGTCCATCATGAAAAAACACCCTAGTATCGGACATCGGATCATCCAGGACATTCCCGACCTGGCCCATATCGCCGAGGCTATCCTAGCCCATCACGAGCGCTGGGACGGCAATGGTTATCCAAACGGACTTAAAAAAACTGAGATTCCTTTAATCGCACGTATTCTTTCAATCGTCGATTCTTATGACGCAATGACCCATAAACGTGTTTATCAAGAGGCCATCAGTCACGAACAAGCGTTAGCGGAGATCGCCGGTTGCGCCGGGAGTCAGTTCGATCCGGATTTGGCGAAGCTATTTTTAGAAACGCATAATACGAATTAATCCTTTATTTCCAAGCTTTTTATTCGACCGGCAAACTTTTCAATTCTCCCGATTTCACCTTTGACTTCATACTCATAGATCCACATCGCCGCTTCCTTATAGCTCTCAACTACTCGAATTTCGATCAAACATTCTTCAGCCGCTTTAATAACCCTTTTGGGTTCTACTGAAGTGAAGACCGTCTCAGTGAATACCATTAGCCTGTCCATCATTCACTGCCTTTCATTAGTGATCGGCCGTTGGAACCATTCAGTTGGGCCGGGCAAATATTTACCCCCCTAGTCTCTTCGATCAGGCAAGTAAAGAGCACCCCTAGCACTAAAACTACCGCGCACAACCAGAACCCATTCCGGTAGGCCGATAAAGGATAGACCCGGACGCCCTGTTCTATGGCGCCTTGCCAGTTATGGTCCAACACCCATCCAAAGAGCGGCTGCATCAGGGCAGCCCCGAAAAATGACCCTGAATTAACCAGCCCGGATACCATCCCTGTCATAGCCGGTGGGGTAACCTCTTTGCCGCAAGCGACATTCAAGTTTACCCCCGACATTCCCAGTCCGATCCCGAAACAAAGGGGATAAAGGGCCCATAACGGCGGTTTGCCTCCGTTCCAAAGGGTTAGGATCAACCATAAAACCAGAAAACCAATGGAAGTCACCACATTTGGTAAACGGCGCACTGCAAAACGATCGGAAATGAACCCGATCAAAGGCGCGCCGATCATCGTTCCCGCAGACATAACCATAGTATAATTGGAAGCCGCCACCCGCGACATTCCGTAAATTTGCATCAAATACGGCACTCCCCATAGACCCATGAAGGCCATATAAACGCCATAAACCGCTACTGACGCTAAAAAAGGCCACCAAATGGCCCTATTCCCCATCACAGTTCTAAAACTGTCAATTAATTGATAATTAGTGGCTGCCATCCTTTTAGACTCATTTTTAACCACGTCTTCCTCTGGTTCTAACATGGAGATATCCGGTAACCCCAGGTCAACCGGGCGATCTCTCACCCAGCGCCAACAGGCTATGGTTACGATTAATGAATACACAGTAATAACCGAGAATGCAATCCGCCAGCCGAAATGATCAACCATTAAGGCCAAAGGGGTGGTGGCTAACAGAAACCCCAAACTGCCCACTACGACTATCAACCCGGTCATAGTGGTAAATTCCCGGGTCCGGAACCATTCGGCATGGATTTTAACTACGTTTATGTAGATTAAGCCTACCCCGATGCTGGATATGATCCGGCCGATATACAACATGGGAATATTCTGGGCCGTACTAAACACAATCGCTCCAAGAGTAGCTGTGATTAACGCTAGCAGCACCGTACGCCGGGGACCGAACCAATCGGCAAAAATGCCGGCCGGCACCTGCATCGCGGCATAAGTATAAAAATAAACCGAAGCTAAACCACCGATATCAGCCGCTCGGGCGATTGAAAATTCCCGCATTAAACTGTCGGTCATTACCCCCGTAGCAGTCCGGTGAAAATAGGAAAGTAATAATGCGAAGGCCATTGGTGTCCAAACGATCCAGCGACGCCGGTTTAATTCTTTGAATTGCTGTTTCAATAGAGGTTCCATCAAAAACTATCTCCTGTTGATATTAGCTTAAACATCAGTTCTCCATTTATAAGGTGAATCCTGTCCGCTCCGCTCCGTTCCGGAATTAGCTGTCGTGAATACGTTAAGCAATGTTTCTAATCCGGTTAACGCATTCTTCGTCCGGCTTTAGCCACTACCCGGATATTTTCCGGGCTCTCGGTCAGTCGCACTTGATCGTCGCGCACTTCTACTAAATCTTGAAGGCCGCATTCTTCATTACACGACAAAATAGCGACTCTTTCATTACGTTTTTCAAGGAAGTCTAAAAATCCACCCAAGGAATCGTGTTGTCTCAGAAATTCTTGGAGACGCCGCCAGAGTTTGGGCCAAATCGGCGGAATAGTCGCTAAATCGGCGTAGTTATGAACGGTTACTCCTGTGTTTGTCTGATCAACCGACCAGTAGCCCGAACCCCCACTTTTAGCTTTGGCGATCGCCTTGTTAAATTCCTCCCGGAGCGATGTAAAAAGAGTATTGTAATACAGCGGATACCCAAAACCGGCTTTTGCCAGCTTGAGATTTACTGAGATCCGGGCCATTGTCCCGTCTAAAAAGATTTCCGTTCCATCCTGGAGGCTGGTCTTTCCTGCAAAAACAAAGGCAATGGGACGGCCCGATCGATCATCAGTCATCCGGGTAAGGATGTAACCTGCCGGTTCCGGATTATTACTTTTGTCGTACCCAATCAACTGTAACATATTATCAAGGGATTGGGTAGCTAAAGACTTAATAGCCCCTTTTTCAATCGCATCGATACCCTCAAAACGTAGTTGAACAGTGTCTTTTGTTTTAGTTCCTTTCCCAAGTCGAGGAGCGACGCCTTCCAGCTTCGCCCAAAGATTCAGGTTATCGGCGCGGAAACGAACTGAATCCCCATCGGGGATTCCGGCTTGCGGCATAAACCTCCCTTTAACGAGTAAGAATGGCATGAATATTCTCCTTAGTCGATTTATATTTTATAGAATATTCATTAAAAGATCGGTTTGTTTTTGGGCTAGATGATCATATATTATTTATGATACTTCTCCCCCCGGTTAATCTTACACGCCCGGTAAATCTGCTCCAACAGAATCACCCGGAACAACTGGTGAGGAAAGGTGAACTCCGAAAAACTCAACTTCAGATCGGCTTTCTTTAACAACCCGTCCGCCAAACCCAAGGAACCCCCGATAATAAAAGTGACCGGCATGCCATTGGCCTCCTTGTCCTTGAGCAACTCCGCAAACTTAACGGAGCTCAGCTGCTGCCCCTTCCGGTCGAGGGCTATTAAATACTCCCCCGCCCTGAGCCGGCGGGCGATGGACTCCCCTTCCCGTTGCAACACTTGTTCCCCTCGGGCAGGACTACAATTATCAGGGCAAGGCAGGTCCGGCGCCTCCTTAATCTCCAATTTCAGATAGGGCTTGAGTCTTTTCATGTATTCCGCCTGCGCCCCCTGAAAATAGGCCTCTTTCAGCTTTCCGACGGCGATGATCTTAATTTGAAGCATTATCGATGTTTATTAATGAGCTTCATTTTAATTTCTTTCCCTTCACAACTCACTAACTTCACCACTAATGACACTCTATTTTCCTCGTTGAGCATCTTCCAATAAAATTCCGCCGTTTGGTCGATATCATTAAAGACCCTTACCAACTTGGGATCTCCCGCGAAAGACGGTAAAGGGTTTCCGTCGCTTTCATAAGTATGGATGCAATGACCGTAGCCGGGAATGAACTTGTTGTAATAGTAAAAAGCCCGGTGGCAATAATCGGGGTTTCGGCTTTCCGACTTCAAAACCGATAAAGAGTAATTAGGAGAGTTATTTAACTCCAACACTCCCGAGATCCGCGGCGTATAATTGGGAACATCCGGTTCAAATTCCCTGGTTTTGAGCGCATCAACGAAAGTTTTTCCCTGTTTCAAAAAATTATAGACGGTATCGGTCTGATCCCCGTTGGTGACGATATGGCAGCCGTTAAGGTCTTTAACCGGGTAATAAATGATGAGCGAGGGGTCTTCGAGCTTGCTCTCATCAAAGGCCTTGGTCCGGATGGAGCTTCCTTCTTGCACAAAGATCCGGTTCCGGCTGTTATTGCTCCGACCCATAATCCAATAGAGTTGAATATAATTTTTCCGATCCGGGCTTTGCCCGATAATGATACCCCTGCCGGGATAAGAGTTGTTTTTTAGACTTGCCTCATTTAATAAAGCCTTTTTTTCCAGATCCATTTTGATCATCCTTTTATAATTTTCTCAATGGTTACATTTTACCATAGAAATAGTTAGCTGTAGTTGAGTATTATTTATGAGAACTCGCCATATTCCTTTTAGTCTTAAAATCATAATTAATAATAATTTTTACCAATCGTTAAATGATTGGAACTCAACGTTTACCTTCTTTTACTCATCGTTTAATAATTGGAACTAATCATTTAGTAATTTTTACCGATCATTTGGTAATCAGAACTGATCAATTAGTAATCTTTACTAACCATTTGCCAATCTTTACTTAATGTTTAGTAATGGAGACTAATCGTATAGTAGCGAGCGCTTATCGTTTAGTAAGTACGACTAAAAGCTATAAGACGGCATAAAAAGAGGCGTACGCCTCTTTTTATGGTTTCATTTCATCAATTGTCACCGTAACCTGCTTAAGCTCGTTCCCCCGGTAGAAATCCAACTTGAGCTTGGTTCCGATCTTATACTTGCCGATTACTTCGCGGAAATCCTCTGTTCCCATTGTTTGCCCATTTATCTTAATGATAATATCCCCAGGCAGTAACCCTCCCAAATGGGCCGGAGCGTTTTTAACCACTCTTACGATTAAAATTCCCTGATCGGTCGGTAACTTTCTTTGCAGCCGGTACTCCAAAGACCTTATATTTTCCGGTGTCAAGCTAAAATAACCGATTCCCAACCCCGGACGGCTAACATATCCTTTAGCGATTAATTGGTCCGCCACAGTTTTAGCGGTATTACCGGGAATAGCAAAACCGATCCCCTGAGATTTAGCGGCAATCGCCGTATTAATCCCGATTATTCGCCCGCTGCTGTTCAAAAGCGGCCCGCCGGAATTTCCCGGATTAATGGAAGCGTCGGTCTGAAGCATATTACGGAGGACTAAATCAGCGCTAAGCTCCACCGTCCGGCCTTTAGCGCTGACCACCCCTACTGTAACCGTATTTCGAAATTGTTTGTCCAACGGGTTACCAATAGCGATGGCCACTTGTCCCTCTTGGACTGTATCGGAGTTGGCCCATTGTGGAGCCGGAAGATTGTTATGGTTGATCTTTAACACTGCCAAATCCGTCTGCGGGTCCGCCCCCACCACCTTAGCCGGGTATGATTTCCCATCTCCAAGGACTACTAAAATCTGATCGGCCGCTGCTCCTTTTAAGCCATTAATTACATGATAATTCGTCAATAGATAACCGTCGCTCCGATAAACCACACCGGTCCCTAAACTTTGAATATTACGGAGTTCAGGGCCGGTAAAAAAATCAAAATCTTCCACCACTGTAGAAGTGGTGATCATCGCTACCGAAGGGCTGACCCGCTTGACCACGTTGATCGTTGCTTTTTCAGATTCATTCAACGAGAGAGAATTGACCGGAGTCACGGGTTTTTGTTCGACCTGGACCTGTGGTTGCCGAGGTTGAGGAACCGGTTGAATGTCTGTTTGACCCACCAGAGCCGGTCCAAAACCGGTAAACTTAACCGCTACTACAACCATCAAGGCCCCGACAATACCGGCGATTATCGCTGTAATAATAAAAGGGAATTGGCGTTCATGCATGTCGAACCGGAACTGATTCATCCGTATTTCCTCCGTTTATTCATCCAGACAATAGTTCTACTTCAGTAATCTATCTTTAAATTCTAACGTAATTATTTAATCCCGGTTCCCCCGAGCCGCAATTGGTAAATGTCAATTTGATGAGTATTATTTTCATATATTACCGGCACCCGCGATTGCTTTACCAGCCAACCCCGGTCCGTCAACTCTAATACGAACTGCAAAGCGTAATCCCTACCCGGGTCCGCCAGTAAAACTAGTCCATCGGGCTTAATCGAATTTGCCATAATTCCGGCCAGATCCCGGTGCAATGTTTTTTCGTAAAGAATATCAGCCCCAAGTATAAAGTCGAATTTTTCGACTAATGGAAACTGACGCCAATCAGCCAATAAAAGCCGGGGTTCAGATAGTCCGTTCCGTAAAGAGTTTACCCTGATAAACTGCAAAGCGCCTTCCACATAATCGGTCTGGAGTAGCTTGGCCCCGGCCAGCCTGGCGACGATACCGGCCAAACCGATACCCGCCCCTAGTTCTAGCCCGGAACGGCCTTGCAATAAGTCCCGGTTATTTAAAAGATAACGGGACAAACCGAGGGACGCCGGCCATAATTCCGCCCAAAACGGAATTTGATCGGCGTCGGTTACTCCTTCTAAGAGCTCATCCAGATCAGCCACTTTAATTAATTCCAGTGCATAAGCCCCGAATTCCACCGGTACCCTTTGTAACCTAAACCGTTGCTTTAATTCCCGGAATAAATGATCCGCGGCCACCACTGCTTGGACGGTCAAGCGGCCTTTCCCCATTGGTCAACCAATTGTTGAACATTGGCGACCAATTCCTCAAGGCTTTCGGTACTGTTGGTTTCAAAGTAGATTCGGACCAATGGTTCAGTGCCCGACGGTCTGATCAAGAACCAGCTTCCATTCTCTAAAATGAATTTAAAACCGTCGGTTTTTCTAATTTCATTGACTTTAAAGACGCCGATTCGCTCCACCGATGTTGTACGACATTTTTCCAGGACAGCCGCTTTCGCCGATTCCGATAGATGAATGTCCAATCTCCGAGTGAAGAACCGGCCTACTTTGGCATACAAATCCGCTAAGGTCGCCTGTAAGGGTTTACCGGTAACCGCCCGTAACTCGGCCATCAAAGCGCAGGCCAAAATCCCATCCTTTTCGGGCAGATGTCCCTGAATACTCAAACCTCCGCTTTCCTCGCCGCCGATGATCACCTGTCTAGTCCGCATCATTTCCCCTATGTACTTGAATCCCACCGGCGTTTCCACTACTTCCACTCCATATAATTCACCCAATCTATCGACCATATGGGTAGTCGCAACAGTCCGGGCCACGATTCCTTTAAGACCGCGGTTAGTGATCAGGTGCCACATCAATAAAGAGATTACCTGATTGGCGTTTAAATAGGAGCCGTCACTATCCACAATCCCAAAACGGTCCGCGTCGCCGTCAGTGGCTAAACCGACGGAATTCTCCCTGGATTGCGCCAAGGCGATGAGTTCTCCCAGAAACTTGCCTTGAGGATCAGGCATGGAACCGCCGAACAAGGGGTCGCGCCGGTCATGAATCTCATTAACCAGGCATTCATTGAATAAACCGGCGAGAAAACCGCGGCCGGTAGCGTACATTGGGTCGATTACCAGATTCAATCCGGCCTTCCTGACGGCAGCCACATCTACCAATGCCCCTAACTGTTTCAGATATGCTTCGGTAGGATCAAATCTGGTTATCAGTTGCGGGTTTGGTTGGCGTGAAACACTCTCCCCTCCCGATTGATTGCTCAGATTAGTTTCAATTGCTTGGGTAATTTCCATGGACGCCGGACCGGCATATTCCGGAATAAACTTAATACCGTTATATTCCGGCGGATTATGACTCGCTGTAAACATGATCGCTCCAAAGGCCCGGTATTGGGTTACGGCAAATGCAATTACCGGGGTTGGAAGATCTCTCTCGCCAAAGTAAACTTTAATACCATGAGCAGTAAGGGCTTGGGCCGCTTCTTTCGCAAAAAAATCCGACAGGAATCTAGCGTCATACCCTACCACAATCCCGCGGTCCTGACCATGATTATCCTCGGTATAACGGGCAATAGCCTCCACTACACGCTGTACATTCGGCAAATTGAAACGGTTGTACATTAAATCGCGCCAACCGTCTGTTCCAAATTTAATCTCCGACATAAAATCTCCTCCTTGAAGAATCTAACTACAAATAGCGCTAATCAGAATATCAATGATATTATAAAGCTTATTTTTACCCAAAACATCATCTTCATAACTCTCTGCCATAGCCGAATATATTATTCTTCATTCTCTATTTAGTCTCCTTTAACGATTAAGGAAAGTTTACCATAGTCATTTTCTTGGGACAAAAAAATAGTTCCATCATCATTTAGACTCACATATTTTATTCTAACAGATGAACTAAATATCAAAATAGAAAGAGGTAGTATTCTAATGAGTCATCGCCATTCTGAGGAACATAAGACCGAACCGAAACAACTCATCCCTCCTTCCGACGAAACTAAAGAGAATAATTCTTTTCTATCGAAGAATGATATCACTCTATTAACTATGGCTACTCCTTTTTTAAGCCCTAACGCCCAAAAATTAATCTCTTTTTTCCTGAGCTTCAATCAAAGTTCATTCCCATTGCCGGACTTAGGTATAGTCTCAAATCCACTCGGTAGCAACGACGCCAAAAAATTGCTACCGGATTTACTCCCTACCTTACTCGGCCTGGCGGGTAAGATGAATCAAAGCGGTTTTGATCCTAGTTTGTTTACCTCATTATTAGGAATGTTCAATGGTAACCCTACTCAACCAGGCCAAACCGCAACCGATTAATAGAGGGAGTATTTTTTCTTTAAAAAATAAAGTGGGGCTCTTAACCCCACTTTCAGAACTACTTTTTTTACCAATCATTGCTCCATTTGTTTGGCGAGAAAACCGGCAGCGGTTTCGGAGATTTTTACTTCTAAATCGCCCATTACCACATTTGGTTCTTTACTGGAGAGTATTACTGCTCCGATCGGGTCCCCTTCGGCAATAATCGGGGCAATAACCTGGGCGGTAAATTTACATTTACCCTCATCTTCTTTTACCGGACAGGTATCGCAATATTTATGTTCGCCCGGTTTCGGCATTAAAACTACTTTTCGCTCTTCAATGGCCTTTTCAACCGCCCTAGAGATCGGTTTGTCCAAAAACTCTTTCTTAGCGGCTCCTGCTACGGCAATTACCATATCCCGATCCGCAATACAAGCAATATGTCCGGTTGACTCATAGAGAGAATCAGCGTATTCCTTTGCAAAATCTCCTAGTTCACCGATGGGAGAGTATTTTTTGAGGATTACCTCCCCTTCCCGGTCAACAAAAATTTCCAACGGGTCGCCCTCTCGAATCCGTAAAGTTCGCCGGATTTCCTTGGGGATGACCACTCGGCCTAAATCATCGATTCGCCGTACTATTCCGGTCGCCTTCATCCCCCATTCCCCCCTTTTCTAAATCTGTTTTTTTGAATTTGGTGTCAGAGGACCTGCCACCCGTCTACCCGAAAAATATTTTAGGTCTGGGACTACTTTATTGATATTATATAGTTAAACTTTTACTTTTATTCATTAGAGCTAAGCTCATTAACTTGATTTGGATGACTAGGATATAAATTTAGCCTAATCGCCGTCTTCTCCCTTAACTATACTCTATCAACAGGTCGGAGTTAGCTTACCCGTTTTTTTACAAACCATACTTCCAACTCAGGCACTTGTTTTCCGATTCACTTTGATCGTTTGAAGCTTTTATTCCGGTAGCCTAAGCAATTCCAAACTATTCAAAGTAATTTTTAATAATTCTTCCAAAGGGGCGTTGATTTTCCATCGAAACAACGGAGGCCTACCCGGTTGATAGCGAAACTGGTTTCGGTGTTTCCGGAGGATGATTAATATTTTCTCATAATCAACCCCTAACCCCACATGCAGCTTACCAATGATCTCAGTTCGTTCCTTAGTTATCGACGCGAAACCCAACTCACGGGCTAAAGCTTTTAATCTGGCAATATTTAATAGATTATCCACCGGAGCGGGCGGCGTGCCGAACCTATCAATAATCTCGGCGGTAACATCATTGACCTCGTGAACCTTGCCGGCGCCAGCTATCTTTTTATAAATATCCACTTTTTGTTTGCCGTCGACGATATAATTTCCAGGAATATACGCGTCTACAGGTATCTCCACTACCGGTTCAGGAAGTTCGGGACGGATCTCGCCTTTCCGTTCCCGGATTGTATCATCCAAAAGCCTGCAATAAAGCTCAAATCCAATCGCCGCAATTTGCCCATGCTGTTCCGGTCCTAATAAATTACCGGCCCCCCTAATCTCCAAATCACGCATGGCAATTTTAAAGCCCGAGCCCAATTCGGTAAACTCCCGAATCGCCGCTAGTCTTTTCTCCGCATTCTCCGATAAAATCTTGTCTTTCCGGTAGCAGAAATATGCATGAGCAATCCGATTGCTCCGTCCAACTCTACCCCGAAGTTGATATAATTGGGATAATCCAAACCGGTCGGCGTCATAAACGATTAAAGTATTGACATTACCGATATCCAAACCGGTCTCGATGATAGTAGTGCAAACTAGAATATCAGCCTCATTGTCGTAGAAGTCCAGCATCACTCGTTCTAATTGATCTTCATCCATTTGACCGTGGGCGATGGCAATCCGTGCTTTTGGAAGCAGGTTCTGTAAATATCCAGCCATCTTTTCAATGGTCTCAACACGGTTATAAACAAAATAAACTTGCCCTTGGCGGTCTAATTCCCGCTGGATAGCTCCTCTAATAACTTCTTCATTATATTCCATCACATGGGTACGGATGGGATAACGGTCCTGGGGAGGCGTTTCGATTAAACTGATGTCCCTGATCCCCACCAATGACATATGTAAAGTCCTAGGAATCGGGGTTGCTGTCAGAGTCAGCACGTCTACATTTTTCCGCAATTCTTTAATCTTTTCTTTATGGACAACTCCGAAGCGTTGCTCCTCATCAACGATTAATAATCCTAAATCTTTAAAATGCACATCGGTTGATAATAAACGATGAGTCCCGATTACCAAGTCCACTCCGCCGCCGAGGACCCCGGCAATCACTTGGCTCTGCTCTTTGGCAGTCTGGAACCTGCTTAACACTTTGATATTTACCGGGAAACCGGCAAATCGTTCTCTAAAAGTCAAAAAGTGTTGTTGCGCTAGAATCGTAGTCGGAACTAAAACTCCTACTTGTTTTCCGTCCATAATCGCTTTGAATGCGGCCCGCATCGCCACCTCAGTCTTTCCATAACCAACGTCCCCGCAAAGCAAGCGATCCATTGGCTTATCCCGTTCCATGTCCGCCTTAATCTCCGCAATCGTCCGTAACTGGTCCGGTGTTTCTTCAAAGAAGAAGCTCTCTTCAAATTCATGCTGCCAAACGGTATCCGGTGAAAACTGATTACCCGGCGCTATTTCACGCTGGGCATAAAGATCAAGCAATTCTTCGGCCAGATCGCGAATGGACTCCTTGACCCGGTTTTTCATCTTTTGCCAGTCGGTCCCGCCTAACTTATTTAATTTGGGTGGAACATCTTCTACCCCAATATACTTTTGGAGCATATTAATCTGATCCGTCGGAACAAACAACCGGTCTTCACCGGCATATTGAATTCTTAAATAATCCCGGTGCCCGCCGGCAATCTCCAAAGTTTCAATTCCCTGGTATTGACCAATGCCATGATTGATATGGACTACATAATCTCCGACTTTTAAATCTGTAAATGAGCTAAGCTTAACCCCACCCTCAGTGAACCGGGCTTGATACCTTTTCTTTTGTCTTCCGTAGATCTCGCTTTCAGTTAATACCAAAAGCTTAGCCGGAAGCCACTCCAAACCGGTCTCGAGATCGGTAACTTCAACCCGGACAGCATGCGGTTCGGGGGGATTATTGGTTTTTTCCACAGATATTGAAGAAGAAATACCATGCTCCCGCAATATTTCCCTTAGACGGCGGGCTTTCTCTTTTAACGCGACAGCTAAGACTATGGTCCAACCACCGCGTAACCGGGCGTTTATCTCGTCTACCAACTTTTCGATTTTACTATGAAACAATGGGGGTGTTTTAAAAGGGAGAGTTAAAGTATGGGCCGGAGCTATCCCTTTTGGAGTCTTGGCTAATAATGAAAGGGACCAGGGATGTTTCGGCCAAATCCGGTTTTCCAATTCTTCCGTAGAAAGAAATACTTCTTGTTCTTTCGGAAGGACCACGCCTTTTGCTAGAAAATTCTCAAAAGCGCCGGCTGTTTCCTGGTAAATCAACCGGTATGAATCTCTGCCCCTTACCGGTTCATCGAGGATGATCCGGGCGTCGTCCATATATTCCAAAAAACTTACCAACCCCGGTTCGATCCAAGGCAAAAATTGATCGGCCCCCGGTAACTGATGGCCCCCCGCCAATCTCTCCAATGCTTCGTTGATCTTGTTGGCTAAAGCTTCCGCTTCCATTACCCGCCCCATATCTTCTAAATGGGATACTTGTTCAGCCAAGGCTTTTTCAATTAACGGGACGCACTCTTGGAACCGTTCCAAACGCCATAGTCCTTCCCGAGCCGGTAAAATCGAGACCGATTCCTCATTTTTGGAAGATAATTGGGTATCAGCATCAAACTTACGGATCGAGTCAACCTCATCGCCGAAAAATTCCAAACGCATTGGTTGGCTTTGGTTTAGCGGGAAAACGTCTAAAATATCACCTCGCTGACTAAATTGTCCGGCTGCTTGAACTAGATCGACCCTTTCGTAACCCATAACGGTCAAACGGTCTAAAAGGGCAGTCAATGGCATTTCCATTCCCAAACGAAGTGTAATTATAAACTCTGAAAAATGGGCCGGTGAAATCAAACGGCGTTGCAAAGCTTCCCATGACGTAACAACAACTAAACGTTTTTGTTGCAAAATTCGTCCTAATACCTCAACCCGTTGGGCGGTAATTTCCGGTTCATAGGCCTCTTCATGAGGGAGCAATTGATTACTGGGGAAATAGGCGATATAATCCGAACCAAGCATGTTTTCCAGATCAAGAGCAAGACGATTAGCCTGATTATTGCTATAACTAATAATCAGGCTTTGTTGGGGTTTATCCCATACCAAGCCGGCAATAGCCAATGCCTTTTGGGTCCCGCTGATTCCGGTTAGCAAATCTTGGCTATTACGATCAAAATATTCTTTTACCCGTTTGAAATCAGAATACCCCACGATATATTGGGCTAAGTATCTCATAAATCCTCCTGGTGAGTGCGGTTAACGGCTTTAAAGACCCGGGGGATTAAACATTATAGTTTATTCATCGAGCTGTAATAATTTACATTTTGCCTTGATTAATCTTGAATCAAAAGATTGTTCCATAATAAATGACATCCGATGGCAAAACCCCAACTAAGGCCTGGATGAACTGGAAATAAAAAAAACAGCCCGAAGCCAAAATGAGTTAATCCTCCAGCTATCATCAGCTTTAGAGCAGCCTTTCTTTTTAGCAGAAACGCTTCCAGTCCTCCTTCGCCTAAGCCGAACAATAAATAAACCAGCCACGGTTGCAGCTGGAAAGCCATTGCTAGAGAATACTTAATCACTTCTTCTCCGAAGGGGTTTCCAAACCCAACTCGCAGTTTTTGGTTCCATTTTAAGAAACGTAAGAACCGATCCCAAAACCAAGCTAAACTTAAGGCTAGAGTAATGGCAACTAATAGTTTCATCCAAAAATATGATTGCCTGCTTCAGGATAAATATTCAAATCAATGGTTGGTTGTCCGCTTTTTATTCATTAAGTATCGTGTTGCGATTAAAACGATTCATCGCCGCCGGGGCTCCTTCGGTAACAAAAGAAATTCCCGCTTGAGCCGCTCTAATAATACTAGCTTTGAAAACATTGAGTTCTTCACCGCTGAACGGCGTCAATACATAATTAATAATTGTCACATTGTCCGGCCGTCCAATTCCCACCCGTAATCTGGGAACTGCTTGCTCTCCGATTGCAGTCAAGCTAGAGGATAAACCCTTATGACCGCCGGCGCTTCCGGAAAGCCTGATCCGAATCTTACCCAGCGGTAAGTCCAAATCGTCATAAACTATTAAAACTTGCTTTACGGGGATTCGATAATACTTAATAATTGGCCCAACAGCTTCTCCGCTAAGATTCATGAAGGTTTGAGGTTTCACTAGGATAACCTGTTCCCCGTTGAGGATGCCTTTGCCGTAGACAGATTGAAACCCTTTTTGATCCAGTTTGATATTGATCTCGTCGGCAATGCGGTCAATCACTAAAAACCCGGCATTATGCCGGGTTTGTATATATTGGCGACCAGGATTGCCCAATCCAATCAGACAAAACAAGTGAACCATCCTCCGTGTCGCAATTATGCTTCCGCTTTTTTCTCCTTAACCATTTCCGGTTCCTCAGCGGCAGGTTCTTCCGTGGTTTCGGTTTCAACGGCTACTGCCGGAGCTACCGCCTGAACCACGATCTCCTCCAATGGAGTAACCGCCTCTACGCCTTTGCCTAATTCCAAATCTTTAATATAAATCTTGTCACCGGTGGCTAAATCGGCAACCTGAATTTGAATGCCGTCCGGAATATTACCCGGTAAACAGCTTACTTCCAATTCATGTAACAACAGCTCAATGATTCCGCCATCACGAGTCTTTTTCTCATCATTAGCCACGCGTAAAGGTACTTTGACTGTGACGAGTTGGTCCATGGCTACTCTTAAAAAGTCCACATGAATTATAGAGCCTTGTACCGGGTGGCGTTGAAGCCCTTTGATCAGAACATTGGCCTTTTCAGCGTTTTTGCCCTTTTGAATCTTTAAATCAATTAATCTCCCCATACCTTCCCTGGAAACTAAACGGCTAAAATCCCGGGCATTAATGAAAAGATGTTCTGTTTGCTTCCCTTCTCCATAAATTACGCCAGGTATCTCTCCACTCTTCCGGGCCCTTTTGGCATTTCCCGTACCCATAGTTTCTCTTACCGCAACTGTTAATTCCATAATTACTCCTCCTAAAATAGGCTGTTAATACTAAGTTTTATAAAACTGCTCTACTCAGTTTTTCTTTTAACTTGCACCCGGCAAGTTAAGATTTTAAACATCCTTTAAAAAATCCGGACTATCGGACACAGCTTACAATCAACGCAATTTTTAATCCGTGTAATATATGTAATCAGCGTAATCAGTGTTTTAAAAAGATCGCTCACATTATAACATTCTCACTGCTTCTTGTAAACAGATATTGCCGTCATTTTCCGGACCGTTCTCGGGGCGAATCCCCTTTGCCAATATTTTCTTGGCAGCTGCGGGAAATACCCAAAGTTTTATCGGGTGAATTTTTAATCTCTACAAAATCCCCAATCTTCACCTAAGGGCTGCTTTCAGTTTCCGGGTGAATACAAGCGAAAGGACCTACTGTATTATCAGGGCCGATCCGCGCGCCGCTAATTTGGCTAAAGGAAATTTCCGTATTGTTTTCAATCACCGAATCCTTAATTCTGGTATGAGGCCCAATCCTGCAATTCTCACCTACTTTGGTATTTCCAAGCAAGAAAGTGCCTGGTAAAATAATTGAATCCCGACCGACCTTAACTTGAGGGCCGATATAAGTAAAATGAGGGTCGATGATGGTCACGCCTTGTTTCATTAACCCTTCATTGATTTTCATTTTTAAGTAATTCTCAGTAAAGCTCAATTGTACCCGGTCGTTGGGTCCCATTACTTGCTCGGCTTGATGGGTTAGAACTCCCGTAACCGGCAGGTTTTGATCGACAAAAATTTTGAATACGTCGGTAAGGTAATACTCGCCTTGGGCATTTCGGGGCGAAAGTAATTTTAAAGCTTTCAAAAGTGATTGAACTTCAAAACAATAGACGCCGGTATTAACTTCTCTAATCCCTTTCTGTTCCGGAGACGCATCCTTATCTTCAACGATCCCGGAAATTCCTCCTTGAGGATTGCGAATGATCCTTCCATAGCCTGAAGGCTCGTTGAGTTGGGTGGTTAGAATTGCCGCTACCGCTCCTTGATTATGTTTTGCTTCTACCAGGTCCTTAATAGTTTCGGGCTCTAACAGGGGTGTATCTCCATATAAAACCAGCAAATCCCCTTCCATGCCGGCCAAGAGCGATTCAGCCATTAAAACCGCATGGCCGGTGCCTAATTGTTCCCGTTGCCAAACATATTGAAAATCAGGCCCTAAAGACTGGATTACCTGTTCTCCCTCGAAACCAACTATCACTGAAATTGAACCGGCGCCTGCCTGTTGGGCCGATTCTACTACATATTTCAACATCGATTGGTCGAGAATTTTATGCAGAACCTTGGGATAGGCTGATTTCATTCTAGTGCCTTGTCCGGCTGCCAAAATAATGGCGTTAAGATTGGTCATTGTAATCCTCCAAAAACAAGCATCTAAAGGCATGAGCCGCGAGGCTCGAGGCATAACATCCATCGCCTATTTCATTTGTTCGCTTGCGGGCCGGGACTGGGTTAAAAGAAACAGGCTTCCAAGAAATAACTGAATCTACAAAAAAAGAACCCAATCGAGTTCTGTAAATATAGTCGCGTTAGCTTCCCTTTTTATAGTTTAACATGGTTAAGCTTGTTTTCGAAAGATCAACCCGTCGTAACTTTCGCCTCGCGCCTCTTGCCTATTTAAAAATGGCTGGGGCGGCTGGACTCGAACCAACGCATGCGGGAGTCAAAGTCCCGTGCCTTACCAACTTGGCTACGCCCCAGTGAATGCACAATTTAGTATACCAGGACTCTATCCGGATGTCAACACTCAAATCAGGAAGGCAAAATATAAGACTTATATCCGGCAAGTAACCGTTTTTGAAATATTGAAGGTTAGAAATTATCTTGAAACTAATTGTTTTCAGTGGTAATAATGTGGTAATAGTATATAATTCTACATTTGTTTATTCTATCCATTATTTGACCAAATAAAAAATAGCCAACTGCATAGTCGGCCATACCTCTCATTACAAACAAAAGCTATTCGGCTTTTTCATATTCCTTCAAAATTGCGCTCTGGATTAACTCCCGTGCATCAGAAGTTATTGGATGGGCAATATCCCGAAATTCACCGTCCGGCGTTTTTCGGCTCGGCATAGCTACAAATAATCCGTTTTGTCCTTCTATTACCCTGATATCCCGAACCACAAAAGCGTCATCAATAGTAATCGAAGCAATAGCTTTCATTTTGCCGTCGGTATTAACCTTTTTTAGGCGTACGTCTGTGATGTTCATCGGTCCACTCACCTTTCTATGCTTGTTATGGATACATAATAAATTCCATATTAATTTTAAATTTCCTTCTAATTACAAGAAATATTTACAAAATTTTTCTATCCTCGGTTTTCGGCTATGATTTGGCTAAATAAACCGTTCTTGCTAATTAAAGTGAGTTTCCTTATAGTAAAGGCAAAATTCTCCATGTGGCTTGTTTTTATCGACCTATCGATCCTTGTGTTGAGAAATCCAATCCATTCAAATTTAAACAGAGGCTTTCGCCTCTGTTATTTTGCCAATACCTCTCTGGCCAGCTTCAAATCACTGGGCTTATCAACGTCAATCCCAACTTCCGGGTAAGATGAGACAATACCCACCGCCTTTACTCCCAACACTTCGGCAACCCGGCCTTCGATCTCTTTGATAGTCAAGATTCCAAAGAGCAATTTCCATAAATACCGCCATCCCAGCATTCGGCAAAGGGTTAGAGGCTTTTTACGTAAAGCCACTGCTTGAGTTAGGGTGGTTAATTTTTCACTGATGATCTCCGGAGACAATAACACTAAATTACCGCCGGTAAACGTCCCTTCTTTAAGCCGTACATAGGTTCTTTGAACTCCCGGATATTTTTGATCATTAATAGTTTTAGGAACAAAAGAATAAAAAATATCACCGGATTGGCTACCACACCGATTCAAAAAGTCTTCCAAAGCTTCTTTAGTAATTAACGGAATATCTGATGTAAGTATTAAAACCGGCTCTCCAAGGGTTAAAACATTGATACCATTCTCTAAACTTTCAATAACTGAGGAACCCGGTTGGACAAACACAAAACGTTCGCTGTCGAAACCATTGGTTGATAGCATCGATTTATAACCGACGATTACAATCCGATTGATTGATTGAACTCTTTCCAAAGCCAGTACCACATAGTCCAGCATTGGTCGACCGGCGATTTCAATCTCCGCTTCATATTGAGCCGGGCTAATTTGTCTTAATGCTCCTTTATTCGGCGCCCCGGCCAATACTATTGCGTTCATTCAGCCACCCCCATATTTCGTATCCTGATGAATCATACTCATCATACTGTTTTCGGCGTTTTCGATATGTTCTTGAGCCAATTTACAAGCCAATTCACCATCCCGGGCCGAAATGGCCTCCACCATCTTGCGGTGCTCTTCTAAAGCAGTTTTCATACGTCCCGGATAAGAAAGGGACGTTGTCCGAAAACGCTGAATTTGTTCCCGCAGATTACTGATAATTTGTGATAATCGCTGGTTACGGCTGGCTTGGTAGAGGATGCTGTGAAAATCGGTATCCGTTGCCACTACCTTTTCCAAGTCGCCTTTTTCAATATCATCCGCTATTTTTACTAAATACCGTTCCAACTCTTCCAATTCATTGTCGGTGATCCGCTCAGCAGCCAATTCGGCGGCCAACCCTTCCAACGCTCCCCTAATCTCAAAAACATCTACAATATCTTTTAATGAAAGGCCTGCCACATAAGCGCCTTTACGCGGGATCATTACTACCAGCTCTTCTAACTCCAGTTTACGAATGGCTTCCCGTACCGGAGTCCTGCTAACGCCCATCTCCTCCGCTAATTGGATTTCCATCAACCGTTCTCCCGGACGTAATTGACCGGAGATAATCGCTTCCCTTAATGATTCAAAAACCAATTCCCGCAAAGGTTTATAACTATCGAGCCTTATCGGCACCAATGGCTGACGATCCATTTTTATCCCACCTAATTATTAATTTAAAAATTCAGTTAAGCAGCCAAACCAATCTGCGGGTAGCCCGGCTAAAAACGCCTCAATTAGCTCCACTGGAGGGTCAATAGCGTAAACCGAGGGGCCGCTTCCCGACATTAGGCAATTACTAATGCCAAAACTATTGAAATAAGCTTTTACCAGAGCTACTGGAGAATCATCACCCAAAACCACTTCTTCGAGAACATTACCCCAAGCCTCGAACATAGCCTGGTAGTCCCCGGCTTCTAAAGCCGCGATCACCAGTGGGATTTGGGGATGTTTATTTATCCTTTCAATTTTCAGTCTTTGATAAACTTGAGTGGTTGACACCTGACAATTAGGCGTTACCAACAACACCTTACTCTTTAAAGTTGAATTGATAGGAGTCAGTCGTTCGCCAATACCTTCAGCCCTAGCAGTACCCTTCATTATACAAAAAGGAACATCCGCCCCTAACCGAAGCCCGATCCTCATCAACTCCGGTTGAGTAAGACCCAATTCCCAAAGTTCATTTAATCCGACCAACACTGCAGCGGCATCAGTGCTCCCGCCCGCTAAACCAGCAGCTACCGGAATTCTTTTCTCGATCTTAATCCTGACTCCTTTGGAAATGCCGACTGTTTCCTGTAATACTCGGGCTGCACGCCATGCCAGATTTCTTTCATCCGCCGGAAGACCGGGCAGGTTGCAACTTAACTCAACCCCCGCGCCTTGTTCCAAGATTACTTGGTCCGACAACCGGATCGACTGCATCACCATGTCAACCAGATGATAACCATCAGCTCTCTGCGCTATTACATCCAAAGCTAGATTTATTTTGGCCGGTGCTTTAATTTGCATATTTCCAGTTTCTTTCGTTTTTATGTAATAATTATTTGCCGTTAATCTTTTAATTCCTGCAAATTTACTTTTGATACAAAAAAACACCGGTAAAACACCAGTGCTAATAATTATGGTCGTGCACCTTGGATCGACTCGGTTTTCCCGAACGTTCCGCAACAGCCAGCTCCGACCAGGCACTCTCACGGCACACAAAGAATCTTACTTACCGCTGCTTCCTTCCGGACCTGACGGGGTTTATAAGTTTTTGTCGCGTGAGACCCGATCATCAACACCGCTTAATCCGGCCGGACTCACGAAAACCTGCCTCAAACAAGGAATTAAATCTCGCTATAGCGGGTTGCAAGTTACAGGGCACCGCTACCTCCCCATCTAGCACGACCATAAACTGTTACTAAAAATTGGAGTATATTTATTTTATCATATTTCATATAGGATTCAACTGTTATTTTATGGCTTATTAAATGCAAACCGATATTATAGTTGGTAACTATAAATTCTATTTCCCATTATCACCATTAACCATGGATCGTGATAATATAAACCTGTAATACGGCCGATAGTTCTTTCCTCCCATACTTTCAAACCAAACAGACGCTCTCTGGCTTCGAAAGTTCCGGAGAGTCCGATTATAACCGCATCGGAAATTTGAATTAAGTCAGGAATCACCGCTTCATCCCAATCAACTTTCCACAATAACCGTCCGGTCCAGCGATGATATACTTGTAAATGTCCCCGGTTGCCTGCATCATTATAAAGGACATATACTTCATTATCCCCCAAACTAAGGCTGACTTGTCGCACCCGATCCGGTATTCCGGTTTGCCATGAAGCGATACTTCGGCCTGTCTCGGAATCAAAGATTTTTAGCTGGCCATCTTTTAAGAGACAGACCAAAGCTTCTCTGTCAACTATTGGAACAGCCGCTAAGGGACTTTCCAATGTTTTGAGCCAAATTTTTTGGCCTGACTCATTTACCACCCAAAATTCACCCGTGGGAAAGACTAATAACCATCGGTCGCCTCCGCCGGACCCGATTTCCACTTGGGTGATGGCCGGCAGCTGCCACATCTCGCTACCGTCTTCCCAGTTAAAAGCGCGCACTAATCCGGTTTGCTCTACAACCAACAAGACATCATTAATTATATAATATTTAATCAGGTTGGGTAATTTTTGGTCCCAAATATCAGTAAACCGATAGATGTTTATAGTTTCCAAACTATATATTTTTAAGTATTCGATATTTTTAACCAAATAACGGTCCCCATACGCCTGATGGGGTTTGAAACCTGTCTTAATCCTTCTTTTCAATTTACCGCTTTTCGGATTGACAATCTCCAAGGATTGCAAAGTGTTTATTACCAAGGAAAGTCCATATTCAGAGAGAGATTCAATTCGATCGACAGTCTCTCTGCTCCAATTGACCTTCGGTTGTTTACTTAAACTTCCTCCCCGGGGAGGTTGGTTTCTGGAATCTCCAAACCAAACCTTGATCTCCATCCGAAACCTGTTCTGCTCAGTCCAATAACGCAACACCCGAAAATCGACTAAGCCTATTTCCCGTTGCAGCGAGGGCAAGTCCTTTTCCTGATCATTAATTACTAATAAGGATCTATTTTGCTCCGCTTGACGGGCCAGGGCAAAGGCCTTCCTTAACCCATTTTCTAAGGCTTCACGGTAAACTTGGAACTGATCGGAGCCGGATTCAGCCTCTCCGATAACAGATAAATCCCGAGGCTCCAAATTGGATAGCGCTCCTTGAACAACTCCGAATGTACAACTCATAACAAGAAACAGAATTGTTAAGGCTGGGATTAATTTTTTAAACCCATCCATCAAAATCTCCCTATCACTCATTTTTAAGAATTCTATTAAGTTATCGGATGCTAAGGTAATTTACTAAATAGCAGTCAACTCCAAACTCTGATCAAGCGTTAATTTAGATTCATTCGCATATATTAGTGTTTAAATCCCGATTTGTTGTCTATTTTAAATATCCTTCCAATAAGGTCCGTACTGCTTCTTCCTCATTCAGACCAAAAGTCATTAATTTCATAATCTGCTCCCCGGATAGCTTACCAATGGCAGCTTCATGAGTCAACTCCGCTTCATCGCTTTTAGCCCAAATTTCCGGTAGTGAGCGGATGTCGGCTTTACCCATAATAATTGAATCACATGATAAATGTCCCTTACATTTACCATACCCGATTAGGCCCGCTTTAAATACTTGAACCGACTGGTCCTGCCCCACTGAACGCGTTAATACCTCGGCGCTGCTTCCATCCCCTTGAAGATGGACAATAATCTCGGAGTTAGCATGCTGCGCTCCATGGGTTAATAATCGTTCATTCATTATTAACCGGCTTTGGACCCCTTGATATACCTCGGTTTTACGGTCGGTATTATCAACTCCCCTGATTTGGACCATTTCTAGCTCAGCAACGGCTCCTTCTTCCAAATGGAGAATTGTCACCGGATTTAAAACCCTTTTTGCCCCGCCTCCCCCTGCCCCGTAATGTTTCTCGACATACCGGATCCTAGCGCCTTTACGGACAAAAAACTCATGAATCCCATCATGACGGCTTTTACCTGAAGAGGTATGAATTCCGCACCCCGCTACGATTAATACATCGGAACCAGCCCCAACTTCAAAGGTATTATAAACCACATCATGAAAATCGGGAATTGTCAAAATTACCGGTATATGTATTGATTGGTCCACCGTTCCAGGATCGATCCGCACCTCAATTCCAGGCTGATCTTCTTTGGGGTCAATAGTTATCCCGGCTTTAGACTCCTTTTTTACCGCCGCCCCATTTTTACGAATATTATATGCTCCTTGAGGGATTCCGTGGAGATCGGCTACCTCTTTTAAGAGCTCTTTATCGAGAACACTGAGTTGCATAGTTATCTTCCTCCCCCAGACACATTCTGCGCCACCGGCACTGTATTCCTTCATTGATCAACGGCCGGATCGCCTCCATTTTGCCTCGTTCTTGGATTGAGCCGTCCGCTACCACGATGATCTCATCCGCCGCTTCCAAAAATTTTTCGCTATGTGAAATAATAATTGAAGTACGCCCCAGCGCTTGGCTGTGGGAAGAGATTACCAAGTTTAATAATTGTTCAAATCCCCATAGATCCACTCCGGCCTCAGGTTCATCCAAAACAGCTACTTTAGTCTGACTCAATAGCACCGTGGCTACTTCCAACCGTTTCATCTCTCCGCCGGAAAGAGAATTATCCGCTATTCTACTTAAGTAATCTTCGGGGCAAAGACCGATCCGGACCATAGTCGATCGCAAATCACCGGGGTTAACAGTAGGATTGGCTAGTTTTAGCAATTTTTCTATTTCAATCCCTTTGAACCGGGGGGGGTTTTGAAAAGCATATCTAATTCCTAACCGGCCCCGTTCAGTAATGCTTAAATTAGTAATCTCTACACCATCTAAGAGAATTCTGCCTCGAAACGGTTGATAGATTCCCATAATTAGCTTAGCGATGGATGTCTTGCCTCCCCCGTTCGGACCGGTAATAACATATAGTTTTCCTGATTCAAAATTTAGGGAAATGTCGCGCAAAATATCGGACTCTACCTGCCCTTCACCCAATTTTAAACTGATATTTTCTAAAATTAACACGGTAAACCACCCTCCTATTATCTGGTCTTATTTCGAGTTATTTTTATAATCTCCTTGCTGAAGAAAAAAGTGTTTATTGGCTTATCTAACTTCCAGTAGCCAATAGTAAACACTTGATTTACCAAAAAAACCAGCCTATAAGCTGGTTAATTTAAAAATTATGGCGGAGAGATAGGGATTCGAACCCTAGAGGCTGTTACACCTACACGCGCTCCAGGCGTGCGCCTTCGACCACTCGGCCATCTCTCCTTATATATTAAGAACTGATAACGCTTTAATATTATACCAAAATAGCTACTTCAAATAAAGTGTTTTTTATTAACATTTAATGGCGGAGAGAGCGAGATTCGAACTCGCGAGGGACGTAAATCCCTACCCGCTTTCGAGGCGGGCGCCTTCAACCCCTCAGCCATCTCTCCAGGTTTACTCTTATTTTAAAATATGAATTTACAAATCGTCGGTTCAAAATCGGTAACCAAATTTTCAGCTCCGGATCTTCGACCCTTAGAAATAGCACCTATCCGTGAAATCAGTTTAATCCGTTAAATCCCGGTCAACGGCGTTCCTTAAAAAACTCCTTTAAAAGTTCTCTACACTCTTTTTCCAATACTCCTCCAGTTACCTCCAAACGATGATTGAGGCGGAGATCTTGGACAATATTCATTAAACTTCCGGCTGCGCCTGCTTTGGGATCGGATGCCCCATAAACCAAGCGCTTTACTCTCGCCATTACCATTGCTCCGGCACACATGGGACAAGGTTCCAAAGTGGTATATAAGGTAGTTCCTAGTAATCTCCAATGCTCTTTTAGCTTAGCCGCTTCGCGTAAAACCAATATTTCCGCATGCGCTGTAGGATCTCCATTAGTTTCACGTAGATTATGAGCTTTGGCAATGATTTGATCATTGAGGACAATAACAGCCCCAATCGGAACTTCTCTCTCCCGGGCTGCTTTAGTTGCTTCCACAATCGCCTCCCGCATAAAAAATTCATCCGTTTCCTGCTGACGATCGGGAAGAAATAGATCATTCATTATTGGACACCGTTATTATATTACCACAAACCCTTCTTTCCTTTCAAGGCAAGATTTATGTATATTTAAATCTTTTTTGTTAATCTTTTGGTTTTATTGAAAACCATTCCAAACCAAACTTTGTTGTTATTTCTTGTTAATCCGTATTTATCCTTTTTAAGGCCTTGAAAGGCTCATTCTCTCTTAGTTGTCATATTTTGCGGGTAATGGTATAATTTATATATAATTTTACTATCTCAAACACCGGTCCAAATTAAAGACTGGGGTGAATTCCAATGCTAGTTTATCTTCTTAAAGGCAAATCAATCGGGCTAAGGACAGCCCTCAAACAACTTAGAGCGATCATTCTCTTACTCTTGATTGTCTGTTCTTATTGGTTGGTTAAACCTAGTTTTCTCACAATATATTATATTCTCACTTCTTTAATTATCAGCGCCTTATTAGTAGATCATCAACGCCCCAAAAAAGCTTTGACCGATCTCCAAATCAAACCCGTCGATCTTTGGATTATTATCATTAACGATCTTTATCTAGCGGGAATCATTATGATTACAGGCGCAACCCAAAGCCCTTTTATTAGCGCCGTTTCAATCCCAATTATCATCTTCTCCGCCGAATACGGGGTCAAAATCGGGATTTGGAATTATATAGGTTTCAGTTTGTTTCTGATACTTAACTACATCACAACCACAAACGCAATAACCTTAGAAACTTTGGCCATCCAATTTACCGTATTAATAATTTCCGGAATCGGTTTGAGTGTGATCGGAGCTTTAACCTATTTTCAAAACCGTTATAACCGCAAAATCAACCGCTTATTAACCCGTGATGAGTTAACCGGATTATATAACCGGCGTTTTCTGAAATTATCGGTTGCCAGGGAGATAAAAGCTACAAACCGTTTTGGGTTTATTTTGATTGATATCAACTTCTTTAAATATTACAATGATTTCTGGGGCCATAACGCTGGTGACAGCCTATTAATCTCCATTGCTAAAATTCTTAGCCAAAGCGTCCGTCTCCAGGATATAGTCGTCCGGCATTCCGGTGACGAGTTTATCATTATGTTGCCTGATTCCGGACAGTCTGCCGTTGAAAAAACCATCACTCATATAACTCAAAGGATTGAATCATCAAATTTTTCAGGTGAAGAATGTTTTCCCAATCACAAACTCACTATATCTTACGGTTATACCCTTTTCCCAAGTGGCGCCCGTCATTATCAGGATTTATTCACAGCCGCCGATGAAGCGCTTTACCGTTACAAAAAAGACAATCAATAATTTCTCATTCACTAAATATCCAGATTTCGCACTTCAGATGCGTGGGATTGAATGTAATCCCTGCGAGGCTCCACTTTATCACCCATTAACATTGAGAAAGTCTGGTCGGCTTCGATGGCGTCCTCAAGGGTTACTTTGAGAATGGTCCGAGTTTCAGGATTCATAGTGGTATCCCAAAGCTGTTCAGCGTTCATTTCACCCAAACCTTTATATCTTTGCACAGTAATATTTTGCCGCCCAATCTCAGTTAATAAATCCTCTAATTCCTTGTCAGAATAAACATAATATTCTTTCTTCTGTTGTTTAATATAATAAAGCGGCGGCTGGGCAATATAGATGTTACCGTTCTCTACCAGAGGTTTCATAAATCGATAGAAGAAGGTCAATAGTAAAGTTCGAATATGAGCGCCATCAACATCAGCGTCAGTCATAGATACGATCTTATAATACCTCAATTTCGACAGATCAAAATCATCGCCAAATCCTGTGCCTAATGCGGTAATCATCGCTTTGATCTCTTCATTGCCGAGGATCCTATCCAAACTCGCCTTTTCAACATTCAATATTTTACCCCGCAATGGTAAAATAGCTTGAAATCTACGATCCCGCCCTTGTTTAGCTGAACCTCCGGCCGAATCTCCTTCTACAATGAATAACTCGGATAATTCCGGTTCCTTAAAAGAGCAGTCCGCCAGCTTTCCCGGGAGCGCGCTTACTTCCAACGCATTCTTACGCCGGGTTAATTCTTTTGCCTTCCGTGCCGCATCTCTAGCCCGTGCCGATAATAAGCATTTTTCAATAATCTTCTTGGCAACCGCCGGATTTTCTTCAAAAAATTCCGCCAATCCCTCATTAACAACTGATTCAACTAAACCTTTCATTTCACTATTACCAAGTTTAGTTTTGGTTTGGCCTTCAAATTGCGGGTAGCGTAGTTTAACGCTAATTACCGCGGTTAACCCTTCTCGAATGTCGTCACCGGAAAGGCTAGTTTCCGAATCCTTGATTAAATTGTTTTTCCGGGCATAATCATTGATTGTTCTAGTCATAGCCGAACGAAATCCGGAAAGATGAGTCCCTCCCTCATGGGTATTGATATTGTTAGCAAACGCAAACATACTCTCAATATATCCATCGTTATACTGGATCGCTACTTCAATCTCATTCTCTTCCAATGATTTTTGAATATATATTATCTCACGATGGATTGGGTTTTTAGTTTTATTCAGATGTTCAACAAAGGAGACGATTCCACCTTGGTATTCATATGCTACTTCTTTATTGTTTTTTGCGTCTTTTAATATAATTTTAATTCCTTTGTTTAAAAAAGCCAGCTCACGCAAACGTTGAGTTAAATATTCAAAGCTAAACTCACAAACTTCGAAGATCTCCGGATCCGGATAAAACTTAATCACTGTTCCGGTTTCCTCTGTTGTTCCAATTACTTTTACGTCTTTCTCAGGTATTCCTTTATGGTACCGTTGATAATGGACCTTACCATCTCTTTTAACCCAGGCTTCAAGAGTTTCCGAAAGCGCATTAACGACAGATACTCCGACTCCATGCAACCCTCCGGATACTTTATATCCTTGGCCGCCAAATTTGCCTCCGGCGTGTAAAATTGTCAGCACTACTTCCAAGGCAGACTTTTTTTCTTTGGGATGAATAGCTACCGGTATTCCCCGTCCGTTATCATCGACCGTAACCGAACCATCTTCATTCAAAGTAATGAGGATTCGATCGCAGGCTCCAACTAAGGCTTCATCAATACTATTATCTACTACCTCATAAACTAAGTGATGTAAACCACGAACACAAGTACTCCCAATATACATGCTAGGCCGCCGCCGGACCGCTTCTAATCCTTCCAACACCTGAATCTGTTCCGCTCCATAATCCGAAACTCCGTTCTGATCGGGGCTTTTTAAATTATTTTTCTCTTCCTCCATTATCAATGAAACTCCTTCCAAACTATTCTTTTAAGTTGTCAACAAAACCAGCTCTTTTTTTCAAAGTTAAGGTTGAAATAGGCGATAGATAAATTTCCTTATCAGTAATAACAATTGATTTATATTCTTCTTGATCAAGATTGGCGATAAAACCTTCCTCTTGCGCAGTTTTTAAAAATTCCTTAGAACTATTAGCCCCTATTACACTTTCCCCGTTAAGAACAGCAATTACTTTTTTGGAATTGACCAGAGTATTCCCGCCTAAATGAATAAACATAGCGTCTCCTCCTCACGATCTTCCTCTTCCTAATCAAAAATTAGTGGTCTAAATATTGATTATAGCTTTGTTTGACAACTAGGGCAATATAAATATTCCTCTGAAATTGCCGTCTGACAATTTGAACAACGATGACCGCCCTCAGCTAAAATTTGCTTCTGTTTTTGATAAAAAACTTTGATTAATTTGGAAAAATGGGCTGCTAAATCAGGGTCATTAAGCTTTTCGACACAATCGTTGATCAGCCTTTGTTCTCCTTCGGTAAGCGGGTAATCAGTTTTTGGAAATGGCTGTCTTATTCGTCCAAGCTTTACCGGGCCAATTCTAATTTTGATTCCCTTAATAATGCCTTTACCCAAAACTCTTTGAAAACGTTTAACAATGTCTGGCGAAAAAAGAGAAACTTGATGGGCTAAAGCTGGATTTTCAGTCTGAAGATATAAAATACCGTTATAAAAACGGATAGCCTGAACTTTACTGGCAATTTCCGGGCCTGCCACCCGTGGCCAATAATAAACCGATAATCCCCCTTTTAATCGGGACCACCCTCCGTTTTGCCGGAAGATTCTTTCAATTACATTAGTAAAACTGCTATTCGACATAGTGGACTTCACCTTGATTAACTGTGAAAAAATTTCTTTGTTGGCCTTGTATAGGGAAATCTCGTTTACTGGTTGAGGTTAGAAAAGTCTGAGATGAGCTGAACAGTAATTGCAGCAAGTGCTGTTTACGATGATCATCGAATTCCGACATAACGTCATCCAATAAGATTAACGGATACATACCCCTTGCTTCTTTAATTTTTTCAACTAATCCCAGTTTTAAAGCTAAAGCAGCTGTTCTTTGCTGCCCTTGGGAACCAAAATTTCTGAGATCAATATCATGATTAATCGTTAACCGTAAGTCATCACGATGTGGTCCAATCAGAGTCATTCCCCTTTGCAATTCATAATTCTTTACCTTCTCTAATTCTTCTTGGAACTTCCTTTGAATTTCAACTTCATCGTCTGATAAAACTTGATTATTAAAACTTAGATATTCCATGTTTAAAAATTCTTTGTCGCCGCTAAGGATTTGTTGTGCTTGTTTGATATAAGGTTTGATCGAGTTAATTAACGAATTCCGGTATTTAATTACTTTAGCTCCTTTTTCAATCAATTGATCATTCCAGACAGCTAATTCAGCTTGATCAATAAAGCTTTGTTTTAATAGACGATTACGCTGTTGTAATACTTTATAAAAATTATAATACACAAAACGGTATTTGGGTTCAATTTGGGCTAAATAGATATCAATATAATCCCGACGTTGTTGGGGAGCGCCTTTTACTAACTGCAAATCATCAGGGGAAAAAATTACTACCGGTATTTGTCCAAATATGGTATTGTTTTTAACAACTTGTCCATCAATTTTAATACGCTTTTCTTTGATACCGATTCCTACTTCTATCAGGGAATAATTCTCACCTTCAAGAAATTGTCCTCTACAAAAACAATGATCCGTTCCCCACTTAATTAATTCATGATCCTTTTTGGTCCGAATTGGTTTACCGAGACACAGCAAAGCTATAGCTTCTAAAAGATTTGTTTTTCCTTGGGCATTTTTTCCAACAAATATATTGATCTTCTCTGAAAAGTTTAGTTTGAGTTCTTGATAATTCCTGAAATTTCTTAACTCTAATTGACTAAGATACATATACTTCCTTTAATCTTCTCATCTTTTTTTAAACTATACAGCTATCCCTAGAATAAATGCCATAACTTTTTTGGCTAAATCATCTTCCATCCGCTAGCTTTGTATTTCTTTATTTATTAAAACTTTCCTGCTTTTGTCAAAAATTTAGGTCTCACTTTTTAAAATCCATTTATTAAGATTGCATTGTTTTTCGCTACTCAATTTATCCACTTTATTCACTGTTTTTCCACAAAAGGGACTAAGATATTTTAGCAAAGCTATCTTTGCCTTTCTAGCTAAAAACATTTTATAATAAGATAAATGATTTATTATTAAAGTGTCTACTCTGGTAATTTACCTTTTTAAAAAATTATATCATCAAATTTCCCTGATTTAGGACGATAGTTTAAGAGGCATTACTATATATTTATAATCATCTTTTCCATTTATCTGTAATAATGCTGGTTTTTGTTCTTGGATATATTTGAAAACTATCTCTTCTGAATCGACCGCTTTTAGAAAATCCAGTAAAAATCTGACATTAAATCCAATTTCTAATTCTTCCCCAGTAAAATCCAGAGGAATCTCCTCATAAGACCTTCCTTTATCTGGTTCTTTAGCGGTTATAACAACACCTTTCGCAGAAATAGCCAATCGAATTGAATTACTAACCAATGATGTTCTTTCTAGCGCTTCAATCAAAAGTGTCCTGTTAATTAACAAATTTCCTTGAAACTCTTTGGGTATAACCTGTTCATAACGGGGAAATTGCGCTTCAACTAACCTGGAGGAAAAAGTAACTCCCACTCCGGTTAGATAAATCATCTTTTCGCCAATATAAATATCTAATCTATCTTCCGGATTATTGCCAAAAATATTCGATATTTCTCGTAAAGCCCGTACCGGAACTAAAGCTGTCTTTTGAATACTTGCTTTTACAGGAATGTCTTTAACCGCTAACCGGTTAACATCCGTGGCTACCAGACGTAAGCGATCAGGAGAGCTTTCCAAAAGAATACTTGATAAAAATGGCCGGGGATCTTCAGCTAAGGTTGCATATATTGTTTGTCGGATCGCTTCTTTTAATTTGTCACTACTAATTTCTAGTTTTTCTCCATTTTTAAAATCAGGTAGGGTTGGAAACTCTTCTACCGGTAAAACAGGCAACTGATAAGAGGAACGTTGACTAACGATCGATACAGTTTTAGAATTGTCGTCTAACTCAATTTCCACATTAAGTTGTGGTAAATGACGCACGATTTCTACAAAAGTCTTTCCTGGTAAAACTACCATTCCTGGTTTTTGAATTTGAACGTTCGGTATTTTAACTTCAACTGCTATTTCTAAATCAGTAGCTATACAACGCAGATAAGTGTCTTTAGTTTCGAGTAAAATTCCGGTTAAGATCGATAAGGTCGATTTAGTAGCTATAGCTCGGACTACGATTTGTAAATAACGAGATAAATCTTCTTGTGCGCAAAGTAGTTTCATTATAATGCCTCCTTTTTCCACAAATCAGTTAATCTATTATTAGTTTTTATATATTTATATATTAAATTAATAGTAGTGGTAGTTGTTGTTGATAATGTTGATAACCATTAAAATGCCTTGATGTTGTTATTTTTTAGCTTCATGATAAAATGTTGATAAAAGAAAGGTTATTTACAAATTAACAGAGATCACAAGTAATTTTTTTTGGGGATAAAAGATATCAACATAATGATAAGAATTTATTCAGAGGTTAATATCCTAATTTGTGAATTAAAGTTTTAATAATCCGATCGACCTCCGGATCTTCCTTAATTGAATTCTGTATTTTTTCATAAGCATGAATCACAGTGGTGTGATCTCTACCGCCAAATTCCTCTCCGATTTTAGGCAAAGAATAGTCAGTCAACTCACGGATGATATACATAGCGATTTGACGAGGAAAAGTAATATTTCTAGTACGGCGTTGCGCCTTTAAATCTTCTATTTCGATATTAAAGAATTCGGCGACCGCTTGCTGAATTAATGGAATAGTAACCCGGTGTGACTTAGAAGAAGAAATTACATCTTTCAAGACTTCATTAGCCAATTCTAAGCTTATTTGTTTATTATGAAAGGAAGCAAAAGCGATAATCCGGATTAAGGCTCCTTCAAGCTCGCGAATGTTGGAATTAATTTGATCAGCGATATTCACAATCACATCATTTGGTAAATGCCAACCTTCAATAGATGCTTTTTTTCTTAGAATAGCAATTCTAGTTTCTAAATCCGGCGCTTGAATATCAGTGATTAGACCCCATTCAAAGCGGGAACGAAGGCGATCTTCCAATGTAGGAATTTCTTTAGGAGGACGGTCGCTTGAAATTACTATTTGACGCCCGGATTCGTAAAGAGTATTGAAGGTATGGAAAAATTCTTCTTGAGTACTTTCTTTACCGGCAAAAAATTGAATATCATCTACTAAAAGGACTTCGATATTGCGATAAGTATCACGAAATTGAGGTGTCCGGTTGAAGCGGATCGCATTAATTAATTCATTAGTAAATTTTTCAGATGAAACATATACAACTCGATAGTCGGGATGGCTTTTCAAAACAAAATGGCCGATAGCTTGCATTAAATGAGTTTTACCTAAACCGACTCCCCCATAGACAAATAGGGGATTATAAGCTTTTCCGGGAGCTTCCGCCACTGCTAATGAAGCGGCATGAGCAAAGCGGTTACTCTCGCCGACTACAAAACTTTCAAAGGTATATTTTGGATTTAAGGAAGATGGTTGAACTGGTAAAGGTGTAGATGTCGCAGCTTTAGCTGATTCGTTTCTTTCAGGTGTAATAAAACGAAGTTCAACTTCTTCTTCGATTAAATCCCTAACGGTGTTAGTTAAGAGAGGCGCATACCTTGATTCAAGCCATTCCCGAGCAAAATCATTTGGAACTTCGATTGTTAATATATTTCCATCTTTAGAAATTGGTTTAGTTGGCTTAAACCAAGTCTCAAAGCTGGGTTTGCTTAAAAGAGTGGCAATTGATTCTAAAGTCTTTTCCCAAACTGTTTCTAAATTTGTCATAGCTGAATCTCGCTCCCTGATAATTTATCCAGAACCTGTAAATAACTTGTGCATACTTAATCCAAACCAAGATATTTAGAAGAAAAAAGAATAACTTAAAAGTAGAAAAAAAAAGGCTTTAACAGTAAAAATAGAATATCCACAACTTTTGAGTTATCCACTAAACAATTCACAACCTGTGGATGAACACAAAAGACGATCCTATAATAACAAAATCTTTTAGCTTTGGCAATTTAAAATTATCCACAATATTGGAAACCATCTCAGGCTATATGAGAAATTCTTAAAATTTTCAGGTATTAATTAACTTGAAGAAGCTAGCCGATACCGGTCACGATTTTACTATTGACACTAATTAATTAGACCATTATAATATAAGCGAATATTTTACTATTGGATAAGATTGAATCTAGAAATTTTTATCTATATCGTTAAATCATTTTCCTTAGTATTATTTAGCGATTTGATCCATTACATAGATGAGAGGTGAATAACTAGGATGAAAATGACTTATCAACCCAACCGTCGTAAATATAAAAAAGACCATGGTTTTTTGGTTAGAATGGCTTCTAAAGGTGGTCGAAGGGTAATCAACCGCCGTCGCGCCAAAGGTCGAAAAGTATTATCAGCCTAACAATTATTTAGGACGTATTGATCAGCTTGGAAGTTATTAAAAAAAATGAAGAATTCCAACTAATTTTCGAAAAAGGCCACTCGTTCCAAGGGAGATACTTAGTGGTCTATTTTCTTCATAATTCATATCTGTCTAATCGTTTTGGGATCTGTGTCGGTAAAAAATTAGGAACAGCAGTACGTCGAAATCATATAAAACGTTTGTTGCGGGAAGCTATTAGAGTTATTTCTTTACCGGACCGAGTTGGCTGGGACATGCTTTTAGTTGCAAAAAAGCCGATCCTAAACGCTTCTTTAAATGGTATAATTGATGAGATCCAACATATACTTTTTACGGTAAACTTTTTTGCACTAGAAACTAAGGGAAATTTGGAGGATTCCCAATGAAAGGTGTAATCCTTCTTTTTATAATATCTTATCGTAAATATATTTCCCCCCTTTTACCTAGAAGTTGTCGTTTTTATCCGACCTGTTCGGATTATGTTTTACAAGCTGTTCATAAATTTGGCGTTAAGAAAGGTTTGTTCTTAGGATTTAAGAGAATTTTACGTTGCAACCCGTTTAACGCCGGTGGCTACGATCCATTGCCAGAAGAATAGTGGGCTATTATTTTAGAGAGGGTGTTTCAAACTTGAATTTTATCATTAATCCGATTAGCGACTTATTTAAAATAATATTGGAATATTTTTTTTCATTCACTCATAGCTGGGGTTGGTCGATTATTTTATTAACCGTCCTGATTAAAATGGTTCTTTTCCCCACAACCATTAAACAGATCCAGGCAATGAACAAGATGAAATTGCTTCAACCCAAGTTAAAAGAAATTCAGGAAAAATATTATAAAACCAATCCTGAAGAATATCAACGCCGTACCATGGAATTATATAAAAAAGAGAAAGTTAATCCCTTCAGCGGATGTCTTCCTTTATTAATTCAACTCCCCATTTTATTTGCAATCTTTAACCTACTCCAGAATCAGGATTATATTGCTAACGTCATTAAAGACGCCAGTTTTTTAGGTTTGTTTTTGATTAAAGATAAAGGAATTGTCCCTTTAGCGATCCTTTCCGGCATAACTACTTTTTTCCAACAAAAACTCACTACTCCAACGACAACCGGAAACGATCAAACTCAAATGATGTTATATATCATGCCGGTTATGTTTGGTTTCTTCACTTATCAGGTTAATGCTGGAATTGGTTTGTATTGGGTAGCCAGTAATATAGTAGGGATCGCCCAACAATATTTAATTAATGAATTCTTCATTGTAAAAGAACATCTTCAGCGCAAAGACGGAGAACCCTCGGAAGAAACCAAAAAGAAATAATCACACCTGTTTGGTTCAAGGAGGTACACGGTGAAATCAATTGAAAAAGTTGGCCGTACTAAAGAAGAAGCGATATCGGAAGCGATCAAAGAGTTAGGGGTCAAACCTGATAAAGTAAAAGTTGAGGTCTTAGAAGAAATTAACAAGGGATTCTTAGGATTATTAGGCGGAAAGGCAATCAAGGTTAGGGTAACGGTTAAAGAGGATTTAGCTCAAGCCGCAGGCCTTTTTTTAAGAGAAATGTTGGTTAACATGGGAGTTTTGGCCCAGGTAGAGATATTTAAAAGATCCGATAATACTGTCCTAAATATTAACGGAAAAGATCTCGGTATATTAATCGGCAAACGAGGCCAAACCCTAGATTCCATACAATACCTTGTTAATTTGGCTGTCAATAAAGACCAAATTGAAAAAGAGCGAATTATCGTTGATGTTGCCGGGTACCGCCGCCGCCGCGAAGACACTTTGCGCCGACTGGCCATGAAAATGGCGGATCGAGTCAAGCGGGAGGGGAGAAAGCAAGTATTGGAGCCGATGTCTCCCCATGAACGCCGGATTATTCACTCCACCCTTCAAAGTTATAAAGACGTGATGACTTACAGTGAAGGAGAAGACCCATACCGTCATGTGATTATCAGTCCCCAACAGTAATAATCCCCGGCTCAGCCGGGTTTTTTATTAAGTAAGCGCGTCCAGCAAAAGCGGGGCCGCCTACCATACTTTAACGGCAGGCGCCTATTTTAAGATAATCAAAGTTATGCTAAACTAAAGTCGCTAAGCTTGTTTAATTGAGCAGTTTCCACTTGGAGGAAAGCTATGATTTTCAATGATACTATCGCCGCGATAGCCACCCCGATTGGTGAAGGCGGAATTGGAATTATCAGAATCAGCGGTCCGTCCGCTAAAGAGATCGGCCTTAAAATATTGGTCAATAGCAAAAAAGACTTTTTTACGGAGATACAAGAAAGAAAAGTATACCATGGGCTGGCGCTTAACCCCGTTAATCAACAACTCTTAGATGAAGTAATCTTTTTTTATTTGAGAGCGCCAAAAAGTTTTACAGGTGAAGATACCTTAGAGATCCAAGCCCACGGAGGCGTATTCACTCTATCCAGAATATTAGAAATTCTATTGCATAATGGGGCCCGGATGGCTGAACCGGGCGAATTTACTCAACGCGCTTTTTTGAATGGTCGAATCGACTTAGTTCAGGCTGAATCAATCATTGATTTAATTCGAGCCAAAACTGATAAAGCTCACGAACTAGCCTTATCCCAACTCACCGGCAGAATTAGTCAATCTTTATCCCAGATTGAAAAGGACCTTTATCAAATTTTAATTACTATCGAAGCAACGCTTGATTTTCCGGAAGAAGACATTCCTGATCCGGAGAAAGAACAAATCCATTCTCAAGCATCTAAAGCTCTACTAAAATTAACAGCTATGCTTGAGGGGGTAGATGAAGGGCGAAAAATTAGGGACGGTATCAGATTGGTCATTGTAGGTCGGCCAAATGTGGGCAAATCAAGCTTACTTAATGCATTGGTCCAAGAAGAAAAAGCTATCGTAACGGCGATTCCGGGAACAACCCGGGATATTATCGAAGCGCCCTTTCAGTTAAGGGGAGTGCCGATTCGGCTTATTGATACCGCTGGTTTACGGGAGACTGAAAATGTAATCGAACAAATGGGAATCGCAAAGACGGAACTATCAATTGAGCAAGGAGACCTAATCATACTGGTTCTTGACGGAAGTCAACCCCTCGCTGTTGAAGACGAACAAATAATTGAAAAAATTAAGGGGCGAAAAACCCTCGTTATTATCAATAAGACAGACTTACCACAAGTACTA
Source organism: Bacillota bacterium (assembly GCA_023394955.1). Lineage (GTDB taxonomy): Bacteria > Bacillota > UBA4882 > UBA8346 > UBA8346 > JAAYHS01. The sequence continues at coordinate 74,792 of JAEWZY010000023.1, forward strand.
AAGAAAGAAGCTCTGCCTTGGTTTGCCAAAGACCGGATCATTGAGTTGTCATTGTTCACTAAGAAGGGGTTGAATTTAGTTGAAGACCGGATCATTGAACTGGTCGGGCTGGGGGAGATCAGCCTTGACGATCGGCCTTTATTATCCAGGATTAGGCATAAGCAAGCGTTAGAGCAAGCAATCGCCGCTTTAAATGAGTTTATTTCCGGGTTGTCCGCTGGACGGAGCGAAGATTTATTAGCGGTAGATTTACATTCCACCTTGAATTCATTAGGGATTATTTCTGGAAAAAATGTTTCCAATGAGGTAATTCGAGGCATCTTTGAGCAGTTTTGCATTGGAAAATAAGCTTCTGAAAAGAGGGAACAGCTTGAACTATGACATTATAGTAGTTGGAGCCGGCCATGCCGGTTCGGAGGCGGCCTTGGCCGCAGCCCGGCTGGGTGCGAAGACTTTGGTTTTAACAATTTCTCCCGATACTATCGGAGCTATGCCTTGTAATCCGGCCATCGGCGGTCCGGCTGCTAAAAGCCATTTAGTCCGCGAGTTAGATGCTTTAGGCGGAGCAATGGGTAGGGTGATTGACCAAACCTTTTTAAATATCCGCCGGATCAATGAAAGCCGGGGCCCTGCCGTGGCTGCCCTCCGGGCTCAAGCAGATAAAAAAAGATATCAGAACGAGATGACATTAAAGCTTGAAAGGGAGCCTAATATTACTTTAAAACAAGGCTTGGTTACGGAATTGATGGTTTCCAATGAAAAAGTGACCGGAGTGGTCTTGAAATCCGGCCGAAGTTATCCGGCCCAAGCGGTGATTTTAGCTACCGGCACTTTTTTAGGCGGTAATATTGTGATGGGCTCCATTCGTTATCAAGGGGGCCGTCAAGGCGAACCGGCAGCGATTGAACTCAGTGCCAGCCTATCAAAGAATGGGATTAGGTTGCGCCGGTTCCAGACTGCTACACCGCCGAGGATCCATCGGCGTTCGGTGGACTTTTCCAAGTTAACGCTCCAAGCTTTACAAGATCCGGAATGGGGTTTTTCCTGGGCCGGACTCTCTCAAAAAAGGACTCAACAACCTTGTTGGTATACAACCACTACTCCGGCTACGATTCGGATCATTCAGGAGAATCTAGATCAATCTCCAATCCAATCCGGTTCGATCACTGGACAAGGCCCCCATTTTTGTCCTTCAATCGATCGTAAAGTGATCCGGTTTCCCGAAAAAACTGATCACTTGATTTTTTTAGAACCGGAAAGCGAATTTACTGAAGAGTTATATTTATTAGGCTTGACTACTGCCATGCCTGAATCGGTCCAGGAACAAATTATAGCTTCAATTCCCGGACTGGAAAAGGCTGAAATTATGCGGCCCGGCTATGCGGTGGAATATGATTGTCTGGATTCTTTTCAATTTAAACCGAACCTTGAATCGAAGATAATCGAAAACCTGTATACCGCCGGGCAGTTGAACGGCACCTCCGGATATGAAGAAGCTGCAGTTCAAGGACTGGTTGCCGGTATTAATGCCGTCCGAAAAATAAAGGGGCTGCCTCCCTATATCCCGGATCGGGGCAATTCCTATATTGGCGTGCTCATCGATGACTTAGTCACAAAAGGAACCGATGAGCCTTATCGGATGATGACTTCCCTGGCCGAATTTCGTTTGTTTTTAAGACTGGATAACGCGCTTTTTCGATTAGGCCAAGAAGGTATAGAGATTGGATTATATAGTGAAGAAGAACAATCCGGCTTGATTAATTTGCTCAACCAAACTGAACAATTTAGATCAATAATTAATAAGCTCGTTGTCAAGCCGGAATCGCTACTCTGGGACAGACTCCGGCTTGACTCGAAAAAACACAGTTACTATTTACCGGAATTGGCGTTGCGTCCGGAAGCCAATGATGAATTATTCATTTCTGAATTTGAATCGTTAAAATCTTTTCCTCAACCAATCCGGGAATATGTCTGGAATGAAATTAAACTAGCTGGTTATCTGCAACGGCAATCAGTTCAAAGGATAGAGCACCAAAAATTGGAATCAATTAGAATTTCAAGCGGTTTTGATTATAAAAGCGTAGCCGGATTATCCGAAGCGGGCCGAAAAAGTTTGGAATTGGTTAATCCTATTTCACTAGGACAGGCGTTTCGCATTTCCCAATTGGACCAGGCTGATCGGACGGTTTTATTGTTATACTTGAATCCAACTAAAGGAGACCCTGAAACAGGTTATGAAAGAGCAGTATGAAATTATCGTGGTCGGCGCTGGCCATGCAGGCAGTGAGGCGGCACTAGCCACCGCTAAAATGGGTTTTAAAACTCTATTATTTACTTTGAACTATAATAACATCGCACTGATGCCCTGTAATCCTTCCATCGGAGGTCCGGCTAAAGGTCATTTGGTCCGTGAAATAGACGCTTTGGGAGGGGCGATGGGAAAAGTGATTGACCGGACCTATCTTCAAATCCGCTTATTAAATACTCAAAAAGGGCCTGCTGTGTGGGCTTTACGCGCCCAAGCCGATAAGACAGTATATCAACGGGAAATGTTATCCGAATTGGAGAAGCAACCCAATCTCGCCATCCGGCAGGCTGAAGTTGACGAAGTTTTAATAGATTTTCAAGGTAGGGCTAATGGTGTCCGGACCCGTACCGGTTTAGTATTTAACTCCAAAGCGGTAATCGTGGCTACCGGCACTTTTTTGCGGGGTAGAATTTTCATCGGCAAACTCACTTATGAATCCGGGCCAATGGGATATCTTCCAGCAGTTGGTTTAGCCCAATCCCTAACTAAATTAGGGCTGAAATTATGTAGATTTAAAACAGGAACTCCCGCCAGGGTACGCCGTAGATCATTAGATTTTAGCAAAATGACCCCCCAACCGGGAGGATATACGGAACATGGCTTTTCATTTTGGGAACCTTGGCAGGTCCGACCGGAACATTTATGTTGGTTGACCTATACCCAACCGGAGACTCATCGGATCATTAAGGAACATTTAGGGGAGGCTGCTTTGTTCAGCGGCGAGATTACCGGCGTCGGACCCCGTTACTGTCCGTCCATTGAAGGTAAATTAATTCAGTTTCCCGATAAAGAAAGGCATCAAGTATTTATCGAACCTGAAGGGGCCAATACGGACGAAATGTACTTAGCCGGTCTCTCCTCCAGCCTGCCTGAACCGGTTCAAGAACTTTTTTTACGAACGATCCCGGGATTGGAGAAATTGGAGATTGTCCGTCCTGGTTATGCCATTGAATATGACTACTTACCCGGAGAGCAGCTGAAACCAACGTTGGAGACGAAAAAAGTTCCAGGTCTGTATGGGGCCGGTCAGATTAACGGCAGTTCAGGTTATGAAGAGGCCGCAGCCCAAGGCTTGATAGCAGGCATCAACGCCGCTCTCCAATTGCAAGGAAAGTCGCCTTTGGTATTAAAACGCTCTGAAGCTTATATCGGAGTATTAATTGATGATTTAGTCACCAAAGAGAGTCAAGAACCTTACCGTATTTTAACCTCAAGAGCTGAATTCCGTTTAACCTTGAGGTCGGATAATGCCGATGAAAGGCTGAGCCCATACGGTATTCGAATCGGCTTAATCAATCAATCGTGTAGTCAATCGTTCGAATTAAAATATCAACGTATCAGCCGCCTACAGAAACAGTTTGAAACAACTGTCCTTAACCCAGACGCTAAAGTACGGCAAACTTTCATTGAGGAAGGCTTAGCGGTCCCCAAAAACAAATTTAGTTTTGCCGATCTTTTAAAGCGGCCTGAAATTCAGCCTGATTTTTTGAAAAAATTAGCGCCCGAACTAGATTTTTTTAACGGAGACGCTGCTGAAATTAGCACCCGGTATAAATATCAAGGTTATTTAGAGAAAGAAAAAGAGCAAGTCAAGAGGTTACTGAATCTAGAAGCGAAAAAAATCCCAGAGAATATGGATTATAATTTAGTAACCAATCTTGCCAACGAAGCTCGGGAAAAACTGATTAAATTTCGCCCCGGTACTTTGGGTCAAGCTTCCCGGATTAGCGGGATTAACCCTGCAGATCTAACCGCTTTATTATTTTACTTAGAAAACAGAAAGGAGCGACCATGAATAATCAGCTTGATCTTTCCACCTTATTAAATAAAATTCCTCTCCCTATTACCAATGATCAGCTAAAACGGATTCTTGAATATATCAAGATACTTTTCACAGCCAATCAAACCACCAACCTCACTGCCATTACCGACTATAACGAGGCCTTGGTGAAACATATCTTCGATTCATTATTAATAATGACTCTCCCAGAATTTGAATCAGCTACTAAGATCATTGATGTTGGCAGTGGCGGAGGGTTACCGAGTATTCCTCTGGCTATCTGTAATCCTGAAAAAGAAGTAATATCTTTGGAAGCTACTCAAAAAAAGATCAATTTTCAAATTCGAACTGCCCGGCAGCTGAAATTATCTAACCTTATTCCTATATGGGGCAGAGCAGAAGAAGCTGCTAAACAAAACACACATCGTGAACAATATGACTTAGCACTCGCTCGTGCAGTAGCTCCACTGAATATCCTTGCGGAACTCACGGTCCCCTTCGTCAAATTACAAGGACACACTATTTTTTATAAAGGAAGAGAAGCTGAGAACGAGATTATTAACGGAAAACTTGCAATTAAGACTTTAGGGGCTGAATTTATCGGAACCAAGTCCTTTGCCCTCCCCTATAATTACGGTTCAAGGACCTTAATTATATACCAAAAGACAAATCCAACCTTACCTGCTTATCCACGTAAACCAGGTGTCCCGCAAAAAAAACCCCTATAAATTTATTTTGACGAAATCGGCATTGATAATTGTTTAGAAGTAGTTATCAGCTGTTAATCCTTAATCCTAATCGAATATTCAAATTACTAAAGTAGAAATAAGGCGCTTTATTAATTTCCATAGAGAAAGTTTAGGTTATTAAGAAGGAAGATTCTGCTCTATCTAGAAAATGATCAGGATAGTCCGAAGGGAATAGGTGAACAATGGTGAAACGCTCGTCTAAAAAGTCATTGGAAATATTACGACAAAGGGCTTATGAATTATTGAACACCGAGCTGAAAACGCTTCGGAGCCATCCCAACTATGAAACCACAAAAGGTTGGAGGGAGGAAGGTTTAAATATGGGTAAAGTTATTGCAATCGCCAATCAAAAAGGCGGCGTCGGGAAAACCACTACCGCTGTAAACTTAGGGACCTGTTTGGCACAGAACAAACGCAAAGTATTAGTGATCGACCATGATCCCCAAGGAAATTCCACCAGTGGCATTGGGTTGAAAAAAGGTGAGATTAAAAAATGCATTTATGATGTGCTCATTAATGAAGTGCCTCTTGAAGAAGTGTTAATTCAAACTCAAGTTGAGAACTTGAAGATGGCCCCAGCCACTATTAGACTGGCAGGCGCCGAAGCCGAGCTGGTAGGAATGATGGCTCGGGACCAAAGGCTGAAAAGGGCTATTGAGCCAATTAAAAAGGACTATGAATATATTTTAATTGACTGCCCGCCTTCACTCGGTAATTTAACAATAAATTCTTTAGCAGCATCGGATTCAATTATCGTTCCAATTCAATGCGAATACTACGCCTTGGAAGGACTAAGCCAATTAATGAAGACCATTCAATTAGTCCAAAAATACTCTAATCCCGATCTGCAAATAGAGGGGGTTATCTTAACCATGTATGACAACCGCACCAACCTATCCTCGCAAGTAACCGAGGAAGTGCGGCGCTATTTTCAGGACAAAGTTTATCGTACGATTATTCCCAGGAACATTCGTCTTAGCGAGGCCCCCAGTTTTGGCTTGCCTATTACCTTATATGACGAAAAGTCTAAAGGAGCCGAGGCTTATACGGAATTGGCAAAGGAAGTGATAGCCAATGAATAAAAACCGAGGCTTGGGGAAAGGATTGGGCGCTTTAATCCCTGAGTTAGAGGAAGAAAACCTTGAAGCTCAACAAGTAGTTGATATTAATCTGATTGTGCCCAATCCATATCAGCCTCGCAAAGAATTTTCTGATGAAAAACTTAATGAACTAGCAGAATCCATTCGCGTTCATGGTGTCATTCAACCGTTATTAGTTCGCGAACACCAAGGAAAGTACCAATTAATTGCCGGAGAACGAAGATTAAGAGCTTCTAAGTTAGTAGGCTTAACTGAAGTGCCAATCGTTATTCGAGACATGACCGATCAAGTCATGATGGAAGTAGCTTTAGTAGAAAACCTGCAACGGGAAGATTTAAATCCAATCGAAGAAGCCGAGGCCTATCGCCGCCTGATGGATGAGTTTAAAACAACCCAAGACGAGATCGCCAGAAGAGTCGGACGTAGTCGGCCGGCTATTGCTAATACCCTCCGGTTACTTAATTTGCCTTCGGAAATCCAATCCGATCTGGCTAAGGGGACCCTTACTATGGGCCACGCCAGACCTTTATTAAGTTTAAAAACAGCCAAGGAGCAATTTCAAGCTTGGCAAACCATTCAAAACGACCAGCTTACGGTCAGGCAAACCGAAGAGATGGTCAGACAGATAATTGATCCAACCATCGTTTCACGTGAAACAAAAAATCCAAACAAAAAGCTGGAAGCTAAAACCAATCGAGATCCCAATGTGCTTCAATTAGAAGAAGAACTTCAGCTATCGTTGGGAACCAAAGTGATTATTAAACCGGAAAAAATTGGTGGAAAGATAGAAATTAATTATTATTCGGATGAAGATTTTGAAAGACTTTGTGAACGATTAATTCGAGATTAAAAGGCCTTTTAATCTGTTTCACGTGAAACAGATTAAAATTTTAGGTCGAATTACTGGCGGGCGATGACATTCGGGCCCGCAGGTGTTTTAAAATTTTACAACGGAGCGTCGGATGGACAAAGATTTGTTAAAATCATGGCTAACCTCAGTAGCCAATGGAGAAATGTCACCCGCTGAAGTCTTGGATAAGATGGCCGGTTTTCCATATCAGGATTTAGGCTTTGCTAAAGTTGATTCCCAACGCGCTTTAAGAAACGGCAATGCTGAAGTTATCTATTGCCCGGGAAAGACTCAGGAACAAGTTGTCAAAATCTTTCAAGTGTTGGCGGGCCAATCGCAAAATGTAATGGCAACTCGGGCCAACCGAAATCTTTTTTTAAAAATAAAGGCCATACTTCCGGACGTGCAATATTTTGAACAACCGAAAATCATAGCTCTTTGGCGTAGGCGAACCATGACATCGGGGAAGGTGGGTGTGATTTCCGCGGGCACAGCTGATCTTAATGTTGCCGAAGAAGCAGCAATCACTGCTGAAATTTTAGGTAGTGACGTCAATCGAATTTATGATGTGGGAGTGGCAGGAATTCACCGTTTATTTGATCAGCAAACCATAATTAATGAGTGCCGGGTTTTGATTGTAACCGCAGGCATGGAGGGGGCCTTAGCCAGTGTGGTGGGGGGGTTGGTTGATAAACCAATCATTGCTGTGCCGACCAGCATTGGCTATGGCGCTAATTTTAAAGGAGTAGCGCCATTGTTAGCCATGTTGAACTCATGCGCTAGCGGAATAGCGGTAGTCAATATTGACAATGGCTTCGGCGCTGGGGTGATGGCGCATCGTATTAATTTATTGGGGGAATACAAATGAGCATCGCCTACCTGGATTGTAATGCGGGAATTAGCGGCAACATGTTTCTGGGGGCACTATTTGATCTGGGATATCCGTTTAAAATTTTTGCGGAAGAGATTGGGAAATTACCTTTGTCGATTCCCGAGTTTAAACTTGAAAAGGTTGCTAGAAATGGAGTGACTGCTACCTGGTTCGATACTAAGCCAGTTCATGAACATCAACATCGAAATTTATCGCAAATTACTGACCTTATCATAAAAGCAGGCTACCCGGAGAAAGTGACTGATAAAGCAATTAGTTGTTTTCAATATTTGGCAGAAGCGGAAGCTAAAGTTCATGGGGTTTCCACTCGGGAAATTCATTTTCATGAAGTTGGAGCGGTGGATGCCATTATCGATATAGTAGGAGCTTGCCTGGGGATTGAATACCTTCAGATTGACCAAATTATGGTCTCTCCGATCCGAATGGGGTTCGGGACCGTTAAATGCGCTCATGGAACCATTCCGGTTCCTGCTCCGGCTACATTAGAGCTATTAAAAAAATTTACTATCTTTGGTGGAGAATTTGAAGGGGAATGGACCACTCCTACAGGGGCTACTATTTTGAAGACTTTTGCGAAAGTTTCAGACTCCATCCCTAAAATCATCTTAGAACGGGTCGGTTACGGAGCGGGAACCGCTGAACGCCAAATAGCTAATGTGCACCGGATTATTTTAGGTAAAACCGATCAAGTAGAACTGAAAGATTATCAAGTAGTATTAGAAACAAACATTGATGACCTCAACCCTGAGTTATATGGTTTTTTAGGTGACGAATTATTGAAAAACGGCGCCCGTGATTTTTACTATACTTCGGTTTATATGAAAAAAGGACGGCCGGGAATTTTAATATCAGTAATCGCTCCGCCGGAAAATGTGTCTCGGATTGAAGATTTGTTGTTTAGACAAACTTCAACCTTGGGTATTCGAAAATGTTTGGTTGAACGACATTGTCTGGCTCGAGAATATCATACGATTGTTTTAAATGGTTGCCCAATTAAGATAAAAACAGCCTTAAGAAATGGGGAAATTATTAAATACGCCCCTGAATATGAAGATTGTTTACAAGCTGCTCAAATCTTGAATCAACCTTTAAAAGACATCTACGATGAAGCAAAATTCCAGTTCAGAAAAGTCCTTTGTCATGAAGGAAGTGGTTGATTTACGGTGAATTATATATGAGTGTTAAAAAAACCATCTCAAACGTACTGTTTTCGGAAAAATTAGGGCTTTAGTTTTCTTCTGGAAGGGAGTGCCCAAATGGACTTGGCAGCTATTAACCTATGGTGTCAAAACAATTTGTGGTTATTATTAATCGTCAATTTCGTTCTAACTTTAGAAGTCCTGGTTCTTTTCATAGCTACTCATAAACGGTTGGAAAGATATCGATATCTTTTTAAAGGCAACGAAGATCGAGACTTGGAATCAGTCTTAATTGACTTATCTGGAAAATCGCATTTTTTGAATAATAATTTAAATAACTTGGAAGAACGGGTGAACGGTAACGAAGTCCGTGAAGAAATGCACCTTCAAAATTGGGCGTTGATCCGGTTTAAGGCTTTTCAAAACACCGGCAGTGACCAGAGTTTTGCTTTGGCGCTATTAGATGCTGTAGGTGACGGAGTTGTTTTGAGCAGCCTATTCGGCAGAGAAGAATCGCGAGTATATTGTAAGCCGGTAGAACGAGGGCAATCAATTTATCCTCTTACCGATGAGGAAAAAGAGGCCATTACTACGGCTTTGGGTAAGGCTAAAACTAAATAAAAAAATTCATTCTTAAATATTTGGCAGGAAAATAACAATTATCGGCGAATACCTTAAATTACCCTTAAAAAATGCGATAAACATAGGTGTCTTTTAGTTTCTGGAGGTGTCTCCCCCGTGCACAAGATTAAAAAGTACATAAAACAAAAATGCGGGAAAGGGTTTACCTTTTTGGTCGTCCCGAATTCTCCGGGAGCGATCCGTAGTTGTGCGATCCCTTTTTCTGCAGCCCTTTTAATCTTCGGAATCATAGTTTTTAATATTTATATTTTTGTGGGATATACCACTCAAATATGGCAGATTCAAAAATATCGTTACGAGATTAAAGTCAAAAATTCTCGAATTTCTAAATTAGAAAAAGAACAACGGGAAGTTCAACCTACCTTGAAACGCAGTTATCAGATTGCCGCCGAACTAAGCAGGCTTAAAGTAGAACGGGAAAAACTCTTAAGTTCCTGGAAATCTATCCAGCAAAAAGGGGGAAGGGTGGCTTCTACAACCAGCCGGGGTGTGGTCTATCGCCCGAGGCCATATACGATCAATTCGGTCGAGCAGAATTCTACAGGGGTAAAAACCGAATTGATGGAGTTACAAAATAATTTAGCGCAAATTGATGAATTTATTAAAAACGAAAAAGATTTGCAACGAGAATTATTAAATGATTTTATAGCTTATGAAACTAAATTGGATCATACTCCTTCTATTTGGCCGGTATCTTCCTATATAATCTCTAGGTTTGGGACACGCTTTCACCCGGTACATAAACGGTATATCACCCATACCGGGGTGGATTTGAAAGCCCGCTACACATCAGTTAAGGCAACTGCCGATGGAGTAGTAGAGTTCTCCGGTTACCAGGGCGGTTATGGTTATGTGATTATAATAAGTCATGGCTATGGTTATAAGACATTGTACGCTCATAATTCAAAATTATTAGTGACTAAGGGACAAAAGGTAAAAAAGGGTCAGAAAGTTAGTGTCTCAGGTAACACTGGTGTTAGCACCGGGCCTCATTTGCATTATGAAGTCAGAATCAATAACGTTCCAGTAAATCCAGTAATGTTCTTAAAGAATTAAAGGGAGGGTCAACATGATTTCCAAAGGTAAAGAGGTTTCAACCGCAAACACAAGAAAAGTCGATACAGTAATCGGTAAAGAATCCAGCTTTAAAGGTAATTTGGAGGCGCCCGCCGGTTCGGTTCGAATTGATGGTTATTTTGAGGGAGAACTACACATCGGTGGAGATTTAATAGTCGGCGAAGGCGGAGTTGTAGTGGGAAACGTAGTTGCTAAAAATGTGATTATCGCCGGAGAAATAAAAGGAACAATTGAATCCCGCGGCAAGATGGAATTAGCTCCAACAGCAAAGGTGATGGGCGATTCGAAAATGCATACTTTAATCGTTGAAGACGGCGCATTTTTACAGGGTATGTGCGCTCCTTTACCCAAAGGGGATCTAAAAGAACGGGGCAAAGTGCTTCGAGTGGATACGATTGAGGAAGTAGCGGCAGGAAAAGTTAAAACTCCTTGAACAAGGAGTTTTTTTCATTATAACTTTTTTGAATTAATCATTGCTAAAAGGAAATAGTACAATTAAAATGTGCGAAGAATACATTTATCACCACCGAAGAGCTGCGGGTAAATTATTAGCGGAAAAATTAGCTTTAATTGTAGGAAATAAGCCTGTCATCCTAAGTTTACCTAAAGGCGGCGCAATAATTGGGTCGGAAGTAGCAAAGGTTTTAAATGCAGAGCACGATCTGGTTATCTGTCGAAAAATCGGCGCTCCTTATAATCCTGAAGTAGCAATCGGAGCTCTGACCCAGGATGGCAAATTAATAAAAAACGATGTTACTATTGACGTTTTGGCAGTCACAAAAGGATATCTTGAGTCCCAGATCAAACGGGAACTAAAAGAAATTGAGCGACAATTGAGTGTGTTTAGAGGGGACAAATTATTTCCTGACCTTTTAAATAAAACTGTAGTCTTAGCTGATGATGGCTTAGCTACTGGATTTACTATGGAGGCGGCGGTAGAATTCACCCGAAGGTTGAATCCGTCTCGGATCATAGTGGGGGTTCCGGTAGGATCGGTCGAAGCCATCACTAGGTTGAAACCAAAAGTAGATCAAGTAGTATGTCCGTTAATACCAAAAAAACTTTGGGCGGTTGGGCAGTATTATCAGAATTTTCATCAAGTAAAGGACGAAGAAGTTAAAAAATTATTTCAAAGTTGAAGTGTGTAATGGAAAAAGTTATAGTTATCTTTCGATCGAATTAAAGACTGAAAATTACATGAGAAAGGCTGTAACATAATCAGGTTTGAAAACCAATAAATATATAATAATTTGGGACAAAGCGTTAAAGAAATAAAAACAGTACTCCTCAGAACAAAAACATATTTCATAAACCAGGCAATCAAACAAACTGTACCTGGAATGATACGTTAAAACCAATTAAACAAAAGCTTAAATTCTTAAAAACTGAAGAAAAGAGCAGCAATAATAGTAAAGCTCATTTTCTAAGCTCTGATCAGGAAATAGACTGAACGTTCCGGTTCACAACAATAGTTTTCAATCATAATCGGACAAGAAGAAGCCTGATTGGTTTTAATAACGGTTACCACTAAAGTTTGAGAACTACCATCAAATGCATTGGTGATCGGATTAAAAATAGGTTGGCTAATAGCTGTATTAACAGCGACTAACAGTTGGTCGCGAATATTATGATAGAATTTACTTACCCTTTTAATATAATTAATAGTCTCTTTGATTCTGGGGACCCGACCCAATCTTGCTACACGTGTTGGACCTGCGTTATATGCCGCTAAAATCAATTCAAATTCTTTAAACTGGCGATTTAGATCTTTCAAATAACGAGTACCGGCATAGATGTTTTGTTGAATATCAAAAGGGTTGGAAATCTTCATTATTTGGGATACACAATCGGTAATCTGCATCAAGCCACGAGCTTCACATGGAGAAACAACTTTAGGACGAAACGAGGATTCGGCGGCGATAATACTGGCGATCAATAAGGGATCAAAATCAGTATTTTGAGATTCGGCGATGATCGCTTTAATGATCACTTCTTTTTCATTAGAACTAAGTTTAGGATTGAAGCGATTGATCATTTGTTTGAGCAGATCCTTTTGGATAGTTTCAGGACTGTAAAAAAGCGATGAACTTTGGTATATCGGGGTCGCGACTGCTTGAGATGCTAGAATTGAAGAGAAGCCAAATAAGATGGTAATCAAGATGAAAAAAGTTAATAATACTTGTTTGATAGAAGTAAACATAGTAACCCTCCTACTCAGAAAATGTCATAACCGATTTGTTAGTTATAACTTATTGCAGCCAAATGGACTGCGATTATTTTTGAGCTGCGTTTGTCCCATTTCATAATGTAAAGTCCAGAATGACCAAATTATCAAATAGGCTTTTACTTTCAAAAGTATTGGTTAAAATGGCAATTATTATACATGCTGTGATCAGAATATTAAATAGCAATATTAACTAATCTAGGTAGGAAGCTGTCGTTTCAGTAAATAAAGCATATGTAATTGAAAAAACCGGGCTAGTTTAAGGCCCGGTTTTTAGGTTGGGCAACTTTGGGGGATTAGTTTTCGGGGGGTTGAGGAGACCATCCTAAACGGGGCATACGGGCGGCTGCAGCCTCGTCCACTCTTGATATCGGTGCAAGGTGCGGGGCGGAAGTTAATTTTTGCGGCGAGTTTTTAGCCTCGTTTATAATTTGAAGCAATGAACTTAAAAAATCATCTAGTGTCTCTTTACTTTCGGTTTCAGTAGGTTCGATCATCATCGCCTCGTCTACTATTAAGGGGAAATAAATAGTGGGCGGATGATAACCAAAATCAATTAAGCGTTTGGCCACATCTAAGGCTTTGATGCCGTATGCTTTAAGGTTGGCTGCCGAGGCAACAAATTCATGCATACAGGGACGGTCATAGGGTATTTGAAGCGAGTCCTTCAATCCGGCTCGAAGATAATTTGCGTTTAAAATCGCATCCCTGCTCACTTGGGCTAACCCTTCGCCGCCCAAAGCTTTAATATAAGCCAGCGCTTTTAAGAGCACTGAAAAATTGCCATAAAACCCGAGTGTCTTTCCAATGCTCAGTGGGCGGTCATATTCCCATGAAAAAAGTCCTGATTGGAGTCGTAAAACCGGAGCTGGCAAATAGTCGGCCAGGAAGCTTTTGACTCCTACGGGCCCGGCGCCCGGTCCGCCTCCGCCATGGGGAGCGGCAAAAGTTTTATGAAGGTTTAAATGGACCAGATCGAACCCCATATCGCCGGGCCGGACTAAACCCATAATCGCATTTAAATTGGCGCCGTCATAGTACAAAAGACCACCGTTACGGTGAATAAGGCCAGCAATGGTTTTGATCTCTTTTTCAAATAGGCCTAAGGTATTTGGATTGGTGAGCATTAAAGCGGCAATATCGGATCCGATCAAGGACTTTAAATGTTCCAGATCAACTAAACCTTGGGAATCGCATTTCACAGTAACGATATCAAATCCAGCCATAGCTGCGCTGGCGGGATTGGTCCCGTGGGCCGATTCGGGAACTAAAACTTTAGTACGTTTGGTTTCTTTGCGGTGATGAAGATAAGCTTTGATGATTAATAAAGCAGTCAACTCACCGTGGGCTCCAGCCGCCGGTTGCAGAGAGAAATGATCCATTCCAGTAATCTCAATTAAAGCTTGTTCCAAGTCATAAAGGAACCTTAGGGCGCCTTGGGTTAGGCTTTCCGGCCACAGGGGATGGCAGTTTTTGATTCCGGGGAGTTCGATAAGGTCTTCATTTATTTTTGGGTTGTATTTCATAGTACAAGAACCTAGTGGGTAAAAACCGTTGTCCACTCCATAATTACGGTTGGATAAGTTTGTATAGTGTCTCACGATATCGACTTCGGCCAACTCCGGTAAGGCTAAAGGAGTGTTACGAAGCATACTCGCGGGAAGGGATGCGTCGGGGTCGAAGGAGGGCGCTTCGGAGCGTGGTAAAATCCAAGCGCGTTTCCCAGGCGATGACTTTTCAAAGCTTAGCAAAGATTCTTTCATAGCAAACACCTCATTTCACTGACAAAAGTATCTAATTCGGTTTTAGAGAAGACTTCAGTAGCGCAGATTAACAACGAATCATTCAAAAGCGGATCGATTCGGCCTAGATCGAAACCGGGAAAAATCCCTTTTTCAATTAATTTTGATTGATAAAAAGAGGCCGGCTTGGGAAGTTTTAAAGCGAACTCCATAAAGAACGGGCCTTGGTAAAGAGGTTCAAGGCTAAGATTGGTTAGTTGGATGAAAAGATAATGAGCATTATTATAAGCCCTTAAAGCGGTCTCTTTAAATCCAGCCGGGCCGAGTACCGTAAGATAAATACCGGCCCGTAAGGCGCAGAGGGCTTGGTTGGAGCAAATGTTGGAAGTGGCCTTTTCCCGGCGGATATGCTGTTCTCTAGTTTGTAAGGTCAAGACATAGGATCGTTTTCCGGCATGATCCACTGTTTCTCCGACTATTCTACCCGGTATTTTTCTTAAAAAACGTTCCGATGCGGCCATCATTCCTAAATAAGGCCCGCCGTAAGATAAGGGAATTCCCAATGATTGGCCTTCGGCAACCACAATATCGGCGCCTAAGAAGCCCGGGCTTTCGACGATTCCCATTAAAAGGGGGTAAACATAACAGATTACCATCAAGTTACGGGCTTTAGCGGTATTAATCAGTTCCGGGAAATTTTCGATTAATCCAAAAAAGTTCGGATTTTGGATGATTAGGGCAGCTGTTGAACTTTCGCAAGCATTTTCCAACTCCGGCAGGTCAATCAAACCATGGTGTGAGGGCAGTGAAATCAGCTCAATCCCAAGATGTTTTGTATAAGTAACTAAAACATTTTTCAAATGAGGGCTAAGAGTTCCGGGTATTAAGAAACGGGACTTCTTTGTTTCTTTGGCCACCATTAAAACCGCTTCCGCTAAAGCAGTAGGCCCGTCGTATAACGAAGCGTTGGTTACTGGCAGGCCGAAGAGTCCGGCAGTCATAGTTTGATATTCAAAGATAGCTTGTAAAACACCTTGTGAAATTTCAGGTTGATATGGAGTATAGGCGGTATAAAATTCGGAGCGGCCAGCTAAATGGCTAACTAAGGCCGGAATAAAATGCTGATAAGCGCCTGCTCCGAGAAAAGATAAGGAAATCCGCCCTTCTTGGTTGATTATTTGTTCGAATTCCGCCCGTAATTCGTTCTCGCTTAAGGGAGGCGGCAAATTTAAGGGACGGTTCAAGAGGAGTTCTTGAGGAATGTCACCTATTAGATGGTTAAATGATTTAACACCGATCTTTTCTAACATAGCTTGACGTTCCGGTTCCGTCAAGGGAAGATAGGGATGGTTCATCGTTCTTCATCTCCTTTGGCGCTTATAAAATGGTAATTTTACTGTTTTTGCAAGCAGTTTTTTGCCTCTGACATCGATAGCAAGGTCGATATTTGGTTGGGCAAAGGCGGTTTCGATCAAAACCATGGCCAAATTCTCTCCCAGAGTGGGACAGTATGTCCCGGAGGTTACAAAACCAATACATAGATCGTTTTTATATACTTGATAGCCCGAGCGTGGAACGCCGCGGTCAATCATTCGGATTCCAATTAGCCGGCGCCGGCCTCCTTCGGTTATTCCTTTTTGAAGTTGGGTTTTTCCGATAAAGTTAGGTTTTTCCAGCTTTATAAAGCGTTTTAGTCCGGCTTCAACCGGGGAAATGGTCTCGGAAAGTTCGTTGCCATATAGGGGAAGGCCGGCCTCGAAACGAAGAGTATCCCTTGCTCCAAGGCCGACAGGGGTTATCCCGTAAGCAGCTCCCCTTTCCATCAAAATTTCCCAAAGCGGGACAGCTTGATCAGGCTGAAGATAAATTTCAAAACCATCTTCTCCGGTATATCCGGTCCTGGATAGTAATACGGAAAAGCCTGCCAAAGATAGATTACTCATAAATTGATAATAACCCATCTCAGTCAGTGGGGCTTGGGTCAATTGCTCTAATACCGCAGCGGCAGATGGACCCTGTAAGGCTAATTGGGCCGTTTCCGCTGATAAATCGGTAATAGTGACTTTGTATCCGGAGGATGCTTGGCGTAAATAATCGAGATCTTTATTTATATTGGAAGCATTCACCACTAATAAGAATTTGTCCGGTTGAACGCCATAAACTAAGAGATCATCAACGGTACCCCCGGATTCTAAACAAAGAGGGGAATATCGAATGGTTCCCGATTGTAGTCCGGAGATCTCATTGGTAAGAGCATAATCAAGAAAAGAAACTGCGTCCACTCCTTGGATTAAGATCTCACCCATGTGGGATACATCAAACAAACCAACCTGTTTTCGAACAACTTGGTGCTCTTGAATGATACCAGAGAATTGAACTGGTAAAGACCAATCATGAAAATCAACGATTTTGGCATTGTATTTTTGATAAATTGGATATAAGGGAGTTAAATTCATTTTAATCTCCTTTCTATAAAATAAGACAGGGAAAAGGATTGCCCTTTTGCCCTGTCTGGTTGCTGAAGAGAATCCCTACTTAACAATAATGAGTGGGTTGTTTTTAAACCAATACAATAGTAGGTGTCCTGTTATGCTCTGATCGTGATTTCCAGAGTTTGTTAAGGTACGGTCGTTTGACCTGAGAGGCTCTATATTATCAGGCTTGAAAACAGCTTGATCCTTCGCTAGCTTGGTAAAAGCTCTCTTCCGTATCTTCCATCGAAATATATATAATTGTCATAATTAATTCGGTAAAAAAAAATAAATCCCTCTTATGTTAGGTCAAGGTAATTTTAGAAAACGCGAAGCCCCAAAAGCCATTAAACCGATTAGTAGAGGAAAGGAAAATACTAAAATGTAGTCCCGAATGTTATTAAGAGAAGTGATGAGAAAATAAAAACCGATAAGAGGGGAATAACCAATCAAGGACATAGTCACGGGAAAAATCCAAGCAAAGGGTTGGCTCTTTGGAGGATTTAACCGGGACGCTAAAAATAGGGTGAGAATAGGACTGAAAATTAAGAACGGGAAGAATAACCAAGGAAAGACATGAATTATCAAAGGTATTCTTAAGCCGATCAAAAAGAAATTTAAAGGTAATACTAGAAGCGCCAAATGATATAGCAAGATAAGGCATGAGTGAAGAATTATTCGGTTAATCAAAGTTTTTCCTCCTAACAATAGATTATAAGTCTGACCATTTAATCCACGGCTCCGACCATCGGTTAAGTAAGGCCCGGATGTCACTCTTTCTAAATAAGAATGCCTACAACCGTTACTCTAGTTTATAGAAGTTTTTTAACTGTTATTCTATATTTAGTAAAGCCAAGAGTAATTGGAAATTTCTTTATTTTAAATAAATGGATATTTATGAAAAAACAATTCATACTATTGGTGACAACCTCTTGATAAGGATGTGGATGAATGAAAGTCAGGAAAATTGCGCTGGGATTAATAATTGCTCTTTGGGGGTTAATGTTTTTTTCCCAAACTGCCTTAGCTGACTGGACTTATACGGTGCGCCGGGGGGACTCTTTATATAGAATTGCCCGCCGTACCGGGGTTACAGTAGGGGCCCTTCGGGCCCGGAATGGAATATGGGGCAATCTGATTCGAATCAGACAAAGAATAATAATACCCACCGCCAAAAGGTCAGTCAGGAGGACGCCGACACGTACTTCAGGAGATATTGCGTTACTAGCCAGAATAATACATGCCGAAGCCGGAGCCGAGCCTTATGTCGGCAAAGTCGCTGTCGGAGGCGTGGTACTAAATCGAGTCCAAAATTCAAAATTTCCCCGGACAATTGCGGGCGTAGTATATCAACCTCATGCGTTTGAGTCTGTTAGCAATGGGATCGTCAACCGTCCGGCTAGCAAAGAGTCAACGAAGGCGGCGCGGGATGCCCTGAGCGGCTGGGACCCTTCCGGGGGGGCGATCTACTTCTTTAATCCCGCTAAAACCAGAAACCGTTGGATTTGGGGCCGTCGGATCATTAACCGGCTCGGTAAACATGTATTCGCCATCTAATTAGGGGTAAAGCATGAGAAATAGTAATAAAGTAAATCTTTAAATTATTTTATTTGAATAGACACGGAGCGTTTTGAAAAATTAACTGTTAACTGATAGTGGGGGGTTTGGATGAATATAGTTATATGGGGTCTGAGATTGTTAATTCCTTTTGTGGTCCTATTTACACTCGGGTATTATGTACCCGGATTTAGCGCCTTAACCATACCTTGGTTGATTATTCTCTCGGTCCTAACTGTATTAGGCGATTGGCTGGTGAATTCAATGGTTTGGGAAAACACCAACCGTTGGGGTAGGGGTATAATCACATTCCTAGTCTGTGGGATAGTTGTATTTTGTGCGACGTATGCTATTGAAGGCGGGCATGTTCCGTTGGGAGCCTCGCTGTTAGCAGCCTTGATCATCGCGGTTATCAGCAACATTATTAATTTCAGGCAATTGTCGAATGGCATTTTTCAGGAGAGATAATAATGAAAAACTTGACAAATTTGATTATTAAAGCGGCTATGGTTGGAATATTATTGGCATTGCTGATCCCGGTTTTCGGAAGAAGCACTTGGGGCCAGACCTTGCTCACAGGGTTGGTATTAGTGGTAATCAGCTATGTGCTAGGGGATTTATGGATCTTGCCCAAGTTTGGAAATGTGGCGGCGGTAATCGCCGACTTTGGTGTAAATGCCTTAGGAATTTGGGCTATGGTCGAAGCCTTGCCTCAATTTACCTTGACAACCAGCGGTTATTGGATAATTGCCCTAGCTTTGACTGCCGGTGAATGGTTCTTTCATCAGTATTTATTAGCGACCCAAGCCCCTGAGAAAAGATAAAATAAAAATCCGCCCCAAATGGGGCGGTGAAGAAAGAAAGGAGGATGGGATTGTAGGGGGTCTAAGCTAAGTTTTTCTTAATAATAGTTTCGGTTACTAAGCAAACTAACTTTAGATCAATTTAACCAGGTTGATGCTTGGCACCAGGATTTCCCAGATGAAGTGTAATCTTTACAGATAATTAGGAATATACCAAACCCACAGTTAGGGCTGTTTTTTAGAGAACAGTCCTTTTTTCTTTGAGAAGTATTCCGATATATGTCGGACATTTACATTTAGTCGGCAGGAAAGAATGGGTCGATGGCGAATTTGATCGCAGATGACATTGATAACGCAGATGGAACACGATACAGTTGACACAGGTTATAGGGCTGGATTCGTTAGTTCCATAGTTTTTTAGACTTGATAATAGTTGCTTGTTGATCAAAGTTTATAATTAGCCTATTTATATTCAAGTATATATTTAACGGAGGTGTTGTTAAATGAAGAGCGATCTTGTTTTAAAAGGAGTGGAGCGCGCGCCGCACCGTTCCCTTTTTAAAGCGATGGGATATACCGACGAAGAGCTTTCTAGGCCTTTGATCGCAATCGCTAATTCCGCCAATGAAATTATCCCGGGCCATATTCATTTAGATACAATTGTCGAAGCGGTCAAAGCGGGGGTCAGGATGGCCGGTGGAACTCCGATTGAGTTCGGGGTGATCGGGGTCTGTGACGGCATCGCCATGGGGCATGAGGGAATGAAGTATTCTTTGGCGAGTCGTGAATTGATAGCTGATTCCATTGAGAGTATGGTAATAGCCCATGCATTTGACGGAGTTATTTTCGTTCCCAATTGCGACAAAATAGTACCGGGAATGTTAATGGCTGCCGGGCGGTTAAACTTACCAGCCATTGTGGTGAGCGGCGGCCCGATGTTGGCCGGCAATCTCAACGGCAACCGGGTCGATTTAAACTCGATGTTTGAGGGGGTAGGGGCGGTTTCGGCGGGAAAGATCAGTGAAGCGGAGTTGAAGGAGTTGGAAGAAGTCTCCTGCCCAGGTTGCGGTTCATGTTCAGGGATGTTTACCGCCAATACCATGAATTGTATGACTGAGGTCTTAGGGATGGGGTTACCGGGAAACGGTACTATTCCCGCAGTTGATGCCAGGAGGATCCGTCTGGCTAAAACCGCTGGAATGAAAATCATGGAATTAGTCAGCTCGGATGTCAGGCCGCGAGCGATCATGACTGAAAAAGCTTTTGCCAATGCTTTCACAGTAGATATGGCTATCGGAGGCTCAACCAATACCGTGCTGCACCTGCCGGCCATCGCTCATGAGCTTGGGATCAATCTCGATTTAGAATGGATTAATGAGATTAGTAAGAAGACGCCTCATTTGGCTTATTTACGCCCGGGAGGAACCCATCATATTCAAGACTTGGATGAGGCCGGTGGTATTCCCGCAGTTATGTCGGTGTTAAACGGTAAGGGCTTAATCCATACCGAGTTGCCGACAGTAACCGGAAAAACTATCGGAGAGAATATCGCTGCCGTTAAGGTAAAACGCGCTGATGTGATTCACCCCTTGGAAGGGGCCTATCATGAGCAAGGAGGATTGGCGATTTTATGGGGTAATCTGGCGCCGGCAGGCTGTGTAGTGAAACAGTCGGCGGTTGCGCCGGAGATGATGCGGCATGAAGGACCGGCAAGGGTCTTTAATTCAGAGGATGAGGGTATCAAAGCTATCTTAGATGGAAAAATAGTTTCCGGAGATATTGTAGTCATTCGGTACGAGGGACCGAAAGGCGGACCGGGAATGCGGGAGATGCTCAGCCCGACGTCGGCCATTGCCGGTATGGGTTTGGATAAGGAAGTAGCGCTGTTAACGGACGGCCGTTTTTCAGGAGCTTCGCGAGGAGCTTCCATTGGGCACATTTCGCCGGAAGCGATGGAGGGCGGCCCGATAGCTTTTGTTCAAGAAGGCGATCGGATTAAGATCGATATTCCGGGGAAAAGAGTGGATCTGTTAGTCGGCGAAGCAGAGTTAAGCAGGAGGCAAGCAGCTTGGCGGCAGCCGGAACCGAAGATCAAGACCGGTTATTTAAGCCGGTATAGTAAGTTGGTAACCTCGGCGAATACGGGGGCGGTGCTGAAATAAAAGGGTAAATGGGAAAGAGTAAAGGAAAAAAGAAAGATCTTTTACTCTTTATTTTTATCTTAGTTACTATTCTTCGGGGTCGATTTTAAGCGGTATCGCTGAAAAGTGTAAACTTTAAAATCCTGTGTTAATATGATTGGGATTAATGCTCTAGGTAAAAAAGCTTCAATTATAAATTTGTAGAAGTAATAAAATTGTATTGCTTATAAAATAAGGGTTATGTGATGGCGGCCAGCTACAAACTTAGTAATGGCAAGTAGTTATAAATTTGAAAAAAATTCTTGACAATAAATATGCCATACATTATTATTAATTCTAATATTTAATAATACCAAATTTCGTAAAAAAGAGGGATGCTTATGAAACTTACCGGAGCGCAAATTCTTTTGGAATGCCTCGAACGGCAAGAGGTAGAGGTTATCTTCGGATATCCGGGCGGGCAAGTTATTCCTATTTACGACGCATTATATGATAGTAAAATCCGGAACATTCTGGTCCGTCATGAACAAGGGGCGGCCCATTCCGCCGACGGATATGCGCGAAGCACTGGGAAGACCGGGGTCTGCCTGGCTACTTCCGGCCCGGGAGCGACTAATCTAGTGACCGGGATCGCCACCGCTTACATGGATTCAGTGCCGTTAGTGGCTATTACCGGACAGGTGCCCACTTCCTTACTGGGTTGCGATTCTTTTCAGGAGGCGGATATAACCGGTGTCACTATGCCGATAACCAAACATAATTATCTGGTGAAAGATATTAAGGATCTGCCGCGAGTGGTTAAGGAAGCTTTTCATATCGCAAGTTCCGGCAGGCCTGGCCCGGTTTTGATTGATATCGCTAAGGATATAACGGTCCAAACCGATAAGCCCAATTACCCTGAAACCATTAGTTTACCAGGGTATAAGCCTAATTATGTCGGTAACGCCCGTCAAGTTAAAGATGCGTTAGAAGCGGTTCAAAACTCGGAACGCCCCTTACTCTATGTTGGGGGGGGTGTAGTAGCTTCCGGGGCTAATGCGGAATTGATCAAGTTGGCGGAGACCATTAGCGCTCCGGTAACCCCTACTTTAATGGGGATCAGCGCTATTCCGGGGGATCATCCACTCAATCTCGGGATGTTGGGGATGCATGGAACAGCCGCAGCCAACTTTGCAGCTTGCGAATGCGACTTATTGATCGCTGTCGGGGCCCGTTTCGACGATCGGGTGACCGGCAAAGCCGATACCTTTGCGACAAAGGCTAAAGTGATTCATATCGATATCGATCCGGCCGAGATCGGGAAGAATGTAGGGGTGGATATCCCGATTGTCGGCGACGTCCGGATGGTTTTAGAAAACATATCGGAAAAAATAACGCCGCAGAAGCGCCCGGAATGGCTAAAGCAGATCGCCGCCTGGCAGAAGGAGTATCCTTTAACCTACGACCGGGATAAGTTAAACCCCCAGCGAGTGGTGGAGGAGATTAACGGGATCACCAAAGGCGACGCCATTATCTGTACCGAAGTCGGGCAGCATCAGATGTGGACCGCTCAATTTTATAAATTCACGCAACCCCGTTCGTTGATAACTTCGGGGGGTTTGGGAACGATGGGATTTGGGTTTCCGGCGGCCATTGGGGCCCAAGTCGGCAATCCGGACCGCTTGGTAATTGACATCGCCGGGGACGGCAGTTTTCAAATGAATATTCAGGAGTTGGGGACCGCCGTAGCCAATCAGATACCGGTTAAGGTAGTAATCATCAATAATTTTTATCTGGGAATGGTCCGGCAATGGCAGGAGTTTTTCTTTGATAAACGCTACTCGGGAACGGTCCTCGATCAGAACCCGGATTTTGTGAAGATCGCTGAAGCTTATGGAGCTAAAGGTTTCAAAATTACAGAAGTAAGCCGACTCCGGGACACCCTGGAGAAAGCCTTCGCCGCGCCCGGCCCGGTGGTGGTCGATTGCCACGTGGAACGGGAGGAGAACGTACTGCCGATGGTGCCTGCCGGGGGCGCGATTCATCAGATGATAGGGGTGAATAGTTGATGAGGCATATTATCTCGGCATTGGTGGTCAACCAACCCGGCGTCATGATCCGGGTGGCCGGCCTGTTCAGCAGGAGAGGTTATAATATCGAAAGCATCGCCGTAGGCAGTTCCGAAGATCCGGCTTTATCGCGGATTATCATTGTGGTTGATGCTGAAGACGATCAAGTGGTGGAGCAGATTGAAAAACAACTGTATAAACTAATCGATGTGGTCAAGGTTAATGATTTACCCACCGGGGAGTCGGTGGAACGGGAGTTGGCTTTGATCAAAGTAAACGCCGGTTCCCAAAGCCGCTCGGAAGTGCTGCAGATCGTCAATATTTTCCGGGCCAAGATCGTCGATGTCAGCAGCCGGGCAGTGGTGGTCGAGATTACCGGTGAGGCCGACAAAGTCGAGGCGTTGATCGCGCTGTTGAAGCCTTTCGGGATCAGGGAGATCGTCCGGACGGGACAGATCGCCATCTTAAGATCGAACCGCAGATGAATCACTGATGAGCGCAGATTACGCTGATTTTAAGTTGATAGAATAAAGAAAAGTGTTATTTCCACCATGAAGGACATGAAGAAGGAATTTAATATAAGGATCGCTTGTTAAGTAAACGGAATATCCATTCGCTTAAACCGGCCGGCGCCCGAGGGTGCGGATTTTCGTTTCGTGTTCACCGTACATTTCAAAGAGGGATTTTTGCGCTTCCACCAAATCCGAGAACCCTTGTCTGATCCCGCCGGATAGTTTGGCCACTTCCATTTGCAAGGCGTCATGCCGGGCCTTTTGGACTTCGCCGGAATGGACCAGCGATTGAATCATTTCGCCGTGTTCGGATTGTTGGACTTTGATGAATTTGACATCTTTTTCAATTCCGGAGACCTTTTGGTCCAAGCCGATGAATTTTTGATCCATCCCGGAGACCTTTTGATCCAAGCCGGTTAATCTTTGATCCATCCCGGAGACCTTTTGGTCCAAGCCGGTTAATCTTTGATCCATCCCAGAAACCTTTTGGTCCAAACCGGTTACTTTTTGATCTAAACCGGTGAATTTTTGTTCCAATCCGATTAGCCTTTTGTCCAATCCCGTTACCTTTTGGTCTAAGTTGGTTACTGTATGCCCCACCCCGGTCAGCTTTTGATCTAAGCCGGTTACTGTTTGTTCCAAATGGTCCAAGCCGGTTATCTTTTGTTCTAAACCGGTTACTTTTTGGACTAGCAATTCCAACATTTCATGATCGGTCATTTATGATCGCTCCTTTCGGCCCTTCGGATATTTCCAAAATCAAGTATATTATATCGTGATATTCGATCAGGGTCAATGATCACAGAGATCGCAAAGAGCACAGATGACGCGGATAAAGCATTGAGATCGCAAAGGAACTACTTTATCTTTACCGTTCGAAAAAAGCGAAGTTTTTTAGGGGCAAAAGATATTCTTTCGGATGAGGAAGGGAAGGCGGCATAAGTAAAAGTAAATTATGAGGACAGATTTTTCAGGAGGAATCGGGGTCCGGTCCGCGAAAGATTAAGTATATCTTTGCTGTGATACAAAGGAATGGTAGATTGGATGAAAAATTTTCAAAAAAAAAGAGGTTTTTTGAAACCAGCGTTGTAATAATACTTATAAAATAGAGGATAAATATAAGCAATGGTACATACATAATAAATTGAGTTTAAGATACAGTTAAGGAAGAATCAGGTTGTGTTAAGAAAGATTTCCTTGACAGATTGTACTATTTAAGATTAAAATTGATACGGATGTTTCTAGAAAAGGAAGTCAATTTCAGAGATTAAATGTTACAAATAAATATATGTTTTATTTGGCGAAGTTGGGGCGATATGTATTGGATCTGACCCATGACGTTTCCGGAGCGCATTTGAGGAGAACATTGGATCCCTCATACTGGACTCCGGTCCGATAGATTGAAAGGGGGTGGGCGGAGAACAGTAAGGTTTGGCAGTACAAGTATTACTTAGAGTTAAAAAATAAGGAGGAAAGTTTACAAAGATGAAAAAGTTATTAGTTATTTTAATGGCTGCTGTGATG
>JAEWZY010000039.1 GCA_023394955.1 Bacillota bacterium
CAGCAAGCACCATTCCTCCCAAAACAAATAATAAAATATAGATAAAAAAGAAAGCCAATATTTCATGAACAACCGAATCCTGAATGTGCGACTCTCCCAGCTTGGTTTGGATCATCAACCGCGGCCTAGCTATTCTTTTTATTTGCTTTTTCATATATTTAAATAACAACAACAACCGCGCCACTTTAAGCCCGCCACCGGTCGAACCGGCGCTAGCTCCGATAAACATTAAGAACAATAGAATAGCTTGGGCAAATGGAGGCCAAAGGGCAAAGTCAGTGCTGGAAAAACCGGTAGTGGTGCAGATAGATACCACTTGAAAAACAGCGTATCGTAAAGCTCTCAATACCGGTAATTTCATGCTGATAACCAGTGATCCCGTTACTAAAAAAGTAGCGACTATTAAGATTGATAAATAACCCCGGGCTTCAGGATCGGTAACAATCGCCTTGAGACTTCGCTTATGGACCGCCCGATAATAGAGGGAAAAGTTGATCCCGGCCAAAGCCATAAAGAATACTAAAATCATTTCAATTGGAACGCTATGATAAGCCTCAACGCTAATGTTATAAGATGAGAACCCCCCGGTGCCCATGGAGCCGAAAGTATAAATCAAACTGTCAAAAAAGGAAAGCCCTGCCAGCTTCAATGCAATAATCTGGATTAATGAAATAACTGTATAAATCCCCCATAAAGCCATTGCAGTTTGTTTTAACCGCGGCATAATCTTTTCCGGAACTAAAGAAGGAACCTCGGCATGGAACATCGAGACTCCGCCTCCGAATAGGGTGAAGAAGGCAAGGGATAGCACGATAATTCCCATGCCGCCAATCCAGTGAGTTAAACTTCGCCAAAATAGAATACCCCGATCCAGACTCTCCACATCACTGATTACCGTAGCCCCGGTCGTGGTAAAACCGGACATGATTTCAAAATAGGCATCGGTAAAGCTTGGAACCGCTCCTGAAATATATAACGGAAGGGCTCCAAAGGCCACGATCAGAACCCAACCAAACCCAACAATGGCGAATCCTTCTTTACGACCAAACTTGCCTTTGGGCTTGACTTGGCGCATTAAAAAACCCACAATCAAAGTGATTGCTATTGAGAGCAACAGTGACGCCAAATCCGATGATCGATCTTTGACTGACCAAATTACCGGAAAGAACATAGTCAGCGCTAATAATACTAACAGATTACCAATCGAATGAATTATTAGTTGATATTGCATTTCTTCTCCACCTAAGCCATTGTTGCGCCATTATGGAAAAACTGCTCGATCTTAGGAGCAACCGGACGCAAAGCAAAGACAATCGCCCGATCTCCGGGTTGAATTTGGGTATCGCCCCGCGGGACCAAAATGTTACCATTTTGAGTGATGGAGCCGATTACCACACCGGTTGGTATCTTTAGGTTACGCAAATAGGACTTGGTGATCGGCGAGTCAGGTTCCGCCTCCAATTCAAGCATCTCTGCCTCTCCCGTATTAAGCAGGTTAACCGAGATCACATTTTTCCCACGCATTAACTTAAGTACCGTGCTTACCGTTAAAAGACGCGGCGTAATGGCAGCGGTGACTCCGAGGCTTTCCGCAAGCGGGATATAATCCTCCCGGGACACTTCACAGATGACCTCATTAACCTCTCTCTTTTTGGCTAACATACAAGCTACTAGATTCGAATTGTCAGATCCGGTCAATGAGATAAAGATATCGGTTTCCCCCAAATTTTCCTCTTCCAGAATCTCCATTTTAGTGGCATCGGCATGAATAATCTGGCAACCTTCCAGTTCGGTGGAGAGGGTTCGGCATTTTTCCGCCGACGACTCAATTACTTTTATTTCGGGCAGGTTCTTTTTGGTTCGTAACAAATAAACAAGGTATTGAGTGATTAAACCGCCCCCGGCGATGATGATCTGTTTAAACTTAGGTTTCTTTAACTTCATTAAACCGTTGAGATTATGAAACCCGGCGGTTTTTCCCAGAACGTAGATCTTATCGTTCTGTAAAAGCTGCGTGTTCCCGTTGGGAATAATCACTTGTTCCTTCCGGATCACTGCGACAATTGTATACTTTTCCAAATTGAGTTCGGCGATTTTCTTACCGGTGATCTCCATTTCTTCAGCGACTTTAATACCGATCATGCTTAATTTGCCCCCGGCAAAATATTCGATTCCAGTGGCGGTGGGAACTTCAATCAGACGAAAGATTTCCTGGGCAGCCAGGTATTCGGGATTAATGATTAGATCAATCCCGAAATTGGTGTAAGATAAGACTGAGGGCAGAGCGGAAGAATAGTCCGGGTTCCGGACCCGGGCCGCAGTGGTCCGCACTCCAAATTGTTTAGCAAGCATACAGGCGATGATATTTAGCTCGTCATTATCAGTGACCGCCAGTAAAATATCGGTGGTTTTAACTTGGATCTCTTCCAGAATTTTAACACTGGCGCCGTTCCCGACGACGGTCATCACATCAAAATTATCGGCAATCGGGCCGGTTGCTTCAGGATCTTTGTCAATGACGATAATATCATGTTCTTCCTGAGATAACACTCGCGCCAAATCAAACCCGAGTTTACCGGCGCCGACAATTACAATTTTCAATTTATTTTCCTCCCGATAAAACAATATTCATCAACTAGGTTAAATTAATTACAGGAACTGTATTAATTTATATCCTTCATGTACCTGTAAAAAAAAGACCAATGCGCCCTCCGCAGGCGCAAAAGTCTCATTAGTCAAAATGACCGGCAAGGCCAGGCTGTAAGCCGGGTATGTTGACCTTGTCGAACCGCTACCAAAATAGCGGGAAACTACTCCCTTTTGCATTATTCAAATTATACTACAAAGCATTCTAATAAGCAAGTTAATGCTTTAAACCCTTACCGCTTTAAACATTTTCCAAGTTTATAGCAGCCTTATGGAAGATTTAACCACGTTTTCGACGGAAATCAGCTTGGCGAGCCGACAACCACCGCAGTGGTGTTGGGGGGGTAAGGTGACGATGTCAAAAAGAAGCCGCCTCTACTGAGACAGCTTCTTTAATACCATAAAAATAGATTAAAATTGAAACTTAGGTTTTCTTATTCGCTATTTCCGATACCTTCTACTCCCTTTCGGTTTTCCGATAACCTCTGCAAAAATTATCCCCTGTAAAATATTTTTGCGGCTCAGTTCAAAATCAAAACCATAGTCGTTCCTGCCAATCTCGTTAATATCATAGGCGGAATCGGAATCAATTTTAACCGGCAATTTAACCGTATCAGATAAAGAAGGCTGTTCCGGTTTCGGAGATTGCTTTGGTTTACGCCGTAAATAAAGCACCCTTTCCACTATTCCTCAACTCCTTTGAACCGGTAATGTCCGGTGTCTTATTTCTTTTCAGTTCCGGACCCGTCATTCTTAGTCATGCCGGAGATTGAGCCTCTCATTTGGGTGTCGGCGATTACATTTTGCATATTATAGTAATCCATGACCCCCAGTTTCCCTTCACGCAAAGCACTAGCCATAGCTTTCGGCACTTCGGCCTCAGCCTCTACAACTTTGGCCCGCATCTCTTGAACGGCGGCCTTCATCTCCTGCTCTTTAGCTACAGCCATTGCCCTTCTTTCCTCAGCTTTTGCTTGGGCAATTCTCTTATCGGCTTCCGCCTGGTCCATTTGAAGTTGAGCGCCGATATTCCTACCCACATCCACGTCGGCAATATCAATCGATAAAATTTCGAAGGCGGTTCCAGCATCCAACCCTTTATTTAAAACGGTTTTTGAGATTAAATCCGGGTTTTCCAAAACAATTTTATGAGTTTCGGCCGATCCGACGGTGGTAACGATCCCTTCCCCAACCCTGGCGATAATGGTCTCTTCTCCAGCGCCTCCGACCAAACGATCAATATTGGCCCTTACTGTCACCCGGGCTTTTGATTTCAGCTCAATACCATCTTTAGCGATAGCCGCAACAATCGGAGTTTCAATCACTTTAGGATTGACGCTCATCTGAACCGCTTCCAAGACGTTACGTCCAGCCAAGTCGATGGCTGCAGCCCGTTCAAATTCCAAAGGGATATTCGCCCGTTGAGCGGCAATCAAAGAATTAACCACTCGATCGACATTCCCTCCCGCTAAAAAATGAGCCTCTAATTTGTTTGACGAAATGTCCAAGCCGGCTTTATTCGCCTTAATTAGCGGAATGACAATTCTGGAAGGAACTACCCGACGAAGCCTCATTCCGATTAGATTAAAAATCCCAATCCGGACTCCGGCCGCAAAGGCGGAAATCCATAAACCAATCGGAACAAAGCTAAAAAAGATTGAGAAAAAAACAATTAATAAAACGATTACGAAAAATCCACTTATAAGATCCATTTTTGTTGCCTCCCCTTCTTTATTACCAATAACTTTCACACTTTGACTTAAAATTATTTATTTATACTATTCAACTCACGAACTACAACCCTGCGGCCTTCGACTTTGATTACCGTAATCTTTGTGCCTTGGGGTAGGAATTCGGATTCAGTTACCACATCCAATTTAATCCCTTCGAAATCAGCCGTTCCCGCTGGTCTCAATACAGTCGACGCCGTCCCGCTTTTCCCCAAAAAATCTTTTAAATCCTCAGTGCCAGAATATCCGTACTCTTTTTTAAAAGAATTACTAAGAACCAGCGTCTTGGCTAATCGCCCCCTGGATGCTGAACGAACCACGACTATCAGCGCTATAGCAAGAATAAATAAGATGATGCCCGCCAGAATCAATACTTGCACAATATTTTGAGCGGTTCGCACTACTCCGAAGATTAATAATATCAGTCCAACAGTTCCCGGAGCCCCAAAACCGGGGGCAAACATTTCAAAGACAACGAAAGCCAATCCGAATAATAGACACAGAGCTGAGATTAATTCCATATTTACGATGAAAGATAAAGCATTCATTTTACTCTCCTTTCTAATCTCCTATTTATCACTAAATTTGTAGAGATATTTTTATTATATTAAGATAGATAACGAAAAGATACGCCATTCGTTTCAATCTTTTATGTTTACCTGATTTAATATTTATTTCACCAAATTTAGCTATACCCCTCTATTTTCGTTAAACATTGTTCTGTAACGGTAAAAAACAAACTACGTCTCATTCGGCCCAAAACCCGCTTATCTTCAAAAAGTAATTAAGCTGAAACATCCTCCCTAATAAAAGGCCTTACATCCGTCGTAATCATCCCCGCTCTTCGGGCCGCTTCCAGACCAGCTCCCCCGTCTTCAAAAACTTGGCAATACTCAGGCGGAACATTGATTAATTGAGCGCATTTCAAGAAAGTCTCCGGATCCGGTTTGGATTTGGTTACATCATCCGCGGTCACGATCTTGTCAAAATAACGGTCCAATCCTGTTATTCTGATGTTAATCAAGGCTATCTCTTGATATTCGCCGGTGCCGAGGGCCATCGGTATTCTTCCATAGAATTCTTTCACTATCTTGAACACGGGTTCAATTAGGCGTATTTTCTCATTTAAACCTAGATAAGCTTGGTTTTTTGCTCTTACAACCTCTTCTACGACTAAATTCTTTCGCTGATTTTCATTAATATACCGGACTATTTCAGCTGTTGACATTCCGGCTAATTTATAGAACAGCTCTTCAGGATATACAAAACCGTACCTCTCGGCCACTTGCTGCCAAGACTGAAAATGGGTCGGCATGGTATCAGCTAGGGTACCGTCAATGTCAAAAATCAGGCCACGCGCCTTCGAATCCACTTTCAAACTCATAATATATCGCTCCAATTTAAGATTTGATTAGATCCCTATTTCGCCGTCCGACTGTCTCCACCCTTTAGTTTAAGGCAATTTAATTCCCGATCTAATTTGAAATTCCATTAACAAGTTAATAAAATAGCCTTAAAAACACAAAAGAAAGCGTTGGAAAAACAGCTACCAGCGCTTTAATACTTTATTCAATAATTATTGAATCTAATTATTCAGACTTAAAACTCAGTCCTTTTCCCTGTTCATAATCGACCTTCACTCTCTGCCCGTCCCGAACTTCACCTTGGAGCAATAACCGACCCAACTGCGTCTCCACTTCCTTCTGAATCGCCCGTTTTAAAGGCCTTGCTCCATAAGCGGGCTCATATCCCATTCTTACCAAATGGCTCTTGGCAGCGTCACTCAATTCTAGACTGATATGCCGGTCCTCTAGTCTTTTTCTAACCCGGCCCAGATGAATCTCGGTAATCTCCTTCAGATGCTCTTCATCTAAGGCATGGAAAACGATAATTTCATCGATCCGGTTCAAAAATTCAGGCCGGAAGTTCCGTCCCATCTCCTCCAGGACCGCCGTTTTCATCGCTCCATAACCTGTTCCGCTAAAAGCCCCTTTATAATCTAAAATCCTTTGGCTGCCGACATTGGAGGTCATAATCACTACCGTGTTTTTAAAATCAACAGTTCGCCCCTGACCGTCGGTGAGCCTGCCGTCATCCAAAATCTGAAGCATCACATTGAAGACATCGTAATGGGCTTTTTCGATCTCATCAAAGAGAATTACAGAATAGGGCCTCCGGCGGACCACTTCAGTCAATTGCCCTCCCTCCTCATAACCGACATAACCCGGTGGCGCTCCGATCAACCGGGCTACCGTATGTTTCTCCTGGTACTCAGACATATCGATCCGGATCATCATATTTTCGTCGTCAAAGAGAAACTCGGCCAAGGCCCGGGCCAACTCGGTTTTTCCGACCCCGGTGGGACCTAGGAAGATAAAAGAGCCAATCGGACGGTTCGGGTCTTTCAGTCCGGAACGGGTCCGGATAACCGCCTCGGACACGGCTGTCACCGCTTCCTCCTGGCCAATGACCCGCTTATGTAACTCTTCCCCAAGGTGAAGGAGTTTTCGGACCTCCCCTTCCATCAACTTGGTCGTGGGAATCCCGGTCCAACGGCTCACTACCTCGGCAATATCCTGCTCATCCACTTCTTCTTTGATTAGTCTTGATACTCCCTGGTTTTTAGTTAATGAACCCTCTGCTTCTTTTAGTTTCTTTTCCATACTGATTAATTTCCCGTATTTTAACTCCGCAGCCCGGTTCAGATCGTATTCTAATTCGGCCCTTTCTATCTCGGTTTTAGTGTTTTCAATCTCCTCCCGGATCCGGTGCAAGTTACGGATAGCCTCTTTTTCCGAGTCCCATCTGACCTTAAGCTCATCGGATTCAGCCTTAAGATCAGCCAACTCCTTTTCCAACCGGGCCAATCGTTCCCGGGAAGCCTCATCCGCCTCTTTCTTTAATGCTTCCCGTTCGATCTCCAATTGCATTACCCTCCGGAGCATCTCATCCAATTCGGAAGGCATCGAGTCAATTTCCGTCCTCAATTTAGCTGCGGCCTCATCCACTAGGTCAATAGCTTTATCGGGAAGAAAACGGTCGGAGATATAACGGTGGGACAAGACCGCAGCCGAAACCAAAGCCCCGTCCCGAATCCGAACCCCATGATGGACCTCGTATCGTTCTTTCAAACCACGCAAAATGGAGATGGTATCCTCAACCGTTGGCTGGTCCACAAGTACCGTTTGGAAACGCCGTTCCAAAGCGGCGTCTTTTTCGATATGCTTCCGGTATTCATCAAGGGTGGTAGCCCCAATACAATGCAATTCCCCCCGGGCCAGCATCGGTTTGAGCAGGTTGCCGGCGTCCATGGCGCCTTCGGTCCTACCGGCGCCGACTACGGTATGCAATTCATCGATGAATAGGATTATCTGTCCGTCGGAGTTCTGAACTTCTTTTAAGACCGCCTTCAGCCGTTCCTCAAATTCCCCCCGGTATTTGGCCCCGGCTATCAACGAACCCATATCCAGCGATACTACCCGTTTATTTTTAAGCCCGTCAGGGATATCCCCCCGGATAATCCGTTGGGCTAAACCTTCTACAATCGCGGTCTTTCCGACTCCCGGTTCTCCAATGAGGACTGGATTATTTTTGGTCCGGCGCGACAATACCTGAATCACCCGGCGAATCTCTTCGTCCCTTCCGATTACCGGGTCCAATTTACTCCGGGCGGCAAGTTGGGTCAAGTCCCGTCCGTATTTCTCCAAAACCTCATAGGTCGCCTCGGGGTTCGGGGAAATAACCCGTTGGCTACCCCGGATCTCTTTCAAGACGCTTAGTATTTTTTCTCTAGTAAGACTCTGTTCTTTAAAAATCCGTCCAGTTACTCCGTTATCAGCAGTCATCGCCAATAATAAATGTTCGACCGAGAGGTAATCATCCTTAAGTTTTTGAGCCTCATCTTCGGCTAAAGCTAACAAACGGTTGAGACGTCCGGTGACATAAATTTGGTCTGGCCCGCCCGATGGTCCGGTTACTTTTGGCAACCGCTCTATCTCTCCCTTTATCCGGTGGGTTAATCCCTCCAACTCAACTCCTGCTCTGGTCAGAACTAAAACCGCTAGCCCGCCGTCCTGTTCTAATAAGGCCAGGAGTAAATGCTCTACCTCCACCTGCTGATTGCTTTCCCGCGCCGCCAGACTTTGAGCGTTCAATAAACCCTGTTGGACTTTCTCAGTCATCCGATTAAGATCCATATCCCTTCACTCCTTCCGGTGTATCATTTATTGAAAACCGTAATTTTCTCATGGTTCTTTTTAAGCTGTTTTTTCTCCAAATAATTATGAATTATATTATTATTTCCCCCGTATGTAAAAGGTTTTATCGTTTTGTTAGCACTCTAACCCAATGAGTGCTAGCCCAATTTAAAATAATTTACCGTTGATCATAACGGCAATGTTTGAATGTTTGCCAGATTTAATTGTTATTTAGCATACTTAACGCGCCCGATAGAAATTTGTTCCTGAAATCGGAAATTTCGTTATCTAATTATTTTCGCCACCACCAAATTAAACCTTTTTCATCTTAGCTCAATATAATATAAATGACAGAAGAACAGCCTTGCTAGAATAATATTATTTCACAAGGTGGAATGGTTAATGAAAAAAACAAAGACTCCGAGACCGGAAACTACCAAACCGAAGATTAATAGCGCCCCTGCCTATGCCAGAGGGATGGCTTGGCCATGCTGGAACAATCAGTGTAATTTCGCGGTTGCTCAAATCAAAGGCGGGCCTTTAGCTCCGGAATTAAGGGGCTACGTGTATTTCTGGGATGTTCCGGGGGGGACTCAGGTAATGGCGACAGTCTCCGGACTGCCGCCTTATCAACCCGCTCGGGATAATCAAGCTCCAATCGGCCCTCATGGGTTTCATCTTCACCAATTTGGCGATTGCGCCGTCGGCGATCCCCAGAACCCCTTCCAAGCAGCAGGTGAACATTGGAACCCCGATGGGCAGCCCCATGGAAATCACGCCGGAGATTTTCCAGTACTCTTCTCCAATCGGGGCTGCGCCGAGATGGGTTTTTTCACGAATCGCTTCCAAGTGAAGGATATCATCGGCAAATCAGTGATTATTCATCAAAATCCCGACGACTACCGGTCCCAACCCGCCGGCAACGCCGGTAAACGGCTGGGGTGCGGGGTTATCAATCTCTATACCGGCGGATA
>JAEWZY010000061.1 GCA_023394955.1 Bacillota bacterium
TAATTGTCAGGATTGGTGTGATAGATTAAGAAGGGAGTATGAACGATTGAAGACGGAGAGAGAAAAAAATGTCTGTAAATAATAATGGGGAAAGATGGAGGAGGAACCCAAAATGAATTTTTTAAAAGCTTTCGGTATTGTAGTTCTTGTTATGGCTTTCATTATTGGGTTAATTTATAATCTTCCTATAGGCATTCGGCATTTGATTCATTTAGCTTTACCCCCAAAAGACTTATATGAATCATTGCTTATTGATGAATTTCCATTTAATAAGGAAGGTTTTTCGAAAGAGTATTCAATAAAACCTAAGTACATCGATATTTACGAAATAGGCTTTTTTGATGAAAGTTGCAGTATCCCTTCAACTTATAGATTTGATGGTAAAATGCGATTACAAATAATACAAAATGAAAAAATTATATACAGAAAAGATATAATGGCAATGGAAAGTGCATCGTATTCGAAACAAGATATGAATTTTTATAAAAAAGTGGTTCTAACCACTTTTGAGTTTCCAGTAAAAAAATTTAAAAAAGATATGATTTTAAGAGTAACTGTTTTAAAAAAGGATGATAAAATCGATTTGTTTATTGATAAAATTAAACTTTATGTATGTGTAAGTAGCATACCTTAATCAAAAAAAGACTTAAAAAATCAAAGGACTTAAGGGGATCAGGCAGATCCTGCCGAGCGGGAAGCGGATTAGCTTCGCTACTTCGCAGGAAGCAGCAGACTTTGGTCACCAGGCTGGACGGGAAGACGATCGGGTTCAGTTATGATACCAGTGGCCGGTTGCAGGAGATACTGATACCGGAGGAGGAAATCACCTTCGTCTACCATGCGACCACCGGGAATGTTGGTGTAACGTATAACAATGATTTTATGATTACTTCCCAGAGTGCCAATGATGGGAACAGCGTCAGTTACGGCTATGATGATGATGGATTGTTGCGGCGGGGAGACGTATTCGTATACATATGTTTATGATTCGAATACCGATGAGTTGACTGATGTTTATCAGGATGGCGCGTTGATATCCCATTATGATTATGACGCTAATGGGAATCGGACGAGGTATACCGGAGCGAAGGGGACGTTTAACAGGACTTATGAACTATACTAATCAGAGTATATTTGGAAAACAATGAACCTACAAAAATTGAAATTCGCGAAAACAATATTTTCTCATGGTATGATTAAGATTAGGGAACTAATATTTTTAATGACTTTAGCTATATACTTGAAAATGGTTGATTTAAAGGTTCCGTGGTTGTTACAGATCTTTAGAGCATATTGCCCATACAGTGTCAAGGAAATATCGGTAATCAACCAACTGGGAAAAACATACCGGGACTATGGACTGAGAGTAATCGTCTTTTCCAGGGATACAAACAAATCTGATTTTGTGCGGTTTCTAGGTGACACGTCCATCTATTTTGAACCCATCTGGCTTACCAGCCGGGAATATCTATCATCTAACCTTGAAAGGTAGTGGCGTAGTTGAGAAATAAAAGATTACTACTATTTTTCGGTCTGTGTTTAATACTGTTTCTGACCGCACTAGCGCTTGCCAACGGTAGTCCCAAGAAAAAATTATACGGTCTAAACTTCAGTCCCTACATGGAGTGGCAAGATCCTGCCATCGACGATCGGATCAGCGCAAAACAGATAATCGCCCGGATGAAAATAATCGCGCCCTATACCGAATGGATCCGTACCTACAGTTGTGTTAACGGAATGGATCAAGTAGGGCGGCTGGCTCATCAAATGGGTCTGAAGGCGGCGATCGGCGCCTGGCTGGATGTCGATCCCCAAGCCAACGACCGGCAGATCGCCAGATTAATTCAGATTGCCAAAGCCGGGGAAGCGGATATTTTAATCCTCGGGAATGAAGTCTTATGGCATCGGACCGTGAGCGAAGACCGGCTGCTTGAGTATTTGCGATATGTAAAACGAGAGGTTCCAAACCTGCCCGTCACAACCGTTGATATTTATAATGAGATCATGCGTCATCCCAAGGTAGCAGAGGCTTGCGACATTATTATGATCAATTGCCACCCCTTTTGGGAAAAACGTGGGATTCGCCAAGCTTTGCCCAGGCTGCAGCGGGTTTATGAACAAATAAAGACGCGGTATCAAGATAAAGAAGTAATCTTGTCGGAAGTGGGTTGGCCCAGCGGCGGTGGGAACCTGGGACCGGCGGTTGCCTCATTGAAAAATTCCCAACTGTTCTTTGATGGTTTTACCGTTTGGGCCTCACAAAATAACGTTCCTTATTATTATTTCGAAGCGTTCGATGAAAGGTGGAAAGCCAGATATGAGCCGGTGGCGGGCGCCCATTGGGGGATATGGGATAAAAGAGGTAAATTAAAATTGGAGAAGCGGTCGTTATTGAATAAATAATCTTAACTCTTGATTGCGCCGATTAGAAACGCGGGAATCCAACTGACAGCATAGGGGATGACCAAAGCGGCAACTCCTTTTTGAGTAATAAAGGCCAGATAATAAATGATCATCATTAAAACCAGGGAGGCTAGATTTAAAATTTTGATGCCCCAATCACTGTTAAGATTCACTTTTTGATGGATTC
This sequence comes from Bacillota bacterium, assembly GCA_023394955.1. Classification (GTDB taxonomy): domain Bacteria; phylum Bacillota; class UBA4882; order UBA8346; family UBA8346; genus JAAYHS01. The sequence goes on from JAEWZY010000061.1 coordinate 2,591, forward strand.
GGTTTGTTTTAGGTGTCAGAAACCAGGAACTATTGCCCTGTTTCAGTCCGATCAGGTTAGCGCTGAAATAAGTATGGATAATTGATAAATTAAGCCACCAAACCAAAGGGATGTAAAGCAAGCCTAGCCATTCCTTTTTCTTAAACACTAGGATGATTAAATGGAAGATACTACTGAAAAATATCAAATAGGTGAGGGGGATGATTAAGAAAATAACATTTCTAATTAGGTGATTGAAATGGGTTATGCCGCCGAAGCCGAAGCAAAAAATGAATGAAAACAAAAAAATGACTGCTAAAATAAGCGAAAGCCCCGTTCCAACGGCGATGGTAAAATAGGCGTTTTGCCGGATCAGGCTCAGTTTGGTTTTTAAGTCCAATTTGTTACTTTTGACAAGATCAATGAAGTAGTCTCGTAAAACCCTGGCCGAACCTTTGGCCCACCGGTCCTGTTGTTTGCGGTAAGATTTATAATCCGGAGGGACTTCGCCGATATTTTGAACATCATTCAGGTATACGCCCTTATATCCGGCGAGATAGCACCGGTTGGAAAGGTCGATATCCTCGGTAAGATGTCCGGGTTTAAACCCGCCGACTTCAGCTAAATGTGACAGTCGGAACATGGCGCAGCATCCGGAGAAGAGGATCATATCGCCTAAAACTTGCCTGCCAACCAAGTCCACATAATAGCAAGCTTCTTCCATCATCCCGAGACACCTTTGGAAATGCTCGCCGCGGCTGTAATAACTATTTCTTCTGGTTTGAACATAGGCGATCTCCGGATCGGCTTCGATGACTGCCAGACACTTTTCAATCGCTTTTGGCTCGGGGTGCCAGTCCGCATCAAGCAGATACATATAATCACAGCCGTTGGCCTTCAAATAAGTTTCGATAGCTTTAAGATTACCCGCTTTAAACCCGGTGTTTTTTGCGCGATGCAATAAAACAAAGCCATTAGATTCGTAGGCTTCAGTAACACCTAAATAATTGAGAGAGTTGAGTATTTCTTGGTTATTTAAGCTTTGACAACCATATCCATCGGCTATGGTCCTTAAAACTGCCATCGTTTCAAGATCATCAGAGTCATCTCCGACAATAATGGTTTTATTTTGATAAGATAATCCTTCGCAGGCATGGATGGTGTCGCCGATTACCAGTTTCTCATTACGGCAGACAATAACGATTGCCACTTTAGTGTTATTGGAGGGGGATACTTTTTTGAGCTTTGGCCGAAAAATACTGGCAATTTGATAACGGTAATTATAGAAGGCAAAAAATAAAAAGAACAGGAATAAGATGATTTGTGATAACAAAGGGATGATGAAGATAAACATATTTTTTTCTCCTAAGGGATTTAGTTATTAGGATTTAAATTAAAGGTAAAATTCAATAGTTTAAAGTGATTATTTTGTTTATCTAAATTTGTTCTGAAAATAATATTCTAATCTTTACATCGGTTTCCTTTTATTTCATAACATTTCAAGTAAGAAGTTTCTAAAAATGGTTTCTAGTTAGCGGGAATCAGTTGGGTTTAAAAAGAGATTTAGTATAAGATTAACATGAGATTTAACACTTATCAGAGGGCGGAAGGATATTCGGTTATGGTTTCAAAGGGCTTGCAAACTTTACCGAGCGAACGAATTATCGCCAACCAGTAGATAACCTACTTTTTCAGACAGCCACCCTGCATCTAAAATTTCACCAGAGAAATTTTTCGATTAAGCCAAGGGATTTTAAAATTTTACTAGAGGAATTCGCAAATTTCACCAAAGAAACTTTTCGATTAAGCTAAGGGATTTTTGTAAGCGAGGAATTGTTATGAAGCAAACCTTATTACTACTTCTTGTATTTTTCATATTAATATTGCCAACACCAAACCCTGCCCTTGCCAACTCCTCCAAACTTTACATCCCGGATCCTTCCTACGACTTCGGCCAAATACCCCAAGGTCAAACGGTCGAACATGTCTTTGTTCTCAAAAATAGCGGTAAAGCGCCTTTAGAGATCTTATCCGTTACTCCTGATTGCAACTGCGCCAAAGTCCGGCTCTCAACCAACCGAATTAAACCGGGTAAACAAGCTGAGCTCATAGTAACCTTTAATTCCCAAGGCCAAAGGGGCGGTTTCACCAAATTAGTCATTATCGAAACCAACGACCCGGTCGAACCGATAAAAATGATTAAGATCAAAGGAAGGGTAATCAAGGAAGATGCCTAAGACACTAAAGGGTTTATTGCTTTGTGCCGCCCTATTATTAATAATCTCTCACGCGACCTTGGCCGTCCCAGGAGTCGTGCGGTTGTTATTTTTTTATTCGGAAGGTTGTAAGGATTGTCAGGAAGTCAAAACCCAAGTTTTACCGTTGTTGCAAGATAAATATGGGTTAAACCTAGAAATTAAAGAACTGGCAATCAGCTCGCTCCCAAACTTTGAACTATTATTGAAACTGGAACGCGAGGCAGGACAGAGAATCGACAAAACCCCGCCGTTAATCTTGATCGGCCAAGATGTTCTGGAAGGGGGCACAGCGATCCGGGAGAGTTTGGACGGTTTAATCGGAAGATATCAGGCTCAGGGAGGGACCGATCTCCCGGATAAAAATCCCTCCGGCGTTTCAAGGGTTAAACCATCGGTATCCGATGAGTTTAGTAAGATCAGCCTGGCCGCCCTGATCGCCGGTGCGCTGGTGGACGGGATCAATCCCTGCGCGTTTACCACACTTATCTTCCTCATTTCCTATCTGGCGTTCATCGGACGGAAAGAGAAACAACTGCTCCTTTCCGGTTTTTTGTTTAGCTTTGGCGTATTTGCGGCCTATTTTTCAGCGGGGGCAGGGGTTTTCGAAGCCTTAAACCAACTCCATGCAGTTCAGTTTGTTGATAAAGCTCTACGCTGGTTAGTATTTGTTATGGCAGTACTTTTTGGATTATTAAACCTACATGATTTTTTGGCAGTGAAAAGCGGGAATAATGAACGGTTGAAATTGGGATTGGGGGATCATTTAAAACAAAAGATCCATGCGGTAATTAGAACTGAAAAACATTCCACCGAATATCTGAGCGGCTTCTTTTTAGGCGCTGTGGTCGGGTTGTTGGAACTGCCCTGCACCGGACAGGTGTACTTTCCAATGATCATGATGGTCCGGGAAATGAGTCCGGTCAGGGTTAAGGCCATCGCTTATTTGCTGTTGTATAATTTCATCTTTATCTTGCCTTTATTGGCGGTTTTTGTCGGCGCTTACTACGGTTTGTCCAGCCAAATCATGACCAAGCTGGTCCGGGACCATTTAGCCAAAGTCAAACTGCTGACCGCCCTTTTCTTTTTCGGACTGGCGTTGCTTCTTATACACTTTTTACTTTGAAGCTTTGACTGTTTAATTACATGGAAAACTTTCTATGGTATAATATAGTCAACGTTTTGCTAGAAAGGGTGCATTTTTTTGGATAAAAAGATTTTAAAGGAACAGATCAGGGAGATTTTATCTCCATTATCGTATATTAGCTTTGCTTACCTTTTTGGTTCCCAAGCGAGCGGTGCCGCTGGGTTGTTGAGTGATGTCGATATCGCTGTTTTTTTCAATGAAATCATGGATGACAGAGGAAAAACATATGGTCCCGAATGCAAATTAACAATTGACTTGGAGCGGCTATTGGGTTACCCAGTCGATCTAGTGGTACTTAATAAGGCTTCGATTCTCTTAAGATATCAAGTTCTTAAAAAGGGTGAACTATTGTTCTGTCATTCTGAAAAAGTCAGGATTAAATTTCACGAAGAAACAATCAGGTTATATTTAGATTTTTTACCGTTGCGGAACGTTCAAAACGAATACTTAAAAAAACGCATCAATAAAGGCCTTTTCGGGAGTGATTTTTATGGATGTTGTATTAATTATGGAAAAACTAAAGGAACTAGACCGTTATCTTAAACAATTGGAGTTTCATAAAGATGTTACTGTTAAAGAGCTAACTGAAAACCTTGATGAGATCTGGATCATAGAAAGAGGACTTCATCTTTCAATCCAAATCCTACTTGATATCGGGAACCATATTTTAGCCGAAAAAGGGATAACTATAGAGGGATATTCCGAAATCTTTAGTAAACTGGCTAAAATAGGAGCCATACCTATTGAATTTGGAGAAAAAATAAAAGGGATGGCTGGCTTTCGTAATATTCTCGTTCGTGAATATGCAAACGTTGATCTTAGTAAGCTGGTTACCGCTCTTGATACAGGGTTAGAGGATATTAGAGACTTTGCCGGTTATATCATAAATTATGTTGACCGTAATGAAGATGATGTTTAGGTAATAAAAAACGGATGATTGTTAATATATACCAATCAAAGCTGTTATTTTGATTGGTATTATAATTTTTTGAAAGCCTGCAAAAAGCTCTTGATCAAGAGGAAAAACGATCGAAAACTTTAAACTGACCTTAACTTATCCAGGGATGAATGGTATAATCTTAAAAGAATGATTACTAATAATTTTAAAATCAAATCACGTCGTTTCAGCCGCCCGGCAAGGGTAGGTTCGATAATAATCGGCGGCGGATCTCCAATCACCATCCAGTCCATGACCAACACTGACACTAGGGACAAAAATGCTACTTTAGAACAGATCATGAAGCTCTCCGGGTCCGGCTGCGAAATAATCCGGCTGGCTGTACCCGACTCTGCGGCAGCGGACAACCTGGCCTACTTCACCCAACATGCGCCGGTCCCATTGGTAGCCGATATCCATTTCGACTACCGGTTGGCATTGACCGCCATTGAGGCCGGAATCGCCAAATTACGGATTAATCCGGGAAACATTGGTGAAAGCTCCCGGGTAAAGTTATTGGCGGCAAAAGCTAAGGAACGCGGTATTCCGATCCGGATCGGGGTTAACGCCGGTTCTTTGGAAAAAGATTTACTGGCGAAATTCAACGGTCCCACCCCCGAGGGGATGGTGGAGAGCGCCTTGCGACATGTCCGGTTGTTGGAAGAGGCCGATTTTACCGATATCGTAATCTCTCTTAAGGCGTCTTCGGTACCGGCGACTATCGCGGCTTACCGCTTATTGGCCGGGCAGTGCGGATATCCTTTACATATCGGGATCACCGAAGCCGGGACCTGGTTTAAAGGTTCGATCCGTTCTGCGGTGGGCCTCGGCATTTTGTTATGGGAGGGCATCGGGGACACTCTGCGGGTCTCTTTGACCGGTGACCCCACCCGTGAGGTTGAGGCCGGGAGGGTTATATTGGAGAGCATAGGACTACGGAGTTTCGGAGCGACGGTGGTGTCTTGCCCAACCTGTGGCCGGTGCCAGGTTGATTTGGAAAAATTGGCCCAAGCCGTGGAAAGGATGGCCGCTAAGATCGATAAGCCCATTAAGATCGCGGTCATGGGGTGCGCCGTCAACGGCCCCGGTGAAGCCAGAGAAGCCGATCTGGGAGTCGCCGGCGGTAAAGGTGAATTTCTAATCTTCCGCAAGGGGGAGATCGTCCGAAAGGTCCCTGAGTCGGAGATCCTTTCGGTGTTGGAAGAAGAGCTGAAAAAGCTAATTTAACTACAATCTTTAATAAACGAAGCCTATTTAAAAATCCTGTTAATCCTGTCTAATAAGCACTTTATTTTTGACAGGATTTATACGGATTAAAAACAATAAGATTACGGATGTTTTAGACTTTTGACTTTAACCTTTGACTTTCGACTTCGACCTTTGACTTCTAATTTTAACTTTAGACTTTTAACTGGAGGAGTTTTAATGCGACAATCCAATCTATTTGCGCCTACTTTGAGAGAGATTCCGGCGGAAGCGGAGATCGTCAGCCACCAACTAATGCTCCGGGCCGGGATGATCCGTAAATCGGCCGCCGGTGTTTATACCTATCTCCCCTTAGCCCAGCGGGTTTTAAGAAAGATCATGGCTATTGTCAGGGAGGAGATGGATCGGGAGGGCGGTCAGGAGCTGGCCCTGCCCATTATCCAACCGGCGGAAATCTGGAAAGAGAGCGGCCGGTGGGATGTTTACGGGCCGGAGATGTTCCGGCTGGAGGACCGGCACCGCCGGGAGTTTTGTCTCGGGCCGACCCATGAAGAGATCATCACCACCATTGTCAAAGGGGATGTCCGTTCTTACCGTGATCTGCCGTTAAGGCTCTACCAGATCCAGAATAAATACCGGGATGAGATCCGGCCCCGGTTCGGATTGATGCGCGGCCGGGAATTTATTATGAAGGATTTATACTCTTTCGACATTGATGAGGCGGGATTAGAAGAAAGTTATCAGGCGATGTATCGGGCCTATACCCGGGTTTTCACCCGTTGCGGCCTTAAGTTCCGCCCGGTGGAGGCCGATTCGGGCGCCATCGGCGGCAATGCCAGCCAGGAATTTATGGTTTTAGCTGAGAACGGAGAGGCGTTGATTGTTTATTGCGATCAATGCGATTATGCCGCTAATATTGAAAAGGCCACTTCCCAGATGAAGGCGGAAGCCGCCGGCCCTGTTAAGGAAGTTGAAAAGGTGGCTACTCCTAATCAGAAAACCATTGAAGCAGTATCCGCCTTTTTAAACGTTAAACCGGAATCCACGATTAAAACCCTTTTTTATGGGACTGATCACGGTTATGTGGCTGTTTTAGTCAGAGGCGACGACCAGGTCAACGAGGTTAAACTGGGCAATTTGGTAGGCGGGAACAAGCTATATCTGGCGCCACCGGAAGAGATTAACCAACTATTTGGACTGCCGGTGGGTTCGGTAGGCCCGATTGGACTCGACGTGGAGATTAAAGTATATGCCGACAACTTAGTTAAAGAACTCCATCAGGCGGTGGTCGGGGCCAATCAGGAAGGTTATCATCTGATCAATGTGGAGCCGTCACGGGATTTCCCCGAGGTTAACTATGCCGATCTGCGGACAGTCAAACCGGGTGAGCAATGTCCTCACTGCCAAGGGCGCCTGCATGACGCCCGGGGGATCGAAGTCGGCCAGATCTTTAAATTAGGTACGAAATATAGCAAAGCTTTGGATGCCGCCTTCTTAGACGCTCAAGGCCAAAGCCAATTGATCATTATGGGCTGTTATGGGATCGGGGTCAGCCGGACCATGGCGGCAGCCATTGAACAATATTTTGATGCAAACGGCATCAAATGGCCGGTCTCCATCGCCCCCTTCCAGGTCCACCTTGTTGCGGTGAGCGTTGATCAGTTGCCGGTGGCGGAAGATTTATATAATCAACTAAACGCCGCCGGAGTCGAAACTTTACTGGATGACCGTAACGAAAGGCCGGGGGTGAAGTTTAAAGACGCCGATTTGATCGGGATACCGGTCCGGATTACCATCGGCCCTAAAGGCTTGGCCCAAGGCGAAGTTGAGGTCAAATATAGGCAAACCGGCATTGATGAGCGCTGGGCTTTGGATGAAGTGGTGGCGAGAGTGAAGGGGTATCTGGTAGCTGAGGGTTGATGCTTTTGGGCTATAGTTGCCAGGAGCCTAAAAAGGTAGTAGTCAGGTGCTGGTAGTCAGTAACCATAAAGAAGCAGGGCTTTGCGGATTACATAGAAACAGTCACGCGTTTTGGTTTTAAGAGGCGGAGCATACTCTTTCAGATCACTGGCTCCTGACTCCTGATTCTGACCACTATTATAATTATATTTGGAGTGTATAATGGCAGGGCAATATATAATCAAACCTGACAATCGATCATTAAAAGTTTTTCAGGGGATTGAAGCGATCTCCTTTTCTTTTCCGATTGGTCCTCTTTTGGAAGAAGCCAGGATTTTGGAGATCTTGGTTGATACCGCTAAAGAAACCTGGCAGATCACACTGTTACTTCAGAACACTCTAACCCCGGAACAAACCCGGGAGTTAGAGGAAGCTGTCAGTTCTTTAACTTTAGGATCGTCCAGGGTCAGGTTGAAAATAACATATTTGAAAGACCTTCCTTCACTTAGTGATAGAATCGATCGTCACTGGGAACAGCTGGTCGCCGAGGCCGGGGATAAATTCCCCGGAATTAACGGTTGGTTGACTGAGGCCAAGTATCAATTGGCCGGTGACCGTAATTTGGAAATATTAGTCCGGAATAAGGCCGGTGTCGAGTACTTGAACCGGCGCAAGGAAGAATTGGCCGAATTGTTCCGGGATACGTTCTTTGAAGACCTTAATCTCAGTTTTGAAGTTGGCGACTTTAACGAAGCGATCATCCAGGACCAGCTTCGGAAGGAGCAAGAAGAAGCCCAGCTCCAAGCTTTAGCTTTGAAAGCGCAACCGGCGACCACTAAAGCGCCGAAGCGGTCCGGCAATAATCAGGATACAATTTACGGTAAAAAGTTTAATCAGGAACCCACTCCGATCAAGCAGCTGACTGAAGAAGCGGATGGGGTAGTCGTTAACGGCGAGATTTTCCGGTTCGAGACTAGGACAGCTAAAAGCGGTAAAAAGTTTTATTTGGGAGATCTCACCGATTATACCGATTCGGTCAGTTTTAAAATCTTTCCCCGCAACGCGGACGCATTGGAGGAACAGCTTAAGGAAGGCTCTTGGGTAAAGGTCCGGGGTAACCTGCAGTTTGATCCTTACTCCAAAGAATTGAGTTTGCTGGTTTCGGACATTTTACCCGGGAAGTCGATTTTTACCCGTTCGGACCAAGCCCCCGAGAAACGGATTGAACTTCATCTTCATACCAAAATGAGCGCTATGGATGCCACCGTTGATGCGGCTAAAGCCATTAACCTGGCTGCCGCTTGGGGCCATTCGGCCGTTGCTATTACTGATCATGGCGTGGTCCATTCCTTTCCGGAGGTCGCCAGTGTGGCAAAAAGGGCCGGAATTAAAGTGATCTATGGGTTGGAAGGTTATCTGGTGGATGATGGGGTCCCGATTGTGGTGGGAGCATCGGATCAGCGGATTGAAGATGTTGAATTCGTAGTATTCGATATTGAGACTACCGGATTTAATCCGTTAAAAGAGGATTTACTGGAGATCGGCGCCGTTAAGTATCAAAATGGCGTAATAAAGGAAGAGTTTTCCAGTCTGATTCGTCCTGCCAAGGCAATCTCGGATGAGATTCAAAAACTGACCGGGATTAGCCCGGAAATGGTGGCTGATGCGCCGTTGCCGGAAGAAGTGTTGCTCAAGTTCAAAGAATTTAGCGCCGGGTCTGTCCTGGTGGCGCATAATGCCCGCTTTGACGTCCGGTTTATTACCGCTAAATATCAACAGCTATTTCAGGAGAAACCAGCCCTGGTCTATCTGGATACTTTGGGACTAGCCCGTTCGGTCTGGCCGAACTTTAAAAGTTACCGCCTGAATACTGTCGCCAAGGAACTCGGGATCAAACTCCAAAACCATCACCGGGCTACCGACGATGCCCAATGCGCCGCCGATATCTTATGGAAAGCCATGGAAAAGATCAGCGATCGGAATTTTGAACGTTTGAGCGATCTGAATACTTTGGTCAAGGAAAGCGGCGTTGAACATCTTCAAACTAACCATGTGATCATTTTGGTCAAAAGCCAGATCGGGATGAAACATTTGTATCGTTTAGTATCGGATTCCCACATCCGTTATTTTCACCGCCACCCACGGATTCCCCGCTCTTTACTGGTGGAGTTGCGGGAGGGTTTGATCATCGGCAGCGCTTGTGAAGCAGGCGAGCTTTATCAGGCGATTTTGGACGGGGCTGACGATAGTAAGTTGGAGGAGATCGCTGAGTTTTATGATTACTTGGAGATCCAACCCCTGGGGAATAACCAATTTTTAATCGATTCCGGCCGGGTAAAATCCATCGAGGAGCTTCAAGATTATAACCGCAAAATCATTGAACTCGGCGCTAAACTTGGTAAGCCGGTGGTGGCTACCGGCGATGTTCATTTTCTCCAGCCCCATGAGGAAATTTACAGAAAAATATTATTGATGGGACAAGGGTTTCAGGATGCCGACCGTCAAGCGCCGCTTTATTTACGAACCACTGAGGAGATGTTGGAGGAGTTTCAGTATTTAGGCGGGGCCTTGTCAAAAAAAGTAGTGATTGACGGCCCGCTCCATATTTTGGACCAAATCGAAGATGTTACACCGCTCCCAAATAAGTTTTGTCCGCCGCAAATACCCGGCGCCGAAGCGGAAATTCGATCCATGTCTTATAACCGGGCTAAGGAGTTATACGGAGATCCTTTGCCGTCATTGGTAGAAGAACGGCTGGAATGGGAGTTGAAAAGCATTATCGATCACGGATATGCCGTCTTGTATCTGACCGCTCAAAAATTAGTGAAGAAATCCTTGGACGACGGTTATCTGGTCGGATCCCGGGGTTCGGTCGGTTCTTCCTTTGTAGCCACTATGTGCCGGATTACCGAGGTCAATCCTTTGCCCGGACATTACCTGTGTCCGGAGTGTAAATACAGCGAGTTTATGGAAACAGGGGTTATCGCCTCCGGGTATGATCTACCGGATAAAAACTGCCCCAAGTGCGGCCATGAACTGATCAAAGAGGGACAAGACATTCCCTTTGCTACCTTTATGGGTTTTGCAGGCGATAAGGAACCGGATATTGACTTGAATTTTTCCGGAGAATACCAGCCGGTCATCCATAAATATACCGAAGAAGTATTTGGCAAGAATTATGTCTTTCGGGCGGGTACCGTGACCGGGCTGGCCGATAAGACCGCCTTTGGTTTTGTCAAAGGTTATATGGAGGATAAAGGACTTCGCCTTCGGCAAGCGGAGATTAACCGGCTGGTCAAAGGTTGTACCGGCGTGCGCCGGTCCACCGGCCAACATCCGGGTGGACTCTATGTAGTTCCCCAGGATCAAGAGATCTACAATTTTACTCCCATTCAGTATCCGGCCAATGATAAAAAGGCCGACTGGATTACTACCCATTTTGAATACCACAACGCTTTGGAAGGTCGTTTGGTAAAGCTCGATATTCTCGGCCATGACGACCCGACGGTCATCCGGATGCTCCATGACTTGACCGGGATCGACCCTCGAATTGTGCCGATGGCGGAACCAAAGACGATGCAGATTTTTTCTTCCATTGAACCCTTAGGGATCACCGAGGAACAGATGGGTTTTAACTTGGGTACCCTTGGAATTCCCGAGTTTGGTACGGGTTTTGTCCGTCAAATGTTGGAGGAGACAAGGCCAACTACCTTTGCCGAACTGGTCTTCATTTCGGGACTGTCCCATGGAACCAGTGTCTGGTTGGGAAACGCCCAGGAACTAATCAAGAAGGGCACAGCCAAACTGTCCGAGGTCATCTCTACCCGTGATGACATTATGAACTACTTAATCTTTAAAGGGTTGCCTCCTAAGACCGCTTTTAAAATCATGGAAAAGGTGCGAAAGGGCAAGGGGCTGGAGGAAGACGAGATTCAAATCATGAAAGAACATAGTGTCCCTGATTGGTATATCGACTCCTGTCTAAAGATAAAATATATGTTCCCGAAAGCGCATGCAGTCGCTTATGTAATGATGGCTTTTCGGATCGCTTATTTTAAAGTCAATTATCCGATGGCCTTTTATGCTACTTATTTTAGTGTCAGGGCGGATGAGTTTGACGCCGATATTGTGGTCCATGGCATGGAAACAGTTAAATTGACCTTGGAGCAAATTCGAGGCAAGGGAAACGACGCTACTCAGAAAGAGAAGAACTTGGAAACAATTTTGGAATTAGCTTTAGAAGCGATGTTAAGAGGAGTCCGTTTCTTGAGAGTCGATCTTTACCAGTCCGATCCGCAAAGATTTATCATTAGCGACGACTGCCTGCTTCCGCCTTTGGCTTCTCTCCAAGGATTAGGGGAAAATGCCGCCAAATATGTAGCGGCGGCTAGGCAAGATGGAGTGTTTCTTTCCATCGAAGATTTGAAAAGCCGGGCCCGTTTAAGTTCCGCCGTGATCGAGGTTTTACAAAAACATGGTTGTTTGGAGGGGATGTCCGAGTCGGATCAGCTTGAGTTATTTTAAGACTTGGTTCTTACACCATACCTTCTTATCAACGAGAGGCTGCCAAAAGGGCAGCCTCTTTAAATCTCACTAGAAACATAATATTCGTTTTTTTATTTTACCTTTGTCGGAACAAACAAATCAATTAAACCAACTACTAAAGACGCCAATAAAGCGCCAATCAACGAAACCGACATTCCCGGGACAATAAACTGGGTAATGTAAATCACAACCGCCGAAACAAGGAAACCTACAACTCCATGGGCATAGGGGGAAATATCGCGTCCTAGAACCAGTTCGATTAGGTAACTGATCCCGGCGATTACTAACGCTGCCAATAGCGCGCTTCCAAATCCAATAGCTTTAAAACCGGGGACAATAGCTCCGATAAACATTAAAACCAGCGCCGCTACGACAAAACGTACGATTGTTCTTAACCAATCCATTTATTTCACCCCCTTTGCCTAAATTAATCCTTTAATATCTTCTCCAACAGGTATGGAAGTATTCGCCTTCACTAGGGGTAAATTCTCCCTCAATCATTTAAAGAGTGGAATTATTCCTCTGCAAAAAGAAATTTAAGTAGAGAACGCTTACTATTGATTCTTAACGGAAAAGCTATACTTATAATTTAGTTGTTCAGTATACTAACAGGAGGAAATAATGAGAACAATTTATGCCGTCTTCGAAAGAGTTGAAAATGTAAAAGCCGCAGTAGGAAGAGTTAAAAAAGAAAGTTGGAATCAGGCTGATTTTATGGTGATTTTTCCAGAAAAACCTTTAGTTAAAGTTGATGCCGGAGATTTTGAATTTGGGGATGAACATTTTTTGGATTCCCCGGATTCGCCAAAAACTTCTCAATGGCCTGCTTTGCAAGAACATGAGATTGAAGGGATCGGTAAAGTAAAAATGGCGATCAGCTTTATGCCTGAACTCCGTCCGGATATAAGGAGCAAATTGACTGTAATGAATAAAGAACTGATCGCTGCCGGCCTAAAAAAGAATAAAATAGCGGTAATCATTGATGCCAACGATGAAATAGTCTCCAAAATCGAGACGATTTTAGAAAGTGAAGGAGCCGAGATTACTATTTCCGGTGAAAAAAGGGAGGAGTTGCAAGGCTAAAAAGCGAATAGTTACCATTTCTAAGGAGGAGAGCAATGGTAACAGCAGCTGGAGCCTTGATTACCGAAGTCGATCCCGACGGCATCGGCGCCGAACTCAAGCTGAAGCCGGGAGACCGACTGTTAGAGATCAACGGCGTTAAACCGGAAGACTTCATCGATTATCTGATATTAACCGCTGAAGAACATCTTGACCTGAGAATACTGAAGCAATCCGGAGAGTATTTGGAGTTTGAATTTGAAAAAGACCCCGAGGAAATTTTGGGTTTGAGTTTTGAAACAGCCGTGTTCGACGGGATTAAAACTTGCCGGAATCATTGTCTATTTTGCTTTGTCCACCAACTGCCTTCCGGCCAGCGGGACTCCCTCTATATCAAAGACGATGACTACCGCCTCTCTTTTCTCCAAGGAAGTTACGTCACCTTAACTAATTTGACCGCGGCCGACTGGGAGCGGATCGAAAGACTGCATTTGAGTCCGTTATATATTTCGGTCCATGCTACCGACCAGATGGCGCGCGAGAGATTGCTAGGTTCCAGATCCGTTGAACCGATTTTAAACCAATTAAAACGGTTGGCCGCGGCAGGGATTACCCTTCACACCCAAGCGGTGGTCTGTCCTGGAATTAACGACGGCCCGATCCTGGAAAAAACCATTAGCGATTTGGCGGATTTATGGCCCCAAGTGGCATCCTTAGCTGTTGTGCCGGTTGGTTTGACCGGACACCGGCAAAAACTTTTTAACTTAAGAGTCCCGAATCGGAATGAGGCCCAAAAGACCCTGGAAATAATAGAGAGACATCAAAAAAAATTTTTCAAGAAAACCAACACCAGGTTTGTATTTGCCGCCGATGAATGGTATATTATAGCGAGGGAAGCTTTTCCATCGGATGAAGAGTATGAAGGATACCCTCAGTTGGATAACGGCGTTGGTTTAATCCGGTGGTTTTTAACTGAATTTAACGAGAATTTGCCTAGGGTCGCCCAATCGTTGCAAACCATTGAGGGGGATCTGGTGATAGTTACCGGCGCTTCTGCCATCGGACTCTGGGATGAAATAAAGAAGACGCTCAGCAAGGATTTTCCTGAGTTAAAGTTGACTGTCTTGCCGGTTTCCAATCATTTTTTCGGCCCTTCAGTCACGGTAACCGGCTTACTTACGGGGCGCGATATGATAAAGGCGATTCGGAGCCGCCCCCAGTCGGAGAAGGAAGTATATCTGATTCCCGCGGTAACTTTAAAACAAGGGGAGGCCCTATTTTTAGACGGATTATCGGTTAATGATTTAATTGAAGCTTGCCGGCCTAAAAAAGTGGCGCTAGTGCCTACCAGAGCTTCGGATTGGTTGGATTGGATCGTATCTACTTTGGTAAATTCAGTATTTTAAATAGAATTATAAACGAAGGATGTGTTGGCGGTTGGCGCGACCGGTGATTGCCGTTGTCGGCAGGCCTAATGTGGGAAAGTCGACCTTGTTTAACCGGATTATTAAGCAAAAGTTAGCCATTGTCGAAGATACTCCCGGAGTTACTCGAGACCGGCTCTACGCTAAGGGCAATTGGTTAAATCGGGAATTTTTACTGATTGATACCGGGGGCTTGACTGATGAACGGGACCCGATCCAGACTCAAATCCGTCAACAAGTGGATTTAGCCCTGGAAGAAGCTGACGCCGTCATTATGGTGGTTGATGGACGGGAGACCTTGACCGCCTCCGATTATCAGGTGGTGGAATTACTTCGTAAAACGAAGAAACCGGTTATTTTAGCTGTCAATAAAATTGAGACACACCCGGCTATAGTTGATCCCGAGATCTATAGTTTGGGCTTGGGGGAACCGATTTTAATCTCGGCCGATCATGGTTTGAATATCGGCGATCTGTTGGAAACGGTCATGTCCCACATTGTCATGGAGCACGAGGCTGAAGAGGAGGATCTGATCCGGGTAACCTTCGTCGGCCGACCTAATGTGGGCAAATCGTCTTTGATCAATGCTCTATTAGGCGAAGAACGGGTGATCGTGAGCGATCGGCCCGGTACGACTCGTGACGCGATTGATACACCACTTCAACTCGATGGTATCAATTATCTATTGGTCGATACCGCCGGGATTAGACGTAAATCCAAGGTTGAAGAAGCGGTTGAGTATTATAGCGTTTTAAGAGCGATCCGGGCGGTGGAAAGATCCGATGTGGCGATTATGGTATTGGATGCTACCGAAGTCATTACTGAGCAAGATTTGAGAATCGCCGGTATCATCAAAGAAGCCGGAAAGGCTTGTCTGGTTTTGATTAATAAATGGGATTTGGTTGAGAAAGATAATACGACGGCTGGTAATTATGAGGAACAAATCCGTCGCGAATTAGCTTTTTTAGATTATGCTCCGCTTTTATTCGTATCCGCTAAAACCGGACAACGATTGGGTAAGGTGCTGCAATTGGTCAACACGGTAATGGAAAGTTATACATTTAGAATCTCCAGTAACCGGCTGAACCAGATTGTCGGAGAAATAACCGCCTTACATCAGCCGCCATCCGTCAAAGGGAGAATGTTTAAAATTTATTATACTAAGCAAATTAAGGTTAAACCGCCTACTTTTCAGTTAAACGTTAATGAACCCGAAGGTATGCATTTCTCCTACGAAAGATATTTGGAGAATAAACTACGTGAGTATTTTGGTTTCGTCGGCTCCCCGATCCGGTTTAAGATGAAAGGGAAGCAAGATAATTCTATTCAACAGGAGTGAAGGACGTGTTTCAAACCAATAATCTATTGGCCCAGTTATTAGTCTTAGTACTGAGTTATTTGATTGGCTCAATTACCACCGGCGATGTTGTGGCTCATTTTAAAAAAGTGGACTTACGGGGCCAAGGCAGCGGCAGCATCGGAGCAACCAATGTCTTTCGCGCGATGGGCTGGTTTTTTGCGGCTATCGTTTTGATAGGTGACGCTCTTAAAGGTATCATCGCGGTTATCCTAGGAGGTAAGCTTGTCGGGAATATCGGTGGTTTTGACTTTGCGGTTTTGTCCGGGGTTGCGGCGATTATTGGGCATAATTGGCCGGTTTACACCCGTTTTCGGGGTGGGAAGGGTATCGCCACGTCCTTAGGGGTAATTATCGGGTTGACTTCTAAGAGTCTTTTGATAATACTGCCGGCTTGGATTATTTCCTTTATCGTCACAGGTTTTGTTTCATTGGCATCAATTTTAGCCGCGCTTTCTTATCCAATCTCGGTCTTCATTAGTTATCCGGGTGATTACTACAAATTAGCTTTTGCGGTGATAATCGCAATTTTAGCAGTGTATAGGCATAAGTCCAATTTGCAAAGATTGTTTCAAGGCAAGGAACACCGCATTTTATATAATAAGAGAAAGGGAGCAGACAAATGATTGGGATTATTGGAAGCGGCGGATGGGGAACTGCTCTTGCTAAAGCTTGCGCTGAAAAGGAACACCCGGTTCAAATCTGGGCCATGGAACCGGAAGTGGTGGCGGAAATCAATCGGCAACATACCAACCATACGTTTTTACCCGGTGTGGAATTACCCGAGGCGCTTTACGCCAGTAATTCAATTAAAGAAGTAGTTTCCGGAAAAAAGTTTATTTTTATTGCTGTCCCCAGCCAATGGGTGCGCAGTGTCGCCAAACAGATGGCGGCCTACTTAAATCCGAATGCGATTGTGATTAGCGTTTCCAAAGGTCTCGATCCCGAAAGCCTTAAAACCTTAACCGCGGTCTTGACCGAAGAATTGCCGACGGTGGATCCCAATGCTATATTGGCTCTATCAGGGCCAAACCATGCCGAAGAGGTTGCCAGGAGAATCCCTTCAGCTACGGTAGTCGCCACTCCGGCCCTGAAATTTGCCGAAGAGGTTCAAGATCTGCTGATTTCCGATGTCTTCCGGGTTTATACCAATCCGGACCGGCTCGGGGTCCAACTGGGTGGAGCGTTAAAGAACATCATTGCCCTAGCGGCCGGAATTTCCGATGGTTTGGGGTTTGGCGATAATACCAAAGCAGCCTTGGTTACTAGGGGTTTGGCGGAAATGTCCCGTTTAGGTGTGGCCTTAGGCGCCCAGTCGCCGACCTTTGCAGGCCTTTCCGGTATGGGAGACCTTTTTGTGACCGCCGCCAGTAAGCATAGCAGGAATGCCTGGGCCGGCCGGGAATTGGGCAAAGGGAGGAGCCTGGTTGATATCGTTGGCTCCACTAAAATGGTTGTCGAAGGAGTCAGCACTACCAAAGCAGCCTACCAAATAGCCAAGGAAACTAAGGTGGAGATGCCGATCACTTTTATCACTCATCAAATTCTCTTTGAAAACCTGTCACCTAAAGAAGGCGTGAGTCAATTAATGGAGCGGATGAAAACTCACGAAATGGAAGAGGTAGTTTTTGCGACTTATTCTTGGAAATAATGAACAATAGTATTAAGGGCTCCTTTGGGGCTCTTTTTTTGTTGCCGGATAATTGCTGCTTTAAAAAGAAAACGCGAGTTATGGTAGTTATATCTTACCATTCGTTATTTTCTCCTCGATTGATTGGAATTAAGTGATCATCTGCTCAGATACGCATGTAATCGAAGAACGATGTGATAAGTATTATAAATTAAAATATGCGATTACAATGAGACCACTACTTCGCTAAGCTGGTTTCCTGAACGTCGAATTTCCAACTTCAATCATTAAATTTTTAGCATCGAAACTCCCTATTCGGAGTTTATCAGTTTGCTTAAGAATATTAGTTATATTGAGAGTAGACTACCAATATATATATATTGTTAATTAGTATGGACAGCGGTACCAAGGGGGGGATGACTAAATTCCCATTCAAAGACTACTTTGTTGAATCAAGTCTTTTATATTTATTTTAAGACAGTTCTTAACAAAGTAGCGATAAATCAATTATTATTAAAGGGGGGAAACAGATGGAGAGGTATGATATCTTCCAAGATATCGCCGAACGTACCGGTGGAGATATTTATATCGGGGTAGTCGGTCCGGTGCGGACAGGGAAGTCGACTTTTATCAAACGCTTTATGGAAATGTTGGTTATACCGAATATTAGTAATGTTTATGATCGGGAACGTTCTCAGGATGAACTTCCCCAAAGTGGGAGCGGACGAACTATTATGACTACCGAACCCAAGTTTGTCCCCAGTGAAGCAGTTGAAGTTCTAATAGCGGATAACATCAATTTCCGGGTACGGTTGGTTGACTGTGTAGGATATGCGGTTGGGGGAGCGGTCGGGTATGAAGACATTAACGGCCCGCGGATGGTGCTCACCCCATGGCGGGCTGAACCGGTAAGTTTTGTTGAAGCCGCCGAAATGGGAACCCAAAAAGTTATCAATGATCATTCAACTGTGGGGCTGGTGGTGACCACCGATGGAAGCATTACGGAAATTGCCAGGGCTGACTATCTGCCGGCGGAGGAACGGGTAGTCGGTGAATTGAAGTCCTTGGGTAAACCGTTTTTGTTAATTCTTAACTCGACTCATCCGGAGCAATTTGAAACCCAAGAATTGGTTGGGCAATTACAGCAAAAGTATGAGGTGCCGGTCTTAGCCGTTAATTGTTCACAAATGAGCTCCGCCGATATTGAAAGCGTCCTTCAAGAATTGCTTTATATGTTTCCGGTGCGGGAGATCCAAATTGACTTTCCAAAATGGGTGGAAGAGCTTTCCGGTGATCATTGGCTCCGGTCTAGGTTTGAAAATGGGGCTTACGCGGCGGTCTCCAATTTAGACCGGGTGCGCGATGTGGAAATGGCTGTTAATTCACTGGGCGGCTTGGAAGATGTTCAGAATGTCCGGCTGGATAACTTGAGTTTAGGAAATGGTTCGCTCCGGATTACCATGGAGACTTCACCGGATTTATTCTACCGAGTTTTAGAGGAAATTTCGGGATTCACCATTAGTGGGGATCATCATTTGATGCGGTTGATCCGTGAATTATCAGTTGCTAAAAGAGAATATGATAAAGTGGCCGTCGCTTTGCAACAGGTTCGCGATCAAGGTTATGGAGTGGTCCAACCGCTTTTAAATGAATTGACATTGGCCGAACCGGAGTTGATCAAACATGGCAACCGTTTCGGAGTTAAATTAAAAGCAAGCGCTCCTTCAATTCACATGATTAAAGTAGATATAATGACGGAAATCTCGCCGATTGTCGGCACTGAAAAGCAAGGCGAAGAATTCCTCAAATATCTTACGGATGAATTTGAAAAGGATCCCTCCCGGATTTGGCAGACCGATTTCTTTGGTAAATCAATGAATGATTTGGTCAAGGAGGGAATCCAGTCGAAATTGGCGCGAATGCCTGAAAACGCCCAAGAAAAGCTTCAAGAAACCTTAACCAAGATTTTGAACGAAGGCAGCGGTGGTTTGATCTGTATCATTCTTTAAAAAATTGATCAAGTTCTCGAATTTTAGTAAAAAATGGTCTATTCAAGACCATTTTTAATTTTGTCTTTTATGCTCTGGGCACTTCATTTGTTTTGATTATCGAAAAAATTTATTTTAAAGGATTTTAAAAATTGTTTTAGCTGCAAGAATGGCTCAAACCCAGTGGTGGGCTGAAAAAAGTTATGATTTTTTGGTTTGAAAAGCAGGAGATAAGGGAAAAATCTAGAATTAAAGGTGATAGTAGATTTTACCAAGGTTAACCTGAAATATTAAAAAAGAAATTTCCACTTTTTTCGGAAGGAGGTGAATTGTTAATGACCAAAACCGAACTCATCGATAAAGTTGCCGAGAAGAGTGGTTTAACCAAAAAAGATTCCGGCAAAGCCATTGATGCAGTCATCAATTCCATGACTCAAGCTTTGTCTAAAGGTGAGAAAGTCCAGTTAGTAGGTTTCGGTAGTTTTGAAGTCCGTAAGCGAGAAGCCCGAAAAGGCCGCAATCCTCAAACCGGCGCAGAGATCAAAATTGCCGCCCGTAAAGTACCGGTATTCAAAGCTGGAAAAGCTCTGAAAGACGCCGTTGCTAAGAAGTAATTAAAAAAGAAATGAGGATGGATCCCGCTGGGGTCCATCCTTTTTTGCGCCTCTTTGGTTCTTTCCCTGTGAAACGAGGAATAAATTAGCATGGGAGGGAGCGGATAATGGTATTATATATTAAAAGAACAATTCTTTTGGTGATTTGTCTCTTATTTACTTTTGGATTGGGCTATTGGACCGGAAGACTTTCAACGAAGGATTTACCAGTGGTTGGATTGTTAGCTCGAGAAATGCCCGTTTTTTATGTGAAGAAAAAAGCGCCTGATGTTTGCCTTACCTTTGATATTAGTTGGGGAGAAAAGACTTGGCCCTTAGTTTTAAACGTTCTCGAAGAACAGCAAACCCCGGCCACGTTTTTTCTCTCCGGGCCATGGGCGATTAAGTATCCCGATGCTGTAAAGGCCATTTATAATCAAGGGCATGAAATCGCCAGTCATGGAGACCGTCATTTGAATTTAAGCCGGTACCCCAAAGAAACCGTTAAAGAGAATATTACCAAGGCGCACCGGGACTTGTTATCCGTTGTTGATCAGGTGGCCCCATATTTTCGGCCTCCGAACGGGGACTATGACGATTTAGTGATTGATACCGCTAGAGAACTTGGTTTTGAGACTGTAATTTGGTCGGTGGATTCCCTTGATTGGAAAAACCCCGGCCCGGATTATATGGTTGCCCGGGTTTTAGAACGCGCTTTTTCAGGCGCGATCATTCTTTGCCATGCCAGTGATTCCAGTCGTGAAATTCATTTAGCTCTTCCCAGAATCATCTCCGGACTCCGCAAGAAGGGGTTTCGATTAGTTACTCTTTCACAATTAGCGGAAGGCGGATCTTTTGCTAGAAGCGATCCCCGCTAAACTTCCCGCCGTACTATTATCCTCAAAAAGTTTTTTTTAATCCGGTGATATGTTATAATTGACCTGCTGAAATTTTTATAGATAAAAGAAGCATTAACTAAAGATAGTTGGTTTATATTATTCCAATGAATCCGCAAAAAATTTTGAGGTGAAACCATGTCGAAGAAACCACCGAAAACATCGCCGTCAGCTTCAAAGGATATTTCAAAACATACCATGTCCCGTTTTGTAAGAGATATTGTCGAAGTAGTAGTTCCGGCGATCATCTTATTTTTAATAATTCGCACTTTTTTTCTGGAGTCACGATTTGTCCCGTCACCATCAATGGTGCCGACGATCCAAGTTCAAGACCGTTTTTTGTTGAATAAAACCGCTTATTGGTTTAAAACGCCCCAGCGTTACGAAATTGTGATTTTTAAGCCTCCGGCGCGGGCCGGGGTCAAAGACGATTTTGTGAAAAGGATTATCGGCTTGCCTGGAGAAACAATTAAAATTCATAACGGCGTGGTCTACATCAATGACCAATCTTTACCGGAACCCTATATCACTCCCGACCGCGCCCCGATTAGGGAGTTTGGCCCTTATATAATCCCGGATGGCAATCTATTTATGATGGGAGATAACCGAAATAACAGCCAGGATAGCCGTTATTGGGGGCCGTTGCCGCTTGAAAATATTAAGGGCGAGGCTTGGTGGCGTTTCTGGCCTGTGAACCGGGCCGGGGTTATTAAGTAGTCGGGAGTTGAGAATTCAGGAGCCAGTAGTGTAAATTAAGCATTGAGGCCTCTCTAAGCTGAAGATTTAATTAAGAGAGGTATCTGTGTATAAAACTGGAAAGATTTTGAGAACGGAGCATCCCCTAAAGACCTACTGACTCCTGGCTCCTGACTACTTCTATCATTTTATATTGAGGACAAATATGTCACTAATTCGAGTCAACAATTTGGACAAGTATTATGGAGCGGAACCGATTCTTCGCAATTTAGATTTGGAGATCCATCCGGGTGAGAAATGGGGGTTGGTTGGCAGGAACGGCTGTGGGAAAACCACTCTCATGAAGATCTTGTCCGGGCTCGAAGATTATGATCGAGGAGCGATTCATACTGCTCAGAACTGCCGCATCGGCTACCTGGAGCAGGAGCCGGGATTCGATGCCGGAATATCTATATATCAGGAACTACGCAACCTCTTTACTGATCTGGACGAGCTTCATGCCCAGGTTGAACAGGCTAGGCAAAAGATGTCCGACCCAACCCTCAACCGGGAAGAACTGGAGTCGTTAGTTGAAGAACATTATCATTTAAGCGAACGTTACCAGCTAAGTGGCGGTTTTTTAATCGAAGGCCGGATTCAAGGGATCTTGCGGGGGCTGGGTTTTACCAAGGAACGGTGGAGTGATTCCACTGTTGTGCTCAGCGGCGGCGAGCGAACCAGGTTGGCATTGGCCAAAATACTATTGGTTCCATACGATTTGTTGCTTTTGGACGAACCAACCAATTATCTTGATATGACTGCCATTGAGTGGCTGGAAGAATATTTAACGGCCCAGTTTAAAGGGGCGGTCTTAATTATCTCTCACGACCGTTTCTTTTTAGACCGCGTGGTTCAGGGGATTTTCGAGCTGGATTCGGGAGTGGCGGCCCGGTATCGTGGTAATTATTCGGATTATCGTAACCAGAAAGAATTTAACCTTCAAGCTCAAGCTAAAGCCTACCAAATACAACAAAAATTCTTACAAAAACAGGAGAAGTTCGTTCGCGAGGCCGGCGCTTCCGAAAAAAGTAAACGGAAGGCTCATAGTGTTGAAAAACGCCTCGAAAAGGTAGAGCGGATCGCCAAACCATCCATTGAGCAAAAAGCATTAAAGGTAAAATTTGCCGGGCATGAGGCCAGTAGCCGGGATGTATTGGTACTGGAAGGATTATCGAAAAGTTTTGATAACAAGGTTCTGTTCAAAGAAACTAATCTCCGGGTTGAGTATGGCGACCGAATTGGGATTATCGGCCCCAACGGGGCAGGCAAAACAACTCTGATTAAAATGATTTTGGGGGTGGACTCCCCCGATCAGGGGCGGATTCGCTTGGGTTATGAGGTATATCCGGGTTATTTTTCGCAGATGGCGGATGATCCGGGTTTATCAGGCACTCCTTTTGAGATGGTCATGGGTATGGCTGATCTTGATAATACGGAAGCCCGTACTATTTTAGGACGTTTCTTATTCAGCGGCGATGACGTATTTAAAAATGTTTCCGATTTGAGCGGCGGCGAAAAGCGACGGCTTAACCTAATCAAATTAATGCTTTCCAAAGCAAATTTGTTAATCTTGGATGAGCCTACTAACCATCTTGACTTGGAATCCATTGAGGCTGTTGAAAATGGGTTGATTGATTATGAGGGTACTCTGATAGTTATCTCTCATGACCGTTATTTTTTAAATAAAGTAGTCAACCGTTATTTTGCAGTATTGAACGAGGGGTTGATACCTTTCCCGTCGTATCAGGATTATTTAGACTTAGGCAAAAGACCGGATAAACCGGAAGAGGCCCCTAAACCAAAAAAACAAGCCCAAATGCGGCGAGAACAGAGTAAGGAACTTCATCGGGAGTTAAAACGGAAACAGCGACGGCTGGAAGAAACGGAAGAAGAAATTGCCCGACTGGAAACGGATAAAGTAGAAATATCTGAACAATTAAGCGATCCGTTGATTTATGCCGATTATAATAAAAGTCTAACGTTGTCAAAAGAATTATCGGAAATTGAAGTAAAACTTGCCGAAGCGTATCAAATTTGGGAAGAACTCAGCCTTGAGTTATCGTTAGAAAATGAACAATGACGTTTATATCTTATCAATTTTTAACTGTTTAATTGAGTATTAACGGGTATTTCTCCAAATATTACTGAAAGGATATTTTTATCAATTAGAGAAGTAACACAAGTCAAATGCAACACATTACAATATTGCAGATACCCGGAGGAGGTAGCCGATGTTGAAACCGGAAAAACTTGAGGCCGCTCCTTTTCAAGAGTTCCTTCCTTTACTGCCCTTACGTGGAATGATCGTTTTTCCTTATATGGTTGTTCCGCTTGACGTTGGCAGGGATAAATCGATTAGCGCTCTTGAAGAAGCGATGATTAATGAGAGACAAATTGTTCTGGCCGCACAACGCCAAGCAAAAATCACTGAACCTACCGAAGCGGATATTTATGAGATAGGTACCTTGGCGGAGATCAAACAGTTATTAAAACTACCCGACGGGACCATCCGGGTTTTGGTAGAGGGTTTATGCCGGATTCGGGTAATCCAATATGTTCAGGCGGATCCTCACTATCGGGTAAAGGTTGCCGCTGTTGAAGAGGTTAATGAGAAAGATAATGAAACCGAAGCTTTAATGCGTTCGGCCTTGTATCAATTTGAGCAACTTATTAAATTAAGTAAGAAAGTCCCACCCGAAGTGATGGTCTCGGTTAATAATATCGAAGATCCGGGCCGATTGGCCGATATCATCACCTCACATTTGAACTTGAAGGTTGAGGAAAAACAGGAAATCCTGGAGGCCATATCCGCTCATGAACGCTTGGAAATTCTTTGTTCGTTTCTGATTAAAGAAATTGATATCCTGGAGATGGAACGGAAGATTCACCTCCGGGTCAGAAAACAAATGGAGAAGACCCAAAAAGAATACTATCTGCGGGAACAGATTAAAGCGATCCAGAAGGAACTGGGCGATGCGGATGAGCGGGTGACGGAGGTTGAAGAACTTCGTTCCAAGCTCTCTAAATTGGATTTAGCCGAAGAGATCGAAGAGAAGGTTCTCAAAGAAATCGACCGTTTGGCAAAAATGCCGCCTCTAGCCGCCGAAGCGGCAGTGGTTAGAAATTATATCGACTGGGTCCTCGCTTTGCCTTGGAATACCATTACCGAAGACCGGTTGGATGTGAAAGTGGCCGAGACTATTTTAAACGAGGACCACTATGGCTTGGAGAAGGTTAAGGAACGGATCCTCGAGTATTTGGCGGTTTGCCAGTTGACCAAGGAATTGAAAGGACCGATCCTTTGTTTGATTGGACCTCCGGGAGTCGGTAAAACATCCCTGGCTAAGTCGGTAGCCCGCGCTTTGAACCGGAAGTTTGTCCGTTTTTCATTAGGCGGGGTGAGGGATGAGGCTGAGATTCGCGGTCACCGCCGGACTTATGTCGGAGCGTTGCCCGGTAAGATCATTCAAATTATGAAACAGGCCGGTTCTAGAAATCCGGTAATCCTGTTGGATGAGATCGATAAAATGAGCGCTGATTTTCGGGGAGACCCTGCATCGGCTCTGCTTGAAGTATTGGACCCGGAACAAAACTTTATGTTCGGCGACCATTATCTGGAGGTCCCTTTCGATCTTTCAAAGGCGCTCTTCCTTACCACAGCCAATACGTACCACGGGATTCCCAGGCCGCTCTTGGACCGGATGGAAGTAATTAATATCTCCGGATATACCGAAGAGGAGAAGGTTGAGATCGCCAAACGGCATTTGCTTCCCAAACAATGTAAGGAGCACGGCCTGGATAAACAGGATTTGATCATGGCTGAGTTGGTTTTGAGACAGGTAATTAACGGGTATACCAGAGAATCGGGAGTCAGGAATCTCGAGCGGCAACTGGCCACCATTTGCCGGAAAGCCGCCTTGGAGATTGTTCAGACTTCGAAGAAACCGGTGCGTTTGAATAAAAATATGCTCCAGAAGTTTCTTGGTATTCCTAAATACCGGCATAGTATGGCGGAAGAGAACGATCAGACCGGTGTGGCTACGGGACTAGCTTGGACCGAAGTGGGTGGTGAAATCTTAACCGTCGAGGTCACGCCGGTAAAAGGCAAAGGCCAACTGATTCTCACCGGAAAACTGGGCGAAGTAATGCGCGAGTCGGCCCAGGCGGCTTTCAGTTATATCCGGTCCCGGGCTAAAGAATTAGGGATCGAAGAAGATTTCCATGAAAAGTATGACTTGCACATCCATGTTCCGGAGGGAGCGATTCCCAAGGATGGTCCGTCAGCGGGAATTACTATTGCTACAGCGATTTTGTCCGCTTTAACCGAGCGCCCGGTCCGCAAAGATGTGGCGATGACCGGCGAAATTACTCTCCGGGGAAGAGTGTTGCCCATCGGAGGCTTGAAGGAGAAAATTCTGGCGGCTAACCGCAGCGGCATCAAGAAAGTACTGGTCCCGAAGGAAAATGAAAAGGATCTGGAGGATATCCCAGCCAACGTGTCCCGGAAGATCCAAATCGAACTGGTTGATTCGATGGACGAGGTTTGGCATGAGGCTTTGGTTTTCAACAGTATCCATTCAAATTCGGTAAGTTAAGCGTTTTGAATTGAATAAAAATAATGGCCTGGGCTTAGAGTGAGTCCGGGCCTTTTTATAAATTACCGTAAAAGTTAATTTCATTATGCTTTTATAGAAAAGTACCCGATATATACTCCGGTTATTATACTTTACCTAGGGGTTCTTCTTTATATGTTTTTCCCTGATACTTCCAACGACCGTTCCCCAGACTTTTAGAATGCGTATTGGAATAATCATTTGGTTCAGGAGTAACCCGCTTGCCGTCATTTTCTATTTGCTTCAAACAGTTTTTGGTTTTAGCCATCCTCATTGCTCCTTTTATCCGGCCCAATAAGTTTATTTAAATCGTCCTCTCTAAAATACAAAACTCAGACGTATCATTATTTGGCTGCGATAAGGCTAAACGATTTTTACATTCTCGGCTTGCTGCCCACGGTTGCCTTGGGTGACATCAAATTCAACCGTTTGGCCTTCTTCTAGAGATTTATAGCCGGTAGCTTGAATGGCTGAAAAGTGAACAAATACATCTTCGCCACCCTCCCTTTCGATAAATCCGAAACCTTTGTCGGCATTAAACCATTTGACCTTGCCCTTCATTAAGAAAACCTCCCTAAAGTGATTAGTAGATTGTAATTACCACATAAGTCATTATCCCACAAAAAACAAAAGCTATCCTTGAAAATCAGCTTTATTTTTGAAGGGATTAACCGTAGTCAAATCGAAAAGAAGATTAAGTTAGGCAAGGTCCTGGTCAACAACGAGGCGGTAGAGACGAAAGCAAAGGTTAAGGAAGGCTCGGAAATATGGATTGATTTGGCGGAGATGATCAAAAATCCGAAAACTAATTATGATACGGAGAACCAATGAAATACGAGACAATCAAAGAAGGAATTTTTATTGAAAGGCCCAACCGGTTTATCGCTAAGGTATTGATGGACAGGGTAGTCGAGACGGTTCATGTAAAAAACACAGGCCGGTGCCGGGAGATTTTAATCCCCGGCACTAGGGTCATTTTAGAAAAGGCAAGAAATGAAGGTCGTAAGACGGCATATTCTTTGATAGCCGCCTACAAGGGAGGGATCTTAATCAATATTGATTCCCAAGCCCCAAATCATGTAGTATATGAAGCCTTGAAGCCGGGTCTTTTGCCCCAGTTTAAGAACTTGACCCGGATTATCAAAGAAGTCCGTTTCGGTAATTCCCGATTCGATCTATATTTTGAAAGCGAATCGGGAAAGGGTTTCATCGAAGTCAAAGGAGTCACTCTGGAGCGGGAGGGGACAGCGCTTTTTCCGGACGCGCCGACGGAACGCGGCGCCAAACACCTATTTGAGCTGGCTGAAGCAGTTAAGTCAGGTTTTAAAGGAGTGGTCTTTTTTTTAATTCAAATGAAAGGTCCCCGTCAGTTTTTACCAAACACTGCTACGGATCCTAAATTTAGCGAAGCTTTACGAATAGCCCGTGCTGGCGGGGTTGAGATCTTGGCCTATGATTCAATGGTAACTGAAAGCGGTTTGGTTCTCGGAGCTCAGGTGGGACTCGGAGATTTTTAAATTGATAAATGGAATAAAAGATTGACAGAGGGAAGCAGCATTGAGCTATTACAGCTTCCTTCATTTAGAATTTTTTTAGCGGAGGAGTTTGGGATTTGTAATTAAAGGGAAAACCAGGGAAGAAAAGAATTAACTATTAGATCTTGCGTATTTGTTTTGATTTACAATACGTTTAGGATAGATGTTTCAACTAACCTCAGGAGGTATGCCTTGCGTATCTTACATACATCCGATTGGCACTTGGGCCGTAATTTAGAAGGAAGATCCAGACTTCCCGAACAGGAACAATTCATAGCCGAATTAACGGCTATTGTAACGGAAGAAGATATCCACGTCATCCTGGTGGCCGGGGATGTTTTCGATACTTACAATCCTTCGGCCGACGCCGAGAACTTGTTTTACGACGCTTTGGAGCGGCTTTCGGATAACGGAAAACGGGCGGTGGTGGCCATCGCCGGCAACCATGACAGCCCCGATCGGCTCCATGCCGCTAATCCGTTGGCTTTGAAACACGGAATATCATTATTGGGGTATCCCGGAGAACAATTAATGGTTGGAACAGCCCCCGGAGGGACCGGACGGACCAGCGTCGGCCCCGGCTGGGTGGAATTGACGATACCCGGCTCAAATGAAAAAGTCGTTGTTTATGCTCTCCCTTACCCATCGGAGTCGAGGCTGAATGAAATATTATCGGAAAAACTGGACGAGGCTTCCGGGCAGGTCGCTTATTCCCAACGAGTTGACAGCTTGTTTAGGGCAGCGGATCAAATATTTCGTCCTGACACTGTAAACTTGGTTATGGCCCACCTATTTGTCCGGGGTGGATTGGAGAGCGAGTCGGAACGTCAATTGGGAGGGGCTTTAGCGGTTGCGCCTCAAGCAATGCCTGAAAAAGCTCAATATATAGCTTTAGGCCATTTACACCGCCCCCAACAGGTAAAGCATACGCCGCAAACTTGCCGGTATTCCGGTTCGCCGTTGTCCTTCGGCTTTGCCGAGGCGGATCAGGAAAAGGAAGTTCTGATTGTGGATGTTATTCCGGGCGGCTTAGCTAAGGCCCGTTCGGTTGATCTCAGTTGCGGAAAAGCTTTGAAACGGTGGCGGGCAAATAATGTGGCCGAGGCCGGGCTGTGGCTTGCGGAACCGAGTAATCTTGAAGCTTGGGTGGAGTTGGAGATCATGGCGGACCAACCCCTTGAAATCTCCGAACTGGCTGAACTACGGAAGGCCCATTCCGGGATCATTACCATCCGGCCGATCTTTCCCGAGCTTCATAAGGATGATGAAGCCCTCCGCCGCTTAGCGGAGATACCCCTGGTCGACCGTTTTAAATTATTCTTCGAACGGGAGAAGGGTATTGCTCCGCCCGAGGACTTGGTCGATTTTTTCATAGAAATGGTGAACCAACCGGAGTATGATGGCCAATCAAGCGATGGCGCTGAATCTACCGGGGGTGAGGTAGCATGAGACCGATTAAACTCCAGTTTTCGGGTTTAAACAGCTACCGTACCCGGCAAGAAGTAGATTTTGAAACCTTGGGGGCGGACGGGTTGTTCGGGATCTTCGGGCCGACCGGGAGCGGCAAATCGTCGATTCTCGACGCCATTACCTTGGCTTTATATGGAGGAGTAGACCGGGCGACCAACAACACCAGAGGCGTTATCAATCAGCTAGAAAGATCGCTGGAGGTTTCTTTTGAGTTCGAATTGGGCGGAGATCGGTATCTGGTAGAACGTCGTTATGACCGGAATCCTAAAGATCCCGACGCGGCTATGGCCAGACAGGCCCGGTTAAGAAAGATCTCCTTGGATGGGGAAGATGTGCTGGCGTCAAGGTCCCAGGAGGTTACGGCCAAGGTGGAAGGGATTTTAGGCATCGGCAAAGACGAGTTTTCCCGGGCGGTGGTTCTTCCCCAAGGCAAGTTCGATCAATTTTTGCGTTTAACCGGCGGAGACCGGGCCGCCATGTTGGAACATCTTTTCAACTTGGAACAGTACGGCGAGGGACTGGCCGCTAAAGTTAAGCAGGAGGCGGCTGTTATTGCGGAAGGATTACAAAGGATCGAGGGTGAAGCCCAAGGATTGGGAGACTGTTCGGCAGAGGCGGTCCAGGGGGCAACTTTGGATTTAAAGGTGAAAGAAGAGCAGTCTTTAGCTGCGCGACAAGCCTTTGAGACGGCTGATAAATCATATCAGGAGGCCGAGACGGTCCGGGAATTATTTTCAAAGCGCCAAAGGGCCCTGGAGAAATTCAGTCAGTTACAACAGGAACACGGACCGATGGAGGCAAAACAATCCCGGCTGAACGCCGCTGAGCGGGCCGAGCCCTTACGGGAATTGATCACCCGCCGGATAGATTTGAATAAAAGAATCGGTGAAGAAAGTATTAGCTATCAAAAGAAGATTGAATCTCATTCCGACGCTGTTACGAAATATGAAGACACTAAAAAAGCATTAGAACTGGGAGAAAAGGAATATCGGGAACAGCTGCCCCAATTGCAGGAGCGAAAAGCAAGGTATCAAGGAGCACAGGAAAAGCAGAAAAAGATTAAGGATATTCAAATAAATGTTGGAGAAAAACAAGAGAAACTCCATGTCTTAAAAGGCAAGATTGCCGCTACCGCGCGAGAAGTAACTGCTTGTCAAAGATCAATCGATGATACGCGGGTAGCTTTGGATACATTGCAGCTAAAGAGAGCCAAACTAATTGTGAGTCCGGAAGAGAAGGAATTAATCGAGAGCGCTTTAAACGCTTTAGTCAATTTGGAGGAATGCGAAAGACGTTGCCGGGAAAGTAAAGAGACTCATCTCAAACGGAAATCCCAGAATGACGCCAAATGGTCCGGTCTAGCCGAAGAAGTCCGCCGGATGCTGCCTGACCAAATAGTTACGGCGGACGATGATCTTGAAAAGCATTCGAAGTCCCTTCTAAATCAGGTTGAAACGGAGTTGGCTGAAGCCCGTAGGGCGCAACAACAGGCTTTGATTGCTAATTCCGCCGCGGAACTTGTCAAGGAACTTCATGAAGGCGAACCTTGTCCGGTCTGTGGTTCACGGGAACATCCTTTACCGGCGAAGGCTACCGGTGAGCTTGAAAAAATAGAGCCCAAAATCAAAGCAGTGGAGAACAGACTCCGGGAGATCCGAAACTGGGAAGGACGATTGCTCAAGGCATGGCATGACTGGAGCGCTAATCAAACCCTCATTAATGAATCCTTTGAACTGATGGAAAAGAACGAAAAAGACCTTCGGAGCGCGTCGGCGGAATTTGAGAAGGCCCGAGGGACCTATGAACGTGATCAATTGCGAATTCGCAAACGAGAATTGGCCGATTTTGAAAAACAGTTACACTCAATCGATGACCAACGGGAAAAGTTGCAAAAGACTCGGCAAGATTTGTCGGAAAACCTGCAAAAACTGAATGAATCGTTTCAGAATTATAAAATTAACGAAGCGTCCCTTCAAGCGGATTTGGGAAATTACCAGTCCCAACTGGAGGATATAATTGAGGAATTAAACAAAATTACTGGCGGGAAGGATCTGAATAACTTAATTCGCGATCTGGCCCAAACCCATGAGAAATTGGATCAAGCAGTCAGGGATGCCAAGGTCAAAGAAGGGAAAATGCAGGCTATCATGGAAAAGCTGGCCCGGGAAATGGCTGCTTTGAATGCGACCTTAACCGCAAACCGGAATGAATTGGCGGGTATTGAAGAACGTTTGACCCTTGGGCTGAAAGACGCCGGTTTTAGCGTTTTGGAAGAAGCTGAAGCGGTTTTATTGAAATCCGGAGAAAGACAAGTGATCCGCCGGGAGTTGGAGCAATACCGGCAAGAGGTAGCGGTATCCCGAAGTGAGCTGGACCGGCTTGAGCGGGAAATTAATGACCGGCCTTTCGAAGAAGCCATCTATGTAGAGCTGAAAGCCAAACGAGAAAAATCATTCCAAGAAGTAGAACAACTCAAGACCGAAACCGCCCTTGCCCAAAAGAAGCTGGAGGAACTCCGGGAGAAACAGGAGCGCTGGAATGAACTTCAAAAGCGAAAAGTCAGCGCTGAAAAGCGGAGAAGTCTGGCCGAAGGCCTAATGAGCCTCATTCGGGGGCGGCGGTTTGTTTCTTTTTTAGCCCAGGAACACCTACGGGATATGACCTTGGAGGCCTCCTATCAACTGGGCCGTTTAACCGGGCAGCGGTACGCTTTGGAGCTCGCCAAGGAAAAGGACTGTGAGTTTGTGATCCGGGACGATTATAACGGCGGCGCCCGGCGGATGATCAATTCTCTTTCGGGCGGGGAGGTCTTCATGACCTCGTTAGCCCTGGCCTTGGCCCTTTCCTCCAAAATACAGCTGCGGGGCAAATATCCGCTGGGGTTCTTCTTCTTGGATGAAGGGTTCGGCAGTTTGGATGAGGAGAAGTTGGACAAGGTGATGAACGCTTTGGAGAAACTCCATGATAAACACCGGATGGTGGGGGTCATCAGCCACGTGCGGGAGATGAAGGAACGCTTGCCGAAGTTTTTGGAGGTGGTGGCCGCCGGGGAGGACGGGAGCGGAAGTAGGATTAGGGCTTAACAAAATTACCATCTATTTCGAGTTGAAAGTATCATATCTCAGGTGAAAAAGTAACCCGGAAATGAGGTTTACTAATATGAGTTTTGAAGAGATTGATAAAAAGAAAAGTCAGCTTGATAAGCATCGACCATTACCAAAACACACCCTAAAATCGTTGCGTGAAAATATGCTGGTGGAGTGGGCCTATAACTCAAACGCCATCGAGGGTAATACACTGACGATGTCTGAAACCAAGGTTGTGTTGGAAGGGATCACTATCGGTGGTAAGTCAATCCGTGAGCATTTGGAAGTGATAAACCATCGGGATGCGATTTTATTCCTTGAAGAACTGGCACATAAGGATGAACCCCTTTGTGAGCGGAACATTAAAGATCTCCATCGCTTGGTATTAAAGAAGATCGATGATGAAAATGCAGGAGTATATCGCCACGAAAACGTGATTATCAGTGGAGCGAAGCATAAGCCGACGGAACATTTTTTGGTAAAAGAGCAGATGGAGCGGATGGTGACGGAGTATAATGAACAGTGGCAAAACTTTCACCCAATTGAGCGAGGCGCTCTACTTCATGGCGAATTTGTCAAAATTCATCCCTTTGTCGACGGCAATGGACGGACGGCAAGACTCTTACTCAACTTTGAACTGATGAGAAGCGGATATCCACCGGCGATTATTGAAGCTAAAATGCGTCCGGAATACTATGATGCGCTTGATTTGGCGCATACCTCAGGCGATTATGGTCGATTTGCGCAAATGGTGGCAAGATGTGTTGAAGCAAGCCTCGACTTGTGGTTGAGTTTACTTTAATTATTAGGAGTGATTTAAGAATGGATAAAACAGAAGGCCAGTTGCTTCAGGATAGGTTGATGTATAACCCTAAAAACGCCTGGGAACGGACGGGTCCGGAGGAGAAAACAGCCGCCTTTGCCTTGGCCGAGGAGTACAAGGATTTTTTAAATCAGGCCAAAACCGAAAGGGAGTTCGTAGCGGAAGCGGAGATCAGAGCCAAAGCAGCCGGTTATCTTTCGCTGGAAGAGGCGCTCCGTGCCCGGCGGCAGCTGCGGCCGGGGATGAAAGTCTATACCGTCAACCGTCAAAAGTCGATTATTTTAGCTATCATCGGCAAGAAAAGCCCCGCCGAAGGGGTAAATGTGATCGGCGCCCATATTGATGCGCCCCGCCTTGACCTGAAACAAAACCCGGTGTATGAAGACACTGGATTGGCGTTGTTGAAAACCCATTATTACGGCGGGATCAAAAAATACCAGTGGGTAACGATTCCCCTGGCGCTCCATGGAGTCATTATTAAGCAAAGCGGAGAAACAGTTAAGATCGCTATCGGCGATGAAGCCGATGATTTCACCTTTACCATCACCGACTTACTGCCCCACCTGGCCCATGACCAGATGGAGAAGAAGATGAGCGAAGGGATCACCGGGGAGGGGTTGAATTTACTCTTCGGCTCCATTCCTTATCAGGACGAAAAAGCTGAAGACAAGGTAAAGTTGAATCTTATCCGGCTGTTGAACGAGAAATACGGTTTGGTGGAGGAAGACTTCGTCTCCGCCGAACTGGAAATCGTCCCGGCCTTCAAAGCCAAGGATGTTGGTTTGGACCGGGGATTGGTCGGCGCCTACGGCCAGGATGACAGGGTTTGCTCCTATTGCGCCTTCCGGGCGCTCCTGGACTTGAAGGAGGTAGACCAGACTGCGGTTTGCCTGTTGACCGATAAGGAGGAGATCGGCAGCGTCGGCAATACCGGGGCCCAATCCAGCTTTTTCGAGAATTTTCTGGCCACCCTTTGCGCTCACAGCGGGACTGACAACTATCAAGACTTGGTATTGCGTAACTGCCTCTCTCTTTCAAAGATGCTTTCAGCCGATGTGAATCCCGGAGTTGATCCGAATTTCGAAGGAGTACAGGACAAACGAAACGCCTCCTACATAGGAAAAGGAATCGTGCTTCAGAAATACACCGGTTCCAGGGGCAAGTCCGGAGCCAGCGACGCCAACCCGGAGTATCTGGCGGCATTAAGGAAACTCTTTAATGAACACGATATTGCCTGGCAGACCGGCGAACTTGGCAAGGTGGACCAGGGAGGGGGCGGAACCATCGCTCAATACCTGGCCAATCTGGGGATGGAAGTGGTTGACTGCGGGGTTCCGATCCTGGCGATGCATTCCCCTTATGAAGTGACTAGTAAGATCGATATTTATCATAACTATAAAGCGAATCGGGTTTTTTATAGTTGGGGGGAGTGAGATAAAGCTCGAAGAGGTAAGAGCGGAGTTGAGAAAAGGCGTGGCGAAAGGAATGCCGTTAGAAAGTAGAATTCCACCTGAAAAAGGGGCCCGTAAAACGAGCGCCCTTTTTGTTTTTGAATCATACAGTTGATTAACAGATCCTGCGATTACAGCAACAGAAGAAAATTATTAGGAGAACAATGAGCCAGGAACATCCGCCGTCGAAAATTCCACCAGGCCTGCGTTTACATTTATGATGGGACATATTTTCACCTCCTCAAGTTGTTTTTTTGAGGACTCAATATAGATTACGCTTCATTTTGTGCTATGGAGATATTGCTAAAAGTACTCTTTGTTCTGAAATATGGTTTTGTGATTTTTTCCTATTGTGGTTGAGTTTACTTCGAGACTTGGAGAAACTTCAATGTGTTACACATGTACAACCGATTCCAATCATAATTTACCGAAAGCGCCGAATCTATTAAACCAAAAGATCAAAGTAGACGGACCCAATACTGTATGGGTAAACGATATACTTCTTGAACGAGCCGAAGGAACCACGGAACGAGCCGGGGGAATGACAAAACAAGACGAAGGACTCATAAAACGAGCCGGGGAAACGATAAAACGAGGCGAAGGAATCATAGAACGAGCCGAAGGAACGACAAAACAAGGTGAAGGAGTCTTCGAATGACTGGAAGAAACGACGGAACGAGTCATTCCGAATAATAGGTAGTTCCTAATCCCGCTTCTAGGGTCATCAATCCCCGCTACTTCTCATCATAAATACCGAACTCCGGCCATTTTTCTTTAGGCATTTCTTGTTTCACTATTTTACGCGCCTTACGGTAAAACTTGTCCAATTTTTTCATTGTCCGGCGTTTTTGGATTTCAAGCTCGCGCAAACGGGCTTGGTCAGCCTTGATGTCAATGAAGGAAATGACGAAAGATTGATACTCTTGTTCGAGTTCGGCGACTAATTCGTTGTTCATGGTCATTTTGGCGATGATTGCGGTAAAGATCCATTTATGAACGGGGTATCCGGCGATGATAAGCCGGATTGCCAGAAGGAGGCCGGACTGGTTTTTCTTATTCATTGCTAACACTTTCTTTCACAATCTATTTTATTGGTAAATATTTTCTATATTTTTCCGGAAAGTCCTTTTGTTTATTTTAAATATTAGTCTAATTAATGATACACCGCAATCATTATCAATGATTCTTTAAATCCGCCACACTCCATTTTCTTTCGGGAATTTACTCAAAAACTCCTCCCGCTCCAAGCGATCTTTAATTTTGCCTTCTAATTTTTTGAAGAAACGTTCCTTCGGCCAGGGCAGTTTTTCGTAATAATATTGTAAACCCACTTGCCAGAAGTCATGGGGCCAAACTAGAAGGATTCGCATCACTTCAATTTCTTCCTTAGTTAAAGGCGCTACTCGGTGATACTCTTTGAGAATAAAACGGCAGATATCAAAGTTCCAATTGGAGTGCTTCAAGTTTCTGACGATCAAATTAATCAAATCATGGATTCGCAAATCCAGTAGTGAATAATCAAAATCGATCAGGACTAACCGGCCGTCGAAGGCGCGGAGCAAATTTCTACTTGAAAAATCATGATGGCAAAAGCTCCGGTTGACCGCTGCCGCTGTCGCCACTTCCAAGTAAGGGGAATGCATTAAGGCCTGATAAGCGATTTCTCCTTGACTACGGTAATAGTCGAAATAGGAGAGATAAAGCCGGCTGAAGTCTGAAGTATCTCGTTCGGAAAGGGCTAGTTCCCGGAAGTGGTCCATTTGCCGGAGGCGTAATTCCATTTTGGACGGCCAATTCAACCAAGCGGTCCGGGCCGGGAGCTTCACCAATGGGGAAAAACCTTGGCTTTTTAAATGAAATTTCGCTAACAAATTGGAGGCATGCTTCAAATCCATCAAAATACTGAAATCGACTTCCCGGCTGAAAACCCAATCAGTCATAACATATAACTCGTCCCGGTGGAAGGCGAAAGGGGTCCCGTCTTTAGTCAAAGCCCACCGTAACACATTAGAAAAGGATCGGGAGTTAAGATATTCCAAGGCTTCGAAGATAAACTCCAACTCCTCCGGGTTCAGCTTCGACTTTTTCAAATATTTGAATCCGGCATCGGTTTTAACCCGCCAGATCTTACGGATCGATTGGAAACTATGCATTTTTAGACCGAATTGGTTTAGCGCGTGGACAATAGCGTCTTGGTTTGGAAGTGAAGATTCAGGCATGTTGATTAAATCCCGGGTTCACTTGATAACTGTCGAACAAATAAGGAAACTGATAGAAGGCGCTCTTATGTTCAAGGCATTTATGAAGTTTCCGCAGCAAGCGCTCGGGAGAATAACCGCTATGTTGGTGAAAGTAGCGGGTTGAAATCCGCCAAAACTTTTGCGGGAAATAAAAGACTGCTTTCATAACCGCTAATTCCTCCTTGGAGATGGGGTTGGCTGTTTGATAGGAGTCCATGATGAAACGGGCGATTGAATAAGACCAGTTATATTTCTTCATCACCCGGCGGATAAATTTGACCAAATCCATAACCGGCAGGTCCAATCGGCAACTGTCAAAGTCGATCATCATAACCCGGTTTCCAGGAGTCAAAATGAAATTCCGGGCCGCCGGATCGCCGTAGCAAAACGGGTGCTCGGATTCGGCCTTGGCTACCAGTTGGCTGTAATTACTCTCTCTTAATCTGTTAATGGCTTGAGCGGCTAAGGTAATGAAATAAGCGCAGTTTTTCAAGTATAACCCGGCAAAGTCGTCGGACATAGAGAGAGCCATTTGTCTGTACTCTTCCAGGTTGAGGTATCGTTCTTCGAAATGGTTCAAACACTTGCCCAGCTGTTTACGCATATTGGAATAGGCCGGGGGAATAAAACCGAAAGTGTGCCGGTGAAGTTCGGCCAAGACTTGAGTGGCTTCCGCTAATTCCGGATGATTGGCGAAATTACATTGACGCCCTTCGATCCAATCAAATAAGGTATAGGCGTATTGTCCGTCACTCACATAAGTTGTTCCTTTGAGAGTGGGGATAAGGGGGTTCATTTTAGTAAACCCGCTGTTAATTAAATGTTCTATGGCCTGGTGGACAAAGATTAAGCGCTTCGGATTCAGAGGGGAGACTTTCAGGTTTTTGACGCCTTGAACGGTACCGACTTTAAATACATCCTTAATCTTTTCCGCTTGAAGCGGCTTTAAACCCCAATTGAGCAGGATGGCTTCTAAATCCGGACGGTATCCCTTGAGCATTTTTTCCTCCTAAAGATGGTTTTAAGTCTAAAGTTTAAAGTTCAAAGTCTAGGGTCAAAAGTCCGCAGTCCGCAGTCTAAAGTCTTAGGTGTAAAGTGTATAATCCAAAATCAAATCAAAACGAAAGTAAATTTGTAACTTCTTAGGTTTCAATTTTTCTAAGTTTTTTCCAACTCTTTTTGACATTCGACTTTCAACATTCGACTTAGACACTTAACTTTAGACGACATTTGACTTTTGACTTTACACTTGATTATAATTCCGGCAAGATGGTTTTTAAGAAAAGCAGTCGTTGCGGTTCTTCGTTGGTTGTCTTCCAAAACTTATCCGCAAACCGTCGCTGGCTCCATTTGAGTTTTTCCGCAAATCGTTGCCGGCAAATCCGCCAAAAAGGTTGCGGAAAGCAAAGCAGATATGGTAAAGCTGATTTCTCCCAATCGGTGATGGGCCTTTCCCGGTGATAAGCATTGATTACCATATCGAATATGGAAGGGTCCCAATCATTGGCTTGCAGAATTCTGCCTGCTAACTTCGATATTTCAGTCACCAAAAGATCCCGGGCTGATAGTTGAAAGTCGATTAAAAACCATTGACCATTCTCAACTATGATATTACGGGGAGCGGGGTCATTGTGACAAAATCCTGTTAAGAGGCTGGATCTAGGGTTCCTAACCACCTGTCTTAAACCGGATAGGCCATAACGGGTTTGGGCTAGAAAATAATCGCTCCAACCGATCAATCCCCGATCGATCCGGTTCATTTGGGATTGCTCTTTTAAAAAAGCAATTGTATTTTCTAAAAAAGCGGTCCGCTGTTCCAAGCCGGCGATGAGATCCTTGATTTTACACTCTTCATCCTCTTCACCGTTTAACGCTAAACTTGAAATCCGGTGTAACCCGGCGAAGAGACAAGCGCTTTTCTTGATGGAATCGGGTTCGGTAAAAGAAGGATGACTGCCTTGACGCCATTGAAACAACTGATAGTAGTGATTGTTAAATTCAAAATAAGGTAGCTTCTTTTTGGATATTTCGGGTGAAATCAACGAACTGAACCCAGCCTCGTGGATTTTAGAAAGCATTTCAGCGGTATGAACCAGTCCTTCCGCCGAAGGGTCGGTTTTTTTCAGAGCAAAGCGGCCCTTGGCTGAAAAGACCCGCCAAACCGGTCCAAAAGGCTTTAACTCAGTGGCGGAAAGGTTATATTCCTGGTTTAGAATCCGCAGTAAATCCGGAACCAATAAAACAACCAACCTTTCAGTTGTAACATAAGCCCCATAAACATTCGAGAGAATTTTCCAAACTTGACAATTCATTCTGCAAACTTTTGTTATGCTTATATCCTATGAGAATAGGATCGGAAATGTTATTTAGCTTGGGTTCCCATCGTCAGGACAAATGAATAGCATATATCCGGAGGTGGATTCGGATGCTGAACCCATTTAAGCATATCAAATGTTGGGAACAGAAAATATTAATCACTGTAATCTGCCTGGAACTGCTCAAAACCTTGATTATCCCAAATCCAATCGATGTCTTAATCCTAATCGGGTTAATCATCATCTTCTTTAGCTGGTATGGTAATGGGTGGTAATAATTTGGCGGAGAGGCGGTTTCCGGAAGGCCTATCGGGTTTGGGAGATGACCTGATTGAGTTCAAACGGGATAATATCTATCTGGTTCCCGGGAAGGACGGGATCCGGGTCTTAAAACAGCTGGGTATCGGGGCAGAACAAGCGAGGCTAATCGGGGAGCTGCTAACCTATTTGAATGGTTCCGGTTTGACTCCCGAATTGATCCGCCCTAAGTCAGGGGCGGCCTATTTTTGGAATAAAGGCAACCGTTATTTTTTGACCCGTTTTTTACCGGGCCGGAGCGCTGACTATTATCAACTTCAAGACTTTCAAGCGGCCATTCGGGCTATGTCCTCCTTGCATCATCTGTCCGGCCGATTTCTTCAATCTCATCCGGCCTATCTTTCATTCTTAAAATTTGAACCGATTCGGTTTTGGCGGCGGCGCCTCCGGGAAATGGAGCTCTGCCGGGACCGGGCGATTCGGTTCAGGGATCCTTGGAGTAAGGAATATTTACGGGTATGGTATGTTTTTTGGAACCAAGGGGCTAAAGCGATAAAGGAAATTGAAACCATCAATACTGAATACCCGGGAGTAATCTGCTATCATGATTGGGCATTTCATAATCTGATCATTAATAACGGCGAAGCGGTATTAATAGATTTTGATTACATGATAGTTGATCAACCGGTCCATGATCGGGTTAATCTGATCAGCCGTTATCTACGGCTTCATCAATGGTCAAAGGAAGCATTATTGAAAGCTCTTTGGAATTTTGACCGCTATTATCCTTGGAAAGCGGGAGAATTACGAAAACTCCGAATTTACTTGACTTTTCCTTATGAATATTGGATTTTGGGGCGGCAATATTTCTTGGAGCGACAACCCTGGTCGGCGAGGTATTTTCAGGAACAATGGCAGCGGAAAATTAGCGGTTCTGAACAACGGGTTAAGATCTTGGAACTAATCGAATGTTTTGAGTGAGGTAATTTTATGTCGAATCAAACCACGGGTATTAATATTAAAAAGACTCCAAAAGGCCGTTGGGTAACAGCGGACCTTCATATTCACAGCATTTATTCGGATGGAGGTTTTACACCGGCTCAAATCTTAAAATACAGCGCTTCTCATTTTTTAGACGCCGTTGCCATCGCTGATCATTCCGAGATTAAAGGGGCTTTGGAGGGCAAAGTTTTCGCGGAGAAACACCCGGAACTGCCTATAATCTTAAAGGCGCAGGAAGTTTCGGCCGGAAACCGCTTTCACTTTCTCCTGATAAACAGTTGTCAGCCTTGTTCTGAATTTACCAGGGACAATATCATGGATCGTTTGGCGGAACACCACCGGTTGGGCGGGGTAACAGTTGTAGCCCATCCCTGGACTATGCCCAATTCCAAGTGGGCCCGGAGTTGTCTCCGGGATTTAATCGCCGCCGACTTGGTCGATGGAATTGAACTATTTAATTCGGCGGCCTTGGATATCCCGGAGATCCGTAATATATGGGAGAGGATTTGGGAAGAGTGGATCGGCCCATATAAATTAGGGGTTTTGGGAGGTTCGGACTTTCATCATTTACACAAAGGGCGTTATATCGGAACCGGCCGGACTTATCTCAAAGTTTATTCCCCTGGAGAGCAGGGAATAATCGATGCTTTACGGTCCAGACGGTGTGTGGCCGGTTTGTTCAGCAACCGAACCAACCGGGCGGATTCAATCGAGGCCGGCCTATTATGGGGACAGGGACCTTGGTTGGCGGAATTACAAAGGTTTCGGGAAAATCTTCAAACGAGGTTGACAACGGGATTAAATCATTATACCCGAGCTTACCGCAGGCTCTTTTTGAACTTGTTTGAAGCGGGGCATTATCAACTTTTAGCAGACCTGCTTTAAGCAGAATATGTTTCGAGTTCCATGTTGATTGTTGATTAGGCGCGACTAATGGTTTTGCGCGGAACGAAATTTATCACGACGTTTATCAATAAATTCCAAAATGATGCTTATTAAAAAGAGGAATTTGGTCGATAATGGAGTATATAGAAAACTTAGTGGAGTAAAGTGGAGTGAAGTGGGTTAAAAACGGGGTGTTTCTACCGTGTTTATGGGAGAATTCCAACATTCATTAGACGAAAAAGGGCGCTTGATCATTCCTGCGAAATTCCGGGAAGACTTAGGGGAGAAGTTCGTTCTCACCCGCGGCTTGGATAGCTCTTTATTCGTTTACCCAATGAATCAATGGAAAATCCTGGAGGAAAAAATTAAAGAACTTCCCACCTCCCAAGCAGACACCAGGGCTTTCGTCCGCCTCTTTTTTTCGGGAGCGGTTGAAGCCGAACCGGACAAACAGGGTAGAATGGTCTTACCCCTGCATTTGAGGGAACATGCCAAGATTGAACGAGATGTATACATTATCGGAGTTTCTACTAAAATTGAAATTTGGTCTAAGGAAACTTGGGAAGACTATACTAATCACGCTCGTCAATCTTATGAAGCCATCGCCGAAAATATAATTGATATCGGAATCTAGTTCAGCGATCACTGCAAAAGGCGGAGAGTTCATGTCCGAATTCAAACATCAATCGGTCTTATTGAATGAAGTGATTTATTATTTAGATATTAAACCGGCTGGAGTTTACATCGACGCGACCCTGGGCGGAGGAGGGCATTCTCTCCGGATAGCAAGCAGAATGAATAGCCAAGGGCTCTTAATTGGGATCGACCAAGATCAAACCGCAATCCAGGCGTCTCAAGAAAGGTTGGCAAATGTCGCGCCTGGGGTGAAATTATTTAGGAGTAATTTTGAGGCGATTCCG
This sequence comes from Bacillota bacterium, assembly GCA_023394955.1. Classification (GTDB taxonomy): domain Bacteria; phylum Bacillota; class UBA4882; order UBA8346; family UBA8346; genus JAAYHS01. Next base: position 44,842 of record JAEWZY010000061.1, read on the forward strand.
GAGATCCTCGCGGATTTGAAAATCACCGCAATCGATGGCGTATTATTCGATTTGGGAGTCTCTTCGCCTCAACTCGATGAAGAAGAACGAGGGTTTAGTTATAAAAATGAAGCTCCGCTCGACATGAGAATGGATCGGAGCCAACCATTTTCAGCTGCGCATCTGGTCAATTCAGCCAGTGTCGATGACTTGACCAGAATTATCGGTGAATACGGGGAAGAACGCTGGGCTAAAAGGATTGCAATCTTTATTGACCGCCAACGCCGGGAAAAGGAGATCCAAACCACCGGCGAATTGGCGGATATCATCAAAAAAGCGATACCGGCTGCAGCTCGCCGCAGCGGCCCACATCCGGCGCGCCGCACTTTTCAAGCGCTGCGGATCGCGGTCAACAACGAAATTGAAGTATTGGAAAAAGCTTTGGAGGCAACGATTCCTTTATTAAGGCAAGGGGGCAGGATCGTCGTCGTCTCCTTTCATTCATTGGAAGATCGGATCGTTAAAAATGTCTTTGCCAAAGAGGCTAAAGGCTGTCAATGCCCTAAAGAATTGCCAGTCTGCCAATGTAATAATCAACCACGGTTGAAAAATTTAACTAAAAAACCGGTGCTTCCCACTCCGGATGAGATCAGGTTAAATCCCCGCGCTCGTAGTTCCAAACTTCGATCCGCCGAGAAACTGGTCTAATGATAAGGGATGGTGCGTAAAAATGTTAATGGCTGAAAGATATCCAATGGAAAAACCGAATCAAAAGTCCGGGGTGAAAGTTGAAAAAAAAACTCATCTCCGTTGGAAGCGGACCGCCCTAATTAAAATAGTCGGAGTACTGATTGGATTGATTTTTTTAAATTCGGTAATTCAGGCGTTAGTGGTTGAAAAGAATCATCAAATTTTAGTCCAACGTGGTGAAATTCAAGCGTTGGATCGGGAATTGAATAAGATACAGATCGAGATCGCCGGTTTGAATTCATATGAACGAATTCAAAAGTTGGCCAAAACCGAGTTGGGAATGAAACTGGCGTCACCGGAGGACTACCGTAGGATTGCCGTCGCGCCATCCGCCAAACGGACGGAGCCCGGTTCTTATCGAAAAAATATTTTGAGTAGGGTGGCGGCTTGGGTTGGAGGCGTTGGCGAGACCCTGGCGAATACTCCTTGATGTTTTGGGCTTTTCTCCGCGAGCGCCTTGTGGTAAATTAGGACTAAGAAAATATTTTTAATCTATATAGCCCTTTGCGGAGGAAAGACCTTGAATTACGAAGTTGAGTCCAAAAAAAGAATTGTCTGGCTATTGCTTATCGTCCTAATTATTATGGGCGGTTTAATTTTGCGTTCGTTTTATATTCAGATATTCATGGCCGGTTGGTTAAAGGAAGCCGCTGAACGGCAGAGATTTCGGGCTTTACCGATTGTACCCCGGCGGGGCGCGATTTATGATCGCGCCGGTAATGAATTGGCGGTCAGCATTGATGGGGAATGCATTTACGGGCTCCCTGCCGAAGCGGGTCTAGTTATAACCGATCTGGTCAAGGGAACGGTAACGGATTTAAAAGACACAAATAGCCTCAAAAAAATTGCTGGTGTTGTGGGAAGCGTGTTGAAGATGGAACCGGCCCGGATTGAGCAAGTTCTTTCAAAACGCGCTTCTTTTGTCTGGATAAAAAGGAAAGCGTCTTTTGAAGAAGTGGATCACTTAAGGAAAGCGATGAGTTGGTCTGAGGACGGCAAACGTTATGAAATACACGGGATTGAGGTCGGCCAGCGGGCTCATCGTTTTTACCCTCAAACTTTTCTGGGATCTCAAGTCATCGGTATCGCCGGTATTGACAATCAAGGTTTAGAAGGTCTAGAAAAACATTATGAACATTATTTAGCCGGTGTTCCCGGAAGCGATCAGGCCGAGTTTGACACTGCCGGCCATTACATACCCCAAGGCGAAAGACGGTACTTAGCGCCGATAGATGGTGATTCGTTATATCTGACTATTGATCAGAATATCCAATACATTGTCGAAAGAGAACTAGAAAAAGCGGTCCATGATACCGGCTCGAAGCGGGGGATGGGGATTATGGTCGATCCTCGAACCGGAGAGGTTATAGCCATCGCTAGCTATCCCAGGTTTGACCCGAATGAATATTCTAAATATCCATTGGAATATCGACGTAATCCCCTGGCCACCGATATGTATGAACCGGGCTCCACTTTTAAAGTGTTTACTGCCGCCGCCGCCTTGGAAGAAGGGAAGGTCAGTTTGGATTCGGAATTTTTCGATCCCGGATTTATCGTGGTCGAAGACCGCCGGATCAAATGTTGGAAAGCTGGGGGTCATGGCAGCCAAACTTTCACCGAAGCGGTTGAAAATTCTTGTAATCCCGTTTTCGCTACTTTGGCGATGCGGTTAGGCAAAGATACTCTTTATAAATATATTAAGTCATTCGGTTTCGGAAGCGTTGCCGGGCTGGATTTTCCGGGAGAATCACCGGGTCGTTTACAACCAATCGGTCAAGTTAAAAATGTGGAACTGGCGAATATCGGTTTCGGGCAAGGAGTGGCCGTGACTCCGCTCCAAATGGTAATGGGAGTAGCCTCAATCGCCAATGGCGGTTACTTGCTCCGACCTTATCTAGTCAAAAAGATCGTTTCTCCAGGAGATAAGGTAAAGCTAGAGAATGAACGGCAAGTAGTGCGGGAGGTAATTTCCGGAGAGACCGCCCGTACCATGCGTGATTTGATGCGTTCAGTTGTCACCAATGGCTCCGGAGTTCGGGCTTATTTAGAAGGTTACCGGGTAGCTGGCAAGACAGGTACTGCTCAAAAGGTAGTTCAAGGCCGAAGGGGTTATTCTCAATTGATAGCTTCTTTTGTTGGGTTTGCGCCAGCCGATGATCCTCAGTTGGTAGGGATGGTTATTTTAGATGAACCGAGTTGCCCGGTGAAATATGGCGGGGTTATCGCAGCCCCGGTTGTCGGTAGTATCTTTCGGGATTCCCTTCGTTATCTGGGCGTGAAACCCGTTTTCGAACCGCAGGTTCTGGAAAAGCTGAATGAAGAAGAAGTAATAGTGCCCAATTTATTGAACCGGCCGATTGCCGAAGCATTGGCTCTTCTACAGAAGAGTAAGATTAATTACCGTCTGATCGGCCGGGGCAGTTTTGTTTATGATCAAGTGCCCAAACCGGGAGTCAAGATTAATCGCCAATCGAAAGTCTTGATTTACTTTGATCCGGAAGAAAAATATCAATCAGGCAGGGTCAAACTCGTCCTTCCAAATCTTCAAGGCTTATCGGCTTCCAAAGCGGAACAATTATTAAGTGAGTTAGGGCTGGGGTTGGAAGCGCAGGGGGACGGGATCGCTGTTGAGCAGCATCCGCCGGCGGGAACTGTAGTCGAATCAGGTAGTAAAATCAAAGTCTTATTTAAACCGGAACCCAAAACGCCTTAATTCTTCAAAACCCGGTTTGAATTGGGAACTTTGGTATAAACTACATAGGAGACTCAGTGTTTAAATTTTTACCATAGAGTATAGAACAAAAATAGTATGAAAAAGAATTAACTATTATTTGATAGTTATGGCTTTTTTGTGTCCTCTTCCGGTTCGGGCATTTATTTGTCTGAAGATACGGCAGGATTGTCTTATGGGAAAGCGAATAACTTGGCGATAATTATCAATGGTCATGATTGATCACTGATGAAAGGGGACTGGTCGGTGAATTTAGCGGAAATATTAAAGAATATCAAACTGATCAAAGTAAACGGCAGCCTTGATCTGGAGATAAACGAGATTAACCAAGACTCGCGTTTGGTTTCTAAGGGCGATTTATTTCTAAGCATTAAAGGTTCCAAACTTGACGGTCATCAATATCTGAAGCACGCCGCCGAACAAGGGGCGATTGCTGCGATCGTTGAGGATTGGCCCGAAAACCGCCACGGCTTGACTATTATTCAAGTTAAAGATGTTGCCGGTTCCTTAAAAGAAATCGCCGGAGCTTTTTACGGATATCCCGACCGACATTTAAAATTAATCGGAGTCATAGGGACCAACGGAAAAACCACTTCGACCTATTTGTTAAAAAACATGTTGGAAGCCTCCGGTTATCGAGTGGGCTTAATCGGGACCATTCACAATCTCATCGAAGACCGGGTAATACCGGCAAACAATTTGGTAACAAATACTACGCCGGGAATGCTGGAGCTTCAAAAGTTATTCGCTAAAATGGTTGCGGCCGGAGTCGACTATGTGGTGATGGAAGTCTCTTCTCATTCCATTGCTCAGGGCCGGATAGCCGGTCTCAGATTTACAGGAGGTATTTTTACCAATATCACCCAAGATCATCTCGATTACCATAAAACCTTTGAGGAATATTTAAAGGTAAAAACTACATTTTTTAAAGATTTAGCGCCTGATTCCTGGGCGGCGATTAATAATGACGACCCTCACGCCGAGTCGATCATCGCTCAAATCAAAGCTAAAGTATATACCTATGGAATATATAATAAAGCATCGGTTCAGGCTGAAAAGGTTGAAGTAATTCAAGCGGGAGTATCATATAGAGCCAATACCTTTAAAGGAAAGATCAGCTTAGCCCTTAACCTAACCGGTTACTTCAATGTTTATAATAGTTTAGGAGCATTGACCGCCGGTTTGGCGGAAGGATTAGAACCTCCTAAGATAAAACATGGTTTAGAATCGGTATCGATTGTTCCCGGCCGGTTTCAAATGGTACCGGAATCTAAAACCTTTGGAGTAATCGTCGATTATGCCCACACCCCCGATGGTCTTGAGAATATCTTAAAAACCGCCCGGAGTCTAACCTCCCGTCGATTGCTTTTAGTTTTCGGCTGCGGTGGCGACCGCGACCGCGCCAAAAGGCCGATTATGGGAGAGATCGCAGCCAAAATGGCCGATTTCACCATAATAACTTCTGATAACCCTCGCTCGGAAGACCCTTTGCAAATCATCAACGATATTGAAGCCGGGTTTAAAAAAACTACATCTAAAGCTGTTTATCAAGTAGAAGCCGATCGTTCCAAGGCGATTAAAAAAATTATCGCCATGGCCGATGCGGCCGATTTGGTAATGATCGCCGGAAAAGGCCACGAGACTTATCAGGATTTTGGAGATCACCGGATTCATTTTGACGACCGGGAAGTGGCCCGGGAAGCGCTTAAGGAGAAATTCAATGGCCGATTTCAAGCTTAGCGAGATTATTCAAATTGTTAACGGACAGCTTATCAAGGGCGATCCGGAGTTGACTGTTTCCGGAATTAGCACCGACTCTCGTAAAATTAAACGAGGCGATCTATTTCTAGCTTTAAAAGGAGAACATTTTGACGGTCATCAATTTCTGAACGAAGCGGTTAATGCGGGGGCCGCCGCCTTGTTAGTCATGGACGAGACTAACTTCGCCGGAGAGACGCGGATAATAAAGACTGATGATACCTTAAAGGCTTTTGGCGCTATTGCCGGGTTCCATCGTCAAAGATTTAAAGTTCCGGTAATTGGGATTACCGGTTCTAACGGTAAAACCACCACTAAGGATTTGATAGCTGCAGTATTGTCTCAAAAATATAACGTTGTCAAAACTGAAGCCAATTATAACAATGAAATCGGCCTTCCGCTAACCTTGTTGAAGATGGATCAAACAACTGAAGCAGTGGTAGTAGAGATGGGTATGCGGGGACTAGGCCAAATTCATAATTTAGCAACCATTGCCGGACCTGAAATTGGGATCATCACTAATATCGGACAAGCGCACATGGAGCTGTTAGGGTCTGAAGCTAACATCGCCAAAGCCAAGGCGGAGCTCATCGAATCACTTCCTCCGAAAGGGATTGCCGTTTTGAACGGAGACGATCCTTGGATACGACAGATGGCCATACCCCATCAGGTGCGCCCTATCTGGTTTGGTTTGGATGATTCGAACTTAGATTATCGAGGAGTTGAGCTCGGGAATAACGGAGAGGGAATTCGCTTTCAAGTCGAGGGAAACAGTGGAAAATTCGAACTCTTTCTGCCGTTGCCGGGGCGGTTAAATGTGTATAATGCTTTAGCCGCTGTTGTTATTGGCAGCATCCTGAGCTTATCCATCCGGGAAATCAAGGAGGGCCTCGCGGCGCCGGCAATGACCGGACGGAGGCTTAAAATAATAAACCGAAACCAATTCCGGATCATTGATGATACTTATAACGCTAGTCCCGCTTCGGTTAAGGCCGCCCTGGAGGTGCTTTGCGGGCTTTCAGCCCCTGGCAAGAAAATTGCGGTCTTAGCCGATATGCTCGAATTGGGTGAAGCTTCGATCAGTTCCCATATTGAAATCGGTGAATATGCCGCCAATCTAGAAATTGACTATTTATTGGCTTATGGGGATTTGGCCCGAAAATATGTGGCGGGCTTTGTTAGCATAACTCCGGGAAAAGCGGAATATTTTTCAAATAAACAGGATTTAATCCAAGGACTTAAAGAACTAGCCGGTCCCGGCGATTCGATCTTAATCAAAGGTTCACGCGGCATGCAAATGGAGGAGGTAGTCGAAGCCTTATCCGAAGAGGGGGTTCTAATCAATGAATGAATTAGCCAAATTATTATTCGCCGCTCTAACCTCTTTTGTAGTTACGTTAATAACTGGGCCGCCGATCATCAAAGTATTACAACAGATGAAAATTGGTCAAAGCATCCGAAATGACGGGCCTCAAAGCCATTTGAAGAAGGCGGGTACCCCTACTATGGGTGGAATCTTAATTTTACTGTCGTTAGTTGTGTCATTAATCGCGGTTCGCGCCTTCAGCCAGGAAGTGTTAGCGGTGCTTTTTTTAACCTTAGGTTTTGGCTTAATCGGTTTTATTGATGATTTTATCATCATTGCAAACAAGCGTTCTCTAGGATTGAAAGCGAGACAAAAGTTATTCGCTCAATTGCTGATTGCCGGGATTGTAATTACTTTTCTCCTGAGAAATAATATATCCACCGCGCAACCGGTTCCATTTACCGATTTTGAACTGGTCTTTCCCATATTGGGCTGGGGCAGAATAATCTTTTTTTTATTTGCCTTGTTCGTATTGGTTGGCGGATCAAATGCCGTGAATCTCACCGATGGTTTAGACGGTTTAGCTGCGGGAACAATGGCGATTGCCTCTTTATTCACTGCCGGATTGCTTCTGTTTCAAAAGCAAACTGATTTGGCTGTTTTCGCACTGGCTCTGGCCGGGGCATGTTTCGGCTTTACTTGGTTTAACGGGCCTCCGGCGCAAGTATTCATGGGCGATACCGGTTCGTTGGCATTAGGAGGAGCTTTGGGCGGCATGGCTTTATTCGGTCGGTTAACGTTATTTTTGCCAATAATCGGCGGAGTTTTTGTGGCTGAGACTCTCTCCGTTATTATTCAAGTTATTTCTTTTAAAACTACGGGTAAAAGAGTATTTAAAATGAGTCCCTTACATCATCATTTTGAGCTTGGCGGGATGATGGAACCCCAAATAATGCTTCGTTTTTGGATGGCGGGGGTTGCTTTAGGCGTTTTAGGAATCCTAGGTTACTTGTTCTAAAGATTCCGACCGGTATACTATATATTGGAGGATGTAAAGTTGAAACGGAATCCCCCCGACCTTTTTTTGTTTATGGTCGTCTTAACCTTAGTCATGTTGGGCTTGATTATGGTTTCCAGCGCAGGAGCGCCTGAAGCGCTAACTAAGGGCTGGAGCGTATTTCATTTTGGTTTGAAACAATTGCTTTTTGCCGGGATTGGTTTGTTTTTAATGTTGGTAATGATGAAAATCCCTTATCAAGCTTTGAAAAAGACCACTATCCCCGTGGCGGTAGCGGCGATTTTTTTTCTAATCTTGGTTTTAATAGTCGCCGAAGTTACAAAAGGTTCGCGACGCTGGATTGACCTGGGTATTTTCCCATTTCAACCGTCGGAATTCGCTAAACTGGCTATGATCTTATTTTTAGCCCATTACTTTAGTGAAATAAAAAAAGGAATCGGCAATTTTATCATCGGAATTATTTTACCCGGAATTTTCGTCTCAGTGATCTGTTTTTTAATATTATTGGAGCCGGATTTGGGAACAACCATTGTCATTTTCGGCACTTTTGTAATGATGCTTTTTGCCGGTGGGGCCAAAATCCTTCATCTGGGGATCTTATCGGGACTAGGAATCATTATCAGTGTTTTTGAGATTAAAATGAAAGCCTATCGCGCCGAGCGGCTCATTGCTTTCTTGAATCCTTGGCGGGATCCGCAAGGGACAGGATGGCAAATTATTCAATCTTTATATGCCCTGGGTTCCGGTGGACCATTTGGACTGGGATTAGGAATGGGTCGGCAAAAATTTAATTATCTCCCGGAAGCTCATACCGATTATATTTTTTCCATTTTGGGTGAAGAATTGGGTCTATTGGGGACCCTGACTGTGATTGTCTTATTCTTTTTTTTAGCATGGCGGGGTTATAAAATTGCTGTTTCAGCAAGAGAATCATACGCGAGGATGCTTGCTGCCGGGATCACTTCTTACCTTATTTTCCAGGCCATTCTCAATATCGGAGTGGTTACTTCAAGCCTTCCCGTTACCGGAGTGCCCTTGCCGTTTTTAAGTTATGGAGGCTCATCCTTGTTGGTAAGTATGTTCAGTGTTGGAATTCTGCTTAATATTTCGAAAAACGTGGAATAAATTATTTTTATATGTATTGATATGTTAACAATAAAATCTCTAGTAGCCGATTATTTGCCTGATTTCAGAGTTTAAAATTGACTCCCGGTTTTTCAACTACCTTCGCGAGCTTCGGACAAGCTAATGGATGATCCGGCAACTTGAGTCTTAGTAAGTCTGCCTTCCGGATAGTATGCTTTTGTCACATTCTACTAACAATGAGAATATGATGGGTTTGAACTCAATTGCAGTACTGGATGTTCAGGGGGATAATTCAATGATTGATACGGAAACACTGGTACAGGCTGGGGCTAACGTTGCGGAACGTTTAGAAATAAATGGAGGCAGAAAACTTAGCGGAAGCATCAATGTTAGCGGCGCTAAAAACGCGGTTTTGAAATTGATGGCCGCATCCTTACTGTCCAATTCTCAATGTTTAATCCGGAATGTGCCTAAAATACGTGATGTGGATACAATGATCGGAGTATTGAGAAGTTTGGGTGTTGAAATCGATTGGGCCGAAGAAAATTCATTGTTAATTACGATTAAGAATGATTTGAATTATTCCGCCTCTGATGAGTTGGTCAAACAAATGCGAGCCTCAGCCCAGGTAATGGGTCCGATTTTGACCAAAATCGGCCGTGTCAAATTGTTTCAGCCTGGAGGTTGTGTCATTGGGCAGCGTCCTTTAGATCTTCATTTAAAAGGATTTCAGTCCATGGGAGCCACGATTTTGGAAGAACATGGCTATATTATGGTCCAAGCGAATCAAAAACTAAAAGGAACTGAGATTTTACTTGACTTTCCGAGCGTGGGGGCTACTGAAAATATTATGGCCGCCGCAATTTTAGCCGAAGGAACCACTGTGATCAAGAATGCCGCTAAGGAACCGGAAATAATTGAAGAACAAAATTTTTATAATCGGCTAGGGGCGCGGATTAGGGGAGCGGGGACCGATACAATTAGAATTGAAGGCGTAGTTGGCTTGAATAACCGGTTTATCGACTATACCGTGATTCCGGATCGGATTGAAGCCGGAACTTTTATGATAGCCGCTGCGGTTACAGGCGGCGAGGTGACAGTCAATAATATTATTCCCGAACATGTTGAGGCTTTGATTTCAAAGTTAAAAGAGATCGGATTTGGGGTGGAAGTTGGAGCGGAATCAATTTTGATTCGGTCCTTAGGAAATAGTTTCAAAGGTGTTGATGTTACGGTTCTACCATATCCGGGCTTCCCTACAGACTTGCAACCCCAAATTACGGCATTGTTGGCTGTGGCCAATGGAACCAGCGTTATTACTGAAAATGTCTTTGGGAGCCGATTCCGTTATGTTGATGAGTTAATCAGGATGGGGGCTTCGATTAGGGTAGAGAGTCGAAGCGCTATCATTAAAGGTATCCCTCGATTAAGCGGGGCCCCGGTGTATGCGCCGGATTTAAGGGCCGGAGCGTCATTGGTGATTGCCGGCTTAGTAGCCGAAGGAATGACAACTATCGAAGGGGTCCAATTTTTAGAGCGCGGTTATGAAGGAATAGAAATCAAACTCGCCAATTTAGGGGCTGATATCAAAAAGATATACTGAAACCAATATCTTAGTGATAATGCTACTAAACCTCGGTTTTTGAGTGAGCCGTAATTTCAAGTAAAATTTTCTTTAATAAGCGAATTAGTTCTTGACTCGCCAAATAAGTTTTGCTAATATTTGTATGGAAAATCCCCTGGCTAAATTGTATTTAATAAAGCATTCAGCTAGTTGGTGTTGGAGATACATACTTCCTAATTATACTTGCAACAACTGATAATCAACCCACAATTGATTGTATTATTTTCAAAATAAAATACGAGGTTTAACTTTAATGAGACCGGACAGACGTAATTTTCTAGCAATTATTTTGTTTTTTATGGTTTTAGCTTCAATACCTCAAGCTTCCAGAGCCCATGGACAAGGATTGATCTTATCCCAAATGTCAATGGATAGTAAAAAGGAATTAAGGGATAAAATAGTCCGTGATTTATTGACGGAGTTTAAGGATAATCAGACATTCGATAAAATCCACCAATATATGCTCTCTAAAGCGGATGAACTTAATAAAGCCCATCCTCGTCATCTACCTGACTTTTTAATTGAAGATACTTTTTCAAAGACCGATAGTCTATTTGAAAGAACCAGATTTGCTATTAAAGATAATCCCGGCCGTTTTTATGAACCGGAGTCTTTTGAAAAATCCGTTCAAAAGCTATTATGGCTTAAAGGAGTCTGTTTTTTACTGATGGGAATAAAGGAAGAACATCAAATGGCTTTTTCATATTTTTATATGCCGGGCAACGAAGACCTGAAACACAAATTTATCAATGATATGGTGAAATATTCTTTTCCTGAAGTTCCGGAAGTGCCGGAGAATGAAGCGTGGCGTCAACAGATGAATGGCGCCATGTCAAGGCTGGGTTATAATATTTTTTCCGTAAAAAAATTTGGCGTTGAAGAGAGTCAATTTGATTGGGAAAATTTTTATTACAACCAAAGATTTTAGTAATCATTGTCGCTTTAAACCTTTCCAATCAATCAAACGAACCGGATCTGGATTAACAATCGGCTCCGGTTTTTTTTCGGAAAATAATGACTCACATAAAATCCAGGTTACCGTGGTATAATTTTCCCTTGCCAAGGGAAGTCTTTTTGATTATAATTATTATCAGGTAATAATAAAATCAACTAATAAAAGCGAGCAATAGGAAAAATGTCGGGAAAACCAGTTAAAAAAAGTGAACGCCATCGACTGCTTTTACAAGCGATTGAGAAAAACCCGTTTATTACTGATGAGGAATTGGCTGAGAGCCTTCAGGTGAGTATTCCCACCATTAGGCTGGATCGGTTGGAACTGTCCATTCCCGAAGTTAGAAAACGCACTCGGGAAATGGCTTCTCATTTTTTTGGTTCCTCTCAATCCTTGGGCGTTCAGGAGATTGTTGGAGAATTAATTGAGATTGAACCCGGGAGCCGAGGTCTTTCTTTATTGGAAACCGATCAAACAATGTGTTTGGAAAAATGTAATATTATCCGGGGGCACATCATTTTTGCCCAGGCTAACTCATTAGCCAATGCTGTGGCTGATGTGCAAGTTGCGTTAACTGGGAAAACTGAATTTACCTTTTTAAGAACTGTCCGGGCGGGAGAGAAAATAATCGCCAAGGCTCAGGTGTTAAATAAAAAAGGGCATCGTTTTCTAACTGAAGTCATTGTTCGTTCCAAAGAAGAAATTGTCGCTAAGGGTATTTTTGTAATTCACGGGATGACTTTGGAAATGGCGAATTATTTAAAATTATTGAAAGACGCAGAATAAAGTTATAATCATTAGGAGGGCTACTAGAATGGAAGTTGGAATCTCCGGAGTGGGTTTCGCAGTTCCCCAAAGAGTATTGACCAATCAAGATTTGGAAAAAATGGTGGAAACCAGTGATGAATGGATCCTTACCCGGACCGGTATTCGGGAAAGACATATTATAAAACCTGGTGAAAGTATAACCGAATTGGCTGTCGATGCTGCCCGGCAGGCATGTAATACGGCTAAGATTGATTCAGAAAAGCTTGATTTTGTAATCAGTTCGACTTTGACTCCGGACCGGATTAGTCCGGCCCAATCTTTCGAGATTGCCAAAGCTCTTAACAGCAACCGGTCATTTTGTTTTGATTTGAATGCGGCTTGCTCTGGCTTAATGTATGGAGTAGCGATTGCTGAAAGCTTTTTGAAGACTCGTCCGATTAAAAACGGGATCGTCACCGCGGGAGAGCATGTGTCGCGCTTGGTGAATTATACGGACCGGAATTCCTGTGTCTTATTTGGTGACGCCGCTTGCGCAGTTACCCTTACCAACGATCATCCTGAACATTTAATCTTAAATACCGAACTCGGCGCCGACCCTACTCTAGCCGACGAAGTTGTCATCGGTGGTGTAGACGCTTTATTAAACAACAAGAAAGAAGATTTTTATTTTAATCAAAATGGTAAAACAGTGTTTCGTTTCGCAGTTAACATTATCAAACAACTTTTCGACAGCGCTCCTCGTAAGGTAGGACTCAAACCGGAGCAGATTAGGTATGTCATTACCCACCAGGCTAACATTCGGATAATCGAAGCCGCCGCTAAAGAACTTGCTTCCGAAAAGACAGAATTCATCATTAATCTGGATCGGTATGGAAATACCTCTTCCGCCTCCATTGGAGTGGCTTTAGCGGAATCTTGGAACCGTTTTCAAAAGGGCGACTATATATTAATGATGGGCTTCGGTGGTGGACTAAGCTGGGGCGCGACTTTAGTGGAATGGTAATAAGTTAAAAGTCATGAGTTGAGATGTGTTCTATCTCCTATAAATTCCAAGGTTATTTACTTGAATGCAATTAAACCATTCGTTCGTTATTGCCGATAAAATTGATAACGAAGGGTGGTTTTTTGTTTGGAATTTAACCTCCTTTATATATTTTTTTTAATATTAATCCCAATTTGTTGGTGGACTATTAATTACTGCGGAAAACTAACGGTCTACCGACAAGTGTATGAATTAGATAACACCTTTGAAGTAGAATTAGATTTTATTCATTTGTCGAAGAATATTTTACAGAAGATAATGAAGGAAACCAAAGCTTCTGCCGGAATAATCTATTGGTTTGATGAAGTTCAAAACAAGTTTAAATTGAATTCATTTCAAGGGATCCCGGCTGATCAATTAAATCACATTTCCCGTAATTTATCAAAAAAAACAGGTCTTATAGATTATGTTAGCAGTAGTCAAAACGAACTGCTCGTTAAAAATATTGCAACCAACCCTTTAACCTCTAAAATGGGACTGGAAGAACTAAGCGGACTCTATTCAAGCTTGTTGGCGCTACCTCTTAATACAAACAACAAGACTAGCGGAATTATATTCTTATTCAAGTCCGGCTCTGATTTTAAAAAAAAAGCAATACGTTTATTAATTTTCTTCGCTAAACGGGCCGCTATTCAAATGGATCATTCCCGACTTTATCAATTAGCTACCGATACAGCCTTGGAAAATGCCAAACTATACATTAATATTTCTAAATTATATCATCAAGCAATTATCGATGGTCTTACCGGATTATATAACCGTCATTTTTTAATGTTAAAATTAAAAGAAGAAATAAAAAAAGCCTATCGGTATAAACAACCTCTTTCTTTAATATTTGCGGATATCGACTTATTTAAGCAAGTTAACGATAAATTCGGGCATTCGAGCGGGGATCAAATATTAATTCAATTTACGGATTTATTAAAAAAGTCCATTCGTGAATCGGATTTAGCGTGTCGCTTCGGAGGTGAAGAATTTGTCATTATCTTACCACAGACGAACATGAGTAATGCCCAACTCTTAGCTGAGAGATTAAGGGAAAAAACTGCCGTCGGCAAGTTTTCGATTAATAATATAAAAATTAGTTTCACAGCCAGTTTTGGAGTTAGTTCCCTACAGGATTTGGGTTTTGAAAATTCTGCAAACTTTGGGGATGAGGCTCTAAATAATATTGCCGAAAACTTACTTGCTTGGGCTGATGATGCTTTATATCGCGCCAAAAAAGGCGGGAGAAACTTAGTTGTCACTTTTGAAAATAGTGAAAACTGTTAAACAAAAGGATATTCAACTATTTTGCGGTAAAGGATAAGCATTGAAAATGTCGAATAAATTTTTGAGGTGTTTCTTAATTGTTTCTTGATCAAACGAAAATTCATATCCAGTCTGGAAATGGCGGTTCGGGAGCAATCAGCTTTCGGCGGGAAAAGTATGTGCCCCGAGGAGGACCTGACGGCGGTGACGGCGGGCGCGGCGGACATATAATCATGGAAGCGACCCGGGATTTGAATACCTTAAGCAGTTTTCGCTATCAACAACATTTTCGGGCTGAAAATGGAGAATCCGGCGCGGCAGCCAATCGTTCTGGCAAAGCAGGCGCTGACTTAATAATCAAAATACCGGTAGGAACTTTAGTAAGGAATACGGAGACCGGTAAAATATTAGCTGATCTAACCGGGACGGGTTCTCAGGCGGTTATCTTAAGGGGAGGCAGGGGAGGACGAGGCAATACTCGTTTTGCCACTTCTACCCGTCAAACCCCGCAATTTTCTGAAAAAGGCGAGCCCGGAACGGAACTGGCCATTGAATTAGAGTTAAAATTAATAGCCGATGTAGGCCTGATTGGCTTTCCTAATGCCGGAAAATCTTCATTGTTAACAAAAATTTCCGCAGCCCGCCCCAGGGTGGCTGATTATCCTTTTACAACTCTCGAGCCCCATTTAGGAGTGGTTGATCATAAAAACGAAAGTTTCGTGGCGGTTGATGTCCCGGGACTAATTGAGGGCGCCCATCAAGGTGTTGGTTTGGGACATCAGTTTTTACGACATATTGAAAGAACCCGTCTTTTAGTTCATGTGGTTGATCTTTCGGGATTGTCGGGGAGAGATCCTTACCAGGATTTTTTACAGATCAATCAAGAGTTGGGTTTATACAATCCGGAATTAGTTGAGAAAGAACAGATTGTGGCTGCTAACAAAATTGATCTGCCCGAATCCCGGATAGCTTGGGATAAGTTCCAATCACAAGTTGGTGACCGAACGGTAATCCCAATCTCCGCGGCAACAGGGGAAGGAATCGATGGATTGTTGGATTTAGTAATTCGAAAATTAGCCCTTTTACCTAAATATACAACGGCAATCCAGGAAGAGACTGACCCGGAGCAATTTCCGGAGGAATCAGGAACTGAAATTATTAAGGAAGGTCAAGTTTATCAAGTCAAAAATAGAACTTTGGAAAAAAGAATCCTTCGTTATGATCTTGAAAATGAATATTCACTTCAAAGTCTACAAAAGCTCCTCAAAAAATGGGGCATCAATCAAGCATTAATCGAACAAGGGGTCAAAGAAGGTGATTCGGTTCGGATTGGTGATTTTGAATTTACTTTTTTAAACGACGATTGAGAGGTTATTATTTTGTACAGTATATAGTAATTCCGATTACGAGCATCACCGGCGTTAATTTCGCAAAGAAAAAACACCTCAAAACTTTTAGTGAAGCCTATGCTTCACTTTTTACTATGTGAAACATTATGTCGATTATTTCACCACAGGGAAGCGCGAAGGTCAAAACCTAAAATGAGTGTCCTCTTTAAATTGATATTTCTGTATGCTTCATGTTTCTATGTTGTAGTCCTATGTTTCAAATTTAATTCCGAAAATGTCCCTCGAAGTATGAATTTTATGCTATAATGTTTCCAAAACATTTCGGAAAGAAGGTATAGGTTGATTACTAGTAAAGAACGGAGTATCTTAAGATCAATCGGTAATAAATTAGAACCCATTATTATAATTGGAAAAAACGGAATTACAGAGAACCTCCTCGCCCAACTGGACGAGGCGTTAAACGCACGGGAATTAGTGAAAGGCAGGGTCTTGCCTCATCAGGATTTTGACGTTAAAGCAATAGCTGAAGAATTAGCTCAAAAGACCGGCGCCGATATCGTTCAAACTATTGGCCGTAATATTCTTCTCTATAGAGCCCCTCAAGATGGAAGCCCCAGTAAAATCCATTGGGAACAGGAGCGCTAGATGGATTATCTGAAAATCATTCAAAATGCCAAACGGATTGTGGTTAAGGTAGGAACTAGTACTCTGACCTATGATACTGGAAAATTGAATCTTAACCGGATGGAGCTTTTGATTAGACAACTTACCGATTTGCAGAATCAAGGCCGGGAAATAGTTTTGGTAACTTCAGGCGCAGTAGGAGTGGGATTAGGAAGGCTGGGTCTCAGGGAAAGGCCTGGAACTATTTTGCAGCGTCAAGCTTTAGCTGCTATCGGTCAAGGATTATTGATGCAGGTATATGAGAAATTATTTTCAGAATATGGGCAAACAGTAGCGCAAATACTGCTTACCCGTAGTGATATTAGTGATCGCAAAAGATATCTAAATGCCAGAAATACAATCCTGGCTTTGTTAAAATATCATGTTATTCCGATTATTAATGAAAACGACACGGTAGCCACTGAGGAATTAAAAATTGGGCAAAATGACGCCTTATCAGCTTTAGTAGCAGGATTGATCGACGCGGATTTACTGATTCTCCTCTCCGATGTGGACGGACTTTATACCGCCGATCCAAAAATAAAGTCTAACGCAGAATTAATTCCTTTAGTGAAAGAAATTACGCCTGAAATAACTTCGATGGCCAGCGATGCTGTTTCTATCTTTGGAACCGGTGGAATGATTACCAAATTAGAAGCAGCTAAAATGGCTACCGCCGCGGGGAGTTCAATGATTTTAATGAATGGCGCGGAGCCCTCCCGCATTCGGCAAATATTTTCAGGGCAAGCCGTGGGAACAGTTTTTTTAAGTTCTGACCAAGCGATAGTCTCCAGCCGGAAACGATGGATCGCTTATGGACCTCAAGTCGCCGGTGAATTGATCATCGATTCCGGAGCGGAACGGGCGTTAATCAAACAAGGTAAAAGTTTATTGCCTTCAGGGATTGTCGAGTTATCCGGCGACTTCGAAGAAGGGGATTTAGTAAAGATTATTAACGTGGAACGCCGGGAATTGGGAAGAGGTTTAATCAACTACGGACGAGAACAACTGAAAAAGATTATTGGCAAGAAATGCGCCGAAATTGAAATGATTCTCGGTTTTAAAACTGCGGATGAAGTGATCCATAGGGATAATTTGGTCATTACCTGATGGGAAGGTGGGAAGATGTTCGGAATATTAGGCGGGACTTTTGATCCGATTCATTTTGGGCATTTGGTATTGGCGGAGAAGGCGAGGGAGGCTTTTCAACTTGAAAAAGTGATCGTAGTCCCCGCCGCCATACCTCCTCATAAAATCGGCGAAGTAGCCACTGAAGCCCGACACCGTTTGAAAATGGTTGAGCTTGCTATCCAAGAAAGCCCTTGGTTTGAGGTATCCACCGTGGAACTGGATCGGGAAGGGCTCTCTTATTCCATCGACACTATTCGGGAATTAAAAAATGAGCTTTCGGATCCGGAAACAGCTTTAATAATGGGCTTTGATTCTTTATTAGAATTGCATTCCTGGAAAAATTACCGGTCGATTTTGGAAGAGGCTAAAATTATCACCGCTTTTCGTCCCGGTTATCCGATTTTAACCGATAATCAAAATTGGCCTTCATTTTTAAAAGCATACCAAGAACAAATTTTAGTTTTGGAAGCTCCTTTATTAGACATCTCTTCTACCTGGCTTAGAGTGGAGTTAATGTATGGCCGCTCCATCAGGTATCTAGTACCTGAGCCAGTTATTGATTATATTAACGCTAATGGTTTATACCGGGATTTATAAATTACTCCAATTAATAAGTCGAGTAAATTTAAGAAAAATTGGATGCGCTTGTTTCCACAAGCCTTCAGTTAATTTCAATATCGATAATATAGTGGACTTTAGTATAGTCCATTTTTTTTGATGCAAACTATATTTAAAGTTTTTTAGGTTGCTAATAAAACGTATAAGCTTAGGATCAACTTTTGGTTTAAGAAAGAGAGGTGAAAGTGGGATGACTAAAACACTTTATGTCGGTAATCTGCCATGGTCAACTACTAAAGAGGACTTAGCCTCATTTTTTGCGGATTTTGCAGAAGTAAAAGCCAGCCGTGTTATTACCGACCCCATTAGCGGTCGTTCCAAAGGGTTTGGCTTTATTGAAGTCGAAGATCAAGATGTGGATCGGGTTATTGATGCTGCCAACGGAAAAGATATGGGCGGAAGGGAAATAATCGTAAATGAAGCTAAACCCAGACAACCAAAAATGTAAAATAAAGTACCTATTTTAATATTTTAATCTGATTTAAAAAAGAGGTGATTCATGGACACCTCTTTTCATTTTATTTAATTCTTTTAGATATTGTGGAAGGGTATTCATAAAAACCATCGAAATACTATAACAATGGAATTTATTAGCATTAAGTGGAAGTCAAAGATAAGAATGTTATTTCATAAAATTTGAAGCGTTTTCATATTGTGAGGTGATTCAACAAGTAATTCTATCAACCGTTATCTGGTGAATGCTTACCAAACTTTTTGTCCAACCACTTTTCCAAGGCAAATCATATGGAAAGGGAGTAAAACAATGATTGAAAAAAGAAAATTTTCGCGGGTGGATTTTAAAAAAGAAGTTGAAATCTTCGTTAACGGCGTAAAATATCTAGGTGAAATTGAAAACTTAAGCCTGAAAGGGGCTTATATAAAAACATCCCATTCACTTCAAATTGATGATCAGGTTGAAATTATCATTCATCTGACTGCCAATACCGATTTTAATGTAAATCTAAAAGGCAAAGTGCTTCGATTAACTGCGGATGGCGCTGGTGTTATTTTTGATCGAATTGACTTTGATTCCTTCTCGCATCTTAGGAATATAATAGCTTATAATTTTGGAGACGATGATCTAGTAATGGAGGAATTCTTCAATAGTATTAACAACAAAGAATGATGATGGAAGGCTTAGCTGATGCAAAGAACTGATTTAATTAAAGTACTAGCCAATAATCTCTCAGAACCTCGTTTAAATCATTGCCTCAGAGTTGAAGCGATGGCTCTCGAACTCGCCTTGCATTTTCAGACTCCTTCTGAATTGGTTTCTCCGGCGGCCTTACTTCATGATTTGTGCCGGGAATACGACCGGGATAAGCTCTTGAAACTAGCGGGCAATTTTGGTATAGTAATAGACGATATTGAAGAGGCGGAGCCTTTATTACTCCACGGTTCAGTAGCGGCAGCAATTGTTAAAAATACTTTGGGCATAAATGACCCTCTGGTTTTAGAAGCCATTAGCTACCATATTACCGGAGCGCCAGGGTTATCGCCCTTGGCAAGATTGATTTTTGTAGCCGATTTTATAGAACCCGGCCGGACTTTTAAACAAGCGCGAATAATTCGGGAACAAGCTTTAATACTTAGCCCCGATGAAATCCTATTAAAAATATTTAACCGAAGTATCGAATACGTTATTAAACAGGGCTTTTTAATTCATCCCCGAACTGTAGCGGGGAGAAACGAATTAATCATGAAAGGTGTTTTGGATGGAACATCTCTTGGAAATTGCATTTAAGGCGGCGCTTGAGAAGAAAGCTATTGATCCGGTAATTTTAGATTTACGTAATTTGTCGGGAGTGACGGACTTTTTTTTAGTTTGTTCCGGTCAAAGCCAAGTGCAAGTCAGGTCCATTGCGGACAATATCCTTGAAAAATTAGGTGAGTATGGCGTCAAACTTCCAGTAAAGGAAGGTTATCAATCGGGAGTCTGGATTTTGCTTGACTTCGGCCAGCTGGTAATTCACATATTACAAGAACAAGAACGTCAATTTTATGCTTTAGAACAATTATGGCACGATGCTAAAATGATGAAATTAACTTCTATAAAAATGGGTTGAATGTGTTAGGCAAATTGGGAGGCTACAGCAATGAGTAAGGTTACAAAGTATCATCCGCAAGAAATCGAATCACGCTGGCAAAAAAAATGGGAGAATGACGGGCTTTATCGTTCGTTAATCAAGAATGACCATCCGAAGTATTATGCTTTAACTATGCTTCCGTATCCTAGTGGCGATCTTCATATCGGCCATTGGTACGCTATTACTCCTTCTGATGCTCATGCCCGTTATAAACGGATGAATGGTTATAATGTTTTATTTCCCATGGGCTTTGACGCTTTTGGTCTTCCGGCCGAGAATGCCGCAATTAAGCGTGGGGTACATCCTTTCAAATGGACCATGGGTAACATTGAAAAAATGCGTGAACAACTAAAATCAATGGGCGCTATTTTTGATTGGAAAAGAGAGATTATTTCCTGTTTGCCCGATTATTATAAATGGACCCAATGGTTTTTCTTGAAGTTTTATGAGAAAGGGATCGCTTATAAGAAATTTTCGCCAGTGGATTTTTGCCCTCAATGTAATACTACTTTGGCCCGGGAACAAGTATGGGGTGAAGATCGTCACTGTGAACGCTGTAATACTCCGGTCATTAAAAAGGAGCTTAACCAGTGGTACTTTAAGATTACCGATTACGCTGAGGAATTATTGGATTTTTCCGGAATTGATTGGCCGGAAAGAGTTACCACTATGCAGCAAAACTGGATCGGTCGCAGCGAAGGCGCGGAGGTTTTGTTCCATACCGAAGCCGGACAAGGGATTAAAATCTATACAACCAGGCCGGATACGTTATGGGGCGTCACTTTTATGGTCTTGGCTCCCGAACATCCGTTAGTCCAGGAAATTACTACTCCTGAAAATAAAGACATCGTGAACGAATATGTCGTTAAAGCCAGCCGCCAAACGGAAATCGAACGTTTAGCGGCCAACAAAGAGAAAACCGGAGTGTTTTCCGGAGCATACGCCATTAATCCGGTTAATGGTGAACGGATTCCCATTTGGATTGCGGACTATGTAATGATGGGTTACGGAACTGGGGCGATTATGGCCGTTCCAGCCCACGATGAACGGGATTTCGATTTTGCCGTAAAATTTCAACTTCCCATTAAAATGGTGATTGCTCCTCAAGAGGGGAATATCCCGGAAGGGTTGGATCAAGCATTTACCAGCGTTGATGATGGGGTAATGGTTAACTCCGGCCAGTTTAGCGGAACCAGCGCCGCCGAGGGCAAGGCTAAAGTCACCCAGTGGCTCGAGGAAAAAGGAATTGGCTCTAAAACCGTTAATTATCGTTTGCGAGATTGGTTGATCAGTCGGCAGCGCTATTGGGGAGCGCCAATTCCTATTATTTATTGTGATAAATGCGGAACCGTACCTGTGCCTTATGAAGATTTGCCGGTTTTATTGCCGGAAGATGCCGAATTTCTCCCTACCGGCGAATCACCTTTAAAATACCATGAAGGTTTCCACAACACTACTTGTCCCAAGTGCGGCGGGCCTGCGGAACGCGAGACCGATACCATGGATACTTTCATGTGTTCTTCATGGTATCCTTATGGATATTTAAGCCCCTATTATCATGGTGAAACTCCAATGGACACTAAAGAAGCCGCTTATTGGCTTCCAATTGACCTTTATACCGGTGGAATTGAACATGCTTGTATGCACTTGATTTACATTAGATTTTTTACCAAAGCTATGCGGGATTTGGGATTGGTTAATTTTAATGAACCGGTGCATAAGTTAAGAAATCAAGGAATCATTCTTGGGGAAGACAGTGAAAAGATGAGCAAGTCCCGGGGTAATGTGGTAGCCCCGGACGATCTGGTAGGCCGCTATGGAGCGGATGCGGTTAGGGCTTATTTAATGTTCGGTTGGCGTTGGGAACTAGGAGGGCCGTGGGACAACCGCGGGATCGAAGGAATGTACCGCTTCCTAAACCGGTTGTGGGAAGTAACTCTAGATCCTGTGGCAGCTAATTCCAATACCGAAGCGGAAAAATTCGTGCGGCGTAAAACCCATCAAACCATCGCCAAGGCCTCTCGGGAAATTGAAATTTTCTCTTTCAACACTTATCTGGCCTCATTAATGGAACTGTTGAACGTGATGGTCAAGTATAAAGCGGATATTTTTAACTCTGAGGCTTGGATAGAATCCGTTAAAACTATTTTGTTATTGATTGCTCCAGCCTGTCCCCATCTGGCTGAAGAAGTTTGGAATGTCTTGGGTTTTGGTTATTCCATTCATAACCAGCCTTGGCCGGTGTCCGACCCGGAATTAGCCACCGAAGATAATGTGGAGATTGTAATCCAAATTAACGGTAAGATCCGAGAAAAAATGGTGGTACCGGTAGGAAGTGAGGAAGATGAGTTGAAAGAGTTGGCTCTTAATGATCCCGGCATCAAAAATCACCTTGCGGAAAAGTCAATCCGGAAAATTATTGTGGTGCCGGATCGCTTAGTTAATATTGTGGTAAGCTGATGAATGTCTTTGAGTTGCCGCTCCGGATTATTCCGGATGAACGTAAAACAGTGACCGCTTCCTTCGACGGCAGTGTCTGTCTGATAAAAATCCCAGTCTTGCTAAGCCGTCAAAAAAAAAGAGGAATTGATTATATTGACCGGGTATATTGGAAAATACTCGGTCAAATTTTTCAACCGAAGTTAAAAGCCCGTACTAACGAGTTAAATTCAAATTTTTATAATTTTACTTATCAATCCGTCCGTTACCATCGTCAATTTCGGAGATGGGGTTCATGTTCATCCTTGAAAAACATCAATTTATCCCATCGGTTAATCGGGGCGCCTCAAGAGTTAATTGATTATGTCATAATTCATGAGTTGGCCCATTTAAAGTATTTAAATCATAGTCGGGAATTTTGGGATTTAGTCAAACAGACCGGAGTCAATCCGCGATTAATGCGTAAGACTATTCAAGAATATGGTTATGCGTGGCATTTGAATTATCAAGACTGGTTATTAAAGGTTAAATCCCTTATAAATTGAAAAAGTGGTCAGGTTTAATGGGAATAATACTGCTAACTTGCCTAGGAATACCAAATTTGGAGAGTTAATTTTTTCATAAATTTAATACTCGCTCAGAATACCAAAAAAGTAAGCCCGGGGAAACGCCGGGCTTTTTTGTTTGAATAAAACCCCAGTTAAAAGGGGAATTTAATTTCCGGAAAGCCAAAATGCTCTGGGGTGAAAAATTTGAATAAAATAAGAAAATTTTATATCCTAATATTGATTATTGGTATTATCCTTGTCTATCTGTCGGCTTCTAGTATTATTCAGCTGGCGGCATTACCAGAAATACTCAGGATCTCTCCCGGTCAGGAATTTATTCTTTCGGTCCGCTATCCCTTGAGTTTTTATCAAAAGCCGAAAAATAGTTTGAAGATAAAACCAGTCGATCGGGTCGCGAAGATCTTTACCAATCATTTGATTTTAAATTCAAAAAATAGAAATCGGTTTGATGTGCAGTTACGGCTTTTCGGGGCGATTCCCCTTCGGAAAGTTAGAGTTGAGATAGCGGATCCCCCCATGGTTATCCCGGGAGGTCAGGCCATAGGAGTGCTTTTTTCAAGTACCGGAGTAGTTATTGTTGGGCACGCGCCCCTCCGTAACATGGAACGCAAACAATTCTATCCCGCTCGTGAAGCTGGTATAAAAATTGGCGATATAATTCTTAAAATCAATGAGACCCCAATTAGACGAGTAGCAGATGTCGAGAAACTCATTCAAGACTATCAGCCGGAACAAAAAAATATCCGGCTTTCAATCAACCGGAACGGAAAAATAATTTCTTTAAAAATTAAACCTGTTCTTTGTCGCGGTTTGGAAGACGATTCCGATCTC
This sequence comes from Bacillota bacterium, assembly GCA_023394955.1. GTDB lineage: Bacteria > Bacillota > UBA4882 > UBA8346 > UBA8346 > JAAYHS01. Next base: position 68,794 of record JAEWZY010000061.1, read on the forward strand.
CGGTACCGGCTTGGAATTTTTATTGAAGATCCTGCTGCCGGAGTAGGAACTCTGACTTTTATTGAACCAAGCACTCATCGTTTTGCCGGATTAGGCCATCGGATCTCTCATTTTGCCGGAAAACAAAATATTCCCTTTACTAAAGGGGAAATAATTTTAGCAGACATTAGTGGTGTTAAAAAAGGTGAGCCTGGCGAGCCTGGTGAAAAAATAGGCATTTTTTCCGCAAATGAAATATCAATCGGGACCATAGAAAAAAATTCCCGATTCGGAATCTACGGTATCTTGTCAAAAAAATTGCCATTCCAATCAAAAGCGATTCCAATAGCTTATAGTTCTCAAATTAAGCTAGGCCCGGCGGAGATTTATACGGTAATCAAAGGTCGAGCAATAAAAAAATATCAAGTGGAAATAATTAAAATTTTCCGTCAAGACATTCCAAGAGATAAGGGTATAGTATTAAGAGTAGTCGATCCGGAGCTATTAAAGGAAACCGGAGGAATTATTCAAGGAATGAGCGGGAGTCCCATAATTCAAAACCAAAAGTTAGTTGGAGCCGTAACCCATGTCTTTGTAAATGACCCCACCAAAGGTTATGGTGTCCTAGCGGAATGGATGATTAATGAAATAAAAACTGTTAAAGATAGTGATCGTGAAAAAGCGTCTTAAGAGATGCTTTTTTTATAGGTTTAATTAAATTTATTCACCTTCAAAGCAGGCGTTAGTATAGGGGGAATAGTATTTTCTCAATAGAAATAAAAAAGGAATTCTTTGCTGCATAGCGAAAACAGTTATGTTATAATTCTGGAGGTGTATGGTTTGAATCCGGTTAGAATCGGAATTGCCGATGACAATTTGGAATTTTGTATGTTACTGCACGATTATTTTATGATCCAGCCGGAATTTGAGATTGGGTTAATTGTTCATAATGGCCAAGATTTAATTAAAGCCTTGCGGGAAACTGAGTTGGACGTACTTTTACTAGATATGATCATGCCGAAGCTTGATGGGTTAGGTGTGCTCAAATGGTTAAAGGAACATCCCTTAGTTAATAAGCCGAAAGTAATTATTTTCTCGGCTTTCGCCAAAGAAGAAGTAGCCAGACAAGCTGTAGAGCTAGGGGTTGATTACTATATATTAAAACCCTTTGATTTAAAGACATTAAAGCAAAGAATTTTAGAGATCGCGTCTCATACATCCGGGCAGCTAATTAAGGTGAAATTAATTAATAAACAAAGATACCAAGATCTTGATAAAGAAGTTTCCCGCATCATTAAAGGTCTTGGAATTCCACCACATTTTAAAGGTTATTCCTATTTGGCAGCGGCTATAATTATGACTATTCAGGAACCGGGTTTGATTAATGAAGTTACTACCAGACTTTATCCTTTCATCGCCAGGCATTTTAAGACTAACGAACAACGGGTGGAAAGGGCGATGCGGTTTGCCATTGAAACAGCTTGGAATAAAGGCAATGTCCAGATTTTACATGATTTATTCGGGTATTGTATCGATGATCAAAAAGGGAAACCTACTAATGCATCATTTATTGCTAAAATTTCCGACAAAATCCGATTGGAACATAAAACCCGCGCAGTTTAACGGAGGGAGTTTATTGGATTTTAAGGCTAAAGCGAGAATTGATTTACGGACTAAGAATTTGGTTAAACGTATCAAGCCGGGGGAAATAGCGATAATTGATCATGCCGACTTGGATCAGGTGGCGGCGGATTCTTTAGCTCAAGCAAAGGTTCGATTGGTGATTAACGCTAGTCCTTCTATTACTGGAAAATACCCCAATCCCGGTCCATCTAAATTGCTTGAGGAAGGCATAAACATATTAGACAACGTTGGAAAGGAATTTTTTAACAAGATCCATGAAGGAGATTTATTAGATATTAGGGGAAATCAAGTATTTAAAGGTCAGGAGTTAATTGGCGAAGGTGTGTTTTTAGAGTTAAAATCCGTAAAGCTTCGACTGAAGGAAATTCGCCGTAATTTAGGCTCGGAATTAGATAAATTTTTACATAATACTTTAGAATATGCATTGAAGGAAAAGGAGCTAATCTTAGGAACACTAACTTTGCCACAGGTTAAAACGAAATTTGAAGGCAGATCAGTAGTTGTTGTGGTAAGGGGACAAAATTATCGCGAAGATCTTTCAATTATTAAGTCTTATATCGACGATGTCCATCCGGTTCTAATCGGAGTGGACGGCGGCGCCGATGCTTTGCTTGAGTTCGGTTATCATCCCCATTTGATCATGGGCGATATGGATAGCGTATCTGATCGGGCGTTGCAGTCGGGAGCAGAATTAATAGTTCATGCTTATCCCGACGGAAGGGCTCCCGGATTGGAACGGATCAACCAACTCAATTTAAAAGCCGGGGTCTTCCCGGCGCCTGGAACCAGTGAAGATATCGCGTTATTACTGGCGTATGAGAAAGGCGCTAATATAATTGTCGCCGTAGGTACCCATTCTAATATGATCGACTTTTTAGAAAAGGGACGCCAAGGAATGGGCAGCACTTTTCTAGTGCGTTTAAAAGTAGGATCAATTCTGGTTGATGCCCGTGGCGTTAGTCGGATTTATCAAGGTCGGATTAAACTCCGTTATATACTGCAAATTACAATAGCAGGTATAATGACTATTGGAATTGTTTTATACCAGACCCAATGGTCGCGAGATTTTCTCCGCGCCTTTTGGCTGCAGTTAAAAGTTTTTCTTGGATTATAAATGATAACTAACGGCGTGGAGGATTCCATGATTGTCGATTTACGGTATCATGTTGTCTCAATAGTATCAATCTTTTTAGCCTTAGGCTTAGGAATGATTATCGGCGCCAATTTAGGCCATTCCGCCAATGCTCAACTGGAAAAACAATTGGAAAGACTTGAAGTTACTTATGCAAATATCCGGGAAGACCAAAGGCTATTGCAAGCTTCACTAGAAGCTAAAAATAACGAAATTGATGTTGCCAATCAATTTCAAAAGGCGATTCTTCCTAATTTAATAGTAAACCGTCTTTTAGGTAAAAGAATTGCGGTTATTCGCACCAATAGTTCCGTTGATTTCAAATATACCAAAAAAATGGTTGACTTATTGCGCCAGGCTGGAGCGGAAGTTACATCGGTTACTACTATAGCCAAGCCGATTAACCTTTCCGATCAACAGTTTCGGACTGAAATATTGGATGCCTTTGATCTCCGTTCAACTGACGATAAAACATTATTGGCCACCGTAAGTTCAAAGATTATCCAAATAATCTTGAAGGGTGAAGGGAGTTCCCAATTAATATATCTTCAAAATAAAGATTTAGTTCAACTATGGGGTGATTACAACCGCGGTGCAGTAGACACCTTGGTTTTTTTAGGAGGCGGAATGAATCCCGACACAAATTTCCAGCGTGAAATCGACGTTCCTTTATTAGATGCAGTGCGAAAAACCGGGACGATGATCGTAGGAGTGGAACCAAGTTTTGTAACCGAATCTTATATTCGGACCTATCAATCAAAATGTCAAGGAACCGTTGACAATGTAGAAACTTCTCCCGGAGAAGCGACCTTGGTTTATCTCTTAGCTTCGGGTAAAAAGGGATTTTATGGTATTAAAGATACCGCCCGAGCACTAATCCCCGAATTTAAGCTAAATTATTAATCCCCGCGTTAATCTTCAATTTGTCAAAAAAAAGATGGCTAGCGTTAATGGGCTCACAGCATATCTAATTTCAGGAGGAATCTCGGGTGGAAAATGAACAAGAATTGGTAACAATAATTATACCGGCATTTAATGAAAGCAATTCAATTCAAGATACTGTTCAAGCTGTTAAAAGTCTGAAAAGCGTCGGCCAGATCATCGTAGTCAACGATTGTTCCACTGATCTCACTGGAGATTTAGCCGAGGACGCGGAAGCTGAAGTTATTAATCTATCCCGGAATGTGGGAAAAGGGGGTGCGATAAACTTCGGCTTGAAACATGCGAAAGGGGGCATTATCGGTTTTATCGACGGAGACCTAGGTAAATCTGCGGTTGAGGTGGAAAAATTAATTATTCCGGTAATTGAGAATAAAGCGGATATGACAATCGGTAGATTTCCGCCTGCTGTTAAAAAGGGTGGGTTTGGCTTGGTAAATAATCTTGCGCGTAAAGGGATTAGGTGGTTTACCGGGCTCCAAGTAGCCAGTCCCCTTTCCGGCCAAAGGGTAATGCGCCGCGAAATTCTTGAAAAAGTTGGTCTCATGGAGGCGAGATTCGGAATTGAAGTGGGATTGACTATCGATGTTTTACGTCTCGGTTTCCGGATCAAAGAAATTCCGGTGCAAATGACTCATGCAGAAACGAGCCGCGATTTGGCCGGGTTTCTTCACAGAGGCCGTCAATTTGTCGATGTATTGGCTGTTTTGATTAAAAGATTATTTATGAGGTGATTCCGTGGACGAATTGGTTGAATTTTTACAATTGAACTTATTTTATTTCATAAGATATTTTTTATTGTTAACGGTTTCAGCTCTGCTAACTGTTTTTTTATTACCTTATTTGAACGAGTTTTTGAAAGAATCAAATTTATTAAAAACTAATTATCGTGGAGAAAACATTCCAACAGCCACTGGCTTGATATTCCTAATCGTTGTGCCTTTAGTGATTGGTTTTGGTTTTTTATTCGCGATCCACAGCTTTATAGCAGTAAATACTGTTTTGTTTCTTTTAGTGATGTTCGGGATGGGAATGGCGGGTTTGATTGATGATTGTTTTGGAAGTCACGTGGTGAAAGGTTTTAAGGGACACATTAGAGTTTTTGTGAAGGAGAAGAAATTGACCACTGGCGGGTTGAAAGCGTTCCTTGGAGGAACCATTGCTATGGTCTTCAGCATTGCTAACGCCAGGTTAAATGGTTTTGGAAACTATCCTTGGATGTTTATAATCGATTTTTTATTGGTAGCCCTGACGGCAAATATCATTAACCTATTTGACCTGCGTCCGGGCCGGGCTGGCAAGGCATACCTCGTTATTCTCGTTGCGGTTATCCTCTTAAGTAAGAATCTTACCGATTTTATCGGTTTGTTCTTACCGGTGACGGTTATTTTATTGGTTTATTTGCCATATGATTTGAAAGCTAAAATGATGTTGGGCGATACCGGCTCCAATCTTTTGGGTTCTTCCCTGGGAATGATGATGGTCTGGATGTTAAGCGACTTTGGAAAGGTTATCGCCTTGATAATTTTTATAAGTCTCCAGCTGGCCGCTGAAAAAATATCATTTTCGGAGATTATTAATAAATACCGTCCCCTTAAATATTTTGATCAACTAGGGCGTGATAAGTTTTGATCAAGTTAGGTGTGCATGTTTCAATCGGAAAGGGTTTGGCGGGAACAATTGACCGGGCCGAAGCTTTGGGGTGTGATGGATTTCAGATGTTCGTGGCTAACCCCAGGGGTTGGGCGCGAAAGCCGCTAGAGGAAAATGAAATCAACAAATTTAAAAGCAAAAGAAAGGGGTCCCAACATTGGCCTGTGGTGGTCCATTTGGCTTATCTTCCCAATCCTGCCTCCGATGATCCCGAATTGTATGAAAAGTCCGTTGTTACTTTAGCGGAAGAGTTCAAACGGGCCAACCTTTTAGAAGCTGATTTTTTTGTTTTTCATCCTGGTAAAAATAAGGCTTGTCAAAGGGGGATCGCCCGAATTAGCCAGGCGGTTAATCTTGTATTATCCCAAATTGGCGGGCCAACAATTATGCTCTTCGAAAATCAGGCTGGGGCCGGAGGGGAGATCGCCGGAGGTTTTGAGGAATTAAAAGAATTAATCGCCGGAGTTGATATCCAGGACAGAGTGGGAATCTGTTTTGATACTTGTCATGCCTTTGCCGCTGGTTATGATTTGAGAAATCGGGACGGCTGGGAAACAACTTTGAGAGATTTTAACCGTTTAATTGGGATTGAAAAGTTAAAGCTGTTTCATCTCAATGACGCTTTGTATGAACTGGGATCTCATCGGGACCGGCATCAACACATTGGTTTGGGTAAGATCGGCTTGGAAGGTTTCGAATATTTAGTTAATCATCCTCAACTTAATAAAATTCCGGGAATTCTTGAAACCCCACAGGAATCTGAGGGGGATGATTTGAGAAATCTAGCGGCTTTGCGGAAGATGGTGAGGGAGTAAATTTTGAAACTAGTAGAAATCTATACTGATGGCGCTTGTTCCGGAAACCCAGGTCCCGGAGGTTGGGCGGCGATCTTGATTCATGAAGGCAAAGAGCGGGAGATTTGCGGATTTGAACCTAATACGACCAATCAAAGGATGGAATTGCGGGCCGCTATTGAAGGTCTTGGGGCGCTAAAATTTGCTTGCGTGGTTAAACTATATTCTGATAGCGCTTACTTGATCAATGCTTTTTGCCAAAATTGGTTTAAAAATTGGCTGGCAAATGGTTGGTTGAATTCTCAAAAAAAACCAGTGGGAAACCGTGATTTGTGGGAAGAGATTTTGAGGTTAAGCCAGATCCATCAAATAGATTGGATTAAAGTACCAGGACATCGTGATAACCAATATAATAACCGGTGTGACTTGTTAGCCAGAACAGTCATTAAAGAACATATTTAAATTTGCCAATCTAAAAAGTATGGCAGGATTTCCAATTTCCAATGGCGAACCAATATTTTTGTTGTGTTTAGCCATAAAAAATTAAAAGGAGTGAACTAACTTGCTAACACAAGCGCAGATTGAAGAGTTAAATGAAAGAGCCAGACATATGCGGGGGCATATTATCAAAATGTTGGCGGCCGCCAAATCCGGACATCCCGGAGGCTCTCTATCCGCTGTAGACTTACTTGCTTATCTTTATTTTCACAAAATGAAAAATGACCCTAAAAATCCTAAAATGCCGGACCGAGATCGTTTTATTTTGAGTAAAGGCCACGCCGGTCCTGTTTTATATTCCGCTTTAGCTGAAAGAGGTTATTTTGATAAAGAATTAGTCTGTACTTTGCGCCAGTTCAAAAGCATACTTCAAGGGCACCCCGATATGAAGAAAACCCCGGGAGTAGAAATATCTAGTGGTTCATTAGGGCAAGGGCTTTCAGTGGGTAATGGAATCGCGATTGCCGGAAAGTTGGATCAAAAACCTTACCGGGTTTATGTTTTAATCGGTGACGGCGAAAGCCAAGAAGGCCAGATCTGGGAGGCGGCTATGACCTCCGTCCATTATAAATTAGATAACTTAACCGCGTTCCTGGATTACAATCATCTTCAAATTGACGGACGGATCGAGGATGTAAAATCGTTTACCGATCCGGTAGCCCGTTTTATCGCTTTCGGTTGGCATGTTATTGAAGTCGACGGCCATAGCTTCACCGAACTTGACAAAGCGGTCGCCGAGGCTGAAAATACTAAAGGAAAACCAACTATGGTAGTAATGCACACTATTAAAGGCAAGGGCGTTTCTTTTATGGAGAACCAATCTGGTTGGCACGGTAAAGCCCCCTCGGCCGAAGAAGCGGAACAAGCTGTAAAAGAGCTTGGTTTATAATATTCAATTTGACACTTAAAAATTTGAAAAGGACTCAATTTTTCTGATTTTGATTTTTGTAAAAGAGAGGGGTTTGTTAATAAATGGGAGATCGAGTTGCAACACGCGACGCTTATGGAAAAGCTTTGCTTAAACTGGGTGAAATTAATCAAAACATTGTTGTTTTAGACGCCGACCTTTCGAAATCTACTAAAACAGACGGTTTTTCGAAAAAATTTCCGGAGCGGTTTATTCAGATGGGAATTGCCGAAGCGGATATGATGTCTACCGCAGGCGGTTTAGCCGTAGCCGGAAAAATTCCCTTCGCCAGTTCGTTTGCGATTTTCGCCACTGGTAGAGCTTATGATCAGGTCCGCAATACCATTGGTTATGCCGGATTAAACGTTAAAATCGCTGCTACTCACGCTGGGGTTACGGTCGGAGCCGATGGCGGTTCGCATCAGTCTTTAGAAGATATTGCTTTAATGAGGGCGATTCCCGGAATGACAGTTTTGAACCCGGCCGACGCAAATGAGACTGAAAAACTAATTTTTGCGGCAGCTGAATATAACGGCCCGGTATATATTCGGTTAGGAAGGGAACCGATGCCGACGGTTTTTGGAGAGGATTATCGGCCGGAGATCGGTAAGGCGGTCCGACTTAGAGAAGGCAAAGCGGCAACGATTATCGCCACTGGAATAATGGTGGAGCGGGCTTTATTAGCCGCCGATATACTTGGTCAAAATGGAACGACGGTCAGAGTGATTAATATTCATACCATTAAGCCGATTGATAGCGCCGAAATCATCAAAGCCGCTTGGGAAACCGGGGCTGTTGTCACTGCTGAAGAACATTCGGTAATCGGAGGTTTAGCGAGCGCTGTTTCCGAAGTAGTAGTCCAAAACCGTCCGGTCCCGATGGAGTTTATTGGTGTGAAAGACCGCTTCGGTCAATCGGGTACTCCGGCTCAATTGATGGAAGAATACGGTCTCAATCCTGAACATATTGTGGCTGCAGTGGAAAAAGCCATTGGTAGAAAAGATTCGTAAAAAATTTCTATTTTGCTAATAAGGGTAGAAGATATAAATAAATTAAACCGTAAAACCTTAGGACTTTGAGCCTGTTTATTTAGGTAACAAGGAGTGAATACGGATGGAAATTAAAAAGATTGCTTTTATGACCGGAGGTGGAGATTGCGCTGGTATCAACGCATTTATCGCCGCTGCGGCGCGTCAAGGTATTACTAAATACGGAGCCGAATTTGTCGGTATCCGAAAAGCTTTCGAAGGAGCCTGTTCGGAACGGATCGAAGATCATTTGGTCCCTTTGTCCTTGGAAGCAGTTAACGGTTTGGAGATTAAACCCAGTACAATCTTGGAGTCTTCTCGATTCAATCCTTTTTCTACTGAAAATACTACTAAAGGATATCCCCAAAAGTTGGTGGAAAATCTCAAAAAGATCGGAGTCGATGCGGTTTTAGCAACCGGTGGCAATGACACTATCAAGTCGGGAATGGGGCTTTTTAATCAAAATTTCCCGGTGATCGCCGCTCCGAAGAGTATCGACAACGATGTTTCCGGGACCGATACCATGCTGGGTTACAAGACAGCCATTGCTTTTGGCGCAACGGCGGTACGTAGTACGGCTGAGTCAGCCAAAACCCACCGCCGGATTTCGATAGTGGAAATAATGGGGCGTGAAGCAGGCTGGCTTACCATGGAGATCGGTATCGCCGCCGGGGCTGATCTGGTTTTGATCCCTGAGAAACAAGTCTCTCTGTCAAAACTATGTGACCGAATCGTTGAAATTAATCAAAAACAAAAATACGTCAATATAGTTGTTGCCGAAGGATTTAGGATCAAAGCCGATGATCCGGTACTGTTAAAGGTTAAAACGGAAAGCCCGGCGGTTAAAGCCTTGGTCGAAGAGGATCTGGGAATTGACTCCCACGGCAACCCCAAACTAGGAGGCATTGGCCAAATTTTACGCCGGATCATCAAAATTCAATTGGGATTGAAAAAGTTAGAAGATGTTCGGGCCACCGATTTAGGCTTTACCTTGCGGGGTCTACCACCGGTTGCCGATGATGTTGTTCTAGGGACCAGATTCGGCATTACCGCAGTTGACCTTCTATTCCAGGGTGTAAGTGGAAAGATGGTAGGTTTGCAAGGGAGCAAAATTGTCACCGTTCCATTTCCCGAGGCGTTAGTCCAAAAACAAATTAATTGGAATGACAAGGATTTGGCCAGTGTCGGCGTGGTGTTATAGGTTGCGGATTAACCCTGATTTCACAGATGGTATGCTAGTTTTGAGTGTATAATGTTTTGAATATAACAATATAAAGGGAGTGAAGTTTATGTTAGTAACGATGAAAGCAATTCTCGAAGCTAGTTTGAATGGGTACCGGGTTGGAAAACCCTTTGCTGTTGGGGCTTATAATGTAAACAATATGGAGCAAATGCAGGGGATTATGAAAGCCGCCAAAGAAACCCAATCTCCGGTAATTGTTCAAGTTAGCCGCGGCGCGTTAAAATACGCTGAAGATAAATACTTACGAAACATCATCATGGCCGGTGTGGAATTAAATCCTGATATACCAGTGGCTGTCCATCTAGACCATGGTAATAATATGGAAAGCGTCAAACGCGCCATTGATCTTGGGTTTACTTCAGTGATGATTGACGGTTCTTTGCTTGAAGATTCCAAGACTCCATCTGATTTTGAATATAACGTGAAAATCACCAGCGAAGTAGTGAAGTACGCCCATGACCGCGGAGTGACGGTGGAAGGCGAGATTGGCACTCTCGGAGGAATTGAGGATGGAGTGGGTTCGGGTCAAACTCATTTAACAGTTCCCGAAGAAGCAGCTGAATTTGTAGTTAAAACCGGAGTAGACGCCTTGGCGATTTCCATCGGCACTTCTCATGGCGCATTTAAATTTAAAGGTGAAGCTAAAATCGCTTTCGATGTAATTGAAAAATGCCGTAAATTAATCCCTGATGTTTATTTGGTTTCCCATGGTTCTTCCAGCGTTCCAAAGGAATTGATCGATATTATTAATCAATATGGCGGACAAATGGAACATGCGGCCGGTATGCCGTTGGATGCTTTAGAGAAAGCAACTACCTATGGTATGAATAAAATTAATGTTGATACCGATATCCGGTTAGCCGCCACCGCTGCTACCCGTAAGTTTTTAGCGGAAAATCCCGGCAAATTCGATCAACGGGATTATGCCGGAGCAGCCCGGGAAGGGATTGCGCAGGAGATCATGAAAAGGATGAAAGCCTTTAATACCGCCGGCCATATCAAAGATGTTCCCAACTGGGATTTGGAAGAAATGAAACAGAAATATCAAGGGAAATAGAAATAGACCGGAGATACGAGGATTAAACCCATGAAATTAATTCATGGGTTTAACCTTAATGAACGTTAAATTCTTAATAAAGCTAAAAAAACCAGAAGTATACCTGGGATTAGTCCGAACCATTTTTGGTTGGGATTGAAAATTGACGCAAATTTTTCACCTAAATAGGTTCCGAAGGATAAAGATAACCACTGAAAAAGCCCTACTGTAAGCGGTATAAAAAATGAATGAAACCCCAATAAGGCGCTGCCGATACCAACTCCGATTGCATCCAAGGAAAGTCCCAATCCTAGTAACAAAGATTCTGCGGGATCGATAGTACCGGATGAGTCCAAGTCAAACTCAATCGGATTTTTAAAAATATGAATAGTAATACCCAGCGATTTAATCCCGATTTTTAACAATGTTTTGGAAAAAGCGGCTTCGGTTGGAATAGAATGATTCTGCTCTTTCTTTAGTAGGGTTTGAATGATAATCCAAACACCCATTATAATGAGAATACTAACCCCGAGTTTTTTTGAGACGGAAAAGGGAACGATTTTGGATAGGCTTTTTCCGGCAAACAAAGCAGCGCTGGTATAGATGACGGAAAACATTGTTATTAATAGTTTTGAAGGTATAGGTATTTTAATTTGACGCAAACCATATATCAAACCGGCGCTGAAAGCATCCATGCTTAAAGATATTGCAAGCAGTAGAATGGAAAACAATATTGGCTCAACTCCTGTAATGTTATGCAAGGTCTAAGTATATTATATGATCATAGTAAGGACTTTGGTTAAATGGAGATGGAGGGAGAGATTATGAAGATGGGCTTTATTTTTAGCCAAGTTTTTTGGGGGATTTTTCTGATTTTATTAGGCATTTCTTTCATTCTGAAAGTTCTGTTTCACTTGGACATACCTGTCTTTAGGTTGTTTATTTCATTTATCTTAATTTACATGGGATTAAAAGTTTTAACCGGGGGTTTTGGTTATGAAAAAAACAACCGTAATATAATGTTTAACGATTACCAATTTAAGGTCAAGGCTGATGGGGAATATAATGTCATCTTCGGCCGGGGAGTTGTCGATTTGACAGGATATGCGTTTGATGCCAATACCAGGATAAAAATCAATGTCATCTTCGGCTCGGGATTGGTAAAATTAGCTCCGACCCAGCCGTTAAAGGTCAAAGTCGATTCCGCCTTTGCCGGAGCGAGAATGCCGGACGGCAATCTGATCTCTTTCGGTGAATATTATTATCAAACTCCTGCGGTCCAAGAGAACCAGCCTTATGGCAAAGTGGAAGTGAATGTGGTTTTCGGGGAAATGCAGTTGAGCGAAGTTGAATAAACGCTTAAAAGCAAGCCCGATATGGCCACTATCGGAGCTTGCCTTTTAAACACAGATCAATGATAAATACGAAATTTGATTAATGATCGTCACAATGCCGAGAGCGCGCCAGGTTTCCTTGGGAAACTCCAGTTTGATCACTTTCTTGGCTTCGTTTTTAATCTGGGCATATTCTTTCAATTTTGCATTTAAGAGTGCTTTAGATTCCATATGTCCCGCAATTAAGTTTCAAAGTAAGTTCTTTTCTGATATAATTATCAGAAATATTGGAAAACAGATTAGATAAGAGGCGATACTCAATGAAGATTTTAGATATGGCAAACTCGGCAAAATCAGCTGCCTTACGTTTGGCAGCTTGTGACCAAAACATAAAAAACCATGCCCTGGAAAAGATCGCCCAAACATTGGAAGCGAATAAAGAAGCGATTATCCAGGCTAACCGGGAAGATTTAAACCGGAGTCAACAGGAAAATTTGGCTGCCCCGTTATTAAAACGTTTGAAATTTGACGAAGGCAAATTGGCCGATGTAGTGGCGGGAATCCGGAGTTTGATTCAATTGGAAGATCCGGTGGGCAAGACATTATTGGCCACCGAGTTGGACCAGGATTTAGAACTTTACCGGGTAACCTGTCCCATTGGGGTAATTGGTATTATTTTTGAATCCCGTCCGGACGCTTTGGTCCAGATTTCAACCCTTTGTCTAAAGAGCGGGAATAGCGCTTTATTAAAAGGCGGTTCCGAAGCGTCAGCTACTAACCGGATTTTAACCGATTTAATCATTCAAGCGACTGAAAAAGTGAAAATTCCCACCGGCTGGATTCACCTCCTGGAGACCAGGGCTGATGTGAATGAAATGCTGAAACTGGATCAATATATCGACTTGATTATTCCCCGCGGTTCCAATGAATTCGTCCGTTACATCATGGATAATTCGAGGATTCCGGTGATGGGCCACGCCGACGGCATTTGCCATTCCTATGTGGACGCCGGCGCCGACCTGGAGATGGCGGTAAGGATCGCGGTTGATTCTAAAACCCAGTATGTTGCTGTCTGTAACGCAATCGAGACCTTACTGGTTCATCAGCAGGTGGCGGCGGAATTTTTACCTTTATTAAAAGAAGCCATGGACGACAAGAAGGTGGAACTTTACGGCTGCCCGAAAACTCAAAGGATTATTAATCTTCCGCCAGCCACGGAGAGAGATTGGCGGACCGAGTATCTTGATTATAAACTCTCGGTCAAAGTAGTTGAGAATTTAGAAGATGCCATCAACCATATCAATCGTTACGGCTCCGGGCACACGGATGCCATTATTACTAAAAATCCGGCTCATGCCAGGCAATTCATGAACTCAGTAGATTCGGGAAATGTCTTTTGGAACTGTTCCACTCGTTTTAGCGACGGGTTTCGTTACGGGTTCGGGGCTGAGGTCGGGATTAGCACCAGCAAGCTCCATGCCCGGGGTCCGGTTGGGCTGGAGGGTTTGGTAAGTTATAAATATAAATTGTTAGGGAACGGGCAAGTGGTTGAGGGTTATGCCCAAAAGGAGCGGAGTTTTAATCATAAGGCTTTGGATAAAGAGTGTCCGATATAACGTTTTATTTAGTTTTAAGAAAAGATGATGAAAAACCTCCGATATTCCAAGCCATCTTTATTTTGAATTCGAACAATTGGGTAATAAAATAGGTAGTTACAGAGCTCAAGATAGGAGTACCGATAATTATCAAACTAACCAAAGCCCTTCGCAGAGGGCTTTTTCCTTTACATTTTCGGAAGAGCCAAATTTGGAAAACTAGAAACCCTAAGAAAGCCAGAAGAATTACTATTTTTATAAGAATCTCGTTTTCCGCTCAGAACCATATTCGAAGAATACAATCTCACAACTTCAGATCAGTTTCGCTATTCGTTTAATCACGGAGAGGACTTCTAGATTGTCTTTCAAGTAATGGAAGGCGGTAAAAATGTTAATACTATTGTCAACTCTTTTAGGGAAAGCCGGCGAAAAATGACAATCCTAACAGAAAGTACTGGTATACGAAAGATATGAACCATAGTATATTAAGACTAACTGTTGGTTACCATATTCATTTTCTTTTAATTTATTATAGATAAGGAGGGTCATGGTGGAAATTCAGGAAAAAGCGCTTCCCAAAGTGGCGTATTTTTGTATGGAATACGCTTTGGATAATGATTTTAAAACTTATGCGGGCGGTTTGGGTATCCTAGCCGGCGATTATTTGAAAGGCGCTCGAGACTATGATTTTCCAATTATCGGTATCGGTCTTTTGTGGAAACAAGGCTATACCGAACAACGGATTGGGGAAGATGGTCGGCCTTATGATAGTTATTATAACAATCGTTATGAATTTCTAAAAGACACTGGGGTGACGGTAGGAGTCACCATCCGTCATCGTGAAGTCCGTTGTAAGGTTTGGAAAGTGGATTGCTTTGGAAACGCGCCCCTTTATTTACTCGATACAAACCTGCCCGAGAATGAAGACAGCTGGATTACAGGTCAGTTATACGGTTGGTTCGGCGAAGAACGGGTCGCTCAGGAAATGGTGCTTGGCATTGGTGGGATTCGCGCTTTGCGGGCTTTGGGAATTCCAATCGATGTTTATCATTTCAATGAAGGACATGCGGTCTTTGCCGGATTAGAATTAATCCGGGAAAAGATGCAGTCTGGCGCCTCCTTTGATCAGGCGGTGAACGAATCTCGGCGGCAGATCGTTTTTACCACCCATACTCCCGTACTTCAGGGAAACGAATGGCACTACGTGGAACGTCTAATGTATATGGGCGCCAATAATGGACTTTCCATGGAGCAGATGATTAGCTTGGGAAATTCACCGTTTAATATGACTATCGCTGCATTGCGGTTATCCCGGTTTTCAAATGCTGTAGCCCAACTTCATTGTGAAACTGCTAACCGGATGTGGGCTCATGTCGATCGGCGTTCACCAATTATCGGTATTACCAATGCAATTCATGTGCCGACCTGGGTTGATGAGTCAATGCTCCGGGCAGCATCGGGAAACGGCGATTTATGGAATGAACATCAGCGGAATAAGGAAAAGTTAATTCGATTCGTTAAGGAACGAAACGGAGTAACCTTAGATCCTGAGGTCCTATTGATCGGATTTTCCAGGCGTGCAGCGCCTTACAAGCGAAGTGATTTAATCTTTACCGATGAGAATATAATTTCCGGATTATTAAATGAATGCCGCATTCAATTGGTCTTTTCCGGAAAAGCACATCCCTTGGATGATTACGGCAAGGAGATCGTGGCTAATTTGGTCCGGATTTCGAACCGTTATCCTAATTCCGTAGTCTTTTTGGAAAACTACGATATGAACATTGGCCAGATATTGACCGGAGGCTCCGATGTATGGCTGAATAACCCCAGACGGCCGATGGAAGCAAGCGGCACCTCGGGAATGAAGGCTGCAATGAACGGTGTATTGAATTTCAGCGTTCTCGACGGCTGGTGGCCTGAGGCTTGTCAGCATGGGATCAACGGTTGGCAAATCGGAGACGCGTTTGTCAGCGACAACACTCACCATCAAGATGAACACGACGTTAGGTCTTTATATCATGTCTTACTCGACCAAGTAATTCCCACTTACTATCAAAACCGCGACCGTTGGGTGGAAATGATGAAAAACAGCATTCAAAGCACTAGGGAACAGTTTAATGTCAGCAGAATGTTGGAAGAGTATTATGAGAAGCTTTATACCGAGTGATTTGGTTTAAGATATTTCGTAAAAAATGGGGTTATCCTTAGCGGATAACCCCATTTTAATGTGGATAAATGAGAGTTTCGTTAAAACACTTGCTTAATCAAGGTAAGCATGGTATAGTAAAAAATGTGTTTGTTAATTTGATTATATAAAAATCCAATATAATTTTATCAAAAGGCGGCTAATTTGTCAATGATTTTCAATAGAATGTTTTTGGAGGATGATTAATGCCGATTGCAGAGGAAGAACGGTCAAAGGAAGAATTATGGCTGTCCGAGGTATTGCAACGAATCAACTATCTAATGGAACGGGCCGGTAGTAGTGTGGCTAAATCGGTGAAAGAAACGATTGAAACCCGTCGTTTAATGTGGGAGGACTATGCCCGGCATATCTATACTCTTGACGACGCTATCGAAATCAAGCCCCACCTGGATGAGATGCAGCGGCAAGAGAGCCGGGAGTTTTTTTACAGGAGAATGTTGCATAAACTTGAACGGATGGCTCGTTCTCCTTTTTTCGGCAGGATTGATTTTTTAGAGAATGGCGCAGTAGATAGTGATAAAATTTATGTCGGTATCGCGTCGTTAATTGATGAACAAGGCATGAATATGGTTTACGATTGGCGAGCGCCGGTTTCAGGCATGTTTTATGATTACGAGCTCGGGCCGGCGGGATATGATTGTGGCATAGGCAGGATCGAAGGCCGAGTATTATTAAAACGTCAATATAAAATCAAAAACGGCCTGATCGAGTTGGTGTTTGACACCGACTTAAGAATCGAAGACGAAATGCTGCAAGAAATATTAGGCCGTAGCGCTGATGAGCGGATGAAGACTATTGTCACTAGTATCCAACGGGAGCAAAATAAAGTAATCCGTGATGAAGGCCATCGCCTAATGATCGTGATAGGCCCGGCGGGAAGTGGCAAAACATCGGTTGCGCTTCACCGCGCCGCATACCTATTATATAAGGAGCGGGAATCAATTAAAGCTGAGAATATCCTGGTTTTCTCTCCTAACTGGATTTTTAGCGAATATATTTCCAACGTTCTACCGGAATTAGGCGAAGAAAATATTCTTCAAACCACTTTTCAAGATTATGCCGTAAACATTTTAAAAAAGAAATGTGAAGCGAGGAACCAACAACTTGAATATTTATTGACCGGGCATGGAGGTAGAGAATACCGGACTAAGGAGGAGAATATTCGTTATAAAAGCTCACCGGAGTTCATCGGAGTTATCGATGAATATCTGAAATTTTTGGGAAAAAGAGAATTTGAGGATTTTTATTTTAACGGGCAATTGGTAATTAGTAAAGAGGAATGTACGGAAATATATTACCAACGGTACTTATTCTTCCCGGTAACCAAAAGACTGGCTATGGTTAGAGAGCGGTTTTTTTATCTAATGGAGCCGTTGCGCCGAAAAAGGGCAAAAGAGGTTGAGAAGGTTTTGGCCGACGGCGATGAGTACTTGGAAGAGAAAGAAGTAAAAGCTTTAGCCCGTATGAAAGTTAAGGAAGAAGCGGAAGGTGTAGTAGCTACAGTCAATCGTTTGACTCACTTGAATTATTTTGAGGCTTACACTCAACTGTTTAGTAATAGTAATTTTTTCAAAAAAATAGCCTCCAATACACTTATTCCGACACAAATAAATGAGATTTGCGCTCAAACATATAAGAGTTTAATTAATAACCGGGTAAATTATGAAGATTTGGCGCCTTTGTTATATCTTAAAGGTGTGTTGGAAGGGTTTCCCAAAGTGAATGGGATTAAATACTTATTCATTGACGAAGCCCAAGATTATACCCCCTTACAATACCGATTATTTAAGCGTCTTTTTCCCAAAAGTTCGTTAACGGTTTTGGGAGATTTAAATCAATTGATCAATCCTTATGCTTTTGTTGATAGTGTTCAGACTATAGCTGAAAATATTGAGCTTCCAAGTTCAATCTCGATCCGGCTTGAAAAGAGTTATCGCTCGACTCGGGAGATTAATGATTTTGCCGGAGGGTTACTTCCGAAAGAATCTCAACCAAAAATCGACGTCAGTGTCCGCGCAGGGCAAAAACCGGAAATAATCAAGATAGCCAGGGATTTTATGGTTGAAAGTATCGTTGAGAAGATTAATCAGCTTAAAAACGATGGAAACGGCTCGGTCGCTGTTGTCTGTAAGACGGCAAGAACTGCTAAAAACCTCTTTACAAGACTCCAATCGAAAATGAATTTGGACCTTATCATTGACGATGAGGGCGTATTGGGTAAAGTCCCGGTGATTCTCCCGATTTATCTGGCGAAAGGGTTGGAATTTGACGCTGTAATTATTCCGGACGCCGATGCCCAAAGTTACCATCGGGAATCGGAGCGTAAAATCTTATATACGGCATGTACTAGGGCTTTGCATCGTTTAGTCCTGTATTATGAGGTTGCTCTGTCTCCCTTAGTGGAAATGGTTGACTCAAATTTCTATGAATTCAAGGGAAGTTGAGATAATGAATTTCATCTTGACAATCTCGGGAAATTTGATTAAAATGATAAACAGATTATAGTAAAGGGGTCGAGTTTATGTCCGCGGAAAATAAAAGCTGCATTTATAATTCAAGGACTTACTCTACCCGGGTATGCTTTTTTTAGTATGTTTAATGTGTGGTTTAGCTATTAAGCCGTGGTAGAGTTGCCGCGGCTTTTATGTTTCCGGAGGACAATCAGTTTTATTTCAATTCATGGATTAATTGATAAACTGATTTATAATCTCCATATTAATAAGTTACGTATAGCCGCGGAATGTTTCCGCGGCTATTTTGATGTTTAGGAAAGGAAGAAGGATAATGAATAAAAAAACAATGGATTTATTAGATTTTCCGGAGATCAGGAGTAGGTTGGCGGAATGCGCTTTGAGTAAATTAGGTCGAAGAATGGCGGAAGATTTAATTCCCCGAACTAATTTGCCGGCAGTCTCCGAAATGTTGCGGGAAACATCCGAGGCCAAGTTGTTGTCGGATTCGGCCGGGGCTCCGCCCTTACATGGATTGGCTGATTTGAGCGAGTCCTTCCAAAAACTAAAAGCAGGTGGGGTTATCGATCCTGTTTCTTTGCAAGCTGTTAGCGATTTTCTCCGGGGTTGCCGCCGCACCCGGGAATTTATGCAAAAACGTTTAGAATTAGCGCCGATGGTAGCTGGTTATTCATTTGGCATTACACCTTTTGAAGAGTTGGAGGCGGAGATTGAACAGCGCATTATCGATGGGATGGTGGCTGATGACGCTAGTTCCGATTTGCGAAAGATCCGGAGAGAAATTAAGCGGCTTCAAGATAAGATCAAAAGTAAATTACAACAGATCATGTTAGCTCCGGAAGCTAAAACCTGGCTTCAAGAGTCGGTGGTCAGTATCAAGGATTCCCGACAAGTATTAATGGTTAAAGCAGCGTTTAAACACCAAATTCCCGGAGTCGTCTTAGGAAGTTCCGGCAGTGGCGGCACTTTGTTCGTCGAACCCATGGCGGTCCATGAGTTAAGTAATAAACTGAAAGTCTTGGAAGGTTCGGAACAGGAGGAAATCTATCGAATTTTAGCGGAATTAAGCGGAAAGATCCGGGCAAAAATCAGTCAAATCGAGAGCAACCTGGAGATTATGGCCCAATATGATCTAGCGTTCGCCAAAGCCAGATTCAGTCGGATTATTAATGGAACAGCACCGGCCATCAATGAAGCAGGACGAATTAAATTAGTTCGGGCCAAACATCCGCTGTTGACTGAAGATGCTGTCCCTTTAGATTTTGATATCGGGTTTGATTATCGCGCCCTAGTGATCACAGGACCCAATACGGGAGGAAAAACCGTGGCCTTAAAGACAATTGGATTATTGACCTTAATGGCCCAATCCGGATTGCACATTCCGGCCGCCAGTGGTTCGGAGATCGCAATCTTTGAAAACGTTCTGGCGGATATCGGGGATGGTCAAAATATCGCCCAGTCACTGAGCACCTTCTCGGCGCATATTACCAATATTATCAGCATTTTAAAGGATTGTAGCCGGCGGACTCTGACTTTAATCGATGAAGTCGGCACCGGGACCGATCCGGCGGAAGGCGCTGCCCTGGCGATTGCGATCTTGGATCACCTTTATGAAAAGGGAGGAGTGACTGTAGCTTCGACACATTATCCGGAGATCAAGCATTACGCGTTGGTTGCGCCGGGATTTAAAAATGGTTGCATGGCTTTTGATCGGGATAATCTTAAACCGCTTTATCGTTTGATCATCGGGCAACCAGGGGAGAGCAACGCTTTATGGATCGCAGCGAAACTGGGAATGCCGCAGGCGGTCTTAAAAAAGGCAGAACAACAATTAGAGAATTATCATTATGAAAAAACTTTCGTCAATAATTATCGATTATCTCCGGAATCAAAGCGAGTAGAATTAAACCCTTTGCCTGCAGAATCCGAGGTGCGACCGGAACAAGATTTTGAGCGTCAAATTGCGCCTCAACAAACCATTGTTAAGGACCAACTAAATTTCAAAGCAGGGGATTTAGTCAAAATACCTTTCCTGAAAGAACAGGGTGTAGTTTGTTCTCCGCCCGATTCCAAAGGAAAAATCCGGGTGCTTGTTAAAGGGAAAAAGATGGAATTGTCTGCCAAAAGAGTACAACTGCATATTCCGGCAGAACAATTATATCCCGCAAACTATGATTTGAATACCGTTCTATTGAGCAAAGAGGAACGCCGTCAAAAACATTTGTTGGAACGGAAACATTCGCCGGGAGTCTCCCGTGTGGTTTCCGAAGACGAACAATAATCAATCTCAAGCAATATGAATATTGACATATTATGGACGGTTTGCTAATATAATATCGAATGTTAATGCAGACGATTTGTTTATTGATTATTGCAAACTGATTACTGGCAATTGTTAACTATAAAAGTGGGAGTGCATCTAGGGTTCTGCTTTTAGGAGCGGACCGAGCGATGCAAAACGGCGTCAGCCGTTACACCCTTGGGAAAAAAGCCCGAGGAAGGAGTCTCAAATCAGAACCGGCTTTCGAAACAAAAGAAAGCTGGTTTTTTAATACCGAACCATGACAAATAGAGGAAAACAATTTAATTTAGAGAATTATTTTAAATATTTGGATTTAGAATATTAAGGTGGTGAATGGTTTTTGAACCGTAAAACTTTGGTGTTTTTATTAATCATTCAGGCAGTATTATTTATAAACGCTGGTAACGTCCCTGGGATAATGTAAAAACCAAAGCAATTTTGATTGATGGGGAAAAGTTTATAAAGTTTTGAGAAACACCTAATAATATCCTTATGTTTTTTCAATTGGGAAAGAAGGAAATTTTTTAAAATAAGAGAATGATTATTTAATCAAGGAGGAACAATATGAAGAAAGGCTTTAAATATTTAATTTTAGCGCTTATTTTAATTGTGATAACATCATCAATTTCTTTTGGCGCGGGGGATACAATATCCCTTGAAAAGGCTTATCAAGAACTAAATAGGGATAATGGTAAGCAAGGTTATATTATCGGCAAGTTTCCCATGGTGCATCTTTTAAATAGTTCCATAGGCTATCCTCAAATCGTGGAGGAAGCAAGGGACATCAACCTTTATGCCAGGTTTTCGATTAGATTTGAGTTGGTTAACGCTGAAAAAAAGAGGAAAAAGTATACTATTTTCTTGAAGCCGATCAACGGTTCGGATACTGTAGTCTATTATTTGGGAAAGGAAAAGTTGCTTCAAGAAAACACTAACGATTCATATTGGATCTTGAAAGTCCCGGCCGGTTCTTATGAATTATTGAACTTCATTTGCAGTCTTACCTTAACTATTCCCGGTTATCAAGATTATCGCCAACCAATTTTCGATGTGCCGATGGTAGAACTGATTAAAAGGTCATTAGATATACAGGTGCGGGAGAAACAGATTGTATACATCGGTGATTATAACACCACACTAATTACATATATTTGTTTAAATAAGGTCGAATCTTTATATCCCTTCGGCAGGCTCGGGATCGATCTGAAAAATAGTTTTGAAGAGGTAAAAACTGATCTTTTAAATAGCGCTGATGAGGAACTCAAAGCAAAGCTGAATGAATTTCAATTTATATCCGCTTTATAACCAAATTTTGGTAAATCTAATTTCAAAATATAAGGGGCCCTCCTGATGGACAGCCCCTTTATGATTTTTGTGTATTATTTAAGTTCAGCGTTTGACGCGGGCATTGCCTTCCCAGACGCTCCATACTTGTTCTTCATCGATGGGTTGGGCATAGTCGGTCAGGAAAGTTGTGGCCAATGCTCCGGTGGCCCATGCAAACTGGACCCATTTCTCCGGTTCCCAGCCTTTCAGGATGCCGTAAAGCAAACCGCCGACGAAGCCGTCGCCGCCGCCGATCCGATCCAGCACTGTGATTTGGCGGGGTTCGATCACATGCCAGTTTTCACCTTCAGACATAATCGCTCCCCACATATGGCTATTGGCATTGATAACTTGGCGTAAGGTCGTGGCAAAGACAGAAGCGTTGGGGAAAGTTTTCTTCACCCGGCCGATCATCTCCTTAAAGCTGTCGATCTTGGCGGCGATATCTTTGCCACCGGCTTCGGGGCCTTCGATTCCCAAACAAAGCTGGAAGTCCTCTTCATTTCCAGCTAAAATATCGGATATGCCGGCGATTTCGGTGAAGATGTCATGTAGTTCCTTTTCGCGGCCTTTCCAGAAGGTAGCACGATAGTTGAGGTCGAAGGAGATCCGAGTGCCGTATTTTTTGGCGGCCCGCGCCAGTTCGAGACAGAAGGTGCTTGTTTCGGGAGACAACGCGGCAATCAGCCCTGATAAGTGTATGATTTGGACGCCTTCCTTGCCAAAGATCCTTTCCAGGTCAAAGTCTTTAACATTAAGGGTCCGACCGACTTCACCGGCGCGATCGTTTTGGACTCTCGGCCCACGGGAACCAGATCCGCTATCGGCGATATTAAATTGATGACGGTAACCCCAGGGTCCGCCTTGAGGAACGTCATTGCCTTCAAAGTCCATATTTCTACTTCTCAGATTGTTTTTGATGAACCGGGCAATTGGGCTATCTTTGACAAAGGTCGTCAGTACTTTAACCGGAAGGCCCAACGAAGCGGAAATATTCGCTACATTAGTCTCGGCGCTGGTAGCCTGCATCATGAATGTGTCGCTGCTATGTACCGGCTGGCCGTTTACTGGAGTGATGCGTACTCCCATGCTGGTGGGGACTACCAGGGAATAAGCGCAATCTTTTTTTAGCTCGATTTTCATATAAAACCCTCCTTTGAGATTTGGACAACTTTGTAAAAACCTTGCCGTTCTTAAACCGATTGGCTATTAGTAAATTATAATGTTTAAAACCAATATTGTAAATATAGTTTTACATTTTTGAAACAAATTAAACACAAGAAAGTTATAAAGATCAGACGAGGGCTGATTCAATTAACTGAAAGATATACTCTAAACTACAGAATAATACATAAACTATAAATTGTTAGGAATGAAAAGGATTTTCTTTAAAGGAAACGAATAACTAAGTTTAGTGATTTGTACTAACGGTTTCTTATCATATAAATTGAAATTATTTTGGCGGTCGGATAATTTTTTTGTAACTTATATGATAAGATGTTTGTAGAGGATTTTCGAGGTTCAGTTTTATTACTCTTTATCAAATCACTAAATTTTTTAGGAGGTACTTTGAAGATGAAAAAACTATTGATTTTAATGTTGGCTGTTTTAGCTGTTTTTGCTACATCAGTAGTTGCTTTGGGGCTTAACTCGCCATCTGTTTCGAAAGGAGCCGGGGTCATTACAGGTATGTTTGCCACTGAGGATAAAGGTCTCCTTCTAGGACTCGAATATGGTCTTTCCGAAAAGTTCGCGATTACCGGTAGAGTCGGAATGGGGGATGACTTTGACTACAGTAAATTAGCGCTAAAATATGAAGTTTCTCCTCGTTTTGCAATTCTAGGTGGAGTCTATGAATATGGTATTGATAATGAACCCTATTTCGGCATTAATGGGTCGGTGTCATTTGACCGGGATATCTCTGGCATCCTTGAAGTGGGTGTGATCATGGCTGACGATACGGAAATGGTTTATGAAGCGGGAATTAAGTATAATATTAACAAACAAATCGATATCCGCCTCGGAATTTTAGGTTCAACTTTTGAAGGTGATGAAAACGCTTTTGAACTGGGCGCAGGATATAAATTTTAGATTATCAATTGAACCCTTGGGTTTCGGTCCCAAGGGTTCTCTCAGATTATTTATATTTTCCTCCATCCTTTTCTTGTTCGGTGTGGCAAGGTTTGTTCAATAAGGCCAATCCACCAAAGGATGTCTCCCGGTAACAGTTTTTAAGATCTCTTCCGGTTTGGGCCATAGTCTGGACCACTTGATCGAAGGTGATGTGGTGTTGACCATCGGATAACAGGGCGTATTCGGCGCAATCCACCGCCCGGGAAGCGGCGAAAGCGTTTCTTTCAATACACGGGATCTGGACCAAACCGGCCACCGGGTCGCAGGTCAAACCGAGGTGATGTTCGAAACCCATCTCCGCCGCATATTCAATTTGGCGCGGCGTTCCTCCTAGAAGTTGAGCGGCTGCCCCGGCAGCCATAGCACAGGCGGCGCCGATCTCACCCTGACATCCGACTTCGGCCCCGGAGATAGAGCCGTTGGTTTTGACTAAATCACCGATCAATCCTGCAGTAGCTAAAGCTTTAAGGATTGGGCCTTCTTTAAAGCCATACCGGGCTTGAAAATACTTTAAAACCGCCGGAACGACTCCGCAGGAACCGGAGGTGGGGGCGGTTACGATTTCATTGCCGGCGGCATTCTCTTCGGCAACAGCCAAGGCGTAAGCGAATAATAAGTCTTTCTGGCGTGCGACTGGAGCGGTTTGATGTTTTAAAAAAAAGGAATGACTTTTGCGTTGAAGATTCAATCCGCCGGGCAGAGTCCCCTCGGTATTAACGCCCCGCTCAATGGCGGCTTGCATAATCCGCCATACTTGGCGGAGATACTCCCAAATTCCTTGGCCTTCCCGTTCGGCTACGAATTCCCAAATGAAACTATGGTTTGAGCCAGCCCATTCGATTATTGATTCTAAAGATGTTAATTCATAAATGTTAATTAGAAAAGGGACCTCGTCTTCTTGGCGTAACGCTCCGCCTCCGACGCTGAATATTCTCCAAATAGCCAGTTGTCTTCCGTCAAAATCAAAAGCTTCAAAATCCATGCCATTGGAATGGAATTCCAGTTCGACCTGGGGTTTCCAAACAAATTCAACTGGCCAAGGAGAGAGCGCGTTGGTAATCGCCTCATCGGTTAGATGTCCTTTGCCGGTGGCGGCTAAGCTACCATAAAGAGTAACCCGGAAGCTGGCGGCAAAAGGATTTTGAGATCTAAAAATTTCAGCTGCTCGGCGCGGACCCATGGTATGGCTGGATGAGGGCCCAATTCCAATCCGGTAGACTTCTTTAATCGATTCCATGTTCTTGCTCCGATTAGATAGTTTTGGTTGGTAAATATCTATAGAATAAAGACGACAGAACGTTTAACTAAGGCTTCCGATATTTTTCGTTCTTAAGCCATCTTTTCAGCTCGCTTCAACTCAGGTAGTTCTTGAACAAATTGGTAAAAGTCAACATAACTCCCTTGATAAGTGGCTGCTATTGGTTCTTGGGTGCGATGGATTAAAAAGTCGGTAATCAGATATGTTTCAATGCCTAGTTCTGCCGCGACTAAATCTTCTTGAACATCATTTCCTACCATTAAGCATTCTTCAGGCTCTTTCCCGATTTCCTGCAAGATTTCCGTGTAGAAGCGGAGCTGAGGTTTGCAATAATGGTTTTTTTCATAGGACGGAATATACAAAAAATCTTCAGGTTCAAACCCGGACCAGCGGATTCGGTGATGTATGGCTTTTGCAGGGAAAAGGGGGTTGGTGGCGACAACTAATTCATAGCCTTTATCTTTTAATAGGTCAACGCTGTCGCGCATCATTGGCGAATCAATCACTGAAGCTTTAGTCTCAAAAAACTCCCGGTCGTAAAATTCATCGAATCGTTGTCGATAAATACTGAGATCGGACCGGGTTAACTCAGCGAATTTTTCCATGAAAACAATTTCGTTGGTTCGATAATCAATGTCATTAACCATTTCTTCGGTAGCAGTCATGATATATTGAGTTAAAGTTTTAGCGTCAATCAGATCCTGAAATTTACGGCCCATCGCCGTGAAATAAAGCTTCAAAAATTGATCTAAGTTAAGGGGAAGCATCGTTCCATCCAAATCAAATAGAATTGTATTGATCATCAGTAATTAATATCCTCCTCAAACAGAGTTTGTAACTATACGATCAAAATTATATCGGACTTGACCAAAGTAAACAATAGTTGCAGGTAATTTCGAACCCAAGAAAGAATCTATATTAAATGTGGTTCTATATTAATCCCCCGCGTAACTTCTGTTGACCCGAATAAAATAATGAAAATGGGATTGATGTGGATCGACAAATATCTGAATATTTTCCGGGTAGGAGCTTAGTTTTTATGAACAATATTCCCCTCTATTTTGATGACGATCAAATTAATGATTATTCGGGCAGCTTTAAAAAGGGCTGGAAAAGGTTGGTCAAAGTCCTTCGTTATCGGGAGCGGTATCCGGATACTAATCAAATGAACTGGTTAACCCAAAACCGGATTGAAAAAGCCATTGATTATTTTACTAAGTGTGTCACAGCTTATCCGCGTTCCTGGAGTAGTATGTGGGGGTTGGGAAAGGCTTATCAAGCTATGGGAGATCATTTTATGGCTCTGGAATGGTTTGAAAAAACCTACCTTCTTAAATCGGACTTGTTCGATGTGCCGTTGGAAGCATCCATTGAAGCGATGCGGATTGGTAATGCTTCAAAAGCGCTACATTATGCCGAGTTAGCATTAACCATAGATCGCCATAACCCTGGTTTCCGCGCTAATCTGGCCTTGGCGTTGCTCCTTAATAAAAAAATCGAAGCAGCCCTCGAAGAAGTCCGTAATGGTATTAAGTTAGCCCCGAACAATAAACCAATCCAAAAAGTATTTTTTTATTTAGAAAAAATTATTAATAAAAGCGAACGTATCCCGTTGGCGCTGGATCCGATCCAGATCTACCGGGGAAAATTCTAAAACGAACCAATTTGTTTTTTCTGTATAAAGGTAAAACAATCTGGTGAATTTTGAATACGGATCATATCTTGAGGAGATTCAACATGTTAAAGGATTTGATTACCAAAAATCGGAGTTATCGCCGTTTTCATCAGGAAGCTTCAGTTTCTACGGAAATATTACGGGAATTGGTGGACTTAGCCCGCTTGTCGCCGTCAGCCGCCAATCGCCAACCGTTAAAGTATTTCTTGTCAAATACTCCCGGGATTAATTCGAAAATATTTCCGTGTTTGGCTTGGGCCGGATACTTAACGGAATGGCCCGGGCCCGAGGAAGGGGAACGCCCCGCCGCTTACCTAATTATGCTTGGTGATTTTAGAATTACCAATATTTTTCTTTGCGATCACGGTATTGCCGCCCAAAGCATCTTGCTGGGAGCGGCGGAAAAAGGCCTGGGAGGTTGTATTATCGGCTCTGTCAACCGGGATAAACTTCGTGAAAATTTGGAGCTTCCTTCTCATCTTGAAATTCTACAGGTTATAGCACTGGGTAAACCGAAAGAGACTGTAATAATCGATCCTCTCGCTATCGATGGAAATATTAAATATTGGCGGGATCAACATGGTGTACACCATGTTCCAAAACGCGCTTTGGACGATCTAATAATCTAATGATCGGGGAATTAAGATGAGCATTAATGAGCCTTTATTTTTAAAAATAACCTTTTTGAAAGAACTAAAGTAAGGAGGGAAATCCCTCCTTACTTTAGTTAAGTATAGGTCTAAGACTAAAAATTACTGCATCTTAAACTGATTGCTTTGGTTTTGGTTTCCCAACTGTGAACTGGTATTTAGCCCGGCTTGAAATCCGGCCTTAACTTCTGCCACAGTTTGTTCAGCCAAGGTTCTTTCGGCAGCTTCAATCATCCGGCGAACCATATTTCCTCCGATAGCGCCGGTTTCCCGGGTGGGCATATACCCCCAGTAACCACCCTGAACTTTCGAAAGATCAATATTCAATTCATTTGCGATCTCGTATTTGAATTTGTCCAGCGCCGGTCCGGCTTCTTTTACTAGATAACTGTTTGATTTTTGTCCAGTACCCATTTGATTCACCTCCTTCGATATTAGCTTTACCGATAAACAACCAGCTATGTTGCTTTTTTTTTGGAAGTTTCGGAAAAAAAAATCTTGATAGTAAAATAAGTAAAAAATTCAAGGAGAAGTAATAGAGCTTAAATCCTTACGATAAGTTTTGATTAGTAATTTCTCTTTCAAAACCCTTTCGGGTTTCGGATAAACACTTTTCGGCAATATACTCTTGGGCGGCTTCCAGCATAACTTGAGTTAGCTCTCCTCCAAAACGGGCTACTATGTAAGGGGGCATTTGCCAGATATTCGGTGTAGGCGAGGCCAATCTTTGATTGGAAGCTAATTTTTTATGATAAACTTTTTTGGTCAAATGGGATCACCTCTAACTAGAGTGTTTCCTTATGAAACCAGATTATAATGGCAAACCGTTAGTAAAAAAAGATAAAAGTGGGTTTTTCAAGGGCTCTAAAATTTATGAATTGAAATAAATTTTGATTATATTTTTCCATTTTAAACCATGAATGGGAAATGTGAATTATAGTACCTATTTTAATTTATGATCGAGAAAATATATCGCAACAATCCGGGGTCGATCAAAAAACTTATTGCGGCATATATAGGTGTAAAATCGCAAAATACGGAAACTTTAATGGGTAAAGATTGACATTTGAATGGATTCCCATTATAATTATCAAAGGTGATTTTGGTGAAGGTTGATATCAGTTCAATACGTGAAGCCCGTGGAGGCTCAGTAGCTTTTCAAGGAGAGCACACCATCGACCTTTCCGGCGTGGAATTGGATGTTGAGCTAAATCAACCTGTCTCAGTCAGAGGAAACGTTACTAATACCGGTGATGGTTTTTTGGTTCAAGGGGAGATTTCCTATACATATCGTACTAATTGCAACCGGTGCCTTGAATCTATCTCGGGTTCCGGTAGTGTAGAACTTACTGAACAATTCGCTTTATATGCGCCGCTGGAAACTGATGAATCCTGCTATCTTTTTCAAGGAGATTTGATTGATTTATGCGACTGCCTTCGCGAACAGGTTTTTTTGTCGTTACCGATGAAGTATACCTGTAAAGATGATTGTCGCGGTTTATGTTCACAATGTGGTCAAAACTTGAATTATCAAGATTGTAATTGTCATAATGATAATTTTAATCCACAGTTTAACAAATTGAAATCTTTGTTAAACCAAGAAGGAGGTGGATCAGATGGCAAACCCTAGAAATAGAACCTCCCGTACCAGAACAAGGTTAAGAAGAGCTAATTTGAAAACGGCTGTTCCTAATACTAATGCTTGTCCACAGTGTCATGAGCCCAAAATGCCGCACCGCGTTTGCAGTAATTGCGGATATTATAAGGGCCGGGAAGTTGTTGCCCAAGAGAGCTGATTTTTCCCAAATATAAGGTCGTTTTGACCTTATTTTTATTTGTAAAATTTAACCAAAAAAAATTAAATTTTTTATAATATTACCAAATAATTTCTTGACTTTTGGATTTTTTTCGCTATACTTATGATAGTTTTCTCCGGAGGTGGAGATTGTGAAAATTGCAATTGATGCTATGGGTGGGGATTATGCTCCAGAAGAAATAATTAAAGGTGCGGTATCGGCCTGCCGTGAACTTGGCGCTGAGGTCATATTAGTGGGTAGTGAGGAAAAAATAGGTCCGATTTTTAAAGAACAATCCGTCTCCGGGTTAAAAATAGAAATATATAATGCGACCGAAGTTATTGAAATGGATGAGCACCCGGCAAATGCGGTCAAGAAAAAGAAAGACTCTTCGCTGGCCGTGGCTAATCGTTTAGTAAAAGAAGGGTCCGCCTCAGCCGTTATCTCGGCTGGAAACACTGGCGCTGCGATGAGCGCGTCCTTATTGACCTTAGGAAGAATTAAGGGTATCAATCGGCCCGCTATCGCTTCCCCTATGCCTACTAATACGGGAGTTAGCGTTTTAATTGACGCGGGAGCCAATGCCGATTGCGATCCTATTAATTTACTTCAATTTGCACTAATGGGCTCCATTTACGCTGAACAAGTTTTTGGTATTCGAAAACCACGGGTTGGTTTGCTCAGTATCGGCGAGGAAGAGACCAAGGGGAATAAGTTGATCATTGAATCCCATCAACTCTTAAAACAAAGCTCAATTAATTTCATTGGGAATATCGAAGGCCGTGATGTGCATCGTGGTGAATGCGACGTTATCGTCTGCGATGGTTTTGTGGGAAATATTGTTCTAAAACTATCCGAAGGCTTAGCTAGCGCATTATTTGGCCAAATTAAAGCGGCGTTGACCCGAAATTTAGTCACTACTGCCGGGGCTTTTTTGGTGAAAAGCGCTTTTAAAAGTTTAAAGGGAAAGATGGATTATACGGAATACGGTGGGGCTCCACTTTTGGGTCTTAATGGAATTAGTATGATTAGCCATGGACGTTCCAATGGAAAAGCGATTAAAAATGCTGTCAAAGCTGCAATGAAAGCTGTGAATGAAGATATTGTAGGGAAGATTGCCGCTTCTTTAGCAAGACAAGAGGAATAGCCGTTACGCTTCGATTGTGGTGTCAGGCTGTCTGGGTCCGTGATGCTCTACTGGTACCGCATTGCCCGCTAAGGAGTTTTATGTTTGTGCGTTTTCGCTTAATGCGGACTAAAAAAGGAGTTTTTTGATGAAAAAAATAGCCTTTGTTTTTCCAGGACAAGGTTCCCAGTATGTGGGAATGGGAAAAGAAGTTTCAGAAAATTTCGCAGCAACAAAAGGGATTTTTGAAGAAGCTGATCGGGTTTTGGGAAGGTCAATTTCAGAAATTTGTTTTAATGGTCCGATGGAATTATTAAAAGATACCCGTAACGCTCAACCGGGGATTCTCACTGTTAGTATCGCGTTACTACAAATATTAAAGGCAGAGGGGATTAAACCCGACTTTACCGCTGGGCATAGCCTTGGCGAATATAGCGCGTTGGTTGCCGCGGGAGCATTAGAATTTAAAGATGGAGTAAAGCTAGTCCAGGAAAGGGCTGGATTAATGGCCGGGGCCGATCCGGAGCAAAAAGGAACAATGGCCGCGGTGCTTGGTTTGGATCGAGAAGCGCTTTCCCAGTGTCTAGCCGATGCTTTAGGGGCAGGGTTGGTCGAAGCCGCTAACTTCAATTGCCCGGGACAAATTGTAATATCCGGGACCAAAACCGGCATCAACAAAGCTCAGGAAGGAGTCGCCAACAAGGGTGGTAAGTTTATTCCCCTTCAGGTAAGCGGACCGTTCCATTCCAGTTTTATGAAACCTGCGGCTGACGCTTTTAAATCCAAATTAGAATCAGTCCCTTGGCAGGAACCTGTTATTCCGGTGATCGCTAATGTTTCTGCTAAACCATATCTACGTGAGGAAATTATCAACAACCTTTATTCTCAAATATATTCTTCTGTGTTATGGGAAGATACGTTAAATTATTTACACCAACAAGGGGTGGCTGTTTTTGTGGAGATTGGCCCCGGCAAAGTACTTTCCGGTTTGATCAACAAGACCGTTAAAGGCGTTACTATACTAAATTGTGAAGATTTGGCCTCAATTAAAAAAGCTCTTGAAATTTTAAAGGAGGTTTAGTAATATGAGATTAGCGCGTGAAGTGGCGATCATTACCGGCGCTGCTCGGGGAATCGGCAAAGCTATTACTTTAGCTTTGGTCAAAGAAGGCGCTGCTGTGGTTTTGTCGGATGTTAATGAAGAAGTTCATAAAGCAGCTGAAGAAATTAGACAATCCGGGGGCGAAGCAACCTCGATAGTTGGTAATGTTACTAAACAAGCCGACTGTGAAGCTATGGTTGATCTAGCCATTAAAACCTTTAATAAGTTAGACATTTTAGTCAACAACGCCGGGATAACCAAGGACAATCTTTTGCTACGAATGAGTGAAGCCGATTGGGACGCAGTGCTTGATATTAATTTGAAAGGTACTTTTCTCTGTACCAAAGCCGCAATTAAACCCATGATGAAGCAACGCTCCGGAAAGATCATCAATATTGCCTCAGTCATTGGCCAGATGGGCAACGCCGGCCAGGCTAATTATTCCGCTTCCAAAGGCGGGGTTATTTCTTTCACAAAAACTATGGCTAAAGAGTTAGGCTCTAGAAATATTAGAGTAAATGCGATTGCGCCCGGTTTTATCGAATCTAAAATGACGGAGGTATTATCGGAAGAAGCCCGCGCCGGATTACTTAGTCTGATTCCTCTCGGAACCTTGGGAAAACCGGAGTATGTCGCCAACGCAACAGTGTTCCTTGCTTCGGATGAAGCGTGTTACCTTACCGGACAGGTAATAAATGTCGATGGCGGAATGGTAATGTTTGGGTAAAACAAGTGTGTTTTAAATAAAAAACAGTATTGACCAACCCTTACGGAAGGAGGTGAAGTGGTTGGATATCTTCGCAAAAGTTAAAGACATAGTGGTTGAGCAACTTGGTGTAGACGAAGAAGAAGTTTCCGAACAAGCTTCTTTTGTTGATGACTTGGGAGCAGATTCTCTGGACATCGTCGAACTAGTAATGGCTCTTGAAGAGGAATTCGACCTGGAGATTCCCGACGAGGACGCCGAAAAAATCGTGACTGTCGGCGACGCAGTTAATTACATTAAGGAGAATGGCCAATAAGTTTTGAATGAGAGTCCCCCATAAAGGGACTCTCTTAAAATAATAACTCTTTTAAAACAAAGAATAATTATATAGATGGGGTTTTGCAGATTACTAACTTAGAGATTAAGATGGAAACTCTATAATTACATTATTTTGAGATTTTATTTGTGAAATTAGGTTAAGACACTTCGGAGGTGAAGTATGAAAAAACGGGTTGTTGTTACCGGTTTAGGAGTAATTACCGGAGTAGGAGTCGGAGTCGACCGTTTTTGGGATAATATAGTCAATGGGGTATCAGGTATTGATCGGATCACTTTAATGGATACTTCCGATCTAGAAGTTAAAATTGGGGCGGAAGTTAAAGAATTCGATCCAACTGAATATATGGATCGGAAGGAAGTCAAAAGGGCTGACCGGTTTGTTCATTTTGCGGTGGCTGCCGCTAAGATGGCAATAGCTGATTCCGGATTGGAGATTAATCCTACCAATGCCGAGAACGTCGGTGTAGTAATCGGTTCGGGTATCGGAGGGATGAAAACCTTCGAAGAACAAGCCCGGATTTGTCACGAAAAGGGTCCCAAAAGAGTTAGCCCATTTTTTATTCCGATGATGATTCCCGATATGGGCTCAGGGTTTGTTTCTATTATTACCGGGGCCAAAGGCCCTAATCATTCGGTTGTAACAGCATGCGCTTCGGGGGCTCATTCAATCGGTGATTCGTTGCGGATTATCCAAAAAGGCGAGGCGGTGGCGATGATTACCGGTGGTTCGGAAGCCGCGATTACTCGATTATCCTATGCCGGATTTACTTCCGCGGGCGCGTTATCAACCAATAATGATGATCCTAAGGGATCGAGCAGGCCTTTTGATTTGAACCGCGACGGGTTCGTAATGGGTGAAGGGTCCGGTATCTTAATTCTTGAAGAATTAGAACACGCCAAACAAAGAGGGGCTAAAATCTATGCTGAAGTCGTCGGTTTTGGAGGATCAGGCGATGCTTATCATATGACTTCCCCTGATCCTGAAGGGGATGGAGCGGCTCGGGCGATGCGCCGCGCAATCGCTGACGCCAGTATCACACCTGGGCAAATATCATATATTAACGCTCACGGGACATCTACCGCAGCTAATGATAGACTGGAAACCAAGGCTATCAAAGGTGTTTTTGGCGAAGCGGCTTACAAAATTCCAGTTAGCTCCACCAAGTCGATGACCGGGCATTTACTGGGCGCCGCTGGTGGAGTTGAAGCCATCATTTCCTCTTTGGCTCTTCATGACGGAATTATTCCCCCGACGATTAATTACCAAACCCCGGACCCTGAATGCGATTTGGATTATGTTCCGAATCAGTCTCGCCGGAGTGAACTGGAATATGTTCTTTCCAACTCTTTGGGGTTTGGCGGGCACAATGCTTGTTTAGCTTTTAGAAGATATCATGACTAAAAAAGTTAAGAACCGATCCCAAACCAAAGTTGAAGATGGACCGTCAGTCGCTGAACTAGCGGTTCATCTTCAGTTTGTTCCGGTTTACCCCGAACTTTTTGAAGAAGCTTTGACCCATTCATCCTACTCCAATGAACATAAAATTTCCGACAACGAACGGCTTGAATTTTTGGGGGATAGTGTTCTTTCTTTAATTACCGCTTCCTTTTTGTTTAAAACCTATCCTGATTTAAAAGAAGGAAATTTGGCCAAACTCAAGTCTATAATTGTGAGCACTAAAATTTTAGCGTCGTTTAGCAAACAATTACAGTTAGATTCCTATATCAAACTAGGGACCGGCGAATTAAGACATAACGGAAAGACTAAACCAAGCATTTTAGAGGATTTATTCGAAGCTTTTATCGGAGCATATTTTTTAAATTTTGGGCTTGAACAGACTACAGGACTAATTGAGCCCTTAATCAAGGATAATTTAGCCGAGATACACCGTCAATTTAACTTAATGAACGCTAAAAACGAGCTTCAAGAGTTATTTCAATCTCAAGGACTGTTTCCCCAATATCGCACTGTTAAGGAAGAAGGGCCTCCCCATCAACGCCGATTCACAGTAGAAGTTTTAGTAGAAAACCGACTGATGGGACAGGGAGAAGGCGGTAGCTTGAAGGAAGCCCAAAACCAGGCGGCCCTCGAAACCCTGGCAAAGTTTAACGAAAAAAAGGGATAATATTTTTTAAAAGGGGTTTTTTTAAAGCTGGTTGAATATGATAGAAAGAAAGTGATATCTTTCTAGGGGGATTTGATCATGGACGTACTAAAAGTATCTGCAAATTCCAGTCCAAAATCAGTTGCAGGAGCTCTAGCGGCAGTCTTAAGGGAAAAAGGAGTTGCCGAGATTCAGGCGGTCGGCGCCGGAGCTGTCAATCAAGCGGTAAAGGCAATTGCCATCACTAGAGGATACGTTGCCCCGAATGGAATCAATCTGGTCTGTACTCCCGGCTTTTCAGAGATAAATATTGACGGTCAAGTACGTACTGCAATTAAGTTTATTGTTGAACCCCGCTGAAACCGCATAGGCGGTTTTTTACTTTACTTTCAAAGATTTTGTTGAAACCGGATATTATAATCCCGGTTTTAATTTTCCTCATCTGATTTCAACTTAAATTTAACTGTCATACCACGGACAACCCGGTAATATATTTACTTATAACAAGGTAATGATGTTTGTGAATAACCGGAACCGAATGAGGTTTGGGGGTTGTCTCGATGAATCAGAAAAAAGACCTTGAATTAATCTATAAGATCCGTACTAATTATGACATAGCGTCCAAGGATGAGTTAGTCTTAAAATACCTCCCTATGGTCAGGCATATTGTAAAAAGCTATCATCCTTCCCAAGCTGATTTTGACGACTTTTTTCAAGAAGGAGCTATCGGCTTGTTAAAAGCGATTGAGGAATATAATCCCCAGCGTTTTCAGGTCAAATTCAGTACTTTTGCTTATATTTGCATTACGCGGAGAGTCTCCAATATATTTCGGAGAAATCGAAATAAAATGCTCCCGGCCGGCGGTAATATTTTATCACTTTTTCAAAATACAGACGAATATAATAATCGTAAGTTAATTGATTTTTTAGCGGGTCAGACTGAAGAACCTTTTTACTTTATCGAAAAAGAGTGGATTAATCAAAAATTAGATTCAATTCTAAAAATATATTTGTCGCCAATTGAATATCAAGTAATGAAAGGGATTATTGCCGGTGATAATCAGGGTGAAATCCAAATTTCGCTGTCCTTAGCTCCAAAAGTAATTGATAATGCCCGCACCAGGGCCCGAGGCAAGTTGCGAAAGATTATCGAAGTATACGGTTCATTACTCAATCCCGATCTTCCGCAAAAGGTTAGAAAAAGAAAAGATCTAGCGATCAATTTAGAAGTCGGCTAAAGCGAGGTTAAAAAGACCTCGCTTTTAAATTTAAGTCAGTTCTTGCTTTTGATCGTGTATTTCTTTTTTCTTTATCTTGTGGTAAAATGTTGAATGCATAAAAGGAGGGTCAAATTGTATTTAAAACGCCTTGAAATCATGGGATTTAAGTCCTTTGCCGATAAAATAAAATTAGAATTTTTACCAGGTGTAACAGGGGTAGTCGGGCCTAACGGGAGTGGAAAGAGTAATATTTCCGATTCCTTGCGTTGGGTTTTAGGGGAACAAAGCATCAAGAACCTTCGTGGCTCGAAAATGGATGATGTTATTTTTGCCGGCACCGAACAGCGTAAACCTCTTAGTCTGGCCGAAGTCACCATGGTGCTGGATAATTCGGATAATTCGTTACCGATTGATTTCACCGAAGTCTCAGTTACCAGAAAACTATTTCGTTCCGGCGAAAGCGAGTATTTAATCAACAAATCCCAGGTCCGGCTCAGGGACGTCCTTGATCTGTTTTATGATACCGGACTTGGTAAAGAAGCATATTCTGTAATCGGCCAAGGTAAAATTGATTCCATTCTCTCGGTTAAAGCGGAAGAACGCCGGATTATCTTTGAGGAAGCAGCCGGCATCATCAAATACAAATCTAGAAAGCACGTAGCCGAACGTAAATTAGAAGATACCGATCGTAATCTCCTCCGGTTGCAGGATATTCTGACTGAGCTTCAGGGACAACTTGGGCCCCTTGAGTCTCAGGCGGCTTTAGCCAAACAATACTTAGCCATAAAAGACCACTTGACCGAGGTGGAAATTAATTTTTACGGTGGCCAATTAGATAAATTCGATTTAAAATTGGAAGAATTACAGCAGTCTAAAGCTGAATGGGAAGAAAAATTTCATGATTTCGAAGGTCAGGAAAGTGTTATTGAATCACAAGTGGAAGAAGAACGGCTTCTTTTATTAAAACAAGATGACCGGATCGCGGCTTTGAACGAAGATTTTTACCGGATCCAAAACCAGATCGATAAGTATTCGGAACAGATCAATTCATTAACCGCCAAATTGCAAGACCTCGAACTTCAAATAGCTGACTGCCACAAAAATTTGACTGACAATTATTTGCGGAAAGAAGAAATTTTCAAAGAATCCAGCGGTATTGACCAAGAGATTACCGCCGTTAAGAATAAACTTACCACGGACAGTTCAGTCTTGACCGAGCTGGAGCTGGCTTTAAGCCAACACAATCATTTAATTCAGCTCCTTGAAACCGAAGAACAAAACTTAAAAAATGAATTCATTGAAATCTTAAACGAAATCGCCTCATTAAAGAATAGTGCCAATTCTACCACTCTTAAAAACGAATTTTTACAAAAACAGATCGGTGATTGCTCTAAAAAGCTGGATTTTTTAACTAAGCAGCTGACTGAGTTGGAGAATGAACGTTGCCAAAAAGAACAAGCTTTAGCCGGTTTTGCCCATCAAATTCAGCAATTTCATCAAGGACAAGCTGATTTGGCCCGTCAACTCATCACCATGGAAGAAGAGCTAAACTCGGTTGAGAGTAAGAATCTTGATTGGAAAGAGCGGATCCGCGGTTTAGAAAGTAAAATTAGCCTCTTGGAAGAGATGGAAAAGGGGTTTCAAGGTTATTTCCAGGGGGTCAAGGCTTTGCTGGCCGAAGCTTCGGACCAACCTTTTTACAGCCACATTCGGGGCATTGTCGCCGACTTGATTAAAGTAAAACCAGGCATGGAACTGGCGATTGAAACCGCGCTCGGTTCCAGCTTGCAAAATATCGTAATTGAACACGACCAATATGCCCAAGCTGCCATCGGGTTTTTGAAAAAACAAGGAAAAGGAAGGGCGACTTTTCTCCCGCTAAATTTGATTAAGGGGACCGAAGGAAGAATCGATCAATACAATGGGTTATTAGAACAGAACCGTTCCCGCTCTGCATTAGCTTTGCTTAGTTTTAAGCCGGAATACCGTCCGGTGCTGAATTATCTCTTGGGACATACGATTGTCGCCCCTGACCTGAATACAGCGGTCCGGCTCAGCTCAAAGATTGATAGGAGTTTCCGAATTGTCACCCCCGAAGGAGATCTAGTCACCCCGGGCGGTTCCATTACCGGAGGCAGCGTTGACAAACGCCGGCTGGGGTTATTAACGCGGAAACGGGAGATCGAAGACTTTAAAAAAGAAAAAATAGAATCCCAGTCTTTTTTGGAAAAGGGAATTCAAACCGCCAAAGAAATTCGGAACCAGCTCCAGGATCTTAACAGGCAAATGGAGAACTCCAAAAAGGAAGAACAGGATATTCAACTTAAGAAAGCCACTTTGGAAAAGGAAACTCAAACTAACGGACAGAATATAAGCCGGGCCGAACTGGAACAGACCGATCTTTATAATCAGTTGGAAGAGATGACTGTTGAAAGGGGAAAATTCGATTCAGGCAGCGAAGAGCTGCAACAACAAATCACCGCTAAAGAAGCTTTTCTTAAAGAGCTTGAGTCCAGGGTCAATGATTTAACCGCAAAAATACGGGACGCCAATCTTGAAAAAGAAGCAAAGGCGAATCGGATTTCCGAATTAAGATCGGTTTTGAGCGCCGGCTCTCAAGAAGAACACGGCAAAACCGCGCTTAAAGGGCGTCTCAACAAACAACTGGAAGAACTGGAAGTTATTATTGAGTCGATCCGTGAAAAACAGGAACACTTAGTAACCGAACAATCCCGGGCTAGAGAAGTAAGTTCGGAATTGCAAGCTAAAATCGGGACTGAGAAAAACCGGCTGGATTCTCAAGAAAATCTAGTCGCTTCAGCCAGACAAGAAAAAGATCGGATAATGCTGAGAATCAAAGAACTAGAGACCAAGCAGCGCAGCTTCAGGAGAAAGAGCAATGAATTTCAAAATCAGATTCATAAGTTCGACTTGGAAATCAACCAGATCCTATTAGAGAAAGAAAATATCGAAAAGAATTTAGTTGAAGATTATGAAATAGATTGGCGGAGTAAGTTCAATCCCGTCTATCAAGTTCCGGATAACGCTAAAGGTTTGATCGAAGGATTTAAAATTGATTTAAAGGAGTTAGGCCCGGTTAATATCGCGGCCATCGGCGACTATGACCAAGTAAAAGAACGTTATGAATTTCTATGGAACCAATCGCAAGATTTG
Organism: Bacillota bacterium; assembly: GCA_023394955.1. Taxonomy (GTDB): domain Bacteria; phylum Bacillota; class UBA4882; order UBA8346; family UBA8346; genus JAAYHS01. The sequence continues at coordinate 108,168 of JAEWZY010000061.1, forward strand.
ATTAAAGCTAAAGAATCTTTGGAAAAAGTCATCAAAGAAATCGAAGGGACAATCACTAAACGCTTTACCGACACTTTTCAACAGATTAAAAAGGAGTTTACTAAGTTATTTGGCGAGCTATTTGAAGGAGGCAACGCCGATCTTTTCTTAATCGATCCGGAACAGCCGTTAGAATCGGGAATCGAAATCGTGGCCCAACCTCCGGGTAAAAAATTGCAAAGTTTATCGCTGTTATCGGGCGGTGAAAGGGCAATGACGGCTATTGCTTTATTATTTGCGATTTTAACTGTCAAACCGTCTCCTTTTTGTATCCTGGACGAAATCGACGCCACTCTTGATGAGGTCAATGTGCAACGTTTCTCCCACTTGCTTGAGCTATATAGTAAGAAACTTCAGTTTATCGTGGTAACCCACAGACGGGGCACCATGGAAGTGGCCAATGCTCTCTATGGCGTAACCATGCAAGAGTATGGCGTTTCCAAGCTTATCTCCTTGGATCTCAACGAAAAGGTTGGATAACCCCTAACAGCATAATACATATTAAAAGAGACTTCATTATAGTAAAGGAATACTAAAATAATGGTTGAAAATCAAGGTTTTCTCGCCCGCTTGAAACAAGGTTTAAGCAAGACTAGAAATAGTTTTTTGGCGAATTTGGAGACGGTTTTTGCTTCTTCCAAAATCGATCAGGATCTTTACGATGACCTAGAGGATATTTTGATCATGGCGGATGTGGGAATGGAAACCACCTCTTTTTTACTGGAGGGCTTGAAGAAAACCGTCAGAGAAAAAAACATTGTCGATCCCGCTCAATTACGCCCGATATTAGCTGAAGCAATTAAGAATCTCTTAGCGGTGGCTGAAAACAAACCCATCGATTTTGAGGGAAAGAACCAGGTGCACTTGGTGGTGGGGGTAAACGGGGTAGGTAAAACCACTACCATCGCCAAGCTTGCCGCCAGGTTTCACGATCACAAGCGTCAAGTATTATTGGTAGCAGCCGATACCTTTCGGGCGGCGGCTACCGAACAATTGCAACAGTGGGGCCAACGGCTTCAGATACCGGTCATTCATCATCGGGAAGGGGCCGACCCGGGAGCGGTCGCTTTCGATGGCATGGCCGCCGCCAAAGCCCGCAAGGCTGATATTGTCATCGTGGATACGGCCGGAAGGCTTCATACCAAGGTGAACTTGATGGCGGAACTGAAAAAGGTTAAAAGGATTATCCTCCAAAATATTGAGGACCGGGAATTGCAGACCCTCTTAGTTTTAGACGCCACTACCGGCCAAAATGGGATCAACCAGGTAAAAACATTTCATGAAGCCGTCGGCGTCGACCGCATCGCCATTACCAAACTGGATGGAACGGCCAAAGGCGGAATCATTTTGGCCATTGCCAATCAATTCAAAATTCCCATCAGTTTAATCGGAGTCGGCGAAAAGAAAGAAGACTTGCAAGATTTCGAACCGAAGGCTTTTGCTGATGCCTTGTTCGACCGGGAGGTTTGATTTGGTCAAAGCAAAAAGTCTAAAGTCGGTCAAAGGTTGGTAGTAATTTTTAAGGAGCGAACCTTTGTTTCATTTTACCTATAACATATTGATTTGGCTGATTACGTTCACTATTTTTCCAATATTATTGATCCAACAAAAGATTAAGGGTAAACCGATCTTAGCTTATCTTTTGGGTTTTTCCCACGCTGAGTTAAGAACTATTTTCGGGCGGAAAGTATTATGGGTCCAAGCCGCTTCAGTCGGGGAAACAATGGTGGCCGCCAGGATACTCCAAGAAATCAAAAAAGCATTTCCCGAGTACGCAATCGTCTTTACTTGCAACACCATGACCGGACAGGCCGCTGCGGAGCGGGTAATTGGCGGGATGGCGGATTTAATAGGTTATTTTCCTTTCGACCATCCCTGGATCGTAAACCGGTTTTTAGCGCGGCTCAAACCGGTTTGTCTATTATTGATTGAGACCGAAATTTGGCCTAATGTAATAGCCTACTCTAAAAAACGCGGAGTTAAAATCGTTATTGCCAATGGGCGGTTGGACAAATCATATAAACGTCTTAAAAAATTAGGTTTTTATAAGTCCGCCCTTAGTTTAATCGATTTTATCGGGGTCCAGACTGAGGCGGACCAGGAACGTTTTATCCAACTGGGAGCCGCTCCTTCAAAGGTTGAAATTACCGGTAATATTAAATTCGATTTTAATTATCCTTCAATTCCCGATCAGGAATTAACCGTGTTTTTGGAACAACTCTCGCTTGCCAAGAATGTTCCGATTCTCACGGCGGCCAGCACTCACCATGGTGAAGAGGAACTAGTCGTCGCTGCCTTTAAAATCATTAAAAGTCAATTGCCTGAAGCGTTTCTGGTTTTAGCCCCGCGCCACATCGACCGGGCTGAAGCGATCGTTAAAGTTCTATCCGATTCTAATTTTAGATTTATTCGCCGTTCCGAACAAGCTAAGGGTAAAATGTTTTCCGGCGCGCCGGATCTGTTATTATTAGATACATTCGGCGAGTTAGGCTTGGCTTATTCCGTTTCCTCCCTTGCTTTTATCGGAGGTAGCCTGGTACCGGTCGGCGGGCATAATCTTTTAGAAGCGGCGGTTCAAGAAAAAATAGTCCTCTATGGGCCCCATATGCATAATTTTCAAGAAAGCAAAGAGCTGTTGGAAAAAGCGGGAGCTGGGTTCATGGTCAATAATGAGACCGAATTAGCGGAACGGTTCGTTCATTTCTATAAAAACTCCGGGATTCGAGAGAATCTGGGGAAAAGAGCCAAACAAGTAATCATCGCCAACCAAGGGGCCACCGCCAAAACGGTTGGGAAGTTGAAGTCGATTTTTTGATTATCAGAGTAAGTCTAAATGCAGATCCCTTGCCCTTTAAAAGGGTCGCTCTCGGACATCCTTGTCCTTCGCGACTTCGTCCCATCCTGGGACACAGGGAACCACCATCCTTCGCTCTCTATTTGCAGGTTTACTACCTAAAAAATATCGAGTAAGGGGATTTAGAAAGCGAACCAATTTTTAGAATAGTTTCGAAAGGTTTTAATAACTCATGAAAACCATATCCCTTAAAACCATCCCCCCAAAAAGCCGGATCTTAATCGTCAGGCTGAGCGCCATTGGCGATGTGATCCGGACTCTCCCGGCAGTCCATTTAATCCGGGAACAACTCCCCGAAGCCTACTTGGGCTGGTCTGTGGAAAGCGCTCCCCATAGCTTAATCAAAGGCCACCCGGAGATTGACAAATTCTTCGTTTTTCCCAAAAAACAAATTCAACAAGCGATTAAAAAAGCTGATTTTAAAGAAGCGCGGCGGTTGCTAAAGGAGTTCGGCGCGGCATTAAAAGCCGAGCGGTTTGAAATTGCCATTGACATGCAGAATTTGTTTAAAAGCGGGGTTGTTACTTTGCTGTCCGGAGCGAAGACCAGAATCGGATACGGGTTGGGCCGGGAGGGCAGCAAGCTCTTTTTGACCGACCGTGTTACCCCGCCTTACAAGTCCCATCAAATGATGCAATTTGTCGAATGGCAAATGGAGTTGGTAAGGCGTTTAGGGGTTGACGGTGAGGTCCAATTTGTTCTGCCGGATTATTCCCCTGAGCAAGCTACGATTAAGCAATTTATTAATAAACACGGTATCACAGGAGATTTTTTTTGCCTGGCGCCCGGGACCAGTTGGTCCAATAAGTCATGGACCCCGGAAGGAATGGCTGGCCTGGCCGATAAGTTAAGCGCATACGGCCGGGTCTTAGTCATCGGTTCGGAATCGGACCGGAAAATTGCCGCTCCAGTACTTGAGTTGGCCAAAACCGATCCGCTGGATACTATCGGCGTGTTTAATCTCCGGGAATTGGCTGTCTTACTTCACCAAGCAAAATTTTATCTCGGCGGGGACACCGGCCCGATGCATCTGGCGGTGGCGGTAGGGACTAAAGTTTTCGCCTGGTTCGGGCCGACCAGTCCCGCTGTTCACGGTCCTTATCAGGAGGGAGCGGTTGTTTTTAATCTGAACCTGAATTGTCAGCCTTGTAATAAGCGGAAATGCGATTCCAAGCAATGTTTGCGGAAGTTAGATTTGGAGACGGTTTGGGGGAAGGTGGAGCCGTTTCTGGACCAGGATTAGCCGGGATTAGAGGGCTATTGAATGACGGTGCTATTTCTCGATCTCAATCAGTGATACAAATACCTAGGTTAGCTTCGGGAGATTGTTATAATGTCTAAAATCAACTTATCCCACGCCGGTTTTTTGCCCATCGTTACCTGTGTTTGCCCCTCTCTGTTCCGTTCCAGTTTCTGAACGTCGTTTCAACAAAGAGGGGCGCGTGGGTTGGACATTCAAATTCCCGTCTTAATCAGCCTTTCCTTTCTATTGACACGACTTTCAGTGTTTCTTACCGAATGGAGAGGCGAGTTGGGTTTAGACAAAACAAAGGTTGTGAGTGAAATTAGTAAACATAAAAATAAATGTTTAAAGCTTATTTTCACTGGTTTATTGTTTTGGGTTTTATTCTTAGGTACTAATGTTTTTGGAAAACAATCACCATATCCTAATGTTGTTTTTCATGCGTCAACTGCTGAAGAGGAGGCTAAATATATTTGGGTTCTAATTAACAAAATTGAATTTTTTACTCAAAATGGCTACAGAATTTCATTACAACTAATTCTTTAATTGAAGATTTAAAAACAAAAGCGCTGCAGCATCAATTACAACAGGATGATTGTCAAAATTCGGAAGAAGTATTTGAAAAAGAGATATATAATTCGGACAAATATAAACTTGGTCTGATTAAACTTGAAGAAACAAAAGATAAAGTAGTAAGGTGTTTTTCCACTTTTAAACCACCCAGATTCACGGGAGAGGTTACCATATTATATTAATGAATACGTTAAAACTAATAAATGAATTTAAAAGTGGTTACCGTCCTAGTAGCCTTCAAATTAGGGCCGACGCACAGCCGATAACACAGCATTGCCGCCTCGGGCCACAGAAAGCTAAATCATGATGTTGGATAAGGTAAGTCGTGGCATGAAGTCGCGGCCACATCGATTCGCTAACCGAGTCGGCGAGGAGGGTGGTTCCATGCGCCGAGTGCAAAAGAAGGGCTTTAAAGTTATGGTTAAATGCTTTTTTTTGAAAAGCTGTATAAGGAGATGCGAATATGTTCAATGAACTAAAAAAATATACGACCAAACCCAAATCGTTCATGGTATTACTGTGAAGAGGATGGATTTTGGAGCGAAAAGCCACATATTTGCTTAGAATCCGTTTACCAATATGATGATGAAGACAATACAGAATTAAGATAGTCTATTGTAATAACTGAAGAAACTGTGAACTGCTATAATATCTGGGACCATTTTTTACTAAGGAAAAACGTTATACGACAGATGGCGCAAAAAACCTGACGCGCGTTCCGCGCTATTAAAAACAATAAAAATATTGAGGGGAAAATGTTAAAAGAAAAGATACTAAGAAAAAGATCCGGCATAATAACTTATGGTTTAACACCTCCAAAACAAGATAATTCTATTGAAAAAATATTTGAGATTGCAGAAAGACAAAAAAATAGGATTCAAAATATTGGCATTGACGGTCTAATACTTTATGACATTCAGGAAGAGGCTGATAGAAAAAAGGAAGAAAGACCATTTCCTTTTTTACCTACAATCAGCCCAACGGAATATGAAAGAAATTATTTAAATGATTTAAGTATACCTAAAATCATTTATCAATGTGTTGGTAAATATTCACCAGATCAGTTTTCTAAGTGGTTAGAAACGGATAGTGAAAAGGAAAAATTTGCAGTTTTCGTTGGCGCATCTTCTCACAAACAAGAAGTTAGATTACGATTGCCAGAAGCTTATATGTTAAGGCAAAAGTTGAATGGCAATTTGATTTTGGGTGGCGTTGCAATACCAGAACGACATATAAAACAAAGTGATGAACATTTACGAATCATTCATAAAATGGAAAGTGGATGTCAGTTCTTTGTGTCCCAAGCTACTTTCAATATTGAAGCATCAAAAAATTTTTTATCTGATTATTATTATCATTGTAAAAACCTTAATATTGAAATGGTGCCAATTTTATTTACCTTGATGCCTTGTGGTTCGTTGAAAACATTGGAATTCATGAAATGGCTGGGAATCAGCATTCCAAGATGGTTAAAAAATGATTTAACCAATTCTGAAGATATTTTGGATAAATCAATTGTATTGGAAAAAATGATTTTTCAAGAATTACTTGACTTTGCATTGGAGAAAGGTATACCCATTGGTTGTAATATTGAAAGTGTATCAGTTAGAAAATCTGAAATAGAGGCTTCTATCCAACTCGTTAAAGACATTAAAAGTATTGTTAAAAATAAAATATCAAGTTAAATATTTGTAAGCGGTTGACGTCCTATCAGCCTTCAACTGATGGGCGACCATCCATCGTGTAACAACATGTTGCCGCTGTCGGTTTTCGAAGAGGCCAGGATAATTCATGCTGTAGTTTCGAAGATGTGGTTTATGAAGTCGGCATCCGCCTAAGTCGAGGTGTCACTAAGGCGGACGGATGTCGGCAACACAGGGCATAGTGTCTCCACGGCCTTCCGGGCCGCTGGGTTGGAATAAATGTTGAATATGCATGACGAGGTATTTATATATATGGTAGGTGTAAAAATGCCAAAAGGAATAATTATATTTGGAGCAAACGGTAGCGGAGCGCGTGTTCTGAATTATAAATATATGGATATTGAAGATTATCACTTTATAAAATCAGAAATTCCATACACCGTAGAGCGTTCACGCGAGGATTGTTTGAATTTAATGTTTACCGATATTGAAAAATATCATTCTTTTGTTATTTCTGCCGTGACCGGAGATTTTGGCGAGGAGATTTCGTTGATGTACGACTTTGCTGTATTTATGTCAGCACCGCTTGAAACCCGTATTGAACGCATAAAACAACGAGCATTTAAACAGCATGGAGAACGCGTTTGTGAAGGCGGTGATATGTACGAACAGGAGTTG
>JAEWZY010000051.1 GCA_023394955.1 Bacillota bacterium
TCGCGAAGCGGACCGGCTTCAGCTGGAAGAAAGCCAAAAATTAATCCAAACCCTCCGTTCCCAACGGCATGATTTTAAAAACCAGCTTCAGGTGATCAGAGTCATGGCTCAGTCCCAGCGGAATAACGAGATAATGGAATATATCCAAGATTGCAACACGGCCCTTGATTTTACGAAAGAAATTCCGTTCCGGATTGAAAATGCAGCAGTTTCAGCAATGACTATTTTCTTCGCCTCTCAGTCCAGGGAAAAAGGGATTGATTTTAGTGTCGATTCCGATATTGATTTCGTCAACTTCAATCTTTCCCCCGCTAAAATCACTAGGGTCCTTGGGAACATTATTCAAAACGCGATTGAGGTTTTTCAGATCAACCATCAAAAAGATCGTAATATTCAACTAACTATGTGGGAACAAAATGATTCTTATCATTTTCTGATTTGGAACAATGGACCGCCGATCCCGGAAGAAATACAAGGATTGATCTTTCAATCCGGTTATTCTCAAAAAAACAGCACCGGTTTGGGTTTGACAATTGTCAAACAGTTGGTGGAAGAGATGGGAGGACGAATTAGTTTAAAAAGCAACGCCGAAGACGGCACTGAATTTAAAATAACAATTCCGAAACATATTTCGGAACCACGTTTTAATATTGCTGAACGGACTTTCGTCGAAAATGTCGTTAAGCCCAATTAAACTTAATCCGGCAAGGAACTAACCTTTGGATCGATTAATCGACAATTGCGCCTTATAGTATTTTATAATATAATTTTAGGTAATTGTAAAACTCAAAATATGTCCAAGCGCGACCTATGTTCCAGATAGTCGGCTTTGCTAAATCTTTACGGGTCTTTGGTTTGTGGGTTTTTGATGGTTTTATTTACAGCGCCCGATGAAGTGTAATATAATTTTAACAAGGAGCTTTTTGAATGGATTTAGAACTAATGATACAGCAAATACTGACGAGGCTTGGTACATTATCTACTGATGTTCGAGAAATAAAAACCGATGTTCAAGTACTGAAAACTGATGTTCAAGTACTGAAAACCGATGTTCAAGCATTGAAAACCGACGTTCAGGAAATAAAAACCGATGTTCAAGCACTGAAAACCGACGTTCAAGTACTGAAAACTGATGTTCAAGCATTGAAAACCGACGTTCAGGAAATAAAAACCGATGTTCACGCATTGAAAACATCCAACGAAGCTATTAAAGAACAAACAGCTCAACTTACGGAATTTAGGACCGAGATTAATAAAAAACTGGGTCAAGTTAGCGATGATGTTAACTTCTTGAAGAACAAGGAATATCAAAATGAAAAAGACTTATTTAAACTCAAAAAAGTGATTAAACTGGTTGAATAGGTGTTCAAAAGCTTTATACCAGAATTAATTTTGAATAATGCTTTATCAAAAGGGATCTATCTTAGGATTGTCGAAGTAATCGGGAAAACCCGGTTTTTTTTATGAGGTGACTTCTTGGCTAAACTTACTCCAATGCTCCAACAATACCTGGATACTAAAAAAGAATACGCTGAATGTATTCTCTTTTTTCGACTCGGTGATTTCTATGAAATGTTTTTTGAAGATGCTGTGATAGCTTCTAAAGAATTGGAGATCGTCTTAACTTCCCGTGAATCCGGTTCGAAACGGATTCCCATGTGCGGGATTCCCTATCATGCAGTCACCGGTTATTTGGCCAAACTACTTACTAAAGGTTATAAAGTTGCCATTTGCGAGCAGGTCGAAGACCCTAAGTTGGCCAAAGGAATCGTCAAAAGGGAAGTAGTCAGGGTAATTACTCCCGGAACGATCATTGAGGAACAGTTATTAAAGGAAAAAAGCAACAATTATCTTGCTGCCGTCACTGAAGACGGGGTTACATATGGTTTGGCCTATGTCGATCTTTCCACCGGAGAGTTCAAGACCACCCAAATTTCCAAATCTCAACCACAATTATTAATGGCTGAACTAACCAGGATTAAACCTGCTGAAATTTATGTTAGTGAAGGACGAAAAGATGATTTTCAATTGGAACGAATGGGCGAAACCCCCCTTACTCTCGGTCCGGCGACTGACTTTGTTTTTGATAATACTTATCGGAGCTTGACGGAACATTTTCAGGTCCAGAACTTACGCGGTTTCGGTTGTGAAGAACTGTCGGCCGCAATTACGGCCGCCGGCGCGTTGTTACGTTATTTAGAGTCAACTCAAAAACACGCTCTCCTTCATCTCCGGAAAATTGTAAGTTATCAAATTGGTGAATTTATGGCCTTAGATCCTTCTACTAGAAGAAATCTGGAGCTTACTAGGACCATCCGGGGTGAAGATGTGAACGGGAGTCTTTTAGGTGTTCTTGACCTTACGGCAACTTCGATGGGGGCTAGATTGCTACGTTCTTGGGTTGAACAACCTTTAACCCGTTTGGAATCGATTATTGAACGCCAAAACGCCGTAGCCGAATTTACTCTGAGTTTGGAAAAACGTGAACAAGTCCGTGAATCTTTAAAACAAACTTATGATTTACAGCGGATCTTAAGCAAATTAGCGAGTGGCTCCTCAAATGCTAGAGATTTATTGGCTTTAAAACAAACATTATTAGTGATTCCCGGCTTGAAAGAGACTTTGAAAAATTCCCAAGAAGCTAAAAACCGGGAGATAACTGAAGCGTTAGACCCTCTTCCTGAGGTTGCCCGGATCTTAGAGGCTGCCCTTAAGGATGATCCTCCTTTGACGATTAAAGACGGGGGTATGATTAAGCCATCCTATCACCCGGAACTAGAAAAATTGATTAAATCCAGTACCCAAGGCAGACGCTGGGTAGCTGAACTAGAACAAGAGGAAAGGGAACGGACCGGTATTAAATCATTGAAGATCGGCTATAACCAGGTTTTCGGATATTATATTGAAATTACCAAAGCCAATCTCAATTTGGCGCCTCCGGATTATATCCGGAAACAGACATTAGCCAATGGTGAACGTTTCATCAATCAAAGATTAAAAGAATACGAAGATCAAATACTTAACGCCCACGAAAAAAGTATCGCCTTGGAATATCAGATCTTTACCGAATTAAAAGAAACTGTTCTCAAGACTATTGACCAAATTCAGGCTACCGCCGCCGCTCTAGCCGAACTGGATGTGCTGGTTACCTTAGCTGAAGTGGCAATCCGGTATAATTATGTTAGGCCTACTTTATCCGAAGGCGGAAAAACCGTGATTATCGGCGGACGGCATCCGGTTGTGGAACGGATGTTTTCTGCCGGGGGTTTTGTGCCGAATGATACCATACTAGACCAACAAGATAACCGATGTTTAGTGATAACCGGTCCGAATATGGCTGGTAAATCTACATACATGCGCCAAGTTGCCCTAATTGTTATCTTGGCTCATCTGGGTAGTTTCGTTCCCGCTAAACAAGCGGAGATTTCTTTGGTGGATCGAGTCTTTACCCGAGTGGGCGCTTCGGACGATTTAGCTACCGGACAGAGTACTTTTATGGTCGAAATGAATGAAGTGGCCTATATTTTGAATCATGCTTCCTCTAATTCATTGGTTATTCTAGATGAAATCGGCCGTGGAACCAGTACCTTCGATGGCTTAAGCATTGCTTGGGCAGTAGTGGAGTTTATTAACAACGAAAACCGGGTTGGCTGTAAAACCTTAGTGGCCACTCATTATCACGAATTAACCGAGTTGGAAAACAAAATGCCCGGGATTAAAAATTATCATGTGGCAGTTCAAAGATTAGGAGAAGAAATTAACTTCTTACGTAAGATCGCTCCCGGCAAAACTAATCGCAGCTATGGTATTGAAGTAGCAAAACTAGCGGGTCTTCCCGCCGAGGTATTGGATCGGGCCAAAGAAATTTTGCGAAGCTTGGAAACCAATGAAACGGCGGAGTTTGGAAAACCGGCGCCGGTGCCTGAAAATGCGCGACAGTTAGTTCTTTTTCCTCTAGAACAAGAGATCATCCTGAACGAACTTGCGGAGGTTGCTCTAGCCTCGACAACCCCTTTACAAGCCTTAAACTTGCTTTATGAGTGGCAACAAAAATTACGGGACCGGAATAACACTGGAAAATAGGGGATTGGTGACATATTAAGCTTGATTTTTATTACAAATAGACGATAAACTATTATAAGAGTTAACCACTTAGGAGGAGATTCTAATCAATAAGGTCAGACGTTTAGATGAAATAACAGTTCAGAAAATTGCTGCCGGAGAGGTTATCGAACGCCCCGCTTCGGTTGTCAAAGAACTAGTTGAGAATTCAATTGATGCTTCTCCCACTAGAATAGAGGTTGAAATTAAGAACGGTGGTCGTCAATTAATCCGGGTTACCGACGATGGTTCAGGGATGGAACGAGAAGATGCCGTATTGGCCATAGAACGACATACTACCAGTAAAATTAATTCCGCCGATGATCTTTGGCAATTAAGCACTCTTGGTTTTCGCGGCGAGGCGCTAGCTACTATCGCTGCAGTATCCCAATTTGAATTGATTTCCAAAACTAAAGAGCAAGATTTCGGCGTACAGATCGAAGTGAAAGGCGGCCTCCTACAGAAAGTAAAAGATGTCGGAGCTCCGGACGGCACTACCGTAAAAGTTCAAGATCTTTTTTATAATACTCCGGCCCGTTTGAAATATTTAAAAACCATTCCCACCGAGACCACTTATATTAATGAAATCATCTCCCGGTTGGCCTTGGGGTATCCGGAGATCAGCTTCCGGCTTCAACATCACGAATACGAATTATTATTCACTCCTGGGAAAGGCGATCTACACGAAACTATGGTTGCGGTCTTTGGCAATGAAATAGCTAAAGATATGATTCCGGTAAGTTATCAAGAAAATGCTTTTAAAATAAGTGGTTACATCGGCAAACCGTCAGTTGCCAAAAATAACCGAAATAACGAAATATTCTTCGTTAACCGTCGATATTTTCACAGCCGTACATTGAGCGCCGCAGTTGAGAAAGGCTATCATACTTTATTGCCCATCGCTAGATATCCATTTGTTTTATTATTCTTAGAGATCAACCCTCAAACTGTCGATATCAATGCACACCCAACTAAAATGGAAGTCCGTTTTTCCAATGATTCCGATTTATTTAAAGCATTTTACCATTCAATTCGTAGGACTTTAACTGATAATTCCTTGATTTCGGAATGGATTGCATCCGAGGAAGATCTTTTTGCTCTCAAATACCAAACTTCCAATGTTAATAATATAAAAAATACACAATCAGTTGAAAATCTAGCTATCAACTACCAACAGGCCGAATCCGGGTTGAAAGAGGTGGCCTCGGTTAGTGAAACACCTGCTTTGAATGATCAATATCAACTAACTCCGAAATATACGGCGCCAACAATGGAACCCATGACTGCTCAGAATTTTTATGTCTTCCCCAAAGCAGTTTCAAATACTTATATTATAGCCCAAGATGAAAAAGGACTGCTATTCATCGATCAGCATGCCGCCCATGAGCGTGTTTTGTTTGAACGCTATATGCAACGGACCAAAGAATTTCTCGGAGCGCAAGCATTATTGATCCCGGAAACGGTTAATCTAAATTATGCTCAATTCAAAGTTGTTTTCGAACGGTTACCCTTATTTGCGGATCTTGGTTTTGAAATCGAAACCTTTGGAGGCCAGACCATCATTTTACGAAGTGTGCCGTTAACTTTGGTAAATATGGACTATCAACAAATAATTGTTGATTTGATCGATCAATTCATCGATTTTGAAACTTTTAAAAATCCAGCCGAGATTAAAGAGGCTTTCATAACTACTATGGCTTGTCGTACTTCTGTCAAAGCGGGAGACAATCTTAATGTTTTAGAAATGGAAGCTTTGGTTAAAGATTTATTTAAATGTGAAAATCCCTATACTTGCCCTCATGGCCGCCCTACAGTTTTTCGGATCGGCCATGAAGAACTCGCTAAAAAATTTTTAAGGCGTTAAAACATGAATCCGCTAATCATCTTAGCCGGACCGACTGCTGTTGGTAAAACTGAATTATCCCTAAAATTGGCGCAATATCTCGGGGCAGAAATTATCTCCGCCGATTCCATGCAAGTTTATAAAAGAATGGATATCGGAACAGCCAAACCAAGTCGGGAAGAACGGAAATCCGTACCCCATCATTTAATTGATCTGGTCGAACCAGATCAAAATTTTTCAGTCGCAGATTACCAAAGATGTTTTGAACAGACTATAACTTCCATTCGCATCAAAGGAAAACTTCCTTTATTAACAGGCGGGACCGGATTATATATCAGAGCTTGTATCCAAGCCTTTAATTTGGAACCCGGAGAACCGCTGCCGGATTTGCGAAGGAAGCTAAAGGAAGAAGCCGAACGGTTTGGTACGGATTATATTCACCAAAAGTTAGCTAAGATTGATCCGGGAGCTGCTGCCAAGATTCATCCCAATGATGCGCGCCGGTTGATTAGAGCCCTTGAAGTATTTCAAATTACAGGCGTACCCATTTCCCAATTGCAAAAAAGGAGGAGCTCAAAACTTAAGTATAATGCAATTTATATATTTTTAAACCGGGAACGGGATGAATTGTACCGCCGGATTGAATTGCGAGTAGATCAGATGATTGGCGGGGGATTGATTGAAGAGGTTCAAGCTTTATTGAATAACGGATTTTCGCCCCACCTAAAGTCAATGCAAAGTTTAGGTTATAAACAAATCTGTAATTATTTACAGGAAGCTGTATCCCTTGATGAAGCGGTTGCTTCGATCAAGCAAGAGACGAGACGCTATGCAAAACGCCAATTTACTTGGTTTAAAAAGGAGCCGATCGATTATTTGATAAATATTTCTGGAGATTCACAGGAATTTTTTGGCGACATTTTAAACTATATTGAAGGTAGATTAGGGATGAACGTCGAATAAGATAAGGCGACGAGTTTTTCGGTGGAGGTAAAAATGATGAATAAACCAATAATTAATTTACAAGACGCATTTTTGAACCAAGTTCGTAAAGAAGGAATTGCAGTCACGATTTACCTGGTAAATGGTTTCCAATTACGTGGAACTGTAAAAGGTTTTGACAATTTCACCATCATTCTTGATAGTGAAGGTAAGCAGCAAATGGTCTATAAACATGCTGTTTCCACCATTATCCCCGCCCGACCCATACCTGAATTATCACAGGGAGAAAAGAAAGACGAGTAAAGGTCCGGGTTGGGTCTTTTTCGGATAACACTTCGACAATGTCAGGGCGGTAACTAATCGAGTAACGCATTATTACGATCTTATAACCCCGCGCCTAACGTTAATATTTAATTGAAAAGATATTGTCCTAATTCCAAAATTTGACAAACAAAATCAAATGTAAGCTAACTTAACTTAGCTTAATAATAATTGTCGCCGTAATTTGGCGACAATTATCGTTCATTCTAGTTTATAAAAAAGGGAGTAATAATCATGAAATTCACGAAAATGCATGGCATCGGTAATGATTATGTTTATATTAATGCTTTTGAAGAAGAAATTCCAGAGCCGGAACGGCTGGCGGTTGTAATTAGTAATCGCCATTTTGGGGTGGGTGGGGACGGATTGGTCTTAATCATGCCGTCGAGAATTGCTGATGCCAGGATGAGAATGTTCAATTCCGACGGCAGTGAGGCCGAGATGTGCGGTAACGCCGTTCGATGCGTTGGCAAGTTCCTTTACGACCATCGGATTGTCACTAAAGAAACCCTTACAATTGAAACCTTGGCAGGAGTAAAAGAATTAAATCTCGAAATCAAAAAAGGTTCGGTTAGCGCTGTTAAAGTTGATATGGGCGAACCAATATTTCAAAGCGATTTAATACCGGTCGGCGGTGAATCGCGGATTATTATTGGAGAACCGATCGCTGTCAATGGCAATAATTATCAATTTACTGCTGTTTCCATGGGTAACCCTCATTGTGTTATTTTTGTTCCGGAAATCACTGACGCTATGGTATTATCTGACGGCCCCGCCTTAGAGATTAATCGCTTATTCCCTCGAAAAATAAATGTAGAGTTTGTAAAAGTTAACTCAAGAGCTTCATTAACCATGAGAGTTTGGGAACGGGGTAGCGGAGAGACTATGGCTTGTGGGACCGGAGCTTGCGCTTCGGTAGTGGCCTCAATTTCAAATAACCTGACAGACCGATTAGTGACTGTAAAGTTATTAGGGGGGGAACTATTAATTGAATGGGACCAGGTATCGAATCATGTTTTTATGACCGGACCGGCTGTTACTGTATTTGAAGGCGAATGGTTACTTTAAGGCTTCAGAGGATTTTATATAAAATAGATGGGCCGGCCCTGGGAAGCCGGCTATTGACAAGTATTCGCTTCGATTTATTCTTGACTTCAATTATTCTTAACATTCTTTAAATGTAATCCAATGTCAGAGAAAAGAGGGTTCATCTTTGAAAATCGCAACACTTGGGCCAAGAGGAACTTACTCCGAACAAGCGGCTTTATTGTTTGCCAGACGAATATCACCTTCCGCAACAGAAACTGATATTGAACTAATTTTTACTACCGTTAACAATTCTCTCCGTTTGATCCAAAATAACCAGGCCGACTATGGGGTAATTCCAGCTGAAAACATGATCGATGGGTTGATTGGCTCTACTTTTGATGCCTTAATCGAATTTCAGGATTTCGTTAAAGTCTGCGATGAAATAAGTTTAGGGATTAAACATAGTTTGGGTGCGGCGCCTGGCGTCAGGTGGGAGAATATTCAACTGATTTATTCGCATCCCTCAGCCCTTAACCAATGTCAAAATCGTATTGAAGAGTTATTCCCCCAAGCGGTTTTAATTCCATTAGTATCAACCGCCGAAGCTGCAGAGCGCGTTCTAAAGGACCAATCTCTGACCGCTGCGGCTATTTGCGGCCCGGCCTTAGTAGAAGCTCATGGTCTAGTTGCGTATCCGGGAGAAATTCAAGATTACTTTTTTAACGAAACACGGTTTTTGGCTTGTTCATTGACTGATTCGGCTCCTACCGGCAATGACCGGACTTTACTGGCAGTCCGCTATGGAGAAAACTATCCCGGCCAACTTTATCAAACTGCTAAGTATTTGGCCGACGCCCAAGTGGATTTGACTTTCATTCAATCCCGGCCTTATAAAGTTAAACCTCAAGAATATGTCCTAATTTATGAGTTTAACGGTCACAAATCCCAACCCGAGATTCAAGCCGCTTTACGCAATATTGAACTCCAAGTTCGAAATACCGGCGGATGGAAGAAGGTTTTAGGCAGTTATCCTAAACGGGAGCGAGAAGAGACTAATGGAATTATCAACTGAGGTATTAGAGTTAATTGAAAAATTAGAATCGGAATTACAGTCGGAGTTTACTAAAATTTCACGGATTGCATTTTATAACCAACAGATTATGCTCAATGCCTTTCAAACTGAGAAAATAGGAACCCACCATTTTCAAACAACTAATGGTTACGGCTATCATGACTTAGGACGAGACGCTTTGGAAAATGTTTTTTCTAGGGTGTTTAAAGCTGAGTCTTCGTTGGTTAGACAACAATTGGTTTCCGGAACCCATGCTATTGCCTGCGCTATGTTGGGGAACCTGGTTCCAGATGATGAACTAGTCATCGCTTCAGGCTGTCCTTATGAAACCCTTTTGGGCGTTTTGGGCATCCGGGCCGATTGTCGAAGAACGACTAGTATGACTGGGGGATTTAAAGTTAGTATTGTTCCACTGACCCAAGATGGTTCCCTTGATCTTGAAAAAATCATTCAAGCGCTGACTCCTAAGACTAAAATGGTTTCCTTTCAAAGGTCTTGCGGTTATTCCCAGCGAGACTCTTTATCCATTGCTAAATTAAAAACGGTTTTCACGGCAGTTAAAAAAATCCGTCCGGAAACAATTATTTTTGTGGACAACTGCTATGGCGAATTTGTCGAAGAACGTGAACCATTAGAGGTTGGAGCCCACCTGATGGCAGGCTCTTTAATCAAGAATCCCGGTGGTTGTTTGGCGCCTTGCGGCGGCTATATAGCCGGTCGTTCGGATCTGGTAGAAAAAGCGGCCGAACGACTTTATGCTCCTAAAATCGGTTCAGCCATCGGCCCGTCATTGATCAACCTCCAACTGTTCTTCCAAGGTTTTTTCGAAGCGCCTCACCGGGTTAGCGAAATAATCAAAGGCGCGATATTGGCTGCCAGGTTATTTCAATTGGCTGGATACCGGGTTTCACCATTGCCGGCCGATCAGCGGACCGATATTATTCAAAAGATTTATTTTGAAAACTCATCCGAGTTAATCAGATTTTGTCAAACAGTACAAAGGAATTCACCGGTTGAATCATATTTAACTCCTGAACCGGCGTCAATGCCCGGTTATCAACACCATGTAATAGCGGGAGGCGGCGTTTTCACCTCCGGTTCTACCAGTGAATTCTCAGCAGACGCGCCTTTGATACCGCCTTTTATCGCTTTTTTACAAGGAGGGTTATCTTATACCCAGATCAAATTGTCGTTAGCAAGAATTTATCAAGAGATTTGTCTTTAACAAAAGTCAAGAGTTTATTTTTATATCATTAGCAGGAATAGAAAAAAATTAGGTGAAATTATTTAGTAGATTAAGTACAACATGATTTTTAGAGAGTTATCTTTTTATTTCAGTGAATTTTTATATACATTAAAGAAATAGATGATGGAGGATATCAATGGGATTAGTTGAAATAGCAATAAAAATTGTTATTGCATTGGTATTAGGATTCTGGTTATACCGCGATTCAAGAGCTCGGGATTTTTCTTGGATGATTTGGACTTTTTCACCCTTTATTATTGTTTTTTCGCCATTGCCGGCCTCAATCATCTTAGCCCTCGCTTTATCGGCTATTTATTTTATTTCAAGGCCTAAAGGAGTCCTTCTAACTTGTCCCCATTGCCAAAAAAAAGTTCATGAAACTCTATTTGTTTGTCCTTTTTGTCAAAAAAACGCCAAACACGAATGCTTAAAATGTCATGAACCGGTTCCTTGGGAAGCCGAACAATGTCCCTATTGTAAATCCAGAAGTATAACTAAAGAATGAATCTAATAAATCCGCAAGGGGGCTGTTTTTGATGGTCTTGCAATCAAAGCGGATTGATAATCTAATCGATTTTCTGGAACGAGTGGAGTCAACCGCTCTTAATTCTCACGATCAAAGTGGGGATAATAATAATTTAGTCGAAGCATTGCGCCAGGAAGTAATCGAAGTCCTAAAAATCGCTTTTGTTGAGGGAGATCGGACTATCAGACGGAGTGCTGTTTATGGTTTAAGTAAAATCGGTTTAGATAAATCCCTTCAATTTTTTATTGAGGCCTTAAATGATCCCGATGAACATGTTCGAGGATGGGCTGCTGAAGCATTAGGGCGTATCAAAGATCAACGCGCCGTCAATCCATTGATTAAAGCTTTAGCCGACGAGAATCATTATGTTTGTTTTAATGTCTCGGCTGCATTAAAACGGTTTTCGCCTAATTTAATCATAAATCAACTCTTAAGAGGCCTTGAGGATACGGATAATCTTATTAGACGAAGAGTGGCCAAACTATTAGGCGAATTAGGTGATTCACGGGTTAGTGACGCCTTGATCTCAACCTTAAAAGATGAAGACACCAATGTTAGGTATGAAGCAGCGGAGGCCCTCCGTAAATTAAGAAATCCTGTTTGTATTTTGCCATTGATTTCCGCCTTACATGACCCGAGCCCTGATGTGAGAACTGTCGCTATTATGGCTTTAAACAGTTTTGGTGACGAACGGGCGATCGAACCTCTGGTAGCGATGATGATCGAACAAAAAGACCACCGTCATTTATGTATTGAAGCTCTAAAAAACATTTGCGGGACGGATAATTTGGAACCATTATTCGAACTGATTAGATCCTGTAAAAAAATGATCACTAATACATCGAACAATATTTTGGAGAAACTATATGAAAAGAAATACGATGATAATTCGGAAGGGAGTCAACCGTGGGCGTTACCAGTTAATCCGAAGTAAATGCGCCCTCTTTAGTCATGGTCTCTAAAATGCATATCTTACTCACCAACGACGACGGGTTTCATGCCGATGGGATACAAACATTATACTCATTTTTAAAGGATAAAGCCCAAGTAAGCATGGTAGCTCCGGATCGGGAACGAAGCGCTACCGGCCACGCCATTACAATGCATCAGCCCCTACGAGTTACTAGTAAAAATGAACCTTTGCTTCATTGGATGGTGGACGGGACTCCCGCCGATTGCGTTAAATTGGCGGTTGAATACCTTTTACAAAAGGAACCGCCCGATTTAATAATTTCAGGAATTAACCGGGGACCTAATCTTGGAAACGATGTCTTGTATTCCGGTACAGTCTCGGCTGCGATTGAGGGTTTTTTTTGTCAGATTCCTAGTGTGGCGATTTCCCTAGCTGGTTATGGGAAGATGGATTTTTCACCCGCCGCCGACTTTGTTGCCTCCCGAATCGAACAATTGCTTGTTTTAGCTAAGGATACGGTGTTAAACATCAATTTTCCACCTTCGCCAATCCAATATCAGGGAGTCAAATTTACAACTTTAGGGAAAAGAATATACCATAACGTTTTCGAAGCAAGGCAAGACCTTCGGGGGCAGACTTATTTTTGGCTTGGTGGCGATTTGGTGGAATTCGATCAACCGCCGGATTCTGATATCAAGGCGGTTGATGAAGGATATATATCGGTTACACCTTTAAATCCGGATCTAACCGACTATCGGTATCTTAAAAACAATAAACTTTCATTAAACACTAACGAGAAAAAGGAATAGTTAGATAGTTCGGTTGAACGCTAATTTAGCGTAATCTCAAATCAAACCGGAGCATCAATTATACTTATGAACTGGAATAATTTACAATGAAGTTATTTGTATTTTTCGGTAATAAATATATATAATTAAGAGGAATTAATCTTCTTAAAGCGAACTTTTAATTAGACTTAATGTTCTTGAGGATAATATAATAAGGGAGGGATTTCCCATGGTTCAGATCGCTACGGATGATCTCTTACGAGCCTTGAAAAGGTGCAAAGGGATTGCCAAGCAAGAGCTGTTAATCAAAGAGCCAGCCCAGTTCAATGAGGTCCGGAAAGCACACGCTGAAGCTAGACGTGAGATTTACACCAAACTGATTGATTTGGTAGAAACGTCTGATATCGAAAATGCGTGTGCTTTCGCTTTTAAGGAGTATCAATCCTTAGAGGTGTCAAACAATGATCCAGTCATCAGAGGCCGGACTCAAGCATTGGAGATGTTCTTTAATGTTTTGGGAATCGACCGCAATCAATTGAACGAGTATAAAATGAACCAAATTGATAGTTTTCAATTACTGAGTACAACGATCCAATCAACCGATTATTGTATGCAGTAATTTTTTTAAAAAGCCACCTTTGCTCAGAGGTGGCTTAATTTATTCTGCGGATTAGACCGACAACCTTTCCCAAAATCTGAACGTTGGGGGAGAGAATGGGTCCATATTTTTCATTTTCCGGTTGGAGTCTGATATGAGTGGTTTCCTTATAAAATCTTTTTACAGTTGCTTCATCGCCAAGTAAAGCAACGACAATATCACCGTTTTTAGCAATCGGCTCTTTATTCACAATAACCATGTCTCCATCAAAAATACCGGCGTTGATCATGCTATCGCCCCGGACTTTAAGCATATAAACCTCTTCCGATCTGGAAAAATCCTTTGGAAGGGGGAAATAGTCTTGGATATTCTGCTCGGCTAGGATCGGCGCTCCGGCAGTAACTGCTCCGACAATTGGCACATATTGAAGATTTTTAGTCCCATCAAAAAAATTCAATGGAGGATCATCTGTTAAAACCTCAATCGCCCTGGGTTTAGTGGGGTCACGTCTTAAATAACCCATTTCCTCCAGTTTTTCCAAATGAGCATGCACCGATGAACTGGAACTTAAACCTACCGCTTCACCAATTTCACGGACGGAAGGAGGATATCCCTTTTTCTGGACTTCTTTTTTAATGTAATCCAAAATTTCTTGTTGTCTGGCAGTTAAATCTTCCATTGTAACCACCTCTATCCTAATTTTTTCTTATTATAACACATCGTTTAAAAAAATACAAACGTCTGTTCGTTTTTTCTTGACAGTGAACATTTGTTCGTGTTATTATCTATATAGATAGACGAACATTTGTTTGGATAGGGAGTGAACGCAATGATTTTTATTTATAAAGGTGTCAAATTCCGTTGGTCGTTAAGAAAATTTCTTGTCAATTGTTTAGTTAGTTCAATGATTTTATTGGTTTCAGCATTGTATTTAACTAACGCCGTTAAAGCTACTTCAGACGATAAGATAAGTATAATAACTGTCCGGCAGGGACAAACCCTATGGTCGATTGCGCGACAGATTGCTCCGGAACGGGACCCGCGGGATGTAATTACGATGTTAAAACAAGCCAATCAACTGCGAAATTCCAGTTTGGCGACAGGTCAAACTTTAAAAATAGTAGAATTTGACTAATTTTAAGGAGAGTGACAAAGATGGATGGAACGCTAACTCAAAATTATCCAGTATCTAATAATGAATCCAACATTTCGGAAGAATATCGACAAGCTGAATTAATGTATTTAAAGTCTTATGCTATTTGGTTGAACATGCGGGAAAAAGAAAGGTTATTTACAATAAAAAGGCCGGCTTAGTTAAGCCGGCCTAATATAATTACTATTGTTCTAGACAAATCTGTTTTCCGCCTCATAAAGTGTTTGAAAGAGGACAAACTAAGATATTGCAATTTACAATTGTTACCTTAAAGAAAGAAACATCTTTTTTATCAATGAACCAAAAACACTTAATAGCCAAATTAAATTGGTTTTATAGTCTAGAACTTAATCAGGTGGATCTTTACATGGCTCAAAGCAAAGCTTTTAAGGGCGCTTACGAAAGCATTGTCTTTGAACGCACCGCACATATTGAGCAGGATCATGTGGAAAATATCGGAGATATCATCAAAGAACTAGGAGGAAGGCCCACCCGGTTTGGAAGTATTGTATCCCCGATACTCGGCAAGTTTGCCGGGAAGTTAGTTTCTTTATTTGGAATTGAATATACTCTAAAGGCAGATATTATGCTGGAGCGTAAAGCAATGCAAGATTATACCGATTTGATTAATGCCATCGGCGATGAATACGGTGAAGAACTAAGAAGAATACTACAGCATAATTTGGTTGATGAAGATGTCCATACAGCATGGTTCTTAGAACGGCTGTATGATTATGATAATATTGATTTACGCGAATTATAATGAATATTTTTACAACATTTTGGGTCGTATAATATATATTATGTTAATCGAAGAACCTATTAGATAAAAGTATCATCCAGCTGAGGTATTCGCAATCTCCCAGTGGAACAGTTGGCCCACTCCTCCCAGATCCCGGCGAAAGAAAAAGTTTCTTTGCTCCCCGAACGTATTTTTTATGATCTGGTGCTGGAAATTTTAGCTTCGAAACACAAAATTAGACCGTTAACTATTGCTAAACCATTTAACATGGTATATAATTAACTAAATCAACTAAACTTATAAAGGAGATGAGCGCTATGAAAATCCTATACAAAGCAAAAGCAGTTTCGGATGGCGGGCGTGAAGGGAAAGTAAGGGTTGAAAATACTCCGCTCCAGTTTCAAATGGCTACACCGTCCGAACTAGGCGGTTCCGGTAAATCCGGCGTCAATCCGGAACAATTATTCGCCGCGGGTTATGCGGCTTGTTTTGGAAGCGCCTTATCCCATGTGGCGCTTCGCCGGAAACTCACTCTTAATTCAGCTTCGGTCACGGCCGAGGTAGGAATCGGTTCTAATAATCAAGGCGGTTTTCAATTGGCTGTATCCTTAACCGCTACTATTTCAGGAGTCGATCAGCCCACCGCTGAAGAGTTGGTCCAAGAGGCCCATCAGGTTTGCCCATACTCCAACGCCACTCGCGATAATATTGAAGTGGTGATATCCGCCAAAGTGGAGTAAGGAACGGAAAATCCAAATATCTGCGAACTAAAGGAGGAATTCACCCGATGAATGCTTTAGAACTAGCTTTGCAAATGGAAAAAGACGGCGAAAATTTTTACCGCGAATTAGCCGCTGCTGCGACTACGGCTGGATTCCGGGAGATCTTCAATCAACTGGCGGATGATGAAACCAAGCATTATCAAGTTTTTCAAAACATGAAGCAGCAATCGGAGCAATTTGGCGAAACAACGATCTTAAAAAAGGCAAACAATATTTTTAAGCAAATGATCGCGGAAGATAACCTGAACAATTTAGACTATTCACAGCTTGAACTATACCAAAAGGCCATGGAACTCGAGAAGAAAAGCCAAGGGTTTTATCTGGAGCAAGCCGCTGCAGCCGCTGATGAATCTCAAAAGGAATTGTGGCAAAAAATCGCCGCCGAAGAAGCGAAACATTACTTTTTACTGCATAATATATATGAATTAGTGCTGCGGCCGCAAGTGTGGGTTGAAAACGGAGAATTTGTCCATTTAGATGATTATTAAGCGCCATTTTTCGAGGAGACATAGAACAGATTTGGTAAAAATGTTTTCAGGAGCGGCGCGAAGAATTCTAAAAAACTGTTGTACTGTTGTCATGTTAATTGCTTTAGGCTATTTCGACCAATCCGAGACGCTTCATTTGTAAAAGGGCTTAGATTACCGTTCTTCCGAAAAAGTTAATTTCAGGTTAATTTTCTTTTTTCCCCTGACAATAACAGTATTGACGGTATCTCCCGCTTTATATGATTTTTTTATGGTATTCACATCTTGCATTGAAGCCACTTTTTTTCCGGCTAGGCTAATCATAATATCTTTTTTGCGGATTCCGGCCTTATCCGCTCCGCTGTTTGGCTCAACCTTAACAATGAAAATACCGACCGGCAAATTATAATAATCCGCCAGCGATTCCGATATCTCTTGGCCGCCAATCCCGATCAAAGGCCGACCTTTAATATACCCGTATTTAATCAATTGATTGACTATTGGTTTGGCGTCATTAATGGGAATCGCAAAACCTAAACCTTCAACTCCGGGAACGGATACTTTTACGGTGTTGATCCCGACAACCTTTCCTTCAGAATTGACTAGGGCCCCTCCACTGTTTCCCGGATTAATGGCGGCATCAGTTTGAATGAGGTTAAGGGTCCGGTCTTCAATTGAGACCGTACGATTCAATGCGCTAATTACCCCGGCTGTTACCGAACCTGCAAATTCTAAGCCTAACGGGTTTCCAATAGCTACCGCCGGTTCTCCCACTTTCAACCGGGAAGAGTCTCCTAACTCGGCGGTTGGCAATTGCTTTAGATTAATTCTAATTACCGCCAAGTCATTGAGAGGGTCTCCTCCAATAAATTTTGATTTTGCCTGTCTTTTATCGGGTAAGAATACTTCCAAGGTAACGTTTTCATAATCTCGATTACGAGGATCCGCTTCCCTGACCACATGATAATTGGTCATAATATAACCGTCTTTACTGATAATTACCCCCGATCCTTCAGCTCTTATGGTTTCTCCATCGGATCCGAAAAACGGATTAGCTGATGAAGTAGCGGTCATTCTGATTCCAACCATTGACGGCCCTGCTTTTTTGGCGATCTCAGTTATTGAGGACGGATCCTCAACTAAGCCGGCTTTTAAAGAATTGGGAGATACTTTTTGAAGATTGATAATGATGAAAGCTCCGATCAACGCGCCAATAGTGATTAAAAAGAATGCGGTAATAAAATATTTCTTTTTAGCTAATAGTTTTTGAATACTACTCGCCTTCCTGTCTTCTTCACTCATTGAGATTCCTCCCGGTTGAATAAAACTGATTGAGTCGTGATTCAAATAATTTATATCCCATATATTTTCCCCAAATATAAATAAAATATAGGCTGGCGGCATAAAAAAATAAAGGTTATGTTGGTGTGGTTATTACTTGGTTATTACTTGGTTATAGTTGTTATTCATTTTCAGTTGTAAAATTGTATGATACAATTATTAAAAATAATCTATCGATGGTAATCAACACAGTTTGAAAGAAGGAGTTTTTGAAATGAGCAAAAAGGTTTTTTTCCGGGTATTGATAGGTATTATTTTAATTTATACAATTTGTTTATCGGAAAGGTTCTTTTCTGGAAAATTAGTAGAATATCTTAAGTTAACATTGACAACTCCCGCATTGCTTTTTCCAGCGATATCCTTATTATTATTGGCCTATACCAATCGATTCCTGGTATTAGCTCAGTTAGTCCGGGACTTACATTCCAAATATATTAAAAATCCGGACCAACTATTGCTGGGGCAGATCGATAACTTGAGACGGAGAATTAGTATTATTAGAGATATGCAATTCATGGGGGTTTCTAGTTTTTTTTTATGTGTTCTTTCAATGATGTTGATCTTCTTTGACAAAGTTTTTATAGCTGAAATTATTTTTGGAATCAGCCTTTTACTTTTAATGGCCTCCTTAGGTCTGTCAATCCGGGAAATCCAAATTTCGGTTGACGCTCTTAACTTACACTTGTGTGACCTAGAAAGTGAAAAACAAAAATGTGAAAATAGTAAAAAAAGTTAACCTCTTCTCCAACCAAAAGTCGAGTAACATTAATCCAAAACATTCATTTGCCATCCAATTTTTGAGTTTTGGGCAAAAAAAACCACCCTCAGTCGTTTATAGAGGATGGTTTTAAATCATAAGTCTTACACATTACCTCTTCTTAATCCAGCTCATCATATCACGCAGTTTCTTCCCAACAACTTCAATCGGATGTTCAGCTTCAATCCGCCGCATCGCATTAAATACCGGACGATTAGCTTGGTTTTCCAAGATCCAGTTGCGGGCGAATTGACCGGTTTGGATTTCATGAAGGACTTTTTTCATTTCTTTCCTTGTCTCTTCGTTAACAATACGTTTTCCAACCATGAAATCACCATATTCGGCAGTGTCGCTGATTGAATAACGCATTCTGGCGATACCGCCTTCATGCATCAAATCGACGATTAATTTAAGCTCATGTAAACATTCAAAGTAAGCGATCTCCGGCTGATAACCGGCTTCGACCAAAGTATCAAAACCAGCTTTGACCAGTTCAGCACAACCACCGCATAATACTGCTTGTTCCCCAAAAAGATCCGTTTCGGTTTCTTCTTTAAAGGTGGTTTCCAATACTCCGGCCCGAGTGCCTCCAATACCTTTAGCGTATGCTAGGGCCATATCTTTGGCTTTTCCGGAAGCATCCTGATGAACAGCGATTAACGCCGGCACTCCGCCGCCTTCGGTATACACCCTACGGACCAAATGTCCCGGTCCTTTAGGAGCGACCATTATAACGTCAACGTCCTTAGGTGGAACTATTTGAAAAAAATGAATATTAAAGCCATGGGCGAACATTAATACTTTTCCCGGCGTTAAGTAAGGAGCGATTTCATTCTTATATACACTAGCTTGAGTTTGATCCGGCAGCAAGATTTGAATTACATCAGCTTCCTTGGCGGCGTCAGCTACGGAAATCGGTGTAAAACCATCGTTAACCGCCGCCTGATAGTTATCGCCGCCAGGACGTTGGGCAACGATAACGGATAAACCACTATCACGAAGATTTTGGGCGTGAGCATGCCCTTGGCTGCCATATCCGACTATTGCGATTTTTTTCCCTTGCAACAAATTTAAGTTAGCGTCTTGATCATAATACATCTTAGCCATTAAATCCTGCCCCCTTTGAGCCATTTTTATTTAACACAATTGGAATTATTAATAATATAACACAGAATAACAAATCAGACAATAATACATATTTACTTATAACCATGTCTATGAGGCATATCTAAGTTTTTATTGACAACTGCTACAACTGCTACCTCGACAAGCACCGCATTTATTCCTGGTAATGTTTTTTGTCCCATTTTCACCGGTGCTTTTAGCGGAAAATCTAGAAATTTTTCGGATAGTGTTTAAAGATTTGCATTTAGGACATGGCCATGATGTGGCGCCTAAAGGACAAAGTTCTTCGAACTCCTGGTTACATTCATGGCATTTAAATTCATATAACGGCATTTACCTTACCCTGATATCTTAATATTATTAGGTCTACATCAGATACTGCTTGATCCGTGCGTAAAAGTATTAAAATGAGACTGACGTAGCTCGACAGACAACCGAGTGTGTGTTTTTCCAAATATTAAATCACATTATACCGGATAATAGTGCCGAGATCACCATTGAAGATAGCGGCAGCATTGGCTTCGTCAATATCAAGATGAAGATCTTTAGCGAATTTCGGGCTGACCCTGACTAAAATGTTATTAAAAATAACGCTCCGTTCCCCATCAAACTTAACTGAGATATAATCGCCATTTTTCAAGTTTAATTCTTCAGCTTCATCCGTATGCAAATGAAGGTGGCGTTGGGCAATAATGACTCCCTCTTTCAATTCCACTTTGCCTTTTGGTCCTTCGATTATGATACCCGGGGTTGCGCTAATTGAACCTGAATCTCTTACCGGAGCGGTTATTCCAAGTACAAAACTGTCGGAACGTGAGATTTCAACCTGGGTTTGAGGACGAACCGGTCCAAGAATCCTTACATTAGAGATGTTTTTTTTGGGACCGATTAAAGTAACGGTTTCTTCAGCAGCATATTGTCCCGGTTGGGATAAGTCTTTCTTTTCGGTTAATTCATAGCCTTTACCAAATAAAGTTTCCAGATCAGACTGGGTAACGTGTAAATGGCGGTTGGATATGCCTGCGGGGACTTGAACGTTATTCATCTGTGGTTTGCCTCCATTGTAAAAGAATTCCTCAACATTAGACATAAAAAAAACGGTTTGCTAGACCGAATTATGTTTGGCAGGGGAGACAGGAATCGAACCCGCAGCCTACGGTTTTGGAGACCGCCGCTCTACCAATTGAGCTACTCCCCTGTTTTTTACTATTATAGTATAGCTGAGATAAACAGTTTTGTCAATTAAGGATCAATGGTTTCTTTTGCTTTTAGATGTTAAATTGGCACAGACACGATTGCGGCCGTTGTTTTTAGCGACGTATAAGTTTTCATCTGCCCATCAATCAATTCAACTACCATATGACCCATGTTTTTAATATGATCCGGAAAAGTTGCTATCCCGAGGCTAACTGTTACACAAAGATTTGGATATTCTCTGGTCTTAACCGTTTTGAATTCTATTGTTTTCCGAATTTTTTCGCCTACCATCAATGCATCATCAATTGAGGTATCAGGCAAAATCACTACAAATTCTTCTCCTCCGTACCTTGCTACCAAGCTGTCGGAGTTTACGCAATTCTGAATAACCTTAGCGACTTCTTTTAAGACATGATCACCGATTTGATGTCCGTAGGTGTCGTTAAATTTCTTAAAATGATCGATATCGATTAAGATCAATGATATCTTAAAACTATATTCTTTGGCTTTCTCCAATTGAAATTCCAGCTGTTCCCGAAAGTATTTATGATTGTAGATTCCGGTTAATCCGTCGGTAATTGCCGAATAATAAGCCTTTTCATAAAGACGCCGATTTTGAATTGCCAGTCCGGCTTGGTTGGAAATGATCATTAATAATCTTAGATCCTCCGGAATAAATGCAGCTTCAATACATTTAGCCAAAATCAATAAACCGATTATTTTTCTATCTACCATCAGCGGTAAAAAAACAAAGGAACTAAATTCACCTAATAATTTTCGTGTTTTTGAGTTGTCATTTTTAAAATTGAAAAACTCTTCATCAATGTTGTTAATGATAAATGCTTGTCCGGATTTTAATAAAGATTCACCGGGCAAATCAGACACCAATAATTTGGTTTTATTCAGTTCTAATGGAAAATCACGATTGACCTCAACGGAAAAAGACTGAGACTGCTCGTTATAGAATAATAAACAACACCCATCGTAACAGTGAATACGTTTAATGGTATCTACCATTAATTCCATCATTTGAGTCAAACGGAGGTCGCTGCCCAATACATTAGTAAACTCAAACAAAGCCATGAACTCAAAGATTGCTTTGTTTAAATCCGAATTTAATTTACGAACCTTATTCTTTAATCCTTTTAACCTCCATTCCGATATCAAAAAGAAGGTAAAAAAAACCACTAAGGTTATGGTCATAATTAACGCCCAAAACAAATGGTTGTCTATAGGACTAATGGTAATAAAATTTGAGATGATATATAATACGATCACGATTGATAGAGAAACGAGAATGTAATTAATTTTTGATTTTGACATCGAATTTCTCCAAAAAAATCTACCTAACCACGCTAAATATTCTTTTTATTTTTCCTAATTATATGAAAATCTTACTAGGCGCGATTAGCTGATAAATTCACGCCGATGATTCCTCCAAAAGTCCCAATAAATCCACTTATTAAAGACTTTATAAGATAAAACCCCCAATGAATAGTGTCTCCCATTATAAAAGCTAAAATCAATAACCAAACCGAACTAAGAATTCCCGTTCCCAGACCGGTTAACCACCCTTGTTCACGACTTCTAAAACCCGCCATAATGGAACCGACTGTTACCCCGAAATAGGTTAATGCTAAAAATAAGTTCTCCGACCAATAAACCGTCCCAGTCCAGCCGAATTCGGTTAATACAGCAATCATTAGCGCTAAAATAGTCACAATACCGATGGCAAAGAAACTACCATAAATCATTGAACGAAAAGGAAAATAATTTTCATTTTGGATCATCAATAGCCACCCCCGGTTTTTAGTAAAACTTATGGGATGACCTTTAAAAATATGCTTACCAGAGTTTCAGATTCGCCAAATTTACCATTGAAAATCTAAGCAAGTCGACTTTCGGCTTTATGTTTGAACCGCGGAAAAACATAAATGAATGCTATGACAATGAAATTACCTGTTTTTCAGAATTATAGACGAAATTCAAATTTAATAAGCTTCGAAAAGTATGAAGCGGGAAATACAGTTCGTTATCAAAAACGATCGGCGAAAAAGGTAAAGTAATTTTGCTCAAACCGTTAATCGAAATGAAATTAAGCTCGTCTTTGACAATCTCAATGCTTCGCGCATCGGTTATAATAGAAAAAGTTTGAGTTTCATCATTGTAGAAAACTTCAAATCCGAAGTAATCAACTAAAGCTCTTGGAGGTATATAGATTTGATTGTTAAAACTGAGAGCATCGGGTTCCAAAGGAAACAATTCATTCTGGAAATTTATTTGGAGTGGAACCGTTTGATAAGAAGTCAATTCAATAACTTTGCGATTGGAACTCCAGAAAAAGGCTTGTTCTTGGTTGGGTTGGATAATTTGACTGATTCTCCCGGTATTGTTGCTTAGCTTTTCAACCCATTTACGGTTCTGGGAGTCAAACTGAAGCGCCTTTAGTTGCCCGGCAGTGTTCGTTGCAATTAGAGCTTTAGACTCTTGGTTATTGATAAAAGATAACTTTTCAATAATAAAATCGAAATTGGAAAACTGGCCTTCATATTGATATCCGTTATCATTCTTGCCTAAAACATATAAAATCTTTTGGGAGGTACTGAAGATAACTTCCAATCGTTGATCATTATCCCAATCTCCAACGGTTAAACCGAGAATTTTACCCCATGGATAATTTTCCCAGACCGAAACTACCGCATTGTTCTCGATCTCCAAGATTGCGATTCCACCGGTTTTATAGACAACCAAAATCTCATCAATCAGGTCATTGTCAATATCTGCTACTACGGCCTCACTAATTGGTTTCCAAACGCCAGGGCTTTTCCAAACAAGATCTATTGAGTTAAGCGAAGCTTTTAAAAGAAACAAATAACCTTCATCGTTTTGAACCAATAATTCTTGAGCCCCAACCTTGGATAAACTGCCGGTCATAATCTTATTGATTGTGGACCAAACATGTTTCCCATAGGTAAGTAAGCTCCATTGTTCATTTTCCCATGTATAAAGATAAATAAGCCCCGGTTCTTCGGTGCCGGCTATTAGTTCCGGAATACCATCGCCATTAAGGTCTTTGATTTCGAAAGTCGTAAAATTAATATCGTGGGGTCCAAATCTTTGGAGCTCCACCCATTTAGTCCCGCTTTCTTTGAAACATAGGATTTTACCTTTAATAATCGATAAAGCGTTTAAATGTCCGTTTTGGAATAATAGCTGAGTATTATAAGGGGCTAATTCCAATGGTTGATGCATTTTAAAATCAAAAACCAAACCTTCATTTGCAGCAAAACCATGGACAGTCAATAGTGGAATATGTAGTAAGAACAGGAAAATAATTTTTTGATACCGATTTAAGGAATCCATTCCAAACTCTCCTTAAAATGAAGCTTGATCTTTCATGCATACTATATAATTCAAGCAATCTAAGAATAATCCTCTTTAAAATATTGAAAGACTTGATTCAACTTACGATTTAAAATAATCCGTTCATTTCTTCGTGATTATTTTTAAATGATTTGAGGTTTGATATATAAAACTAAAATTAGATAAAAAAAGTTTGTGTAGTTTTACACAAACTGAAGTTACTGGTCGGGCAGGCGGGATTTGAACCCACGGCCCCCACCACCCCAAGGTGGTGCGCTACCAAGCTGCGCTACTGCCCGAATGAACAAAATCCATTGTACCATTTTTAATTCCCGGAGTCAACATCAAACTAAAACCATAATCAGGTTTAACCGAATGTCGTGGTCGCTTGTCAATCCACAATAACTTTATTTTCATATTTTCGCTGGATACTGGCGACGGCTACTAATAAAAAATAATCCTGCCGCAGTTCTCGCATGAAAGGATCCGGTCTTCACCTCGTTTAGCCTTTTGGATTAAGGAATCAGATAGACTAACATGACAGGCGCCGCAACAACCTGATTTGATTTTAGCAATCCCAATTCCCATATGAGCGCTGGCGATTCTTTCCAATTTATCAAGCCATTCCTTAGGTACCTTAGGCGTTAACTCTTCCAGCTCTGATTCTAATTCTACCGATTCCAGGTAAAGTTCAAAAATTCTTTGTTTTACTTCGGCTTCAATATTTTCTAACTGTTGGACGGAGGTTTGTTGAGCTATTTCCATCCGTTCTTTCAAATTCGTTAACTTTTCTTCTTCCTCCAATAGCTGGTAGCTATTTTCTTCTAATTGGGACTTCGACTTGGAATATTCCAATATTTTCAATTGGAGCTGTTCCAACTCTCGCGAGTTCGCCACCGATCCGCTATAAAGTTTTGTTTCTTCTTGCTTAATCTTGGCAAGGTGTGATTTTAAATCAAAATCAAGTTGCTGTAAACTTTTACGGACTGACCTTTGTTTCTTATCAATATTGGCTAATTTTTTAGTATATTCCGCTTTCCGGTTCCTTAATTCGATCAAGTCCGGTCTTTGTTCGGTCTCTCGGATAGATTTTCGGAGTATTCTTTGTCGGTTATGAATCTCCTGGATTCTAAATAATACCGGAAGATATGCCATTCTTCCTCCTAACTTCGAGTCGCTCCAAGTAAATCTTTGTAAGTATCAATATCCATCCCAACTTCGGTCCGTTTAGCAAAAAAATCAGAACCTTTTTGTCGGGAACATTCCACACATCTCTTGGTGTCGGGTAAGGCTTCCATTCTTTCCTTAGGGATAATTTTACCACATAACTCACATTTTTTATTCAAAGTGGCAACCTCCTTAAAAGGTTAAATATGGTTCTTCCTGCCTCTTACCTTTAATCGCCTCGAAATTCTTTTCTGATTTAAAATATATATTTAGATAATCAGTAATTAAATCCGCAAAAAAGTGTTCGGTCCCCCAATGTCCAGCGGCGATTACCGCCAAACCATTCTCGCGAGCGGTTATAAAAGCATGATAATTAAGTTCTCCGGTAAGATATAAATCAGCTTGAGCGCTAATAGCCTTAAAGAGAAGGTTCCCGCCGCTTCCGGCACAAAGCGCCACCCGTTTAATGGGACGGAAAAGATCCCCGGCGACTCGAATGTCTTTACAAGACAACCGATTTTTAACCATATGACAAAACTCTTCTAAAGAAACGGATTGTGTCAAGCTGCCGATTCTGCCCAAACAGTCCAAGGATGGATTGGCTAGTGGAAAAATATCGAATGCCGGTTCCTGATAAGGATGGGTTTCATTAATTGCTTGAATTACCCCAGCCAAGCATCGCTTTTCCGCTATCATTTCTAAGCGAATTTCCGGCGTTCTTTCAAAAACTCCTTGGTTTCCGATGAAAGGACGGGCATTATTTCCAGGCATAAATGTGCCGGTTCCAGGCAATTCAAAAGAACATTGTTGATAATCGCCGATTGTTCCGGCTCCGGCTTGGGCCATGGCTTCCCTAAGGGTCGCCACAGATGATTCGGGTGTAAAAACAACCACTTTATAGGAATTAGGCTCCGCTATATCCAATGGTTTGATGTTTTCGAGTTCGAATCGTTCCGCCAAATATTGATTAAGACCCCGCCGGGCTTTATCAACATTGGTATGGGCCGCAATTAGAAATAAATCTTTTTTTAGAAGGCCAGTCGCCAATCTTTCAGTTTCAGTCTCGTCAGTAAGCCGTTTTAAAGGTTTAAAGATCAGCGGATGATGGACAATGAACCCGTCTACCTGAAGGCCTAATCCTTCTGCAAAGGTCTGTTGATTATAATCTAAAGATACCAATACCTTGTTGCATACTTTATTTTTTTTACCAACCTGCAATCCAACTTGGTCCCAGTTTTCGGCCAGGTCCCATGGGGCTAATTCGGCGATTGCCTCGATGATACTAGATAAAACCGGCAAACACACACCTCCCGAGGCTGACATTTTAAGATCCGTAGCTTGGAAATGTCAAACAAATATTAAGATTTCGTTTCCAAGAAATAAAATCCTCCTTCTATCACTTTATTTTTATTCAAAAAAAACTTTTTAAAGCTATCAGTGTCACAATAAGTTTTATAAGAGTTTTGAGATTAACTAAATACTTGCTTTGGATCGGTTTAAAAAAATAAAAAAGGGCGTCCAGCCCTTGATACTTGGTGTAACTATATATTGGTGGGCCCACTTGGGTTCGAACCAAGGACCGATCGGTTATGAGCCGACTGCTCTACCCCTGAGCTATGGGCCCTAAAAGAACATAAAATATTATACAACTTTTTATCAAAAACATCAACCACAAAATATACAAAACAAAGGAGGGCTTCTCTAATAATCTCCTCCTTTTATTGAGTAGGCAATAAATTAATCTAAAAAATCTTTCAATTTCTTACTACGACTAGGGTGGCGTAGCTTTCTCAACGCTTTGGCCTCTATTTGACGAATCCGTTCCCGGGTGACATTAAAGATTTGCCCAACTTCCTCCAAGGTGCGGGCTCTACCATCATCCAAACCAAAACGCAATCTTAAGACTTTCTCTTCCCGGGGTGTTAAGGTGTTCAAAACATCTTCCAGTTGTTCCTTTAACAAACGGAATGAAGCCGCTTCGGCTGGAGCCGGAGCGTCCTGATCTTCAATAAAGTCACCTAGATGGCTGTCTTCCTCTTCGCCAATCGGAGTCTCAAGAGAAACAGGTTCTTGGGCAATCTTGATGATTTCCCGGACCCGTTCGGGACTCATCTCCATTTCTTCGGCTATTTCTTCAGCCGTCGGTTCTCTTCCTAATGATTGTAAGAGTTGCCGGGAAACCCTAATTAATTTATTGATGGTTTCAACCATGTGCACTGGAATCCGAATAGTTCTAGCTTGATCAGCGATCGCCCTAGTTATAGCCTGCCTAA
This sequence comes from Bacillota bacterium, assembly GCA_023394955.1. Lineage (GTDB taxonomy): Bacteria > Bacillota > UBA4882 > UBA8346 > UBA8346 > JAAYHS01. The sequence goes on from JAEWZY010000051.1 coordinate 27,747, forward strand.
TCCACCAGGTAGCATAAGTGCTAAATTTGAAACCTTTACGGTAATCAAATTTCTCGACAGCCTTGATCAATCCTAGATTACCTTCTTGAATTAAATCTAAAAAAAGCATCCCACGGCCGACATAACGTTTAGCGATGCTAACCACCAACCGGAGGTTAGCTTCGGCCAAGCGTCGTTTAGCAGTTTCATCTCCAGATTCGACTTTCTTAGCTAATTCAATCTCTTCATTGGCTAATAAAAGCGGAACCCTTCCGATTTCCTTCAAATACATCCGAACCGGGTCATCAAGAGCGATTCCTTCAGGAATTGTCAGATCAATTTCGACTTCTTCTTCCTCATGTTGAAACTGACCATGGTCCTGGTCATTATGTTCATCGTTAGGCTCTTCGGTGATCCCTGGTAAAATTTCAATTCCTTGACTGGCTAAAGCTTCATAGATATCATCTATTTGTTCCGGAGTAAGCTCAACCTGTTCAAAAGCATCCATTATTTCACGATAGGAAATTATCCCTTTACGCTTGCCCTTTTGTATTAATTCTTTTATGTTTTCCATGTTTGGCAAGGTTTTTTCTTTGCTCAATGTCAATTTACCATCCTTCCTGGTAATGAAGACTGCTGATTAAAATATTATAAACCCGAAAAATTAGGGTAGTCTTTTTTTAAAGTACGATTCAACTCAGTAATTTGTGCCATAAAACTTTTAATTTGATCATCAGTTAATACCTGACCGGATTGATCGCGGCCGGTTGTAATCTGTAAAGTTAAATTTTCTATTTTTGCTTTTAAATGAAGCATTTGCAGATAACAAACAATCTGATCGAAATTGACCGTTAGATTTTTAACTTCCCGTTCGGCAACTAAAGAAGCTGCTATTTCCCGTTGGTCACTACCAAGCTCGTTAAGAATTGCTTCCATATTATCGGTCAAAAAACTCTTTTCTTTAACCTCTAAGAACAAATTACGCCAGATTTCGAAGCTAAATTCTTCCGGTTTTAATTCTTCTTTAATTCGCTTCAATTTATCATATTCCTGCAAAGCAGATTGTAAAAGTTCCTTTTCCGCCTCGAATATGGCCTTTTGTAAGGGAGAGAGCGAGTCTGGCTGCACCCCTATAGTATAATCACTCGATTTAAAGTTTATTTGATTAGTATAACTAGTCTCTGATTTCCTATCCAAAAACGGTGTTTTTTTCCTATTGTTTTTCCAATATTTTTCTAATTCCAACTGAACGGCATTTTCCGAAAATCCTGTCTTACGAGCAATTTGTCTGGTATAGTGTTCACGGGCTACACTACTTTCAATAGAAAACAGACAGGGCAATAATTCTTCCACCGCTTGGGATTTGCCTTGAAATGAATTAAGATCATGTTTATTAAAGATTGATTCGATCTTAAATTCGACCAACCCAGGAGCGTTTTCGATTATCTGTTCAAAATCCGCCGCGCCTTTTTCCTTAATAAATGAGTCGGGGTCAAAACCAGCCGGTAAATTAAGCACCCGCACGGTAAGCCCGGCTTCTTCAAGTATCTCCATTCCGCGTAAGGTAGCGTTCTGACCGGCCGTGTCAGCATCATATGCCAAAATAACTTCGGAAGTAAAACGTTTAATGAGTTTAGCCTGTTCTCTAGTGAGGGCGGTTCCCAACGAAGCTACTGTTTGTGTAAAACCTCCTTGATGGGCTTGGATCACATCCATATATCCTTCGACGATAATAGCCCTCTTTGTTCGGCGAATCCGATCTTTAGCACAGGATAACCCATATAAAAAGCGTCCTTTATGAAAAAGTATATTGTCGGGAGAATTTAAATATTTTGGTTCACCTTGTTCCATAATCCGGCCGCCGAATCCAACGATCTTCCCTAGAGAATCAGTAATTGGGAAAATAATCCGGTCCCGAAAACGATCATAATACCCATTTTCGCCCATTGCAATTAATCCAAGAACTTCTGCATGTTGTAGCGGAAGTCCTTTTTTACGGATGATATCGGTTAGATTATGACGCGATTGCGGAGCATAACCCAGATTGAATTTCTTCCAAAGCTCGACGTTGATTCCCCGTTTAGTCAAATATTGGCGCGCTTTATTACCGTATTCAGTTTTGAATAAAAACTGTGAATATAATGCTGCTGTAAGTTGATTGATCTTATAATAAATGTCCTTTTTACGATCAACTTCCGAATCTTTAGTCAATTCCGGCCAGGAAATTCCGGCCCGTTCAGCTAATCTTTTTGCTGCGTCGATAAATTCCAAATTTTCAATTTTCATAATAAAGCTAAAGACATCGCCTCCGGCGCCGCAACCAAAACAATAGAAAAATTGCTTATCTTGATTCACATTAAAAGAAGCTGTTTTTTCATCGTGAAACGGGCAGAGGCCAAGCAGCGATCTTCCGGACCGTTTTAAACTGACATATTCCGAAATTACCGAAACTATGTTATTTTTTTCTTTAATTTCCTGAAAAAAATTACTATTACGGCTTAGATCCAAAGTTTACCTCGCTTTTTTGAACCTTAGAATTCTCTAAAACCACTATAAATTGGAGGAAGAAAAAAGCGCCTTACGGCGCTACCATGCCATCAGGTTTAAATTTAACAGTCTTACTAATACCAGCTTGACCTAATGGTCCCAGTTTTTTACCGTTAAAGGTGAGTTCAATCCCGGCGGGATTTCCCATTTTGATTTCCATCTCTTGCTGAGCAGTCCAAACTTGAACCGGTTCCGAAGGCTCAAATGTTCTGCCGTCGCGCATAAATATGTATTCACCGTCCGCGACCACCTGTACCCAAACCCGTTGTTTAAATTCAGCGGTAATAGTAATCGGCGCCGGGAATAAAGTTTGATTATAGTCCGGCCTTTCGTGGGCTTCTTCAATGGCCACCGGCTTGACGGTTTCTTCAGATTTTAACTCATGTAAAGAGGGTAATAAAAAGAAACTGATCAGCAATACGATGGCTAAGGCTCCCGCCACACCAAGATATACCCCTTTTAACCAATCATTATTAAGGTTCGGTTTCGAAGAAGTGTTTTCTTCTTGCTCAGCTAAAAATTGTTCTTGACGGGCTTGTTCTTCCTGGGCGGTTTTTAGATCGTTGTATTTTTGTAAAATCTCTTGTCCATCCAACCCTATCGTATTAGCATAGTTCACAATGAATCCTTTACGATACACTTCCCCGGGGATAGCTTCGAAATCCCCTTCATCAATGGCTTCCAAGTACCGTAATCGAATTTTGGTAACTTCCTGAATATCTTTTATGCTAACCCCTTTTTCTTCGCGAGCCTGTCTTAAGATGTCCCCGATTTCTTTCAAAAAACCACCCCATTTAGTCTGTTATAAGGGTCACATTCTATAAATACTGCCATTCTTATGGAGAAGGATATAATTACTTATTCTAGTAAATTACCACAGTTCCTTCTATAGAAATAAATATTACTCGTTTTCGCTTTTTCTTTTCATTTCTTCTAATTGGCGGGCATTAATATACACTTCACGAGGTTTGCTTCCCTCGTAAGGACCGATCATTCCTTTGGATTCCATGATATCCACCAATCGCGCCGCCCTGGTATAGCCGACCCTTAAACGGCGTTGAAGCGCGGAGGCGGATGCTTGCCCATACTCTACCACTATTCGTACTGCGTCCCAAAAAAGTTCATCGGTATCTTCGGTTGGACGACGTTCACTAGGTTCCGGGACGTTAATAAATTGCTCTTGATATTTGGGTTCTCCTTGTGATTTCCAATGCTTAATCACTGCTTCAATTTCTTTTTCATTTACCAAAGCTCCTTGAACTCTTAAGGGTTTCATCGAGCCAACGGGCGCATACAACATGTCGCCCCGTCCCAACAAGCGCTCGGCTCCAGCCATATCTAGGATTGTCCTCGAATCAATCTGAGAAGAGACAGCGAAAGCAATTCGGGATGGAATATTTGCTTTAATTAAACCGGTGATTACGTCAACCGAAGGCCTTTGAGTAGCTACTACCAAATGAATTCCGGTAGCTCGCGCCATCTGGGCCAGACGGCAGATGGAATCCTCGACTTCAACTGGGGCGATCATCATCAAGTCAGCTAATTCATCAATGATAACCACAATAAAGGGTAACTTTTCAATTTCCGGCAAAACGTTATACTTCACTAAATCTCTAACCCTTGCTTCGGCAAATAACTTATAACGTCGTTCCATCTCGTTGACTACTAATTTTAAAACTCCTGAAGCTTTCTTGGCTTCGGTGACTACAGGGGACATTAGATGCGGGATCCCGTTATACATCGATAATTCAACCATTTTAGGGTCGATCATAATAAATTTTACTTCTGTGGGAAGGGATTTATAAATGATACTCATTATTAAAGTGTTTACACAGACACTTTTACCGGAACCGGTGGCGCCGGCAATCAACAGGTGAGGCATTTTTTGGAGATCGGCCACCACTACCTCTCCGGCAATATCCATACCCAACCCGACACTGAGTTTACCGGAATTCCAAAATTGCTTTGAATCTAAAATTTCCCGAAAAGAAACGACCTGCGTCTCTTGGTTGGGAACCTCCACCCCAATAGCAGCTTTGCCGGGAATCGGAGCTTCCAGCCGGAGGCCTTTAGCTGCCAAAGATAGAGCCAGATCATCAATGAGATTAACGATCCGGCTTACCTTTACTCCCGGCGCAGGTTGGAGGTCGTAACGGGTTATTACCGGACCATGGTGCACTTCCATCACTTGGGCCCGAATCCCAAAATGGGCCAAAGTCTCTTCTAACTGATGCGATTGATCAATCAGCCGGATATTTTTTTTAGCGGTCGCTCCGGTAACGTTTACCAATTCAATATTAGGTAATTTATAGGGTCCCGGAGGCAAAGTTCGGTATAAACTGCCTGAAGGGTGACTACTACTCTCTTTTTTAAGCCCTGGCTTCCCTTTTTCCTTGGTTTTTTCTTTTTCTTTAAGCATACTTTGGAGCGAAGCCAATATTTTACTTGGCTGGTGGTCCTTACCCGGATCCGCTAATTCTTTGAACTGGTTTTGATCGGATTTTTCATCAATGGCGGTTAAATTTTTAATTACCGAGACCTTGTTCCCGGTTTCAGCTAAGTTTCGCGGCTCATCGGTTGTCTTAATTTCATTTCCGTTCTTAGCTAATTTTGATGAACCGGAAAAGAGCATTATCAATGGACGATCCAAAGCTAGAATTGTCGCTAGAGTCAACCAAATAAACAACAAAAGAACCGTTCCCAGTCTTCCAAACCATAAAGACAGGCATAAAGCGATGCCATGTCCGATTACGCCCGAACCTTCAATTGCCGTCCCCCAATTTTCCGCGGTTAATTCAACTCCACTGAAAATATGCAGAATCACCAAAGCCCACAAAAAAAGCATTGACATAGCGATAAAGTGTTTGGTGAGTCTGCGTTCCGGTGTCCAACACAACATTGTCCAGCCGATGATCCCCAAAAAAATCAAAGGGAAAATTGACCCGCGTTCCCCGAAAAGGAAAAAAAGAGCTTGTTTTAATATTTCACCGATAAAACCGGCTCCATCCCACAAGATGGCTATCAAAGACAAGGCGGCTAACCCAAGAAAGAGAACACCGGTGATTTCTATTTGTTGAGTTATCAACCGTTCATCTTTGGAAGATGTATGTTCAGTCTCTATTCTCTGATTACCACGTTTCATCCGGTTTCACCCTCTTCAAGAACTTTTAAAGCAATATTGGCAGAATGAGAAGAAATCCGTAACAAGTTGCTCAAAAGTTCAACATAAACAACTCCTGAGCCAGGCCAACATTTACCGAGATTCAAACGATGGATATGATTCTGCCGAAATTCTTCTTCAAGTTTATCGATATTTTCTTCCCTGTCTTCAATCTGTTTTGCTAATTCAATATTATTATCCCGTAAACATTGACAAGCTTTGTTATATAAATCTGTTGTTTTACCAAAAAACAGCTCGATCTCATTTAAGGCGATTTCCGAGAAAGGAAGCTGTTCTTGATGCTTCTTCTCAGCCAACCGGCTAACATTGGTCGCGTGATCGCCCACTCTTTCAATATCACCTACAATACGCAATAAATTTGCCAACCGGTGGGATTGAGCTTCGGTCAACGAGTTTTGTGATAAAAGCGCTGAAAGATAAAAAGTTATTTGTTCTTGGAGATCATCAACAATGACCTCATTTCTTTCAATGCTATCCAACAAGTGAATTTGATTTTTCAGAAAAGCCAGACGGGACATTTTCAACATCTCTTGGGTCAAAGACGCCATATGATTAATTTCATGGGATGCCAGTATTAATGCAAGAGCAGGGCTTTGCAAGGCGCGCCGGTCTAAATATGTTTTTCCGTTAGAATCGTTCTTCCTTTTCTCAACAATTGGAGAAAAGCCTAATTTAGAAGCGATTATTGTAACAGGAAACCAAATAATAATTACCGACATATTAAAAAGGGAATGGGCCATGGCCAACCGCCAAACATTAAACCAGCGCTCTGAAACCGCCATCGACAGAACCGGCCATTGAAAAATCGAAGTTTGAAACCAATGAAAACAGAAGCTCAGAGTCAGACTGACTTGATGCACTAATTGATAAGCCAAAGGCAAAAATAAAAGCCATAGCAATCCGGTTGTAATATTAAATGAAAAATGCAACCAATTAGCTTTTTTAACTGTTGGTAACCTATCCAACCCGATTAACATATTGATAATTGTAGTTCCCACATTAGCGCCGATAATAACGGAAAAAGCCCCACTTAAGAAGATCGAAGGCGCCAGCCCCAATTCTACTCCGACTATTGCTTGACACAAGGCTACCATAGTATTACTACTTCGAAATAACGCCGCTAAGCATAAACCTAATAGAAAACCGTACCATGGCTGCAGGAAAATACTTTTGATAAATGCTGCCGCAGATCCGTTTTTAACAATTATTTGAAATGATTGATGAAATATTGAGAAGCCTAAGTACATCAAGGCTAAACTGAAGATAGCCTGGCCTAAATAATGCAAAATTCGATGTTTACTATAAAAATTAAATAAGTAACCCATAAAAAGCAGCACAAATAAAACGGCCCCGACATTTAAAGACATTAATTGGGCATTAATGGTCATCCCGAAGTTGACGCCGATCATAATCCATAATGCCGGAAGGAGACCCAATAATCCAGCATTCATTAAACCGGAGATCATTCCAAAAGTCAAGGAATTGCTTTGTAAGGCCCCGGCCATTACAAACCCCGTTAACATGCTGGAGATTGGTTCACGAGATTGTTTTTCTAAAATAGCCCTAATTTTCTCACCGGCCATTTTTTGAACTCCGTCGCCAAAACGATAAACTGAATATAAGAATAGTCCCAGCGCGCCTATTAAACTTAATGAACCTTCTAATACTGATGACAAATGGACATCCTCCTATTGAAACGGAATTAACAGTATTGGTTTCAAACTAAATATTCTCTTGCGTAAGATAATTTCCTGCCTTGAATTAAACCAGCTCGTATTTGATAACTAGATGATCACCTACTTGATCTCGGCGGGATACATGAAAAAGTAAAAATTTATCTGTATTTTCTTAAGCTAAAAGTTTAAAAAACCCCTGTTAAGGGGTTAAAAAAGTGACATTATTGAACCTGGTTGCCATTCCGGTTTTAAATAATCTTCAGGGTCAGTACTAATTATCCGATTAATCTTATACTGCCCTCCCGGAAGCGCCTGGGTCAGCAAGCTGACAGATCCTTGTTTAATCACTACTTCATCGGCAGAGGATTCCGGAGGGCCTGATTCTGTTTCCGAATCGAAAATAGCCTCAAACGGAATTATCGTATATAACATCATTGTTGGGGCTCCTTCCGAATTGAAGGGCTTTTTAATTCGACTAATTCATTTAGCTTTTTTAACGCTTGGCTAATTCCGCCCACTTCATCGATTAATCCGGAGCCGACAGCATCCTTCCCAACCAATACCGTCCCGATATCCCTAACCAGATCCCCGGTGCGAAACATTAATTCTCTAAATTTATCCTCGGAAATATTGGAGTGGCTAGTAACGAATTTAATGACCCGATCTTGCATCTTGTCAAGGTATTCATAGGTTTGAGGAACCCCGATTACCAGTCCGTTCAATCTTAAGGGATGAATAGTCATAGTTGCGGTTTCGGCGATAAAGCTGTAATCAGTAGCGATTGCGATCGGGACCCCGATCGAATGGCCGCCTCCTAAGACCAATGAAACCGTGGCTTTTGAAAGGCTTTCCAGCATTTCCGCGATTGCTAGCCCAGCTTCGACATCTCCTCCCACTGTATTTAAGATCACTAATAATCCTTTAATATTAGGATTTTGCTCAATCGCAACCAGTTGAGGGATGATATGTTCATATTTGGTTGTTTTATTTTTGGGAGGTAATATTAGATGACCTTCAATTTGACCGACGATGATCATGGTATGGATCTTGCTCTCCACAGGAGGGGCCGTGGCCATCTGACCCATTGATTTCAAATTTTCCAGAACCATCTTTTGTTTTCTAGGACTTTGCCGCGCCGGTTGTTCTAAACCTGGTTCATGGGGGTTTTCCGGCGCCGGTTGTTCATAAGGAGTCTCCCCCGTATACGTTTCATTGTTCTTCAAGCAGATACCTCCTTGGTATCCTTAGTATACCTTAAACCGATCTTTTCATGCGATGAATCCCTGTTGATTATAGATTAAAATAAAGAATAAATCAGTGTTTATTTGGTTTTTTAGTATACTTTCCGGTTTTTAAATCACGAACTACCAGTTTATGGTGGCGGGAATGAAATTCCACCTTATATGATTGTCCATGATTGCTTAATTTACTTTGATTTCCCAAGACTTCCACGGGATTTTTGACTTTATCTTTCAAATAAAACACCTCCGTTGGAAGTAAAATCAATGATATAAAATAGCTTTTTGATAATCCATTATAATATTATCGGTTCTATTTAATAAGATTTTAAGTATTAACGAATTTATTTAATAAGTTTCACTTTAGCACATTAGAAAGCCTGAAATAAAATCGGCATCTCATGCCACATTATTTCTTAACCAAGTACAGGACTACAGACCTATTATGAATAAAAGCTCTATTACCGAAAAAAAGATTATGTTAAAATATAATCAAATCCATTATTGAGAAGTTTTTCAAAATTTATGAAAGGGGTATCAAGCTTTGGAATTGCTGGATAGACTCTTACAGCCGGGAAAAAACATCGTACTAAAGTTCATCAAAAATGGCTTTAAAGGGTCGGTTCATGCTTACATTATTAGAAGCGCTAAGGAAGACCAACTAACTTTATTGTTTCAGGATAACGAAGGTTCAATTGATCACCTATCCCCCGGCATTAAGCTGAAACTGGTCAGTCGTGATGAAATAGACGGTCACGAATACCGTCTGTTAACTGAATTAATTGAAATGAAACCGGGCGCCCTTCCGCTGGCTGTGGTGAAACGCCCGACCGAGGTTGACCATTCCACCCGGCGAAGTTTCTTGCGGTTACACGTTAGTTTGCCTTTTAGTTATTATGATGACTTTCAAGAAAAAGCCGGCGAAACCCGGAATTTATCCATTAACGGTCTCTTGGCTTTAGTCGAATCAAGCCCTACATTAAAGCAGGATTATAGTCTAACCGCTAAACTCACTTTACCGGACAACCAACCATCATTGATTATCATTGGAAAAATCATTCGGGTTGAAAAAGAGGACAATCTTCATAGTTGGGTGGCCCTTGATTTTCAAGCCGCATCTGAAGAAGTGAAGAATAGGATCAGCCGTTACTTGGTCGAACGGCAACGCCGTTTAATAAATTTGAAAAAAAAGGCTTCAAAAAACATGTTACCGGTTTCGCAAACCGAGTAAAAGAAGCAAGTATATGCAAGGATTACATTGGATCTGATTTATACTCGGTTTTTAATAAAAAAATGGTTAAGCAAGAAACAAAAACAATATTGTTTTGATTCCGGTCTTCAAATAATAGTAAAAAACCGACTTTTTTGAAGTCGGTTTTAAAATTGGTGCCGAAGACCGGAATCGAACCGGTACGGTCTTTTGGACCGAGGGATTTTAAGTCCCTTGCGTCTGCCAGTTCCGCCACTTCGGCAATGATTTATCAATATTTTGGAGGCGGCACCCAGATTTGAACTGGGGAATAAAGGTTTTGCAGACCTCTGCCTTACCGCTTGGCTATGCCGCCGAATTTACCTCACGGTCTACTTTAAGATACTCACTTCAAGTAAATTTTGACCCTCAATGAGGGTCATCTATATCATAACACACTTTATTAAGTTTTGGAGCGGAAAACGAGATTCGAACTCGCGACCCTCGCCTTGGCAAGGCGATGCTCTACCACTGAGCTACTTCCGCATATTCCGGACACCGGAGGCTTGAACCTGGATAGGTTGCTAATTTCTTTCCCGATTTCAAGATTCAAGTTTTCAACTTCCAGAGATGGTGCCACGAGCCGGAATCGAACCAGCGACACGAGGATTTTCAGTCCTCTGCTCTACCAACTGAGCTATCGTGGCGTTTTAATTTTTCAATTACCAGTAATAAATTATAAATTAGATCTTCGAAAAGGTCAAGTTTAATTTTAATTATTACTGCTTTTTGTAATTATTGGCGGAGCCGATGGGACTCGAACCCACGGTCTCCAGCGTGACAGGCTGGCATGTTAACCGACTACACCACGGCTCCGCGTAAATGGTGGGCGATGTAGGATTCGAACCTACGACCCCTTGCTTGTAAGGCAAGTGCTCTCACCAGCTGAGCTAATCGCCCTCGTCTTAACGACGCATTTAATAGTATACCTAAAAATATGCCATCTGTAAATAGGGAATTCAAAAATTCTTAATTGAAATTTTTGGGTGATACCAATCCGAAATCTCTGTTACCTGCCCATCGCCAAGCCTAGTTTGGCTAAAAGCGCCGTGGTAATCGGATCCTCCGGTGACAATCAACCGATATTTCTCGGCTAATCCTAAATAAGCTTTGGTTTGTTTCGCAGTATGGGTCGGATAATAGGCCTCAATCCCTTGAAGCCCGTTCTTGACCAATTTGGCAATAATTTGGTCGTTGACCATCCGTCCCGGATGGGCTAAAACCGGTATGCCGCCGGTTTCGATAATCAGGTTAATCGCCTCCAAAGTCCCGATCTCCTGATGCGGCACATAAGCAAGACCATTTTTACCAAGATAATAACCGAATGCTTCTCTCCCGGCCATTGCCGGAATAAGGCCGGATGATTGTAAAGCGCGGTAGATATGTGCTCTGCCGACGAATCTGCTCTTTGTTTCTGCTTTTACCTTTTCCCAAGACAACGGAATTCTAGCTTTATTCAATTTTTTAACGATTAAACGGGCCCGTTCATTCCGGGATTCTAAGATAGCATCGAGTTTTTGAAGCAGCTTGGGACAGGTATAATCGAAGTTATAACCGAGTATATGAGCTTCAGAATCGCCATAGTCGGTAGTTAATTCAATTCCCGGCAAAAAGGGATAATCATTTTTTTCGGCCTCAGCTAAGGCCTTTTTAATACCGGCAACTGTATCATGATCAGTAAGAGCGATCCCGTCCAAACCGCTTTTGACAGCCTTTTGAATCAGTTCTTCCGGCTTCAAACTTCCGTCGGAATAAGTTGAATGGGTGTGTAAATCAAAGCCCATGAAATTGCTCCTACTTACCTCTTTTTGACCTTAAATCCATTTGTCTCAAGAACTTTAACACCTTGGTTCACTGCGTCATCACTTTCCAGAGCCAAACGAAGGGTGCCTCCGGAACCTTCCCTCACCCTTAAAATTTCGATGTCTTTAATATTCAAACCCGCGTCCGCTAGATACTTTAGTACGTCAACAATGGTTCCGGGCCGATCTTCGATGGTCACCACCATCTCGTGGAGTAAACTTAGAAAACCCTTATTTTTGGCCGGGATTTGGAGCCGAATATCACGCGCCTCTCTTAAAAACTCTTCAAATTGATTCTTTGCGCCGGAGATTAAGATCTCTTTTAAATGGTCTAATTCATTTTTAAAAGCGTCGGTTGCTTTCAACACTTGATCTATATTACCGAAAATAATGCTTTGCCATACTTCCGGTGAACCCATAGCGATCCGGGTGGTGTCCCGAAACCCGCCCGCCGCTAAATCAAGTGTTCCCGGATGTTCGCCTTCGGCGTCACCGGCAGTTTTGGTCAGAGCGACCGCGATCAAATGCGGCAAATGGGAGACCATTCCCACGATCCGGTCATGTTCCTCGGCGGAGAGTTTAATGATTTGCGCTCCGGCGCTTCCGATTAATTTAATGATTAAGGCCTCGGCCTCAAAAGGAGTACGGGAATCTTCGACAATAATATAAGCGGCATTCTGGAATAAAAAAGGATCGGCGGCGCGGATCCCGTGTTGTTCTGACCCGGTCATCGGATGGCCGCCGACAAAATGGTATAAAGGCGGTAATATTTTGAATACTCCTTCGAGAACACTCTTTTTAATACTGCCGAGATCGGAAAAGATAGTTCCCGGCCGAGCATAAGGGAGACAGCTTTCGACTGTCGTAACGATCGAATCAACCGGAGTAGCGATAAAAATTATCGAAGCACTGGCCGCTACATCCCTAAAATCAACAGGCATCAGGTTAATGGCGGTCGATTGATAAGCTTCCCGGATAGCTTCCGGGTTTTGGTCCCAACCCGTTACCGTATAACCGGCCCTAACTAAGGCTAATCCCAGTGAACCGCCCATCAGTCCTAAACCTAGAATCCCGACTATTAGTTCCTTTTCCATCGCCATCTAGATTTCACGCCTTACGGCTGCCGCTACCCGGCTAATTTCACTCATTAAAGCTCCAAATTCTTTAAAATTTAACGATTGCGGCCCGTCGGAAAGGGCTGATTCCGGATCAGGATGAACTTCGATTAACAGACCATCGGCGCCTGCGGCTATAGCAGCCCGTGATAAGGGAAGCACTAAATGACGTTTTCCCGTCCCATGGCTGGGATCAGCCAGGATCGGAAGGTGGCTGAGGCGTTGAATCGCCGGAATCGCGCTGAGGTCTAAGGTGTTTCGAGTGAAGGTTTCATAAGTCCTGATACCCCGTTCGCAGAGGATTACTTTAAAGTTTCCCTCACTCAAAATATACTCGGCAGCCATGAGCCATTCCTCGATGGTCGCGGCTAAACCTCGTTTTAGAATTACCGGTTTCTTTGTTTTACCGATTTCCTTAAGTAAAGTGAAGTTCTGCATGTTGCGGGCGCCGATCTGAAGCATATCAGCATAACGGGCTACCAAATCAACATCCCTGGGGTTGACTACTTCGGTAACAAAGGGGATTCCCACTTCGGCGCCGACACTTTTCAAAATTTTCAAACCTTCCTCTTCCAATCCCTGAAAAGCATAAGGAGAGGTGCGCGGTTTGAATGCTCCGCCACGAAGCATTGAAGCTCCGGCATTTTTGACCGTTCGCGCGGTCTCCAACATCTGTTCCTCATTTTCCACCGCGCAGGGCCCGGCGATGATTACCAACTTAGTTCTGCCGAAGATTACACCGTTCACATTCACCTGGGTCGTTTCCTTTTGAAACTCCTTACTGGCTAATTTAAAGGGCTGCAGAATTGGAACTACTTTTTCGACTCCATCCATAGCTTCGATGGATTCCATAATGCCGGCTCTTTTGGGACCGATAGCCCCGATGATGGTTCGTTCGATTCCCTGGGAAAAGTGAGTCCCAAACCCACATTGCTCCAGCTTTTTCTGGACATGTTCGATCTGGACCTCGGTAGCCTTTGCGTTCATAACGATAATCACGTTTCTTCCTCCTACCATCCTACATTTTCCGAGAAAGAATTTACTTATCCTTCCCCGAAGTTGTTATTAATTATAGCAGCCAGCCATTTTTTTGTAAATAAACAATCAAACTTGGTAAGATCCTGTTAAGAATCTGGAAAGACTTTTGACACAAGTTCCAAAGACGGGTAGAATAATATCAGTTACTCCTGAAAATCCAGAAAAGCCATGTTGATTGCGAATTTATAAAGGAGAGCCTAATGGGTCAGATCTGTTTCGAGAGTCACTATAGTTTAACGGAAACGGTTTCAATCGTAAATTTCTTAAAAGATCATTCTCCCCTTTCCGGAAGGAGCTTACGTAAATATTTTTTCAAAGGGCTAGTCTACCGTAACGGTAAAAAAGCCCATTCTCAAACCCTTTTGAAACCCGGAGATTATATTATTGTTTATGCTCTGATCGAAAACCATGTTTCTTTGAAGCCCGAGCCAATCCCTTTTGATATTATTTTTGAAGACCAAAATATGCTGGTCATCAACAAACCGGCCTCCCTGGCCGTTCATCCCAGCGGTAACATTAAATCCGGAACTTTGGCCAACGCTGTCGCCTATTACTTTGCTCAATTAGGCTTAAAAGTCAAAATCAGGCCGGTAAATCGCTTGGATTACGGGACCTCCGGTTTGATCATTTTCGCTAAAAACGCGCTAGCCCAAACCAGTTTAAGTGAGGAGATTAAAAAAGGACGAATCGGCCGAATCTACTATGCGCTCGTCAACGGTGTAGTAAAAGATGTCCAAGGGGTCATCGACTTAGCCATAGGCGAAGGCAATGGAGTGCGTAAGATTACCCCTGCCGGCAAAAGCGCTTTGACCGAATATCGAACTCTAAAAAGATTCAATGATGCATCTTTACTGGAAATTAAAATCCAAACCGGCCGGACCCACCAAATTCGAATCCATCTGAGCGCAATCGGGCATCCGATCTATGGCGACTCACAGTACGGGGTAAAGACCCGGCTAATTAAAAGACCGGCGCTGCACGCCGGTAAACTGGTCTTTCAAAGTTCAGCTTTTAAAGTTCCCCATCTTCAAGCGGCATGGCCCGAAGACTTTCAAAAATTATTAGAAGGTTTGAAGGGAGACGCTCAAACCAACAGTTCCCCTTCTAAGGTGAAAGTTTGAGCGCCGGTAATCCGGACTACCGCTAAATCCCCCTGTTTGATGCCGGGTATCGGTTTAAAATGAATTAATTTATTTTGAGTATTCCGCCCCGACCAAACAGCGGGGTTTTTCTCACTAACCCCTTCCGCCAGTACTTCGCTTAAAGAGCCGATCAAAGCTTGGTTTTTTTCGTGGGAGATCCGGTTTTGGGTTTCAATCAACTGATTCAGCCGGCGTTTTTTAGCAGCCTCTGGAATTGGGTCTTCGATCTCAGCGGCCGGAGTGCCGGTCCGTGATGAATAAATAAAAGTGAAAGCCCCGTCAAACCTGATTTTCCCAACCAAATCGAGAGTGTCCCCGAAGTCTTCCTCGGTCTCTCCGGGAAATCCCACAATAATATCGGTAGTTAAGGCCAATCCCGGTATCTTGTTTTTAATCTTCTCCACTAAGGCCAAATAACTTTCCTTAGTATAATTCCGGTTCATCAATTTCAAAATCCGGCTGCTTCCAGCTTGCATCGGTAGATGGAGATGGCGACAGATATTTTTGCGGCCGGCCATGACCTGGATTAACTCATCGGAAAGATCTTTTGGATGGGAAGTCTGAAAACGAATCCGGGCAATATCTAAAGCGGCGATTTTCTCAAGCAATTTGGCAAAGTTCCATTCTTGTTCATTAAAATCTTTGCCGTAGGAGTTGACGTTTTGACCGAGTAGAGTGATTTCTTTGACCCCCGAAGCGGCCAAGTCTTTAATCTCAGTTAAAATGTCCTTTGGCTGCCTGCTTCTTTCCCTGCCCCGCACATAAGGGACGATACAATAGGAACAAAAATTATTGCAGCCGTACATAATCGTAACCCAGGCTTTAAAGGGATCATTTCGCTTAACCGGAAGTCCTTCATGGATCTCGCCTTCGCTATCCCAAACTTCGTAAACTTCCGCCCGTTCCGTTCCGATCTTCTCCAATAGTTTAGGAAGTTCGTGGAGGTTATGGGTGCCGAAGACCAAATCAACCTGGGGGTAAGATTGGTGGATCTTCTCCACTACTGTCGGTTGTTGGACCATGCAGCCGCAAACACCGATGATACAGTCGGGGTTTCCTTCTTTGAGGGCTTTTAAATTGCCGATATTCCCATAAAGCCGGTTTTCGGCATTTTCCCTAACACAACAGGTATTTAAGATGATTAAGTCGGCCTCCGGTTGGGAAGGGACCGGGGTATAACCTATTTTTTCTAAGATTCCGGCCAAGATTTCCGAATCATGGACGTTCATCTGACAGCCGAAAGTGGTAATGTGGTATTTTTTCAAGACGGACTCTCCAAGGTTTGATCAATTGTTTTAATTATTTAATGCCCATTCGGTTTGGGTTTTACTATATCATATTTTAGTGAAAAATGTTAGTCGGAGCTTAAGATTCAATATATCTCACAATGATCATTAATATACCGGATAAATTGCTCCCCGGAGCTGATACAGGGTCTCCCAAGTTCCCGGTGCTTCTCTCGATACATGCCATGCTCTCTGACCCGGGTTGCTTGGGTGAGCAATGAAGCATAGCGAAATGACCAGCCCCAACAGACCATCAAAAATCTCACCGGGACTATGTATTCCTCACACCATAATCTTTAACGATTTCTCGGTGTTGGCTTCCACGACGTTAAACATGTCGCCGTCTGCTTCTTCCTCCGTTTCCGGAGCACTCGCTTCACGGGGCTGAATTGCTTTAAGAGTTACGGTCCTCCTTACGGCCTATATCGTTCTTTGTGTACACTTCACCTAACTGTTGCCAGCTTCGGCGCAACACTCAATACGGATGGCTGGTTAGACCTTGTCCGGCAAGGACTTAACCTTGCAAGAAACACCAAGCTTCGCTTGGCGTACTAACCGTTTGGCATCTCCGACACGACTGAACCTAGCGTTACAGCGCTTGGTGAAGTCGTGTGGCGCGCCAACTACATGAATTTGTATCTTTGAAATTTCATCGTGAGTGAGTTTCTTCTTTGAATTGACATCTTTGAATAACCGCGCCCGAAGCAGAAATGCCGTGTTAGCTGCCCCGAAGGGCAAGGAGCGTAGCGGCGCAGAGTTTACCTACCATGTTTTTACTAAATTGCCCATCGACAAAGGCGGAACGCAGGATGCGTGGAGACGAACAGTTTTGCCGTTGAAAATATCTATGACATCTTCTACTATAACGATTAAATAGATTAGTTCAATCAACCAACATTTCCTTAATAATACTTTTAACTTCTATATTTTCTTCCATCGTTAAATTCCCAATCTTTTCACAAAGTCTAGTTTTATCAATAGCTCTAATCTGATCCAATATCATCCAACCCTCTACATCATTTACTCTTAGTTTGACCCGAGTTGGATAACCTTCTCTTCCTTTACTCGTCATTGGTGCAATTATTATCGTTCGAAGGTGATTATTCATTTCCAAGGGAGAAATAATTACACAAGGTCTGATTTTATTTATTTTCGCTCCTCGGGCGGGATTCAGATCTACCCAATAAATTGAGTATTGTTCAATGCCTTGGCTCATCCCAAACCTCCAGGGTTTCATCATCCAATTCATCTGGAATTACTAAGGTATCATCATGGTTTTTATGCATAAGTTCAAAAGCTTCGGTCCATCCCTGACAAGGAATTACATTTAGGTACATATTATTTGGCAAATAAATTCAGTGTTTTCAGAAATTGATTTCGTGCCATCAACATGTATTACAGGACACACAAGAGTTTCTGCCCATTGTTCGATTCTTGATAGAGAACGCGATGCTACGAAATCAACAAATTTCAACTCCTGTTCGTACATATCACCGCCTTCACAAACGCGTTCTCCATGCT
>JAEWZY010000064.1 GCA_023394955.1 Bacillota bacterium
CTCCCGCTTAGTACTCCATATTTCTATGGAGCACCGGGATTAGCTACCCGGCTCCTTGGCGATTACCGGGGCGGGACTTTCACCCGTTAGTATGGTCCAGCTTCGCTGGACACGCAAGAAGCGGCGCTCGCCTTCATCCTTGAAGGCGGGAGACGGGCGACAGCGATAAAATACTAGGGATTATCAATCCGTGATTCTAGGTTTTATTTTATTCATTTTGTAAATTTATCAAACATAAACGTAAGGAGTTAGGTCTTTCGCTGCGGGCATTTGCGGAAATGTGTGAGATTAGCCGTTCTTATCTTGATAGTCTTGAAAAAAGAATGGATGCCAGAAGTGGAAAGCCGGTTTTTCCGACAATTGAGACCCTGCAAAAACATCAAGCCAATCAAAGGTCAAATAGGCTAGGATTAAGAGTTAACTATATTTTTCCGTTAATTTTTACAATATTTTACTGAAAAGAGGAAAAGGAATTAGTTATGTCGAAAACAAAAGTAAATAATTTGTTTTAAAGGAGATGTTGATGGATCGAGAACGAAAGGCGCCTGATGTGGTTGTTAGACGGCTACCCCTTTATCTAAGGGCTCTCGAAGTTATCGACCATAACGAGATGCCGATTATTTCTTCGGAACAATTGGCCCAAATGGTCGGAACTTCGGCGGGCCAGGTCCGAAAAGATCTGTCTTATTTCGGGGTCTTCGGCAAACAGGGAGTAGGTTATCAAACAGTCGCTCTCCGCGATGAATTCCGGCGTATCTTAAAGCTAAACCAGGAAGTTAGAGTGGGTTTAGTTGGCGTCGGCAACCTGGGCGGCGCTTTGGTCAGGTATCATCAGAAGAGCCCGGTACACAGACCATTACAAATCGTAGCCCTTTTTGATGTGGATGAAAAAAAGGTCGGCCGGAAAATTGCCGAAGTCGAAGTCTATCCCATGGAAGAACTGGGTAAACGAATCGCTGAATATCAAATCAAATTAATGATCTTGGCTTTTCCAGCGGTTAATGTCCAAGCAGTGGTCGATCTATGCATTAAGAACGGAGTGAAGTCATTTTTAAATTTTGTGCCGGCATCGATAAAAGTCCCGACAGGAGTTAAACTGCATACTTCCGACGTGACGCTGGAGTTGCAAAGCCTGTCTTATTATACGTGACGGACGTGACGGTTCATTGGCTGTTAGCCGGTGGCCAATAGTCTTTTGACAATACTTTAAGGAAAACTCGATGTCAACTAAAAAAATCGTCTTATTAAGCGCTTTAATGGCCTTGGGTATCGTCTTAAACGCTATGGAGAACCTTTTTTTGCCATGGACTCTGCTGCCGATACCCGGGGCTAGAATCGGTTTGGCTAATATTGTGTTTTTAATTATCTTAATCCTGGAAAACTTCAAAACCGCCATGACGTTTTCAATTATCAGAATACTGATTTTGGGGGTTTTGACCGGGACCCTGGTTACGCCGGTTTTTCCCTTAAGCCTCGGCGGAGCTGTCTTGAGTTTGTTTTTAATGAAAATAAGCCGTCTGGTTTTAGGGGACAAACTCAGTTTAATTGGGTTGAGTATTATCGGGGCAGTGGGACATAACCTAGGTCAATTACTGGTTTTAATGATACTTCCCGGCCTTTTTCCGGGATTGTCGGCCCTATATATTTTTTTGCCGGGACTGTTGCTAATGGCGATTCCGGCAGGGATGATCACCGGTTGGGTGGCGGAACGGGTTCTTCCAACCATCGCCAAGGAGTGGCGGAACGGATGACCGAATTAGAAGGAACAATTGGGCAAATCATCTTTTATAATCAAGATAACTATTATACCGTAGCCAAGTTAAAGATATCTTCAGGAAAAGCAGTAACCATAGTCGGAAACCTACCGCCTTTATTTCCGGGGGAAGTCTTATTGATTAAGGGAGAATGGGTTAAACATAAGGACTATGGGGAACAGTTCCAAGTAGCGGAATGGGAGAGACCGACGCCGAAGACTTTATTAGGCATCGAACGTTTTTTAGCCAGCGGGTTAATCAAAGGAATTGGAAAAGCTACTGCTGAAAAGGTCGTCCGTAAATTTGGCCTTGAATCTTTGGAGATCATCACCAATACTCCCGAACGGTTGGCGGAGATTCCCGGAATTAGCGCGAAAAAGGCTTTAAAGATCGCTGCCGGTTTGGAAGAGTATGCCGCCATTCAACAAATTATGGTTTTTTTACAAGGGATTGGAATAAGTCCGGCCTATGCTTTAAAGATTTATCGGGTTTACGGCGAGCAAGCCGTCAAAGTGGTTTCCGATAACCCCTATCAATTAGCGGACGACGTTTTTGGCATCGGGTTTAAAATAGCCGATCAGATTGCCGGGAAGTTGGGGATTGAAAAGGACTCGCCTTACCGGATTCGCGCTGGAATCCGGTATTTGTTAGGCGAGGTAAGTAGTGAGGGGCATGTGTACGCCGTCGAAAAGGATTTTTTAAATAAGGCCGGCCAAGAGTTGGGCGTCAATGAGCTTCAATTAACGGCTGAAGTTGAAGAACTAATTCTGCAAAAAGAGATGTTTAGGGAAAGTGTTTCGGAGATTACTGCCTTTTATTCAGCCCCGTTTTATTATAGCGAGGTTGGAGTAGCCGCTAAAATTGGCGAGTTATTTAGCATCGAACTAAAGCGGGTTGCAGTTGAACCTGAAATCGCGCTCCAGGAATTTTCCGCTAAAAGCAAGCTTACTTTGGCGCCGAAACAGAAGGAAGCAGTTATTAACTGTTTGAAATACGGTTTGATGGTGATTACCGGAGGCCCCGGCACTGGGAAAACCACGATCATCAAAGCCATTATCCAGCTGTTTGATTCTGCTAAGATGCGGGTTTTACTGGCGGCGCCGACCGGTCGCGCTGCCAAGCGTTTGGCAGAAACCACCGGTCAAGAAGCTAAGACCATTCACCGTTTATTGGGGTACGGCAATGAGTCCAAGAATGGCGGCAGGTTTCAACATAACGAAAAGGAACCGCTGGCGGCCGATGTTTTAATAATCGATGAATTTTCAATGGTTGATTTACCCCTTTTTTATAATTTATTAAAAGCGATTACCCCCGGAACCAGACTGATTATGGTAGGGGATGTTGATCAATTGCCGTCGGTAGGGCCGGGATCGGTATTGCGCGATTTGATACAATCCCAATGTATTCCCACGGTCCGTTTGAACGTAATCTTTCGTCAGGCCGAGGAAAGCTTGATCGTTTCCAATGCCCATAAAATAAACCGCGGTGAATTCCCCTACCTTTCTACGGCTAAGGATTTTTTCTTTATCCCCAAGGAGGATCCGGAACAAATCGTCTTAACTATTTCTGATCTGATTAAAAATAGGATTTCCAAATATTTGCAATGTGACCCTTTGGAAGATATTCAAGTTTTGTCCCCGATGCGTCGGACCGTAACCGGAGTGGAAAATCTCAACCTTAATCTTCAAAACGCTTTAAATCCTCCCCAAACCGGCCTGGCTGAATTGAAAGTCGGCGCTAATGTTTTTCGCGTGGGAGATAAGGTGATGCAGCTTAAAAACGACTACCAGAAGTCGGTCTTCAACGGTGATATCGGAACGGTGGGGGAGATTGACGTTGAGGAACGCTCTTTAAGCGTAGCCTTTCAAGATGTTGACGGAGAACGACTGATCAACTATGAAACGGAAGAACTGGACCAGTTGGTTCTGGCCTACGCTATTTCGGTTCATAAAAGCCAAGGAAATGAATATCCAGTGGTAATTATGCCGGTTACCACTCAACATTTTTTAATGCTCCAACGTAATTTGCTCTATACCGCGGTAACCAGGGCTAAGAAGATGGTGGTAATCATCGGAACCAAAAAAGCGATTGCCATCGCCGTCAAGAACAACCGGATCGAAGAACGGAACTCATTATTACGCCAAAGAATTGAAACGGCGCTAAGTGAAAGCTGGTGAGCTATGCTTTCCCCGCAATATTTTTTATATCTGGCGACGGGGCCTACCTGCTTATCAAAATTGGATTTAACCAGCAACCCGCGAATTGACGTGGGTTTATTAGAACCGAAAGGCTTTACTGCATTCTACCTCATTCGACCGCCACAGCCATTATGGATTATGGAAAATGTCCTGGATATACTCTCAAGAGAGCCGGCTATTACTCCTAAAGTTTTTATAAAGCGCGCCATTCAATTGCTTAAGGAATTATCTCCCCGGATCCGTTTTAACTACGATTCATTATCAGTCACTGATTTAGTGACGGACCGATTTGACTCTCTCAATATAGAATCTTCGTTCTTTCAAGGTAGAAGTTTGTTGCTGACGGAGATTCCGGATTTATTGAGAAATTTCGGCCAAAGTTTGCCTTGGGACGCCGAAGATTGGATGCAACATTTGTATTGCCAAGGAAAGGTCAGCAGAGAAGCCGCCGTCACTTATGATCGAATTGGATTGACTTATTGCAAGCGTTGTGGCTCAACTAAAGACATAAACGAAGCTAATTGTATTTTTTGCGGCAACGCTCGTTGTTTAACCTGTTTAAACTGTCAGAGCATGGGGCTGGCTAAGAGCTGCATCCCCCTGTACTCGTCCTCCAATCCAAGTCGGTTGGAACTCGGAGGAGAAATTAAACCAGTATTCAAATTTCAATTAACACCGCCCCAGTTGAGAGCCTCCCAACAGTTGGAAGCTTTTTGGGAGGGAGAAGAGGGTGAATTTTTAGTCTGGGCGGTATGCGGAGCAGGCAAAACCGAAGTCTCTTTTGGGATTATCGCTAAAGCTTTAACGGAAGGAGCCAGGGTTTTGATTGCGATTCCCAGAAAAGACGTTGTTCAGGAGCTTCTGCCCCGTTTTGAAAAGGCTTTTTCTGAGATACCGGTTACCGTCTTATATGGCGGCAGCGGGAACAGATACGGGGAAACTCCCTTAACTATCGCCACTACCCATCAATGCTTGAGGTTTTATCGGAATTTCGACCTAATAGTTTTGGATGAAGGAGACGCTTATCCTTATCAGGGAAGCGGGATGCTTCATTTTGCGGTCCGGAGATCGCTCAAGCCCGATGGTAAAATGGTAATTATGACGGCAACACCCGATCAGATACTCATTGCCAAGACCAATTCCGGGAAAATGCCTTTTGTGACAATTCCAGCCCGGCCACACCGTAAACCGCTAATCCAGCCGGAATTAATTAAATTGGATCTCAATTTTCCAACGATTCCCGGCCCAAAATGGGAACCGCCATCCCTGATTAAGCGGTTTTTAATAGATGTTAAAGCAAATAAGCGGAAAGCTCTAATATTTTTACCAACCATCAAATTGATCGAAGGGGTCGGTAAAGTTCTGATTCAATGGGCCCAAGCCCAAGGGATTAGCGGGGATTTAATTCATTCCAAAATCGGGAATAGGGAGAAAATTAAAACGGAGCTCAGAGATGGGACGAGAGATTTTTTAGTCGCCTCCACTGTATTGGAGAGAGGCATTACCATCCCTGATCTTGATGTGTTGGTATTGATGGCCGATAATGAAATGGTCTACGATAGCCGGACTTTAGTACAGATCGCCGGCCGGGTCGGCCGTCTCGGCGAGCCGGCCAGGGTTATGTTTACCGCTAAAAGAATCACCAAGGCAATGCGGGACAGTTACCAATCGATTATTAAAATGAATGATGAAGGTTACCGGTTGGGGTATTTGGATTGACATAACATGATTAAGAAATTGTAACATTTTGGTTTCAAAAATTTGCCAGCGACTTACAACCCTAGTATCTATAAGGTTCCGAAATTAATTGAGCATTAAATTAGGTCCAGGGTCTTATTAATGTTTTTGGGAATGATGTCGATGGATTATGTAGAAATAAAGAAATGGTTTTGCCTGGTTGGAGCCGGTTTAGTCGAACTTGTTTATCCCGCTACCAAAGCATGTCCGGTGTGCCGACAGGAACCGTGTTACCGGCAAGGTATCGGAAGAAACTGTTTCCAAAAAATCGGCCTGATTACCCCTCCGATTTGCCGGAAGTGCGGAAGGCCCCTTCGTTTAAAGGTTGAAGAGAAGGATAGTTGCCGTCAATGCGATGAAAATCAATATTATTTCGCTAAGGCCAGGGCGGTTGGTCTGTATGAAGGCGCTTTGCGGGAATACCTAAGTGAACTTAAGTACCGCTACCGACCGGATCTGGGCGAAGCTTTAGGAATGTTACTGGTTGAATGGATAAAGCTCGAACGGGAGTATCAAAAAAACGATCTAATTATTCCAATTCCAATTCACCGCCAAAAACTGGAGTTTCGAGGTTATAATCAGGCGGAATTGTTGGCCAATCCACTCCAAAGATATTTGGGGATTAAAATAAGGAACGATATACTTATTAGGGATAAATTGACCGAATCCCAAAACTCGTTAAGCAAGGAAAAACGGTTTTCCAATCTAGCCGACGCTTTTCAGGTGGTCAATGTTGAAGGTCTTTCCGGAGCTTCGGTTTTAGTGGTTGATGATATATTAACCACCGGGGCTACCGCCTCGGAGGCGGCCAGAGTATTATTGAGGGCCGGGGCTTTGACGGTTAAAGTTCTGACTTTAGCGGCGGGAGTAATTGATACTACATGGTTTGATAATTAGGGAGGCGGATTATGGACGTAAGAAACTGTAAACGGTGCGGTAAGATTTACAATTATACGGGCGGCGCGGTTTGTAACAATTGTCTCCAACAGGAGCAAGAAGATTTTGAAAAAATCCGCGATTACCTTTTTAATAACCCTAATTCATCCACCGCTGAGGTCAGCGAGGCGACTGGAATTGAACTCAAAGTTATCTCCAGATTTTTAAAAGAAGGTCGCCTAGAGGCGGATTATATAAAAATGTCGGATGATGCCGCCTTGACATGCGAAAAGTGCGGTAAATCCGTTAATTCAGGCCGGTTCTGTGAAAAATGCGTCCGGGAAATGCAAACCGATTTCAGCAGAGTCGTTAAACCGGTTTCGGAATCGGTAAGAAGTTTTCAACCTGGAAAAGTCCATACCTTCGAACATATTTTACGCAAGAAATAAATTGAAGCTTTATTTTTGAAAGTAGGTGATAAAGGATGATCATCTCCAATAAGCAAGTTCAAAACATTTTGCAGCTGGAACGGGTTAATTCTCTTAAAAAGAAAGACGAGCTTAAAGAGAATGCCACAGTAAGTAAAAACGATAGTTTGGTCTTGTCCGGCCGGGCTCAAGAGTTGAACTTCGCCAAGGAACAGGTGCTAAAGTCTCCCGCAGTTCGTGCCGATAAGATTCATGAACTCAAAAGAAAAATTGAAGAAGGAAACTATCAGGTTTCCGGGAACGATGTGGCCGCTAAAATGATCGACCGGAGCCTGGTGGATGAACTTACCGGGAGGTAGTTCCATGCTTGGCAATGATGAATTACGGAATAAGCTGGTTGAAGAATTATCTATTTTGAAGGAACTTCACAAGTTGAGCTTGGCGAAGAAAGATGCAGTTGTAAAAGATGATATTGAGTCTTTAGAGAAAATTGTCCTCGTGGAGGAGGCGCTATCAGATAAGCTTAAAAAGATTGATGACGCCTGTTCACCGCAGGCGCAATTTTTTTTAAGCGGGAAACCTGCCGCTCTCCCCGTAGATATTGCCGATGTACTCCGGGAAATTAAAGACGTCGCCTTGAAATTGAAAACAAATAACCAGTTGAATCAGGAATTGCTCCAAGACTCTCTCGCCATTGCGCAATTTACGGTTAATTCGCTATTTTCTTTGGAAGAGATGGAAGCAGGAGTATACGGTTCTTCAGGTAAAAAAGAGACTAATCAAAAGAAGAATGTTTTTCTTGACTATAAGGGGTGATAACTGATGCGGTCCACTTTTTTCGGCTTAGAAATCGGTTACCGGGGGTTAGTAACCCATCAAGCGGCGCTTGATGTTACCGGGCATAATATGAGTAATGCCAGTACTCCCGGATATTCCAGGCAAACGGCGGTGATTACCAGTACCGATCCCTTTACATATCCGGCGTTCAACCGGAGCAACAAGCCGGGGCAGATGGGTACCGGTTCTCAAGTTTCGGAGATACTAAGGATCCGGGACGAACTGATTGACACCCAAATTTGGCGGAACAATTCTTGTTTGGGGTATTGGGAGTCCCGCGGCAATTTGTTGGGCCAGTTGGAATCGGTTGTCAACGAACCGGATACGGAGAGCGGTAATATTCGTACTGTAGTGGACGCCTTTTGGAAGGCGATGGAGAACTTTTCAAAGTCTCCCGATGCTATGGAACTGCGAGTACCTTTGCTGGAAGCGTCGATAACGATGGCCGATTTTATTCGAAATGACTATACTCAGTTTGAATTGCTCCGTAAAGATACTAATCAGCGGATTGTGAACAAAGTGAATGAATTAAACCAATTGGCTGCCGAAATAGGGAAATTGAACGATCAGATCGGCAAGCTCACCGCCTTGGGAGATAACCCCAATGATTTATTTGATAAAAGGGATTTGTTGGTAGATAAAGTCTCAAAGATTGTTAATATCTCTAAAACAGTGGATGCGCAAGGCAGGATGTCATTGACTGTCCAGGGTATTCCCTTGGTGCACGGGATTACATCCAATAAAATTACTGCGGTCCCCAATCCTAACGATGAGGGTATGGTCGAACTCCGCTGGCAGGCATTGGACATGCCGGTTGATGTCCGTAATGGCGAACTCGAAGGGCTGATTGAAGTTCGAGACCAAATTATTCCCGAAATTTTAAATGATTTAGATAATTATGCCAGCACTTTGATTACCGCTATCAATGATTTGCACCGGACCGGTTATGGACTTGACGGTAGCACCGGAAATGACTTTTTCATCGGTACTGGCGCAAGCGATATTTATGTCTCATCACGAATTAATGATGGTGACGATGGTTTGAGGCGCATAGCCGCGTCCTCAAGTAAGGAAGGTTTAGAGGGAAATAATAAGATCGCTTTGGCCATGGCGGAATTGGTCGATCTGAAGTTGTTGAATAACCGTACTGCAACTATGGGCGAATTCATGGGAGGATTAATTTCAAAAATAGGCTCTTGGGCGCAGGAAGCCAAATTGAACACGAAACATTACAATTTATTAATTGAAAATTTGAATAATAAACGGGAGTCGGTCAGCGGCGTTTCCATGGAAGAAGAGACTACCAATATGCTCCGTTTTAACCAGGGTTTTAATGCGGCGGCTAAAATCATTAACGTGATGGATGAAATGTTAGACGTAATCGTGAATAGATTGAAGCTCTTTTAGGCGAGACAGGCGTGAGGCAAGAGGGAATGGGTAAAAGCGCTTATGCAGTTTAATATGGCAATCAAACATATAGTTAAAGGATTTTTCTCTTGCCCGACGTCTTTGCCTTACGTCTAAAAGTTAAGGAGGGTTTGTAATGCGCGTGTCGTTAAATATGATTTATGGCAATTACGGCAACAATTTACGTCGGTTGGAGTCGGATCTTTATGATTTGAATAATAAAATTGTCACTGAGCGGCGGATTAACAAACCTTCGGACGATCCGGTCGGCGCCGCCCTTAGCATGCGGTACCGGACGACTTTGACCAAGATCGAACAATACACCTCGAATTCGAATGACGCCGTTAGTTGGTTGAATATTACCGATGCCGCGTTATATGATGTAAACCAATATCTACAAGCGATTCGTGAAGATTTGGTCAACTGCGATACCCCATCTTTAAGTAAGGAAGGATCCTTAGCCCTTGCTAATAAATTGGCGGAGTATAAAGATGGGCTTATGGAAGTCGCCAACTCCACCTTGGGTGGGCGGTACGTTTTTGGCGGCGATAAAGTCACGGTTCCGCCCTATGTGAAGCGGGCAGTGGTTTCGGGCGATATTTTGAAATTGAATTATATGAACACCGTCGATGTCACCGCAGTTAGCAATCAGTTTACCGTCGGCCTGGACGGAAAGACGCCGGTAACGATTACCTTGAGTAATTTAAAAACCTACGACGGTTCCGCCGGTAACGATTTGAACGCTCTGGCGGACGATATTCAAAGTCAATTGGACTATGCTTATGAAATCGGCCAGTTTAGCGTCCCGGTACGGGTAAAGGTTACGCCCGAGAATAAATTGACTTTCTATGCGGGGACTAATCCTTCGGACGGGGTCCATACCATCGTTTTAGGCGACTCCGGCCAAGCTTTGCTGGGTCAATTAGGATTCAACGCCAATGCCAATACCAAGGAATTGGTGGGGACCAATCAATTGAGCGGAACGATCCAAGTAGCGGGAAGTCCGGGATTAATAACTGGGACAGCTCAAAATGGCGGAGCGACAACGATTGAGCTGGCTGCTGCCGATTCTCAAGGAGCGGATTATTATAACGGCTGGACGATAAAGATTACTAGTGGTCCTGGAGCGGGGCAAACACGAAAAGTTTTTGATTATGACGGAGCGGATGTAATAATTGATCCGGCTAACCCTTGGACGCCCGCCCCCGACGGGACCTCTACTTATGCCTTATACCCGCCGACAGTGGGCGGCGCCGCCGGCGCGAGCAATGGACCGCCTCCCACGATTACCTTGGATAATTATGACATCCCGGCCGATTATTATGTGGGAATGCCAATCACTATTACCAGCGGAACGGGGTTGGATCAGACAAGGACCATTGTATCTTATGATCCGGCGACCCGAACGGCAGTAGTCGATGAAGAGTGGGGCGTGCTGCCGGGTCCGGCTTCAGGCTATGCGATTGATCCAAATTATACCACTGTGTCCAGCAGTAAGTTTCAGATAAGGGTAGGTAACGAACTGACCCAGGAGATTAGCCTGATTGCGGGTGATTATACAGCCGAAGAGTTTGCCGCCGAGCTTGAAGCCAGGATCCAGGAACGGGGCGGCGCTTATGCTAATATTCAAGTGACTGTGACCAACGATAACCGGCTGCGGATCGTCGACGCTTCGGGAAATCCCCAGAAAATTGAATTGGGGTCCGGTTCCTCAGCGGATATGCTTTGGAAGATGGGCTTTGAGGACGGGGTCTATTCGGAGCGACTGGTGATGAACTACGAAGGGAATCAGGGCATTACCGAGTATGACGTCAACGCCGGAGTGCGGGTTGAGATCAACACTATCGGGGATAAGATTTTTGACCCCATCTTTCAGCATATCGACGAGGCGATCCAGAGTCTTCGGGCCGCAATGACTAATAATAATGCGCGGACTCGCGATCTGCTCACCGATTCGTTGGCTCGGATTGAAGAGGATCTCTCGCGGGTCTTGGTAACCGAAACCAAAGTCGGCTCTAAGGTTAACCGGGTAGAGTACAATCTGACCCGGCTGGGCGCCTCCAAAGAAACTGTAACCACCTTATTAAGCGATACTGAGGATCTGGATATAACTCAGGCTGCTCTTGATTTGGCCGCTAAAGAACTTGCCTATCACGCCGCTCTTAAAGCCGGCTCCAAAATCTTACAAGTGTCGTTGCTGGATTATGTTTAAGGCAAGAGGAGGAAGCTTTGATGAAGGTCAATACTAAGTTTTTCGGCCCGGTTGAGATTGATGAGGAAGAGCTGCTAGTTTTTGAGCATGGAATCCCGGGATTTGAAGATAAGCGCCGCTTTTTTTTGGCTAAGTATAGCGCGGATTCGCCGTTCCATGTTTTACAGTCGCTGGACGAGCCCGGACCGGCTTTCATCCTGATCAGCCTGGAGCAGGTCGCGCCGGGATATTTGATGGAGTTAACCGATGAGGTGGTTGAGGTGTTGAAGATCGATCAACCGGAGGACGTGGCCGTGTACGCGATTGTCACTATACCCGGTGAACTGGCCGAGGCAACGGTAAATCTGGCGGCGCCGCTAGCGATCAATACCCGCGAAAAGCTGGGGAAACAGGTTATTTTGACTAATCCGTCCTATGGTTTGAAACACCCGTTATTCTCGGGCGATCCAGTTCCGGTAAAGGCGGTAAAATAGGCCAAAGGTTAGAGATACAAGTTGTGGTTATGTTTGATAGTTTTCAAGAAAAAGTTTTTATAAATGTGTCGAAAAGCGCGGCGATATGTAAAGTATCGCCTTGATTGTTGTATGGGCAAAAGGTATGAGTTTCTTCCCATGGCTCGAGCCTTCCGCCGCACGCTTTTTTGTCAACTTTTCTCCCAACTCGGCAGGTTTTTAATGCCAAAAAGAGAATTATTCTTCACATCATTGTCAATAATGAGCATAAATGAGGAATAGGCAAGAGGCGTGAGATAGCGTTGGCAGATAAAATCAAGTAAAAGACAAGAAAGAGCAGAAAAAAACCAATTTAACCAGGCATGGTGTACCGTAAGGCTTTAACTAATCTCCTACTATTTGCCTGATGTTTAAGATTTCACTTAGGCCTCAAGCCTTGCGCCTTATGACAATCAAGGAGGATTCCAATGCTCGTTTTAACACGGAAATTAAATGAAAGCATCATGGTTGGCGACGATGTGAAGATCACGATTGTCGATGTTAAAGGCGATCAGGTAAAGTTGGGGATTAATGCCCCCCGTCAGGTTGCGGTCCATCGTGAGGAAGTCTACCGGGAGATCCGGAAAGAGAACCAATTAGCCGCTGAAGGCAGCGCCAATCTGGAAGCTTTGGGGAAGATGTTTAAGAAATAGGCGCGGAGGCGGAGCGGGTTTTTAGGTTAGGCGCTTGACGTGTTTCTTTTTAAGTGGCCCAAATAGGGCTAAAGTTTTTTGGAATTTATTTCGAAATAAGTAGTAAGATTCGGGAACTTGTTCCGGACGGCCGACCGGAATAAGGGGACGAATAAATACGGGTAAGGATACCCGAATTTAAAAAATCAAGGAGGAAATACAAGATGAGAATCAATAATAACATCCCGGCGCTTAACGCTCATCGGAACCTGGGAATGGTTGGGACCAACAACCAGAAGTCCATGGAGAAGTTATCATCCGGTTTCCGGATTAACCGGGCCTCTGATGACGCGGCCGGGCTGGCGATTTCCGAGACCATGCGCAGCCAGATCCGTGGTTTGAACCAAGCCTCCCGGAACGCTCAGGATGCGATCTCCCTGACCCAAACCGCCGAGGGCGCGTTAGCCACCAGCCACTCCATCGTCCACCGGATGAGGGAGTTAGCGGTCCAGGCGGCGAACGACACCTATACCGCCAACGACCGGATCGAGCTCCAAAAAGAGGTCGACCAGCTTAAGAGTGAATTAGACCGGATCGCCAATACTTCTTCTTTCAACAATAAGAACCTGTTGGATGGTTCCGCTTCCGCATTGGTCTCCTCGGATAAAGCCAAGACCGAGATTATCATGCGCGGCGCCATCACTGAGAAGGGTGTATCCGCCGAAGGCACTTATACGGTTAATTTGACTATGAAAAACGCTGGGACCTCCGCGGTGCTCCTGTCAAACTCCTTCCAGTTAAAGGACGGATCTTTGGCCGATGCTAGCGCCAAATTAAAAGACTTGAAACAATTCTACGACGCTAGCGGTAAATTCTTGCTTGATAATCCGCAAGAAGTTACCCTGATCGACGGGACCGGCAAAGAAGCCAAATTCAATCTATATGCGGACGATACTCTGACCGATGTGATGGCTAAGTTGAATACCGCCATGCGTACGGATTTGGGCCAAGGGGATGTCGAAGGAGTAGGAAGTGGCAGCTTTGTTCAAATGGGCGCCGCTGTTTCCGGAAATACCGGTTTTATGGCGACTCCTTCGGCTTTCGTATTGAGCAGCGCCATTGCCGGCGCGGAAGGCAACATCACTGTGGTTGCCAACCAAGCCATCGGAAACGCCTTGGGATTCCATACCGCTCGGGAAGCTTCAGAGACTCAGTACACCTATGATATTAAAGATCTCGCCGGCACTTCATTGGCGTCTGGGACTATTCAAGGCAATCAATTATTGGGGATCATCCATAAGAATGTTGACGTCATCTTTGACAGCACGGCTGCGGTAGAGGTTACAGCTGCAGGCGCTGCAAGTGGTGGAGGGTTTGTAATTGGCGCGGCTGCTGGCAGTTACACAACCTATGTCAACCTGATCGACAACAGCATGGTCTTCCAGATCGGCTCCAACGAGCTCCAGAATATGGACGCCGCCATCGGCCGGATGGACACAGTCGGCTTAGGATTAAAAAATATCCAGGTTACCGATGTCCAGTCCGCCAGTAAAGCCATTACCAAACTAGACGAGGCGATCACCAGAATCTCGGCGCAAAGGTCTACCTTGGGCGCTGTCTCCAACCGTTTGGAGAAGACCATCGACAACTTAGGCATCGCGGCTGAGAATATAGCGGCATCCGAGTCCCGAATCCGCGACGTGGATATGGCTGCCGAAATGATGGAGTTTACCAAGTTGAACATCCTCCAACAGGCCAGCACCGCTATGTTGGCCCAAGCCAACCAAAAACCCCAACTGGTGCTCCAACTCTTGGGCGGCTGATCATTCAAAATTTTCAAAAAAAGACCCTCCTCGGCCGGGGGTCTTTTTTATTAGGCAATAGGCGTCGCGTACAAAGTCAAGAGGTATAGACTAGTAAGAAATCAAGGAGTTGAGATTATGGTTGATATCAATATTAGAAAAGAAATAACAGAGATTGCATTAAAATATGCTGATATTCTAAAACGCGAGTATGATCTTCACAGTATGTACTTATATGGATCCTATGCTAAAGGTCATTATCATCAGGATAGTGATATTGATTTGGCCGTAATCACTGACGATTTATCGGGAGATATCATTGAAGATACATTTAAATTGATGAAGTATCGCCGGATGGTTGACAACCGGATTGAACCGCACCCGTTTTTAGCGAGGGAATTTACCTTTGAAAATCCAATGGCAAGAGAAGTCATGGAAACAGGGATATGGATTGTGTAAGTTTAATTATTTACAAAAACCGTTTTCTATCAACTCGTGAGATCTATAAAAACTTCCACCTGGATTTGATCTTAGGTGAAGTATATTTCAGCCTTGCCATTATTCCATGATTGCCCATGGAAATAGTAATTTGTAATACAACTCCCGCCATATAAAGGTGGCGGTTTTTGTTTTCCTATCGCCTTTTTATTATGGGGAGGGTTACCCTTATAATGGATAACTGATTATCCTCAAAATTAAAACCGGAGCCCCGCTTTATGGCGGAAAGTAAGTCTAAAGCTTGTCCGGAAATTAGCCGAATTAAATAACGATCGTATCGATCAGGCATGAGTAAAGGCATAGGGAGATAATGCTATTGCCTTGCGTCTTGTGCCTTATGCCTAAGCTGACTGTTGAATTATCACTTAAGAACAGAGAACAAACGGGACACAAGGAGGCCGGTTATGACGGAGGAAGAGCTTCAGCAGATAATTGAGAGCTATAATAATTATATAGAACGAATGATAATTGCAGTGCGGCATTTCTGCGAGGACTTGGAAGAAACGGATTACCAGGAGATTAGTCCGGCCCTGCCGACGATCTTCGATGGGATCGGATGGTTGCTGGAAGCCGGCGAAGGCTTAATGAACTTGGAACAACTTCCGGCTGAGAAGTACCGGTCTTTTCAAGAATTGATCAAGGATCTCGGCGGGGCGATGGAAAATCAAGATTATCGGTTGCTGCATGACATATTTGAATTTGAATTGCTTACTTTATTGACGGAATTGAAGATAAATTTAGGCAAGAGACAATAGGGGGCAGGCAAAAGGAGATCCCGGCATATTAGGGATGTCATAAACATTAGAGTGGCGGCTATGAGCGTAATCGCTGTCACCGCCTTTTACTAATACCCGTTATCACCGTAGCAGAGCAAAATTTTCTAATTTCGATTGCCTGTCTTTAAACTCATACCTCACGCTCCGCGCCTCATACCTATCGAACAAAGGAAGGTAACTATGCATCTCCAAGCAAACCTTAAAATAATCAGCGAACGTTTTCCCCATCTCCTCCAGGATATTAAGAGGGCGGCAGTGGATCCGGACCCCCGGGTTACAGTGACCCGATCCCGAAAAGGACTGCCGGTGGCCCAGCTCAATGTCGGAGAACGGAGACTCTACTTAAATAGCAGCTACGACCCGGAGTTGGAAGCCGAACGCTGGGCGGAAAGACAAGGGGGCAGCGAACTGAAGGCGCTGATCCTTTGTGGTTCAGGATTTTTTTACCAAATAAAGGCAGTTTTAACAGCCGGCATTTATCAAAAAGTCGTTTGTTACGAGCCCAGTTGGACTATATTAAAGGCGGCCCTGGCTGAGCTGGATCTGGGAGAGCTCCTGTCCAGGAAGGATTTTTTATTGATCGCCGGTGAAGCCCATCAAGAGAATCAAGGAATTCTCTTGAATTTTTTGGAGAAACGGGCCACCGATATCCGGGTTGAAGTATTACCGGGGTATCAGGAAATATTCCGGGAACCGATTTTTGAGTTTCAAAAACTATTAAGAGATACGATTGGTTTTTTAATAACAAATTTTGCAACATTAGATTACAGTGGTGAGCTTTGGGCTAAGAACTCTGTCTTGAATTTACGGACTGTGCTGAGTTCACCCGGGGTCAGGCATTTTTTTGATCAGTTTGCCGGAATTCCGGCGGTAATCGTCAATGCCGGACCTTCTTTGGAAAAAAACATTCACCTGTTACCGGAGATCAAAAACCGGGCCCTGATCATTTGCTCGGGTTCAAGCATTCGGGCCATGCGCAAGCACGGGGTCTCCCCTCATATATTACTGGCCCATGACGGCAATCCCATCAACCAAAAAATTTACAGTGGCATCGATTTGGCAGGGATTATCCTCTGTTTCAACCACCGGTTTTATCACCCGGCTTTACAGAGTTTCCCCGGCCCTAAGATTCATATGCGGCTGCTTTTTGAGAGTTTTACCGAACTGATCACTAAGAAAAGCGGTTATGACTACGGTGATATTCACGATGGTTTTTCAGTTTCTCACAGCGCGCTCGATCTTGCCGTTCGGCTAGGGTGTGGACCGATTATTCTGGTTGGTCAAGATTTTGCTTATACTAATAATAAACGCTACGCCGATGGTCAGGTTGTTACTTCCCAGCTTTTATTAGAAGGAAGTAAATTGCCTAAAGGAGGTTTTATAACAAGGGATCTCAATGGTCATGAAATTGTCACCGATCAGATGTTTGAAAAGTTGCGAAAACTGATGGAGCAACAAATTAATATGAATTACCAAGCCAAGGGGAGCATTATCAATGCGACTGAAGGCGGGGTGCCGATTGCCGGAACGATCAATCGAAAGCTTAGCGAAGTGATTGAAGAGTATTGCCGGGAAGAACGGGGAATCGGCCAGCGGCTCGCCGGATTATATCAAACCGGACAAAAAGAAATTCGGAAATGCCAAGCTAAAATGAGGCGGATTCCAGCGGAGATCGAAAAGTTGACTGCTACAGCCCTGGCCGGGTTAGAGGGGTTGACTCAACGAGTCCTGGAATTACAAAACCGCTATCGCGCGGGGGACCAAGACCAATTAGCGGAAGCTATGGCGGGAGTCATCACCGGTTACCATCAGACGTTTAAAGCCCGGGAGTACGAATATTTACTTTGTGAAATGAAGAAGGGCAAGTTAACGGCGATCAATCAAAAATTCGCCGAGCTTAGTGAAGACCAGGAGAACGCGGCATTAGAACGCAAGCTCCAATACTGCCTGGAGGTCTTCGCGGAGACCCGTAAATATCTAGAGACCATCCGGGAGGGCAATCAAGGCAATCTGGCGGAGTTGCAAGACTCGGAGTCCGGTCCCTTAAGTCAAAATACGATCCCTTCGTTAGAGAGGGCCCTTCAATCCAGTCCGGACTCGTCCGAAGTTTGGTTTCGTTTATTCCGTTTATACCGGCGGGAACAGAATACTTCCAAAAGCATACAATGCCTGAATGAATGCTTCCGGCTGGGATTCCGCCAAGGTTTCTGCCGCAAGAAGATAATTAAGCTCTACTATCAAACCAAGAATTACCCAATGGTCAATAATTTAATCGTAGAGCATTCGGCTGCGTTGAAGCCGGCGGTTTTTTATTCTCTATTAAGGATTAAAGCGTTGCAAACTTTACGGTTAATCACCGAAGCCGAGGCGGAACGGGGCAAATTATCGGAACCGCTACGAA
Organism: Bacillota bacterium; assembly: GCA_023394955.1. Classification (GTDB taxonomy): domain Bacteria; phylum Bacillota; class UBA4882; order UBA8346; family UBA8346; genus JAAYHS01. The sequence goes on from JAEWZY010000064.1 coordinate 18,050, forward strand.
AGCGTTGGGCGAAAGTGATTCAGGATCCGGTCCGGGACTTGACCGAGTTTGAGATCAGATACAATGTTAACCGCCGTTTCTTTAAGGAGCGGGGTTTAGAACTGCCCGGCTTTGCTCAAGTCCGTTACCAGGCAGGAAAATACTTAGAAAATAAGTTGATCTATGATACTCAGACCCGCCAGTTTATCAATGGAGTTAACGACTCAACCGCCGGTAAGTTTAGTTTTACTCCGGGGGAGGCCTTATTAATCGCCAATACTGATGATCGACAAGTCTTTGCGAGGTTGCAACGGGCGCTGGAGAACGCCGAAGATCCGTTTTTCCATAGGCAGATCGCCGGAACGCCTTTATATATCGTAGAACAAAATATCGAACATTGGCAGTTGCTATTGCAAAACTACGACTTTAATGAGCTAAGCGGTTGGCTCAATATGCACTTTATTATCGACCCTCGATTGGAAGAGTTGGAAGCGGCTTTGCTGGACGATGGAGCTCCCTTGCCGACCTTGCTATACGGGACCGGACTGGAGGAGATCCGTCAATCTTTGGAGCGGGTAAAAGAAATAAAAGAACGCCTCTATCAGGAGCGGCTGGAACGGTTGGTCAATTATTACCGGAACTACCATCCGGACTCGTTTCAAAAGGTCTTGATGGTCAGCACAAACAGCGACGACTGTTTGTATCATTACGGCCGGGAGTTACAGGCCTATCTGACGGATGCCGGACTTACCTGTAAGCTTCATCTTGAATCTGCTCCCTATTTTAGTTTCACTAAATATGCCGATGCCCGGCTCTTGGATGATTTCCGTCCGGATTTGGTGATCCATTTCTTTGCTCTTCGGGAGGAGTCGGAAGCATTCTCAGCACTAAAAATACCTTTCTGCTACTGGCAGTTGATGAATAAACCGCTTCGTTTGATGACGCCGGTAAGCGATTGGGAAGAACGGATTTTTATTAGCGGAAATCCTTTGTCCCTGGATGAGTTTTT
>JAEWZY010000012.1 GCA_023394955.1 Bacillota bacterium
GCGCTGACTTGCTGTCCGGTATTGTTAATCACATTGACTGTCACTTGCGGGGCTACGTTCACAACCCCTGCTTGTCCGGCTAAGGTATGATTGGGAATGATCGTGCCGCTGACCCGCGGCACAAAAACCTCCGGTCCCCGTTCCCCAACGATATAAGGGGAAGCTGCCGTCACATCGCCCCCGGATGCCCGGCCTTGGAAGAAGGCGGACAGCCAGGTAATCCCCTTGGAGACTACCTTTGAAACCATCTGAAATAGGGACGAAAATATATTGGCGAGAAAATCCCAGATCACTTTAAGTTTACTCCCGAGTGTGTTGACAAATCCACTGATAGTCGAACCGATATATTGAAAGGCATCCCCTAAGACCGTGGGCAGATTCTTAAACCATCCTTTCAACTGGTCCAAAATCTGCCCCATTTTGGCCTGCCAGTCACCGGAGAAGACAACTTCCAAAGCTTTCCCGAGACCGCCTTCCTGATAGGCCTGTTTAACTTCTTCAATGCCTTCCTGAAGATTTTTCTTTAAATCCTTGATATTAATCAGCTTTTTAAAGATATCCTCAGGTAAAATTTTTTCCAATGCTTTTTCTAGTCCGCCTTCTTTGAAAGCCTGTTTGATAGAGTTGATAGACTCTTTCGCTTTTTTTAACATGGCTTTTGTATCCATCACCGATTCAAAAACATTTTCCGGAAGAACTTTTTCCATTAATTTATTCCAGTCTTTTCCATCAATTGCAGCTTTCAAGTCATCGAACTCTTTTTTATACTTTTCGATCTTGTTAGCCGTATCTTCCGGAAAGATCTGCTTGATTACCTTTGACCATTCTTTTGCCTCGATTGCTGCTTTTAAATCGTCAAACTCTTTTTTATACTTTTCAATTTTGTTAGCCGTATCTTCCGGAAAGATCTGCTTGATTACCTTTGACCATTCTTTTGCCTCGATTGCTACTTTTAAATCGTCAAACTCTTTTTTATACTTTTCGATCTTGTTAGCCGTATCTTCCGGAAAGATCTTTTGAATTACTTTTGTCCAATCCTCAGCTTCGATTGCAGCTTTAGTCTCATTTATCAGTGTTTTTACATTATTTACAAAAGGTTTTAGTAATTCAGCCGCCCCTTTAATATCTTCCTTGCTCCAGTCTTTTAATGGCTTATCAATGCTTGCTAATTGCTTTTTCACTTCTTCAACCGCTTCTTTCAAATCGGCTAAAGTATTAACAGCGAGACTTTTAGTGTCGATTGTAATAGTTTCAGCCATTATTTCCCTCCTTTCGAAATCGTTCCAACTCTGCCAACTCCAATACCTTAAGTTTTTGAAACAACGCCGGAGTCATCTCAATCCCGAAGATATCGGCAATTTGAATTACGGCCGGAAAATCCAGGCCGATTGGTAGCAATCCACCGACTCGCCATTGAGAGTTGACGAGTAGCCAGATTTTCCAAACAGCCCGGTTCTCCGGCGCCAAATCCGGACTGCGATCCTCGCAAAGGAGGCAGTCCTCTAAAACAGCGGTCTGTTCCTGACGTTTCCGGCAAGCTGTGCAATACTCCGCTTTACCTTCAGTATACCAAGCCCAGACCGCTAGGAGTTTTTTTCCTCACTGGCGACACTGTAAGTCATCTGATAGGATTTAGTCGCCAATTTCAAACAATCAGAGTACGGTAGATTAGCGAAGCTGAAATCCTTATAAATATTATCAAGGATCCAATCGACCATATCTGTATTAAGTTTCATAGTGACGTCATTTTCTGTAAAAGCCGGGTCCAAACCGGCAGCCCTTAGCGCTTTTATTTCATCGCGGGTCAAAGCCCTCGGTTGCGGTAACATCCTTCCATTACCTCCCTTGCCTTAATATAAAGCTTGATCATTAATAAGTGTTGCGACTATTGATGTATCATAAGAATTATCCGTATAATAAGCCCGGAAGGGTAAATCGATTAAGACTCCTTTCGCGCCTTCAATTCCCGGCGCGTTTCGTTCGTAAACTATTTGCGGTAATCTAAATTCCAAACTGTGAGCGCCATTCGCCAATTTCATGACTAACGAAGATTCCGTTCCCTGAATGGCTTTTTGGAGGAGACTCGCATTTTCAAAAAACGCTTTGATATTGCCGCTGATTTTCAACATTCCTTCTGGAATTTCGCTCCGTACGCCTTGCCCGCCGAGGGCATAAACATCCCCTGCCAACCCGAACTCCACAGTTAAACCGGTATTCACGACACAAGCGACCGTGGCTCCACCTTCCTCAATCGATGCTTGGAAATTATCGAACCGTATTAAATCAATTTCAGTAGCTGATGGATCGAACGAAACTGCCGCTGAGCCTTCTTTTGCCCCCATAATATCGATGGTCGATGTTAATTCCCCATCTCCACCAAGGTTAATTGTAAATTTTGATATTTTACATCCGTTGAACTGTTCATAGACATTGATATCAGTAAACCCTTGCTCCAATACTAAGGAAGGCTGATTATCAGATGGCTTGAAAACATGAGTATATGTTCCGGTTCCAGTAGTCTCCGGACTTCCGAACATTGCCTTCAACCAATATCCGATTCCAACCTCATCTACTGGTATAACTACCGATCCGGAGACATCAATATTTCCTTTCCCCGGTTTCACTGGATCTCTCCGGCTGGTAATAGTATTGGTCTCAATCATATTTTGTTTTGATTTAAGTTGCGAAGTATTAATCGGTAATTTTACCCCATTTGGAGTTGCTGGTGTTTGTCCGAAAACATTCTCAAAGCCAGCGATCAGCTGTGCTTTATAACCTTTAGCCTGTGACATTTTCATCCTCCTAATAAGTTATATTCCCGCCTAATACGGGTGTAATATAGAACTTAACCTCCATTTTTCCTTCAAACTTAGGAAAATACGCCAACTCTTTTAGTGATTCCTTGGTCTGCATTTCATACTTAACATATGAAATCGGGTTTCCGGGACTCGCTTCAGCAAGTTCCGCCAAGATTAACTGTCCTAACATATCGCAATCATAAATCCCGTCCAATTCAACCTGATTACCGCTTATTGTTTTAGAGGAATTGATAATAGCCCAATGAACCGGAACCATATAACAGAATTGTTTCCGCTCGCCCCCTTCAGTCTTCCAGCCCGGATAAATGATTATATATGGGCAATCGGTCTCGGTCAATTGCACATTTGGGTCTAATCCGATAAACAGCTTAAGAGACTTTCCATACTTGGTTTGACAGAACGATTCCAACACCTGACTGGATACCAAGCAATCCCGCCATTGAGTAAGAATATCACTTAAATGGATACCTGAAAACATCTTTCCACCTTTCCGATACAAGCTTATATCATTTGATAACCGTATAACAAATGGACAATTTTCCGGATAAATTGTCCGCTATAATAAATTCGCAGGTGCATGATGCTTTTGAAGCAGTCTATTTCTCAAGCCCGGCGAATTCATTATCGATTCAAATTCTTTCATGATGTTTTTAGACGTATAGCCCCCACCCTGGCTAATACAATGACGTCTGTTTACCCCTGGTCAAAAGTACACCAGGCACCCAAACACTTTTCAGCCTACCCCACCCTTTCATTTACCCTCGACCAAGACACCTAACAATCTTGATAATCCCAATCTATTTTTTATAAACGGAAACGGAACCGTCGCTGAGTTCCGTTTCCGTTTAATCAATGATTAACAAATTTATTTGAGTTATGCGCTAAAATAAGATTGGGTATTTACAAATTGTTCATGATAATATTGTAACATGGATAACGCGTTTTAAAGTATCAATTTTGTATCAAAATTGTATTCCCCTCGGTTGACTCGAATTTCATTTAACGCCTAAGCATTATTCATTTTCATGATCAACTCTTTCTGATCCGTCAATATTAACTCCATTCATAGCATCGATTTTACCCTGGACTACCCGGAGCAAAAACTTTAATAACGGAATCTCCATCCGTTTTAACCGAGTAATCTTATCCAGATTTTCTAAAAATGATTTTCCCTCAGTAAGAATAATCGCCACCTCAAAGGTAGTCTGGATCAAACCCGTGACCTCCGTGGCGCATTTGCCGATTTGATGTCCGAGAAATAAAAGGCTATAGTAAATGCTTAACTTGACCAAACCATGATACATCCTGCGACTTTCCGGCACTATTTTGGGGTTAGCCCAGGCGTGATAATAACCGGTAATCGTATCGGCAATCCAAAGAATAGCCACCACCCCATAAGCCTGCCGGAAAACCGTCCCAAACATTATTTTAAGTAACCAAATAAAAAATCCGGCGATTCCTTTGATTATCGGATTTTCGAAAAGTTTCTCAAAAAAATGGACTATTATTTGTTTATCACCCATTATTTCACCATACTCCCGAAGTAGTAAAAATTGTTATGATGTATGAGCCACCGTTTATACATGCTTTAAGTGTTTTATAGCGCCGCTTTATATCTTTGATAATTTGGATTTATCTTTTTTAGACGCAAAGCCCCCACCCTGGCTTAATCATTAGGCGTCTATTAACCCCCGGCCATTGACCGGACCTCCAAAAAACAAAAAATTATCTTGTATTGAAATTTTTAGAAAGCCTTTCCGCTACTTCACCTAAGACTAAATATCTTTTTTGGGGGAACTTTTCTAATACCTTCTTTCGCCATTCCGCCATTTCCTCATCAGTTGCATTCCGGTCTTTAAGTTGAACGCATTCATAAACAAGTAACGCAATCGCCGCTTCTTCTTCCGGGGTCAGTACCGTAGTTCCCAAATCGATCCCACCTTTCAAACTCATCTTTCAATCGCATTACCTTTTTGAAATACTTATTAGCCCGTCTTATTGATTTGTCCCGCTTAAGATTATGCCCGGCATTATAAGCGGACAACATCCATTCCAAATCTCCTCTGGTTAAAGCGGCAATTCTCGATAAGTGTTTTACGGAAACTAAAAAGAGGTCCCGCCAATCGTCAAGGGACCCCCAACCATACTCTTTAAAAGTTTCCGGTCTGATTTGAAGCAACCCTAACTCTCCCAAGCCGCCAATTGCGTTTATTTGAAAGCCTGATTCCACCTCCATTTGGGCGACTAATATTCGGTGATCAATCTTAAAGCGATTTGAAGCGAATAAGGTAAAAAAAGCAATGTCTGCTACCGAATCTTTTGTCAATTTACGTTTAGTTTCAATATAACCCATTATTCGGTTAGCCGCCCCGAATACTTTATTGATCGTATCCAGGTGATTATGCATGTCCCTAGTTAAGCGATATATTGAAACAATCATTAAAACTTGAATCAGGAAAACTAACAAAAATCCCAAACATGTTAATCTCTTAAAATACATCCAACCCCACCTCCTAATCAAACATTAGCGCCTCCCCATAAACTTGGCGGGTGTATCAATTATTCTAAAACGAAACGGAACCCGTCGCCGAGTTCCGCTCTCTGTGAAACAATTGCCAAATCTTTCATGATATGATTATAACATGAAAAACCGGTTTTGGAATATCGATTTAGTATCGAATTTGTATCATACCAATCCGAATACGATTGCAAATTTATAAATGATTCCATCCCGTTGTCTATAGTATCTATTACGGCTGAGATGCAACGTTTCGATAATTTGGTCGTTAGTATAATTAGTTCCTGAGAAATATTTAAGATCTAAGATGTTTTTTTCTTCTTCACTCATTAATTTTAAGCCTGTTTCAATTTTTCGTACCCGCGATAGCTTTTCTTTAATTTTTTCTTCTATTACTAATGAACGTACAACAGTCAAATTAATAATATCAGTTGGACCATTTCGTACATGAATCTCGTCAAAAGGTAATTGAGCGGAACGGTTTATCAAGTCTTCCAAGTCGGTTTCCAACTCGGCAATCGCCTGTTTATAAGTCCGGTATAGTTGAAGTTCGTTTTCAACGTAATGAAACACATGATTGGGTATTTTTTTCATCTCCGTCGATGACATCTGATCAGTCACTATTAATCACCATCCTTCAACACACTTATTTTTATTTATATTGCTTTCAAATGCTTGATTTTGATTTAGCCATTCCGTAATTTGGAGAATTATTTTACGATAAGTATAGCGAATCTTTTTTTCACTGCAGTGTAATAATAAGCCGATTTGATAGTTGCTCTTTTTGAAAACGAATTTTTGAATGGTAATAGTTTGTTCATCAAGACTCAGTCGCTCTATTGCGATTTTTATCGGTTCGGTAAATGCTAAAATTTCACCGATTCGGCCCTGTACACAGATTAACTCTTTGTTTTTCTTCAAGATTTGCTTAGTTACATAGTCGACTTGTTGTTCGTATTCTACCATTAAATTCGCATAGCTATAATCGCCTGACCTTTGAGAATGTTTTACTATTCCATATTTCGCGGTTAATCCGGGAATTTGTTTTAACTCTTCCAATCTAATTTTCAGTGTTTTAATGCTTTCCAAAAACACCCTTTCTTTTGCTTGAAGACGTTTGAGTTTTTCAGCTTTTTGCCAATAGATGGAAATTATTGTTTCTGTTCGGGTAAACCAAAACTCTTTGTTCATTTACGGTTCCCCCTTCTTTAAATTTTTGGAAAAAACTACGAATAGTATCTTTTTTTATTAAGCTATCCTTTTTGATACAACTAACAACCTGGATTAAGCCAAATTAACAAATAACTTTAAATTATTTCATGTTATGTAAAATCAATCAAGGTAACCACCTCCATTTCAAAAAGCAGTTCGAGATCTCTCTCCAACTGCTTTTCAGATGAAAAAACGGTAATTTCATAGAAATTCCGTTATTCACTTTCAAAAGATTATATTTTTTGACATAATTTGGATAATTAAATCTTTTATTACATTCGACATATAGCTGATAATTCTTGAACGAATTTACTCTAAATTAGTATCAATTAATCATTATTCTTACCTGATACAAATACCAATATAGATGGCAAAAACAAAAAGAGCGCTGAACTAATAAGCGCTCTTTAAAATAAAATTGTATAATACTATACTAACACTTTTTTGGAAAATTTTTACGTCAATTTTGCGGAATTAAAAATTCTTTATTTCTCATTCCTACTTGGCTCCCTAAACCTCCAGATCCGCGCCGGCATAGGCAGCCTCTTGATCACTTAGGATCGTAACCCGCGCCCCCCTCAACCTCCGATCCAGTTCCTGTCCGGAGGGGGAACTCCGGACCAGCCTCTCTTCATTCCGGTTATAGAGAGCTTCATTGATGATACTGCTTTTATTCAGGGAAATTGTCCGGGCTGCCAAGCCCCTGGCCCGTAAGGAATGGTAACCGGCATTGGCATAATCGCCCTGGCTAAATAATTGCCGCGCAAAAGTCTGATGACCTAAGGTTAATCCCAAACCGTCATACTTTTTTCCTTCGGCGGCAAACCGCTGGGCGGTTCTGATGATCGCCGCCGACCGGTTGATAACACTACCGGCTTCAGCTTTACTCATTTGCGGGGATTCCCCGAAAATAGCCGGAAGGCCGGTTATGACAAAAACCATGCCCACTGCGATTAGATAATTTACCTTTTTCATTTTTTCGCACACTCCATTAATAAGGTTAGCGCTTGAATAAGAATAACATTCAAATCTAAAATAAAAATAAAGATTGCTAAAACTTCAAGCTTTCTTTAGAGGCAGGGAAAAACCGATCCCTAGTCCCCCTTGACTATTTGAATAGGCCCGGATGCTTCCTCCATGATTTTCGATGATCCTTTGGCAAATAGCGAGCCCAAGGCCGCTGCCGCCCTTGGCCCGGGACCGGGATTTATCAAGCCGGTAAAACTTATCAAAGATCGAGGCCAGTTCCTGCTCCGGCACTCCGGAACCGTCGTCCTCCACCGTGAACCAAGCGTAACCGTCCTTGGACATACATTGCATATTAATTTTATGCAAATTAATCCCATGTTTCAAGGAATTATTGATCAAATTGGCGAAAACCCGCCTTATTTTACGGCGATCGATATTTACCCAAAGGTTTTTTTCAAGATCAAATTGGCAGTTAAAATTGATATTTTCGGCTTCCAATTCGCACCGATATTCATCGGCCAGTTCTTCGCAGAGTTTTTCGAGATTAACGTCTTCTTTATCGCCATTCATTTCATTGAGATCACTCAAAGCATAGTCGTTAAACTCTTCAATCAGTTTTTGAATATCCCGGGCTTTTTGAAAGATAATCCGGTGATATTCAGCTTGTCTATCTTCCGGTAGCTTCCGCGAGAGCAGTCTTTCTAAAAAACCAACAATCGAAGTCAATGGGGTCTTCAGATCGTGGGAAATCGAAGCGATCATCTCATTCTGCTGCCGGTGGGAGGCTGCCAGCCTTTGTTGCATCTCACTGAACTTCCTGGTTAAATCGCCCAGCTCGTCCAGTCTTTTTTCGCTCCCAAGCTTAACTGGGCCTAATGAATTACGATAGTTAACCCTCTCCAACCCGTGGTTTAAAGAGGTTAACGGCCGAACCAAAGAAAAATGCAAGTAAATAATTAATAATCCGCTAAAAATGAATATCAAAATCAAAGCGAGCATCCCGATTTTGCGGATGGAATTCAACCGGCTAAAACTTCCAACCGAAAAGGGAACGGTCAATTCAACTACATAAATAGCGTCACGGCTAACCACGGTAAAACTCTTTAATTCCAGGCTCAAACCGAGGCTCTTGCGCTGGTCGGCCACCCAAATCCGGTTACCATCCACATCATAGACTGTAATTTTTAAATCTCTCCGTAACGATTCCTTATCTAAATAAGCGGCGATTTTATGACGGTCCGGGTAGTATTCTTTAATACGGGCGGAGATAACTTCGTTTATCTCATAGAGATGGTCCTTGAATACGTCAAAATCCCGCCCCAGGTTATCCATGAGAAACAGGCGGTAATAAAGGATGAGTAACAAAATTAATAAAAAAAAGCCGCAAAAGATAACTAACGGCAGTTTATAACGAAGACTGACTTTCAACCTTTTGCTCCCGTGAATTTGTAGCCAATACCCCAGATTGTTTTGATATAATCATTTTCCGGGTCGATTTTGTTCCGGAGGTTTTTAATATGAACCGTGACTGTATTTAAGTCGCAATAATCGCTCCCCACGCCCCAAATAGCATCATAAATCTGTTCTCTGCTTAACACCAGATTTTTATTTTCGATCAAATATAACAGTATTTGAAACTCTTTGGTCGAGAGATTGACCTTGCAGCCGTTTTTAAAGACTTCATAGTTTTCCTTAAGAATTGTAACATCATCAAAGCTGAAACTGGGATCGTCTTTTACAGTTTTATTGCTCCGTTCTTCCCGGCGTAAATGTGCCTTGACTCTGGCCACCAACTCGTTGACACTGAAAGGCTTGGTTAAATAGTCGTCGGCGCCGACTTCCAAACCGACCACTTTGTCGATCTCCCGCCCCTTGGCGCTCAGCAAGATAATGGGAACCCCAATCCGGTTACGGACCTTCCGGCAAACCTCCAACCCGTCCATCTCAGGCATCATTACATCTAAAATCATCAATGAAACAGCCGCTTGTTCCAAATGCTCCAAGACTTGTTTTCCATTATAAGCGGGCAAAATTTGATAACCCTCGTCTGCGAGGCTATCGCAGATTAACCGGACGATCTCCCGGTCGTCGTCGGCCACTAAAATTTTAGATGAAACACTCATAATCCATCTTCCTTACTTTATTAAAATAAGCTCCTGACACATTCTCTAGGTAATTGAATTCGGGATATTTTTAGGAAATCCTACTGTAAAGCAGCGGGATTAAAAGACTGTAAATACTCGCGAATAACCCCGACCACCAACCGGTGATCTTCTTCTTGAGGTAACCCGGAAACTGTAATGGTCCCGACTATTCCCACATTTTTAACGACTAATGGGAAAGAACCACCGTGGGCCGAATATTGATAAGGGTCTACGAAATACCTTTCTTCAATGGACTTCCCTGACTTCGCAAGCAATAAACCAACATGGTAAGAACTCTTATTAAATCGCTTAACCACATTTTTCTTCCGGATAATCCATTGATCATTATCAGGGGTAGTTCCCTCCATGGCGTAATGAAATAACTGTTGCCCATGGCGCTCGATGTTGATGGTAACCCTTTTCCGCTCTTGCCTTGCAGTTTCAAATATTAACAGTCCAAGCTCCAAAGCGGTTTCATTGGTAAACCAATCAAATTGCAACTCCGCTTCTTCCTGTTCCAGTTCAGCCAATTGTTCATCAAGATTAAGCTCTTTTGCCATTAAAATCTTCCTTTCAAGAAATCATTCAATACTCGTACCTCATGCCTTTTGCCTTAATTATCAACACTCGGAATGCCCGCAAGCGATGCACTTGGCGCAGCCCTCGAAATAGCCAAAAGTATACATTCCACAAGCCGGGCAAAGATTATACCGGATCTTACCGTTCTTGGACTTCCCCGTTTCCCGGCTCAATTGCGTCGCCGGAGCCAACTCCGCTAATCCTAATTCCAATTGAGGCGCGCCTTCCGGTTGGGTCTCACTGTTCTTGCTCAGATTACTTAAATATTCGCTTAAAAACTGGCCGATGGCGTCCGGCACCGAGCGGACCCGGTTGGGACCAAACCCCACAAACCGGCTCCCGCCAATCCCCAACAACTCCTCGGCCACCGCGTCCGGGTCCACCCCACAACGAAACGCCAGTGAAATTAACCTGGCTATCGCTTCGGTAAACGCGGAAATATCGCTACCGGCCTTGCCGATTTGGGCGAACAATTCAAAGGGATGTGTTTCATACAAATTTAAAGTGAGATATAAATTCCCTTCGGGAGTCTGCCGGCCATCGGTAATCCCGGTCAGGCGTTTCGGCCGTTTCACCGGTAAAATATGGCCCCACTCACCGTAGAAAAGATGGGAATCGCCTGAAGCCACGCGGCCCTCGGCTGTTTGCTCCATTTTTTGCATAGGTTGATTGTCAAGGCTCCCGTCCCGGTAAACAGTCAGTCCTTTACAGCCCAACTTATAAGCGAGTAAATAGGCCTCGGCTATTTTATCCGGAGTCGCCTCCCTAGAAAAGTTAATCGTTTTGGAGACCGCGTTATCGGTGTATTTCTGGAAAGCGGCCTGCATCCGGATATGCCACTCCGGCTCGATATCGTGAGCCGTTACAAAGACTTGACGCCATTTTTCCGGAATACTTTCGATCCCCGACAAGCTCCCGCGTTCAGCCACTTCTTTGATTAATTCCTCACTATAAAAGCCCTCTTGTTTGGCGATGGTTTCAAAGATCCGATTCACCTCAATCAAGCGGTCGTTATCCATAATCTGCCGGACAAAGGCCAAACTAAAGAGGGGTTCGATGCCGCCGCTAGTGTCGCAGATAATACTGATTGTTCCGGTCGGAGCAATGGTGCTAGTTGTAGCGTTACGCAATTTAACGCTTTTCTTTTGATCATAAATACTCCCTTTGAAATTAGGGAATGCTCCCCGGGTTTTAGCCAGTTCAGCCGAGGCTTTTTTAGACTCGCCGTCAATAAAGGCCATTATTTCTTCGGCAAGTTTGAGCGCCGACTCGGAATTGTAGGCGATTCGCAAAATGTATAACAAATCCGCCCAGCCCATTACACCCAAACCGATCTTACGATTGCCCTTGCTCATCTTCTCAATCTGCTCAACCGGGTAACGATTGGTCTCAATAACGTTATCCAGAAAACGAACGGCCAAATGAACAGTCCCGCGAAGCTCGTCCCAATCAAATTCCATTTTTTCGCCGTCGCTTTCTTTAACCAGCGCCGCTAAATTAATCGAACCCAAGTTACAAGATTCATACGGCAATAAAGGCTGTTCACCGCAATTGTGCACATAAATCCCATTGGCGTCGAAGGCGTTTATTCCAGGAACCTGAATATCATAGACTTCCTTATCTCCAGCTCCGGTAATGCTTGCAATGGCGGCTATAAAGCGCTCGCGGTTCAAAGCCCTTTGGTAGCTTTCCAAGCCCCGGACGAGACGGTCCTGTTTTTTGATGTCGCTAAAACCGATTAGCTCCAAAAAAACAAGTAAGTTATCTTGGGTTATAACCAATTCATGTCCGCTTTTAACGGGGTAATCCTTAGATCCTCCCTTTCCATCGGGCATCGACTTTGTCCCGTCGTTTCGCTTCCGGTTTTGATAAACAGTCGCCGCTATCCCTAATCGAAGCAGCATCCGTTGAACCCTTTGCAAACATTCGAAATCATTTTGCCAGAGCCGGATTGAAAGTCCTTTCCGGTGATTTCCAACCACCGTCCCATCCGTATCGAATAATCCCCGTAAAAAGCCTCTGTAAAAATGAAACCCGGTTTTTTCGATAGCATCGGTGATCTTCTTTTTTCCCGGAACAATATTATATCGGGCGGCCAGATCACGCAGCGCGGCGATGCGCATCCGGTTTTCTTTCCGATCACTAATCATGGTCTGAAATCCTTTAAAGTCACAACGGTGAGATAAGGTAGCAGCAGCCTCGCCGACAGCCTTCATCAAAGACTCGGCCTCCTCATTATCACCCCAGACGCAGATCACCCCGCCTTCATTCTTAAGCGTCCCGTCGCCGATCAAGAATCCCAGCAAGTAGCCTTCATTAAAACAGCCCTTACCTTGCCATTGAATACCTCTGTTATTGGACAAAAGCACCTTATCCCCTACTTTAAGCTCGCCTGCCGCCTTCCATTCTTCCGCTATTCCGTATCGGGTCAGCTTCGCGGCCACCCTCACGGCATGATCTTCCGTCAGAGCCAATTCATAACCTCTGTCGGTACGCAATTGAATGACTCTTTTGGTCCCGGTTTTAAAGAAACCTTTTTGGTCCGACTTATGAAATGCTCCATTCAACGCCAAATAAACCTGCCTTCCCAAAATATCCTCTATTTGGTTAGGACCGTCGCCTGTCAAAATCCATGTGTACCCCGGCAAGCAAGGATTAGTGCTTTCGATGCTCCCCATCCGGGGAGTGGGATTAGCTTCATTCATCCGATCAATAAAGATGACGCCCGGTTCCCCACCTTCCCAAGCTGATAAAACGATCTTTTCAAAAACCTCTCGGGCGGACAGCTTGCCAACCGGTTGTTTGGTGCGAGGGTTCAATAAGTAGTAGTCCTCGCCTTTTTCCAGAGCTTCCATGAAGGTATCGGTGAGCGCTACGGAAAGATTGAAGTTGGCTATTTCTCCTTTTACCTTTTTGGCATCAATAAACCCCAGAATATCAGGGTGGTCAACCCGTAAAATACCCATATTGGCGCCGCGCCTGGTTCCTCCTTGCTTCACCGCCTCGGTGCTGGCGTTATATACTTTTAAAAAGGAGAGAGGACCACTGGCGACTCCGCCGGTACTCCCAACTTGATCGCTCTTTGGCCGGATTCGGGAGAAACTAAACCCGGTTCCGCCGCCGCTTTTATGGATTAATGCCGCAATCTTCAAAGATTCAAAGATACTTTCCATTGAATCCTCGATTGGCAACACGAAACAGGCGGAAAGTTGGCCCAACTCGCGTCCGGCATTCATTAGCGTCGGTGAATTGGGCATGAATTTCTTTTGGTCCATTATCTTAAAGAACGATTCCGCTAATTCCTTAGTTGCGGTTTCCCCGGCCCCAAAGGCAGTTGTTTCGATGGCCGCGATACTCTCCGCTACCCGTCGTAATAAATCTTCGGGCGTTTCAATTACTTGACCGTCTTCTTTCCGCAGATAGCGCCTGTCTAAAACCGCCCTAGCATTAGCAGAAATCTCCATTACCACCGTTCCTCCTTGGTACTATATATAGTTGTTGTTAATATTTTATAATACAACATATAGTTTGTCCAACCAATTCTTGTCATTTTTTCGGCGAATTATTGGACTATAGATCAAAAAATCACTCATTCTTGGATATATCCTTTGTTTAATGATTTAACCCTAACAAAAAAAGGCCAATGGGCCTTTTTATGCTTCTCTTTTTCGTTTGGCGTACTTTTTAATTCTGATCGATAAAAGCTTTATAACCCTTTCCAGCCAATTCGGACTTGAGACGTTCCGCATTGGTTTGAGATCCAAAAGCCCCAACTTGCACCGCAAATGGAGGGTTATTACCGACATATACCGGGTATCCTAAAGACTCCAATTGCTCGGAGGCAGCCAAGGCGTCTTTGCGATTGGAATAAGGACCCACCCTGACCTTGTATTTAACTGTTATAGATGGAGTAATCGGAATCGCGGTCTCGGTTAAATTAAGACTGGGGTCCTCAGAAACCTGGCTAGAGTTGAAATCTAGTTCATCCGACAAATCAACCGGTTTTAAAGAACTGCTTTCCGAACCCACCGGGGCGCCGGGCTGGTCCTTAACCCATCCCTCGAAGAGGAGCCCGAAAACAACTCCCAAAGAGATTGCCAAAAATGAAAAAAAGATCAGACCGGCAGTTTTGGATAATAAATTTGTTACTGTTTTTAATCCTTTATGCTCCAATGAACGCACCCCCCTATTAGTATGGACAATTCTCTCAATAAAGGATACTACCGAATCCGAAAAATATTCCTTAGAAATTATAATATTTAGGAAGTTTATTCGTTACTTTTAATAATCGGCTCATCCGAAGTTCTCTTCGAGATAACTTATTCAAAGTATATTGTATCAAATTATATTAATCCCGGTATTATTTATTTCGGAATTTAAGCATGAAGTATTTAGGTTGATTGTTGACAATTACTGGATTGAGGGGTATAATATTTAAAATTTTATTCAAAATAAGGAGGGACCATTTTGGCAATTCTTTATTCGGAACCCAGCCGTACCTTTAGCGAGTATCTTTTAATTCCCAACCTAACTACCAAAGATTGCGTAGCCGATCGCGTATCCCTCAAGACGCCGATTACTAAATACCGTGTCGGCGAAAGGCCGCCGCTATCACTTAATATTCCATTCGCCTCCGCGATCATGCAAGCCGTTTCCGACCATCAAATGGCGATTGCGCTTGCCAGATGCGGAGGCATTTCTTTTATTTACGGTTCCCAACCCATAGCCTCAGAGGCGGAGATGGTCCGTAGGGTAAAAAACTACAAAGCGGGTTTTGTAATAAGCGACTCCAATCTTAGACCCGATGATACTTTAAAGGATGTCATCGGCTTGACCCAAAGAACCGGCCATTCCACCATAGCGATTACTGCCGACGGTTCAGCCACTGGTGAATTGATGGGAATAGTAACTAGCCGTGATTATCGAATTGCCAAATGCCCTTTGGAAACGAAGATCAAAGAATTCATGACTCCCTTTGCCAAGCTGGTCTGCGGTGAAGAAGGGATCACTCTCTCCGAGGCCAACGATCTGATTTGGGAACACAAATTGAATTGCCTTCCGATCATCGGCCAAGACCGTAACCTGCGTTATCTCGTTTTTCGCAAAGATTACACTTCCCACAAAGAAAATCCCGACGAATTACTGGATCACCATAAAAGACTGGTTACCGGGGCAGGCATCAACAGCCGCGATTATCAAGAAAGAGTTCCGGCTCTAATTGACGCGGGCGCCGATATACTGTGTATCGATTCTTCCGATGGATTCAACGAGTGGCAAGGTGAAACTTTAAAGTGGATTAAAGAAACTTACGGAGAGGAAGTTAAAGTCGGCGCCGGCAACGTGGTTGATAGCGACGGATTTAACTATCTGGTTGAGCAAGGAGCTGACTTCATTAAAGTAGGTATTGGCGGTGGGTCAATTTGCATCACCCGCGAACAAAAGGGGATCGGTAGAGGTCAAGCCACTGCAGTTATTGAAGTGGCCGCGGCCAGAGATGATTATTTCCGGGAAACCGGAATTTATATCCCGCTTTGCTCCGATGGAGGAATCGTTCACGACTATCATCTAGTGTTAGCCCTGGCGATGGGGGCGGACTTCGTAATGATGGGCCGGTATTTTGCCAGATTTGACGAGAGTCCGGCCAGAAAAGTCCGGAAAGGTATGAGTTATGTGAAGGAATTTTGGGGCGAAGGTTCCAACCGCGCCCGCAATTGGGAACGTTACGACATGGGCGGCGAGCAAAAGCTCTCCTTTGAGGAAGGAATCGACTGTTACGTCCCTTATGCGGGCAATCTCAAAGATAACCTGGATCTTTCCATCAGCAAAATCAAGTCCACCATGGGTAACTGCGGCGCAACCTCCATTCCGGAGTTGCAAAAGAAAGCCAGGCTCACGCTGGTTTCGGCGGTAAGCATCCGTGAAGGCGGCGCCCATGATGTTATTTTAAAAGAGGAAGAGGATTTCGGAAAGTTTGTATGATCACAGATAACGCAGATGTCACAGATTTTCATGGAGGGTTCCTCCTTAGAGTTTATGTTGAATGCCTATTTTTGATCTCTCCCATCCCTCTCCGAGGATATTTTTTCAAAGAAACAAATTCAGCGGAGAGGGATGATGGAGTCTGCGTTCTCTTGATTTTGGGCTACTACCTGAAATACTCTACCCCAGCCTCGAAGATCCGCTGGTCCTTCTCTCCCGGCACATTCTTATAAAGGCTACTCCCGATCCGCTCCGAATGGCCCATCTTGCCCAAGACTCTCCCATCGGGGCTGGTTATTCCCTCGATCGCTTCCGACGAGCCATTGGGATTATACCGGATATCGCAGGTAGGGTTTTCATTCAAATCCACATATTGAGTAGCGATCTGTCCGTTCTTGGCCAATTCGGCGATGATCTCCCGGCCGGCCACAAACCGGCCTTCGCCGTGGGATACGGGTATGGTATGGACATCGCCCACCTTAACCTTGCTCAACCAAGGGGAAAGGTTCGACGCCACTCTGGTCCGGACCAGGCAGGAGACGTGCCGCCCGATGTTGTTATAAGTTAAAGTTGGGGAACCGGCGGTGATCTCCCGAATCTCGCCATAGGGGACTAAACCTAGTTTGATTAAAGCCTGAAATCCGTTGCAGATCCCCAGGATTAAACCATCCCGTTCTTGTAATAACTTCATCACCGCCTCTTTGACTTTTCCGTTACGAAAAGCGGTGGCGATAAATTTTCCGGACCCGTCCGGTTCGTCGCCGGCGCTAAAGCCGCCGGGTACCATGATGATCTGGGAGTTGTTAATTAATTTTACCATCTGTTCCAACGATTCTTCAATATCGGAAGCGATTAGGTTCCGGAAGACCAGAGTTTCAGCAGCGCCTCCCGCCTTTTCAAAGGCTTTCTTGGTATCATATTCGCAGTTAGTACCCGGGAAAACCGGTATGAAAATCCTTGGTTTAGCGATACTAGTTTTTGGTTTGAGCAATCGCTTTCGCTCATAATTATAAGTTTCCGGATTGTCGTTAATACCCTCCACTCTGGTTGGGAAGATCTTTTCCAGCGGCTCCTCCCATTTCTCTAAAGCCTCGGACAATTTAACGAGGATACCCTCGAAATTAATCTCCGGCTCACCTTGGGTGACTCCCAGTATTTGATAGTCCAAACCTTTTAAAAGTTGGGCCGGATCTTCCCCAGCCGGGAATTCTAAAACCAACGAACCATATTCCGGAGTGAAGAGTCTGCTGGATTCTATTTGAGCAATAAATTTGATTCCAATCATATTACCAAAAGACATTTTGGTAACCGTCTCGGCTAAACCGCCCTCCCGGACCGAATGGGCCGCCCGGACTTTCCCTTGATTGATTAGAGCATAGACCGTCCGGTAGTTGCGGTCCAGTTCTTCGAAGTCAGGAAGTTGATTGCGATCTTTATTTAACTTTAGTAAAACAACACTACTCCCAACTTCCTTGAACTCGGGAGAGATCGTTTTAGTCACATCCACCGTGTTCAAAGCGAAGGAGACCAAGGTCGGCGGGACGGAAATCTCCTTAAACGTCCCGGACATACTGTCCTTACCGCCAATAGCAGGGATTCCCAGTTTCAACTGAGCGTAATAAGCCCCTAATAACGCGGCGAAGGGCTTGCCCCATTTTTCCGGAGCCTGGCCCAGTTTTTCAAAATACTCTTGCAAGGTTAACCTGATTTTCCGGTAATCGCCGCCGGCCGCCGCAATCTTGGCCACCGACTCCACCACGGCGTAAAGTCCGCCATGAAAGGGACTCCATTTACCGATAGCCGGATCGTATCCGTATGCCATCGCCGTTCCGGTAGTGCTATCACCTTCTAGGACCGGAAGCTTGGCTACCATCGCCTCTACCGGAGTGAGTTGGTGTTTACCGCCGAAGGGCATCAGGACCGTTCCAGCGCCGATAGTACTGTCGAAGCGTTCGTTCAGGCCTTTCTGGCTACAGACATTGAGCCGTCCCAAATTAGCCAGCCAAGCTTCCTTCAGATCCGGCAGCTTCGCCTGGACTACAGCGGGAATAACATCGAACGGGTTCCCAGCCTCTTCCGGACTGTTCACCACAACTGTCGCTCTTTGTTGGACTCCATTGGTGTCTAAAAACTCCCGGCTAATGTTGACGATGGATTGGCCCCGCCAAAACATTTTCAGTCTGGGTTCCGCGGTTACTTCGGCCACCACCGTCGTCTCCAAATTCTCGGCCGCGGCGGCCTTACCAAAGGCCGCCACATGCTCCGGCGCTATTAGAACCGCCATCCGTTCCTGAGACTCGGAGATGGCCAGCTCGGTCCCGTCAAGGCCTTCATATTTCTTCGGAACGGCGTCCAAGTCAATCTCTAACCCCGGGGCCAACTCTCCGATGGCCACCGAGACCCCGCCGGCGCCGAAGTCATTGCATTTTTTAATGATCCGGCTGATTTCCGGGTTTCGAAATAAACGTTGAATCTTCCGTTCGGTAGGGGGATTACCCTTTTGAACCTCGGATCCACAGGTCTGAAGCGACTCTTCGTTGTGTTCCTTCGAGGAGCCTGTAGCCCCGCCGCAGCCGTCCCGGCCGGTGCGGCCGCCTAGGAGGATGATGATATCCCCCGGTTGCTCCTTTTCCCGGAGCACATTTTTCCGGGGCGCGGCCCCGATCACCGCGCCGATCTCCATCCGTTTGGCGACAAAATCCGGGTCATAAACCTCCGCTACTTGGCCGGTAGCCAAGCCGATCTGATTACCATACGAACTAAACCCGGCGGCGGCTCCGGTAGTGATCTTCCGCTGAGGCAACTTTCCGGGCAAGGTATGATCGATTCGGGCGCGGGGGTCGGCGCTCCCGGTCACCCGCATGGCATGATAAACGTAAGATCTCCCGGAGAGCGGGTCACGGATGGCCCCTCCCAAACAGGTAGCGGCGCCGCCAAAAGGTTCAATCTCCGTCGGATGGTTGTGGGTCTCATTCTTGAACATTACCAGCCACTCCTCGGGTTCTCCGTTAACCATGGCGGTCACAATGATACTACAGGCGTTAATCTCGTCCGATTCTTCCAAGTCGTTCAAGAGGCCTCGTTTCCGGAACTCCTTCATGGCGATAGTCGCTAGATTCATCAAGGTTATTTCAGGGGAATCGTTGCCGTATAAATATTTCCGGGACCCCAAATAATTATGATAGGCGGTCCGAATGGCTTCCGCATAAGGACCGTCTTTAATCGCAACGGATTCGATTTTGGTTAAAAAGGTAGTGTGCCGGCAATGGTCCGACCAGTAGGTGTCAAGGACTCGAATCTCGGTCAAGGTCGGATTGCGCCGCTCCGTTTCGCGGAAATACTGTTGACAGAAAGCCAGGTCTTCCAGGGACATAGCCAGTCCCAGCTCATTGCGAAGGGCTTCCAGAGCCGGTTCGGACATTTCGATAAAACCGTCGATGAAGGGAACCGCACCCGGATATGGGGCTTCCATCGCTAAAGTCTCCGGTTTTACTAAAGAGGCTTCTTGGGATTCCAAAGGGTTAATACAGTAACTTTTGATCTTTTGATATTCGGTTTCCGGAATATTTCCGGTAAATACGATTAGTTTCGCGACTCGGACTTCCGGCCGTTCCCGATGGGCCAAAATCTGAATGCATTGGGCCGCCGAATCGGCCCGCTGGTCATATTGTCCGGGCAGATACTCGATGGCCAGCACCCGTTCCTCAGGATTGAAGTCCATTACTTCATCGACTACCGAATCCACGGTTGGCTCGGCGAAGATAATCTCCCGCCCTTCCCGGTACTCGGCGTCGGAAATGCCCTCAATATCATAACGGTTAATGATTCTCACCTTTTTTAAACCGTTGATACCTAAATTATCTTTCAGCTCCCGGTACAGGCTCCGGGCTTCCACGTCAAAACCGGATTTTTTCTCCACAAATATCCGCCGGACTGCGCTCATATTGTTCCTCCGTTGAATCATTTTTCTTAAGGTAACATTCATATTATAATATGATATAATTGATTAGTAAAATTAATAATGTTAATATGTTATATTAGCTAAAATAATAATGTATCCATTTTAAATAAAATACAGGACACTAAAAATAGAAGTATAAAATAACGTCCTTTTTCATCTGTGAACTCTGTGGTTAAAAATCCTTTTCGCGTGAGGAACTCCAATCATGGATATCAATTTCGAACTCTACAAAATTTTTTACCATGCTGTCGCCAGCGGCAGCTTCTCCAACGCCGCCGAAAAACTCTTTATTACCCAATCTGCTGTCAGCCAGGCCGTTAAAAACTTGGAAACCAAGCTTGGCGTCACCCTCTTTTTTCGGAAAACCCGGAATCTGAAACTGACTCCCGAAGGCAAGATGCTCTTCACCCATATCGAACAGGCCTATAACTTCATTAAAACCGGCGAGCAGAAATTGATTGAAACCCAAAACCTCGATTCCGGCCAGATCCGGATCGGGGCCAGCGATACGGTTTGTAAATACTTTCTCCTCCCCTTTCTCGAGAACTTTCACCGGCTTTACCCGAAAGTCAAGATTCAGTTTATCAACCGGACTTCTCCCAAGATTCTGGAAAACTTGAAGAACGGAGTCATTGACTTTGGTATCGTTACCTTGCCGTTGAACGACAAAAACATAATCACCCGGGACTTAACCGCCGTTACGGACATTTTTGTCGCGGCGCCAAAATATGCCGCACTAAAGGATAAAAAAATCAAACTGGCGGAACTCGCCTCCTACCCCCTGTTATTGTTGGAAAAGGCCAGCTCCACCCGGCGT
Organism: Bacillota bacterium; assembly: GCA_023394955.1. Taxonomy (GTDB): domain Bacteria; phylum Bacillota; class UBA4882; order UBA8346; family UBA8346; genus JAAYHS01. Next base: position 20,999 of record JAEWZY010000012.1, read on the forward strand.
AATTTCGACGCCTTTTTACGCCAAAACCAAATCACTCTGGTTCCGGAGATCGAGTTGGAGAGCGTGGATCTACTGGTGGAATTCGCCCGGATTGGGATGGGTGTCGCCCATGTGCTTCGGGAAAGCGCCTTAGCAGCGATTGAAAACGGGGAATTATTTGAAGTGGCTGTTGCGGGAAAAATGCCCCAACGCCGGTTAGGACTGGCGACCATGGTTCAAGTGCCGCTGTCGAAAGCGGCGAGGGTCTTTGTAGGGATGTTATAAAGCGAAGCCCCATTGAAAATAGATATATTTGTGTTGTTTGACTGTTCAACTTTGGATATCGTTTAAAATACCTCTATTTCTTTCCCCTACTGACCAACTCTATTTCTAACTTGTACTTCTCCTGCTCCGACCGGGGTGTTATTAGTTTTAACCGGTAGGTATTATCTTTTTTAGCCCTCCAGGAATCGGTCAGCCGCGCTACCTCATTAAATTTGTATGTTTCACCGGTATAGTCGCTCCACACTCGGTCCGCCTCGGTAAACTCGCCGTCCAAGTCCCAATCGAGAATATAAAATTGAATTGTTTCGCCACCGATGATCCGTCTCCCGGTCAGGCATTGCCGAAAACCGATATTAATCCAAGCCGACCCATCCACCGAAAGCTCTCCGTACTCTTCGTATTCGACATGGGATTTTTCTTCTTTAATGGTGATTTTGGTAACCTTAGAGCTGATTTCATAACCGACTTCGATGATACAGTCCCGTTGCGGTACGGGTTCCCGAAAATATTGGATGAACTCCCCTTTTCGTTCCAGGTTCCTGGTTTTAAAACTAGCCCTAGGATCGTCAATCTTACTGTCCCAATCGTTTCCGTACTCCGTATCTTTGACGACTATGGTTTCTACTCGATCTTTGCCGTTGAAATCATAGAGCACTATCTGATAATCGCCGTAAACTGTAAAACGGTCGGTCCTGAGTAAATGGTCCAAAATGTCATGACCGGTCAAAAAGCGGTCGGTCTTAAATCTGGCCACGATTATGTAGTCGCCTTTTCCAATGGAAATCGCCTTTTGAAGTTCCAAATCCGCTTGATAGTCACCTAACCGGTCGTCCGGATCTATCTTGACCGGCCTAACCTTAGTGGAAGCAATATTCCGGTATGCCCATCCGCTGGAGGCATGCTCCAGCTCAATCCGCCCCGAAAAATCAACTGTTCCCAATTCATCGGTACAACCCGAAATAATAGTCATTAAGATTATTATTAACCCGATCGAAAACGGTTTGATTCTCATACGCGAACCTCCTAACTTCTTTTCCCAAGCCCGTTTGAAACGGTAATTGCTGGCTATCCTCAATCATATGTGGTTTCACAATAAAATATCTTCCCGGCAATTATAAGTTCGACATCTTCCGAAAATGTCCTATCTCGAAAATAGTCCAATATAGATAGGCGCGAAGCATGAGACACGGTGTATAAGTAGGAAATTCACGCCTATTTTCATCTTTTCAATTGCCTCGGCTAGCCGGGGTGGGGAACTCAAAAAATCATATGCGTAATGATATCAAACAATAGTCGAGTTTGGCCGATACAATAATGAAATATTCTTCTCTAATGCAGGTATTTAAGGATTAAACAGCCAAACAAATAATTGTAATCAGTTGCATTGCAAAAAAACGCAATCAAGATACTACTTAGGCTTTGAGGTGATCAAATGATTAAGAAACTTGGAGTTTTGACCGGCGGCGGGGATTGCCCCGGTTTGAACGCTGTTTTGCGGGCGGTAGTAAAAACAGCGGTCGGCATATATGGATGTGAGGTGATTGGCTTTCGCGACGGTTTTCGCGGGTTGGTTGTCAACGACTTTTTAAAACTGAAACCCTCCAACGTATCGGGAATCTTAATCCGGGGCGGGACGATCCTGGGTTCATCCAACCGTGACAATCCGTTTAATTTTAAAATCGAAAAAAACGGCCAAACCACCTATGCGGATCTGTCGGACCAGGTCATTAAGGGTGTGGCGGAACATGCCATTGAATGCATGGTTGTGATCGGAGGCGACGGCACTTTGGCCATTGCCAAGGAGCTTGCCGCCAAAGGAATGAAAGTGATCGGAGTCCCCAAAACCATTGATAACGATCTATGCGCCACCGATACCACCTTTGGTTTCATGACTGCGGTCAATACCGCCACCGACGCCATTGACAAACTCCATACCACCGCCGAATCCCACCACCGGATTATGATCTTGGAGGTCATGGGCAGATATGCGGGATGGATCGCCTTGGAATCAGGGATCGCCGGTGGGGCCGATGCGATTTTGATCCCGGAGATCCCTTATGATATTAAGAAAATCGCTCAAAAAATCAATGAGCGTAAAAATAACGGAAAACACTTTAGTATCATTGTGGTGGCCGAGGGCGCCAAACCCGTCGGCGGCGAGATGGTTGTCGGTAAAATAGTGAAAGACAGCCCTGATCCGATCCGGCTTGGCGGTATCGGCAATTATGTCGCCGAACAGCTGGGGTGCCTAACCTGTCTGGAAACGAGGGTTACCGTCCTCGGCCATGTGCAACGGGGTGGCTCCCCTACCCCCTATGACCGGATCCTTTCCACCCGTTATGGCGTGGCAGCCGTGGAATTAGCCCAAGCTGAAAAATTCGGGATGATGGTCAGCCTCCAAGGAGACCAAATAACGGCGGCGCCGATTGAAGAAGCAGTTGGCAGCTTAAAAAAAGTACCCACCGCTGGAGAACTGGTCCGGGCCGCTAAAAGCATTGGGGTTGAATTTGGGGATTAATTTGACGAAACTGATTAAATTAATTAATTAGAGCCGTTAAGGTTCCAGTTGGAGGAAGAGCATGGAAAAACTAGGTCTAACATTATTGATAGCTGCTGCAGGCGGAATTCTGGGGTATAAATTAAAACTTCCCGCCGGAGCAATGATCGGGGCAATGGTTGCCGTTGGCGCCTACAATATTTTCAATAACCAGGCTTACATACCTCCCCAATTCCGACTGGGAATTCAAATAGCCGCCGGAGCAATGATCGGACTTCAAATAAACCGGGAGATCCTCTCCGGGTTGAAAATGTTATTGGTTCCGTCCCTGATTATGGTAGGAGCGGTAATAGCGGTTTGTTTTATAGCCGGTTTTCTAATGCATAAGTTTACCGGACTTGATTTAACAACCGCTCTTTTTGCCAGCGCTCCGGGGGGAATGACCGAAATGAGCCTGGCGGCGGATTCGTTAGGAGCTAATGCTCCTCAAGTGGCAGTGTTGCAACTAATCCGTTTACTGTCGGTCATCATTTTCCTGCCCTTTTTGGTCAGATTTATTTTAGGAATTTCAAAATAAATCTAAAAGGTTATCTCCCGGCGATTTCTTTCACAGTTTCATATAAGATTTTAGTCCCCTGCTCCAAGTTTTCCAAGGAAATCCGCTCGTCAATACCGTGCATCCGTTGGAGCTCGCTCTCGGAGAGAATAATCGGGAAAAACCCATAAGCCGTAATTCCTCTTTTCCGAAAATACCTGGAGTCGGTGCCTCCGGGAGAGAGATAAGGAACCGCTATGGCTTTGGGGTTGATCCTTTGGACCGTTCTTTGAATAACCGAAAACAACTCGGTATTAACCGGGGATTCGGTAGGCTCAGCGGTTTGAAGGATTTCCCATTCGACCGAAGAATCGTTGACTAGATCCTTCAATTTTTCCGAAAACCCCTCCGGAGTCTCCCCCGGCACCAACCGGCAGTCGAGGGTAGCCTCACAGAGTTCCGGTAACACATTGACTTTCTCGCCTGCTTTAAGGATCGTGGGCGAGATCGTATTATACAGCATCGCCTGGACGGAGCGTTCGTTCTTAAAATGGCGGCTGGCGAATAATTGCAAACTATAATCCAGATTCGCCGAATCTTCCGATAAACGAAGCCCCTTGGCTTTTGCCATTTTCACCAAAAATTTCCTCGTAGTCTCGGATAAAGTAATCACCGGTTTATAACGGCCGATCCGGTTCAAAAGGGTCGCCATTCTGATAATCGCATTATCCTTGGAAGACATTGAGGCATGGCCCGGAACGCCGTGGACTTTCATTTTAACCCATAAAACACCCTTTTCCCCGTTTTGGCAGGCATAAACCGGAACGCTGTTATCGATTTTTCCTTCTCCGCCTTCATTAAGGATGTATTCCGCTTCTTTCAATCCGGGAATATCCTGCTCCAACAGCCATTCAACACCATAATTTGATCCGGCCTCCTCATCGGCTGCCGCCACCAGAATAATCTCCCGGCCCGGTGTATGTCCGCCCCGTTTTAATAAAAGTAAGGCCAGAACTTCCATGGCCAACATACCTTTCATATCGATGGCGCCCCGCCCCCAAAGATAACCATCGGCGATCTCGGCGGCAAAGGGAGGATGGCTCCATTGGGCCGGCTTGGCGGCAACCACATCCAAGTGAGCCGTTAAAACCAAGGGACGCGCTCTGCCGCTCCCCGGAATCCGGGCCACCAGATTCCCCCGCCCCGGCGCTGATTCATAAATTTTCGCGGCGATCCCTTCCTTTTCAAAAACTTCTTGAAGATACTTAGCTGCCTCCAACTCGTTCCCAGGCGGATTGGTGGTGTTGATTTTAATCAAATCGATCAGTAAATCACGAACTTCATTATTAACTCGCTCCCAATTGATCATTGGCAAAACCCCCGTTGGTAATTTCTGTAGTCGAGGGCGATTTATAAATCGCCCCTACATAACAATAGATGGTATTTCTCCTAACCAACCGATTCTTATTGATCGCAGATCACTATTTCCCTGTTCCCTATTGCCGATTGGCTAACCATTCCTATTCTTCCCCATTAACTTCCCGTTCCAGCGTTTCCATATAATTAACCATGGTTTGATTTCGTTTGATAGCCATCTTACGGGCGGTTTCCGTATAAAGTTGGTCTTTTAAATAACGATATTTAAGATGCCACTCCCGCTGAAACGAGTCATCTTCAGGCCGGTTACTGTTAAAATCGGTCTTTTCCCACTCTTCCCGGGGCACATAAACCGTTCCGCCGCGTTCACCTAGCCAAAGATAGGCCCGGGCTATGCCAACCGCACCCAAAGAATCCAGTTTGTCCGCATCAAACAGGCATTTACCCTCCAAAGTCCGGGGCGGGTTTTGGTCGCGATAGCGATGGGTCGCGATGCACTCAGAGACTGCCTCAATAAGATCGGAGCTTTCAGCTTGCTCTTTTAAAATCCTTCTGCTTAAAAGAGCGCCGGCTTCGGCATGACAAATTTCCCCGCCGCTTTTAGCCTCTTCATCCCGGGCTAAATCATGAAAGAGCGCGGCTAACCCTAAAACCCACCGATCCGCCCCTTCGAATTCTCCAATCTTTAACGCTAAATTAAAGACCCTCTCAATGTGGGAGAAATCATGGGAAGGTCCGGTTTGGTATAAACCTTTGGCTAAGGAATAATAAACCTGAAACTCGGAAGGAATATCCATTAAACCACCTATATATGTCGGATAAATTTCTTTGATATTGCGGTTATTACGAAATGTTTTCTTTTACAGTGTAAGAACATTAAGTCCGTGAGGAGCGGAACCGCTTTCACGGACTAGCCGACCAGTTAATATATTTCCACAACCAATCGATTTTACCTCTAGAATAGTATTTTTTACACTGTTTTTATTCTATCTTTGCGGGAGCATTCCCCCGGCGCCAAGATAGAAGTCGGGGACATCGCCCATGATTATCGTTTCCGCCAACGGCACGTCGGTATCGACGACTATTTCCTCTCTTACTAAAGGCACCACCATTTTGATGGTTGTTTTGATGCTGATCACGATTTTATGTCTCACTTGATTGATTCCGGCGGAATCGAATTGATCTTTAATTGAGCTTTCAACAACACCAACGGGTATTATTTTAATGGGCAGTAGCGGTCCGTAACCGGCCAAAGTTTTGATACCGAAAACTTGGCCTAACGGTATTTTTAACATCTCTTGAGGGAGTTCCTTTAACCGCTGTTGAATAGTTAAGGTGGCGCCGGCGGATATCCGGTTGATCGCTCCGGTTTTGGGCTGCATGTAAGCTACCCTGCCATCATCGGCCAAACGAAGTTCGACTAATTTATCATATTCCAATTCCGGCGCGATTTTAGTATTAATGGTTTGATGGATGTTTTCGACCGCGATTTGCTTGGCTCTAACGCCAGCTAACTGACTCAAACTGGGCCTAATCAGACAATCAATCATCCAAAAGCTTGACAATGCTGATAAAAATAATGCGCCGACGGTAATTAAAGATAACATAAACCGCCGTTTATAGGGAGGAGTTTTAAAAAAAACCACCCTTTTCTTTAATGAAAACCTCATTCCACATCGCCTCAAAAGAATTTTATGTTTGATAAATAGAAGATATTATCAGTTTATCATTTAGAAAAAGGATTCGTTTAAGGTATTAATTTAATCAATACCGTTGTTCATGCAATTGTTAATTATCCCCTTTCGAATGTTTTTTTGTTTATGGTATAATTGTTAATAAGTTTATTTCTATCTACCGTTTTTAGCTAATATGAGAGAAAGTTAAAGATGCCCCACAGGAGGATAAGTTATGCCCATTTATAAAAACCTTAAGGAACTGTTCGGCAATGCCCGGCTTAAAAATTCGGATCTAAATAAATATTTGATTATTTTTGGAACAGCTATCTTTGGTGTATTACTCGGATTCATCTTGGTTTTAGTGATTGGAACCAATCGGAACCTGGTAGTTTTACCCTCTTCCAAGCAAGCCACTATTTTTTATGATGTTAATAAAAAAGAATTTACCAGAATTTTCCGGGAAAACCGGCTTGAAGTGCCATTACATAAAATCCCGGATTTTATGAAAAAAGCCATTATTAACATTGAGGATAACCGTTTTTATGAACATTCCGGAATTGATTTAAAGGCAATTGCCCGGGCTTTTTGGGTTGATATCAAAGGCGGCGGTTATATCGAAGGCGGCAGCACCATTACCCAACAGTTAGCCAGAAATGTGCTGTTAACTCAGAAAAAAGCGGTTTCTCGTAAGATTCAAGAAGCTTTTCTAGCCATTAGCATTGAACGGAATTATACTAAAGATGAGGTTTTGGAAAGATACCTCAACCAAATCTACTTTGGACACGGCTCTTACGGAGTGGAGTCCGCTTCTAGGTTTTTCTTTGGTAAAAGCGTTACTGAAATAGAACCCCATCAAATGGCTTTACTCGCCGGATTACCCAAAAATCCCAATGGCTATTCGCCATACACCCGTCCTGAAGAAGCTTTAGCCCGGAGGTCGATTGTCATTGACCAAATGGTTAAATATGGTTCGATCACTCAAGAAGAAGCCGATATCTATGATAAACGCCCCCTTGATCTGGTCCCCTTGACTCCAAGCGGAAGACGGGCGGCTTATTTCGTGGATTATATCATTCAAAGCTTAAAAAAGATTTTAACTGAAGACGAAATTTATACCGGCGGTTATCGAATTTATACCACTCTTGATCCCACTGCCCAACAAGCGGCCGAAGAGGCCTGCGCCATGTTGAGTGGGGGCAAGCCGGATTCCAACGGTGTTATCCAGCCCCAATTATCTTTATTAGCGGTTGACCCTCGTAATGGTTATATTAAGGCGATGATCGGCGGCCGGGACTTTGCCAACACCCAGTTGAACCGATCCGTTGCCGCCTACCGGCAATGCGGTTCGACGATCAAACCCTTTGTTTATGTAGCTGCCATTGACAGCCGGCTCTATACGCCGGGTTCGATCCTAAAGGATGAGGAGATTAAGTTTCCTACTCCCCAAGGTGAATGGGCCCCCCAAAACTATGATCGCCAATTCCGGGGCGACATTTCCCTACGCCAAGCCTTGGAACAATCGATTAATATCATCGCCGTTAAACTGGTGGAAAGCTTAGGGCCGAGTAATGTTATTAAATACGCCAAACAAATGGGATTAAAAAACTTAGTGGTCAGCGGCGAATCTAACGATTTAAACTTTTCATCCCTGGCTTTGGGAGGGTTGACCAAAGGAGTTACCCCCTTGGAACTTACCGCCGCCTATACACCCTTAGCCAATCAAGGCGTTTATGTTCAACCAATCGCCGTCCTTGAGGTGCGGGACTCGAATGGCAATAAAATTTATGAAGACCGCCCCCGGAAAAAGATTGCCCTCTCTGAAAACACGGCTTATCTGATCACGGATATGCTTCGCGGAGTAATTATGCGCGGCACCGGCCGGGGGGCAATGATCGACCGTCCGGTCGCCGGTAAAACCGGAACCTCCAGCGATAATACCAACGCTTGGTTTGTCGGCTATACCCCGGATTTATTGGCTTCAGTCTGGATCGGCAATGACGCCCAAAGAATTCCCATTGAAATCGATGGCAATCCGATCGGAAGCGGAACTGCGGCCCGTATCTGGGGGGCTTTTATGAAAAAAGCCCTCGTCAATACCCCGCCCTCCGATTTCCCGGTACCGTCCGGGATTACTTCCGGGGTTGAAATTTGCGGCCATAGCGGAGCTTTAGCTACGGTCTATTGTCCGGAGATTAAATATGAAACTTATTTGGCTGGAACCGAGCCGACCGAAGGCTGTATTTTGCACCAACCGTCTATCACTTTTCCCAACTATGCCGAACCCGACCCGGTCCTTCCGGACGACGGTCCCAGTCCCGACAGCTTCTATCAACCGGAGTCCGGTCAAAACCAGCCCTCCTCGAATGTCAAACGGAAACGGCAAGTAATCGTCAGAATCTGTTCCGAAAGCGGCATGCTGGCCACGGACAACTGCCCCCAAAGCCAGGTGATGACGGAGATCTTTACTGAGGGGGAAGAACCGAAAGAAAAGTGTAATGTGCACGGGGGACAGTGATAATTGCGGTAGTAGCCAGGAGCCAGAAGTCAGGAGACAGTAGAAAAACATTTTGGTAAAATATAGAGAATGATGTTTCTTTACGATTTGCGGTTAATACTCGCCGTTGCGGTCTCGGGGTATGGTAAGTTCCATATCTCCCTGGCTGCTGGTGACTGTCTTTTTGTAGCTACCGTTACGGCTATTATCGGTCTGTTTGTTCTTATAGTCGTATTGGCTGTATCCAAGTTCATCTTGAAGTTCCGCATCCATGATTTCTTGGATCCAGGCTTGATGTGAGTTCTTTGACTAGATCCTACACTCCCGCGATATCTTTGATACCGCGTTCATCGATTAGTTGTCTCAGCATGCTCTTTTCTTTTTTTGCCATTTTAAAAAACCTCCATTGTTTTTATTTTATCTGACTATGGAGGTTTACACAATTTTTTCTACAGTCTCGGTAGGTCTTGTGTATTAAATCCCTTAACCCAACTAATAACAATCATTTTTTTGGTCTCACTCATGAGGGCCAATCAGTTTCTTGCTTGCAATATACTGGATTACAGGGATATTTTATGCTTTGTACGATTCTATGCGCTATGATACTTTATTTTCATCTTCTACATTTAGCTCGGTATCTTTCTGAAATAGTCCTTTTTTAATTAATCCAACTTTAATCATAGCCTTGTCAGCTTTCTTTATTAATATATAATGAGAAGCACGTTCCTTTATAGTATCTACAACATGCCTTTTAGTCCCTCTAGGGGGTTCCGATACTAAATCAATATATTTTAAACAGAGTTCAAATCCTCCTTTTCCTGATGAAGCTAAATGAATAAATGCATCAACAAGAATGCGAAGAGCATCAGGATTTTTGGGTCGCCAATTTGCCCAAATATCTAAATAGTATATTCTCATTTGTTCATTAGTTGCGCTACGAAGTGCCTCACCTAACCATATAGCAAATGAGTATGAATCTACATTCTCAAGAAAACGAGGGATTACTTCTGCTACTTTATTAGGTTTCTTTGACTCTATTATATCAGTTATAAGGGATGTAGCATCAGTACTTGAAAACCTTTTAATTGCTGCTGCCGCCAATTCAAGGTAGGCATCGTTAGCAAAATCTTGAGATTCCATAAATTCGCGAAGTTCCTCTAAAGATGCTTTTTGGGTAAACCAAATATGTACCGCTTCGTTGTCTGCCTCTGAACCATTAATTAAGTCAGGAACATTTTCAGCTTCAAACGGGAACTCAATATTTTCATCTATTGTTGAAATTTTAGCCCGCCAAAGCCGTTGGATGTCTTCAGGAATCTCAGAGCTTTCATTAAGTGCTTCGATTACAATTTTTTGATCGGTAGTATTAAAAATAGGCCAATCTTCTAAGATAGTCACACCAAATGGTTCAAAATCAATTGGATTTACATTATCATTTACTAATAAATCTTCATATCCTCTTGCAACAGCGCGGGTCCAAAAATTAACATGATGGGTATCTTGGCGGGCCAGTTTACGAGATAATTCAAACTTGCGCATTCGACATTCAAATTCATCCCAATCAGGGCCAATAACCCAATCAAAATGTTCTTCTTGGTTCCAATCGTTTGGCCAATCTGGAACACCCCAAATATGTTCTAATATTCGTTGTAGGGATTCATGAGCATCATCATTTTCACTTGTTTCATCAATATCATCAAATAACCTTTTTACTATTTTGTATAGCATTACTGTGCTAATTTTTTGAACCGAATTAAATAGGGTTTCAAGAGATTCCCATTGCTCTCGACTTGAAATGACAATTAAAGCTAAAAGTGTTTCTATACATTCAGAATTTTTTGGAGATGTAGGTGAAGAGGATAACCATGTATCAACAAGATCTTTTCTATCTATTTGAGATAACTGTTTAGCCAAATTCCAGTCTAGTAATTCATCCGTTGACCGTAAAGCTTTCGAAATTTCAGAAAAGTCATCTAAATCTCCTTCGTTTTCCTCTTTCCAGCGATCAATCAACAAATTCAGAAAAGAAATTTCTGATACTAATTTACTAATCTGTAAACCAGATAAATAATTTCCGATTATTACTTTTGCAATAAACCCAGGCTCTCTATTAATTAATAATTCTACAATTTTAGGCATTATTTTGGATAAAGAGTCGCCTACCGCACCAATAACATCAAGGGCAATGTTCTCGTTCTCCTCTTTTAAAAGCCTTTTGTCAGATAACCCTCTCTCTGCAAGTATACGACCTTCTTGGCTTTGTGCAGCAAATCCAATTTTAATAGAAGGTGATAACCAGGACAAAGGAAGTTCTTCTTTTAAGGTTTCAAGATTTATATCTGCTACAAGTTCGTCTGCAATGATTGCTGGATCAATTAGCTTTACATTAATTAAATGAACTGCGGCAGATAAAGCATTCTTGGACTCTATACCAACCATTTGCCTTCGAGTTTCATGTAAGAGCTGTAAAACGCCAGATCTATCCCCTTCAGGTAACTTTCCCACTCGAACAGCGAGACTCTCTAAATCATTATTAATAGCATCTTTTTCGACAAGATCTGCCAATTCTCCTAAAATACCATAAGGCGATCCTGCACCTTCAAGAAATATTATATCGCGACTTGGTCCATGGATATTAGCAGTTTTACGTAAGTATGAAAGCAATTCACTTCGTCGTGTTATTTCTGAAGAAACCGGATTAAATGTATCCTTTTCGGTGTCATAATCATCTTCAGAATTAGTGTTATCTTTAGGTTTCGGTTCTATCGCGCACAGCATAGTATTAGTAGCTCTTTTACATGTGGCATACTCCTCAACAAGATTTTTGTCTCCATATGCTTTAGCTTCCTCATCCATACCCTTAGGCCAATTATTTTCTAGTAAAATGAAGTTAAATGTACCGCTAACCGGGGAAATTGCACGAGGTCCCGATAAAATAAAGGAAATTCAAGACGTAGTGTTGATATTTTAGCCAGTTCAAGCATTCTTATATTGGGATCTGGTGCCCCAGTAGGGTCTTCTAAGTATCGAGAATTTGCTATTTCATAAAGAGATATAAAACCATTTAAAAGTACTTTTACCCTGCGTGGACTCCGTACATGGGAAGGAATTAGGACACTTACTAAATTTGCCAATTCACCTTTATTATCAGCCTCATGCCATAAACCAGGTTGATCCTTTACAAGACTCAGTGCGAAAGAAGTTAGCCGATGGGGGTAATAATGCTGGAATTGTAAGTTGATGTTGGAATAGTTTATCTAGGTATTCTGCACCTGAACTATAATAAGGGTTAGTTTTTTCTTCAGGAACTGGGTGAGGCATTTGCTGTTGAACCGCAAGCTCCAAAACCCTATTATCAGCAGAAACAACAAAAACACACTTTTCCACTTCAAGAAAGGTACGAATACTTTCAAGAACCTCAATCACATCTTTAGCCGCACAACGATCTAATTCATCAATATAGAAAATAATTCGTCCAAGCTCATCTTTGGTAGCACTTTTAATTAAATCCTTGAAGACCTGTTCAAAATGCTCCTCAGATGATACCTCTGACTGCATAATATCAGTAATAAATAACTTACCCACAAATGTGAAAAGTGCAGCAAATACGCTTGCCGATAAAATAACATTTGGGTGTACTATTCTTTAATAATTCTGTAAGTAATGGAAAAACCTTGTCTCTTGACCCAGTTGATAAAGTTATTACTATACCTACCAAGATAACCAACCCAAAAATTACAGCCAAAAAGATAAGAAATATTTTTATAAGATTAAATACTTCTTCTTTTGGTATTCTTAACTTAGAGCGAGTTGTCCTTTGATACAATTTTTGTCTGAAATGCTCGACATCTAGCTTAAGTTGTCTTGCTGATTCCATTATAAACTGGCGTCGAAAAGAGTCTTTAGAATATTTCCAAGCATCAATGCGTACAAACTTGATTGATTTTGATTCTTTATAAAGAACTTCTTCAAGCAACTTTGCAAGGCTAGACTTCCCAGAGCCCCAAGGACCATATACCGCTACATTTAATGGCATCTTCTGGGTCTGAACTAATATAGCTAGCTCATCAGCAAGGGCCGCCAGACGAAAGCGATCTTCACTACGAGATTCAAGAGCTCTATCGTCAATATAGCTATTAGTTTTTGCTATCTTTTTACCTGGCATTGTTATCTCCAAAACCGACCATATCAGTATTTTTGAATAACTAGATTTTTATTTAGTTAACCTTATATTTCTGAATTTTGGACATATACCAATATAATCCTGCAGTACACATATAAATGCGGTAATTTTCTTTATATACCCAAAGATTAACTTTCATGCCATATATAAGCTTAATAGCAAAAATTAAATCGGTTCATTACCTATTAATTATGTAGATTCTTAGCCTGAACTTTAAATGATCTGCACTACCGTAAAAATTGAGACTGCACTAAAGGTGTTATCCTTCGATGCAGTCTTTACTTTAGAGCCTCCGTTTGAAGAAAGTCAGATAAAAATTTACTTGTTTTTATAAATCCCTAAGTTGAACTCCCGGTTTCTCAAGGTTTTCTTTATACCTACATATTTTCACTTATAAGCCTCTCTTCCCTGTCCTCTCTGGAATTAAACTCCGCACTCCTGACTCCCGGCCACTGATTACTCCCTTTTCAACTCCACCACCGTCGCTCCCAGCCCGCCCTCGTTCTGTTCGGCGAAAGCATAGGATTTAACCACCGGGTTCCCTTTTAAATATTGTTGCACCGCTTGCCGGAGCGCGCCGGTGCCTTTGCCGTGGATTACCCGGAACCGGTTCAGTCCGGCCAAAATTGCCTGATCGAGATATTTTTCAAGCTGATAAAGACCTTCATCGATGGTCATCCCGCGGAGACTGATTTCGGCTGTGATCCTCTGGGCCGTTTCCAGTCCGGTCACGCCGGACTTACGGAGGGGACGGGAAATTTTCGCTTTTTCCTCAGTAACCGGCTCCAGATCATTAAAAGCCAGACTAGCCTTGATTATTCCCATTTGAACCAGGGCGCCCTCATTGCCGATCTCCAAAACCGTGCCGGTTTGATCCAGGGAACGGGACTTGACCCCCATCCCGACCTTTAAACTTTCGGGACTGAAGATGCTCTCTTCTTTGGGGGTGGCGGTGATTCGTTCCAAATGCTCCAATTCAGCCCCGATTTTCTGCCGGGCGGTATTGACGATCCCGGCCAGTTGTTCCGGGGGCGCTTCTCTCAATTTTCGGAGCAGATTCTCACTCTCCCGCCTGGCCTCAAGCAAAACCTCCCGCGCTTCCTGCCTGGCTTGGCGGAGCAGTTCTTCCTTCTCCCGTTTGAACTTAGCCAATTCCTCTTCATATTGCCGCCGGTCTTTTTCGATCCTTAACCGATCCGCCTCGATGGCCATCCGGTCTTCCCTGGCTCTCCTCCGATCGGTCTCGATCTGTCGCAACATCTCCTCGACTTTGGCTTCTTCGGCTGAAATATAACTCCGGGCATTCTGCACCAAAAATTCGGGCAAGCCCAGCTTTAAAGCGATCTCAAAAGCCTGACTGCTCCCGGGCAATCCGGTAAGCAAATGATAAGTCGGCTGCAAGGTTTCAATATCGAATTCCACCGCGGCGTTGCAAATCCCGTTGGTTTTGTAAGCGAAAACCTTGAGTTCGCTGTAATGGGTAGTAGCTACCGTCCTTACTCCCAGTTGGTGCAAGTGGGTCAAAATACTCATGGCTAAAGCCGCGCCTTCGGCGGGGTCAGTCCCCGCCCCCAGCTCGTCAAGGAGGACCAGGCAATCGGGGCCTTGGGCGCCATCGATTATCTTGACGATTTGAGTCAGATGCGACGAAAAAGTGGATAAACTCTGTTCGATACTCTGCTCGTCGCCGATATCGCAAAAGACCTTATTAAAAACCCCAATCTTCGAACCGGAATCGACCGGGATGTGCAAACCCGACTGGGCCATTAGAGTCAGAAGCCCGACAGTCTTTAAGGTGACCGTCTTCCCCCCGGTATTGGGCCCGGTGATTACCATAGTATGATAATCCTGCCCTAAAGTAACGGTGATTGGCACCACTTTTCCGGTCAACAACGGATGTTTGGCGTTATATAATTGGACCCCCCCGCCGGAATTCAGGAGCGGTTCAGTCCCATGAACCGTCAAACTATACCGGCCTTTGGCAAAAGCCAAATCCAGCCGGGTCAAAATATTGAGGGCCGTTTTCAGCTGTTCGGCAATTTCTTTAACCTTTCCGGAGAGCTCTTTTAAAATCCGGCCGACTTCCTGAGCGGCTTCGGCTTCGATAATCCGCAACTGATTGTTCAATTCCACCACCGCCATGGGCTCGATAAACAGGGTCGCCCCGCTGGAGGACTGATCATGAACTATCCCTTGGAAGAGAGAACGATACTCCTGTTTGACGGGGATCACATAGCGGTCGTTCCGCAGCGAAACAATGGCTTCTTGGAGATATTTGGAGTTCTCCGCGGACTTAACCATCGAATCTAGCTTTTCCCGGACCCGGCTCTGGTTTACTTTGATTTGAGACCGGAGTGAGCGCAATTTGGGGCTAGCGCTGTCCAGCACCTCCCCTTCGGGGCTAAGGCACCGTTCCAGCTCCCGCTCCAAGCCAGGGAAGACCGCCAGCCTTCCGCCCCACTCCGGCAAAATAATCAAGGAATTATCGGTCCCGGTCAGAAATTCCCGCATCAACCGGGAACCCCGGAGGGTGGAGCCAATCTCCAATAGTTCTTGCACCGCCAGAGTACCGCCAATTGAAGCTTTCTTTAATGAATCCCGGATATCGAAGATTCCCCCTAGCGGAACTCGGTCGGAATCAACCAGCAGTTGGACTGTTTCCGAGGTGATTTGCTGCGCTTCCCGGATCGCCGTTAAATCGGCCAGAGGGCGGAGTTCCCGAACTAATTCCTTCCCCATGACCGTGGCTGCATAGTCCATGACTTTCGAGATAATTTTATTAAATTCCAGAGTCTTTATGGCCCGATCGAACAATTCGAAACCTTCTTTCGTTTCGTTTCAACAATATCTCCATAATTATAGATAAATTTCAGGAAGTTTGCAAGGAGGGCTCCGGCTGACTTTTTGTCCAATTTGTTTAGAATTTGTTTAGTGCCATCAATCTATAATGAAAACAAGGTTTCTTTTAACCGCAAAAGGAGGTGTGTTAAAAAAGATTATAATGGTAAACCCATTTTAATTATTAAGGTGACAGATAAAAAACTATTAGGAGTGAAAAAATGAATCTCGGCAAAAACATTCAACAAAGCTTCGACTTATATCTCAAAAATTTTGGAACACTCTTGCTCGCTTGCTTAATCGCTGGAATAATCTCTACGGTCTCTATTGGTATCTTAGCCGGTCCATTGTGCGGAGGCGTTTTGGCGCTCGGACTGAAACTGCTAAGGGGTGAAAAAGGAGAATTAAATGAAATTTTCGCCCATTTTCGTCAATTTCTTCCGACTTTGATTGCAACCCTGTTGCTTTGGACAGCTACTCTAATTTTCTGGATTATCGGAATAGTACCGGTTATCGGCTGGCTAATCAATCTGGCCGTTGGGCCGGCTTTAGCTCTCCTTTATTTCCTGACCATCAGCTTTATCGTCGATCAGAAAATGCGGCCGTTGGAAGCGGTAAAACGAAGCATCGATTGCTTGGCTGCCGAACCGATCCAGCTTTGGCTTTATAGTTTAGCTATAATGATCTTAGGTGGGCTTGGCTCCATTATCTTCGTGATCGGCGTCATTCTAACCATGCCTTTGGGAATAGCGGGAATGGCTGTCGCTTATCAACAGCTTTCTTTAAAAGAAACCGTTTTATTCAAACCGGAAAAACAAAAACTCCGCATCGCCGGTATCGCTTTGGCAACGCTGTTGGTTATTGGAGTTGTATGTCTAGGCATTGGATCGGGACGGAGTTCTTCCCGAGGTCGAGGCGCCGGCCTTGCTTCTAAAATTTTAAGCGGCGTCACCGGGCAAAAAGTTGAGATCGATGAGCAAGGCAATGATCTTAAAAATATTAAAATCGGCAATATGAGTTTCGGTACAGGCCTTCCCGAGAACTTTCCCAAAGACATTCCGATTTATCCCGATGCCGAGGTCGGCGGTTTCTTAGGCGGTAAGGACGGGGCAGTCTCCGGTTCTACCATCACTCTCACATCCAAAGCTTCGGCTTCCGATATTTTTGATTATTACAAAACCAACTTAGAGAATAAAGGCTGGATCGTCACCACCAGCAACCTTGGCGAGTTGAAGATGGTTAATTTTCAAAAAGAACAACGCGCCGGCGTAATCACCATTGCTTCCGGAGATTCCCAATGCGATATTTTAATTGGAATTACTTCCGAATAATAGCTTTATTAGGAGGTTCATTATGAAACGAAAATTATGTCTGTTTTTTTTAACGCTATTAACCTTTACCTCTCTGGCATTTCCAGTTTCAGGCGCTGAAAAACTTTATAAAATCGCCGTCCTTCCTTTTGACGACGGTTCGATTCAAGACCGTTGGTGGGATGAAGGTAACTGGGACGTCGGCAAAGGCATCTCCGACGAATTCGTTACCGAATTTCTAAAAACTAAAAAGTTTCGTCTCATTGAGCGGGAACAAATTGACAAAGTACTGGAAGAGCAAGATTTTGGTGAGAGCGGTCGTGTTGATACCAGAAGCGCGGCTAAAATAGGTAAAATATTGGGCGTCCAATATCTAGTGATGGGCCGGGTTACCGAATTCAGTTTAAAATCTTCCGGAGTAAGCGGATTGAGCCTCAAAAAGGGTGTCGGGTTGGGAGTAAAAAGTACCAATGCCATAGTGGCCATTGATGCCCGTCTGGTTGACGCCACCAGCGCCGAGATTATTACCAGTGTAACCGGTAAAGGTAGTAAGCGAAGTACCAACCTCTCGGTAGCGGTAGATTGGGAAGCTGTCTCTTTCGGCAGTGATGAATTTCGCGCAACCAATCTGGGTGTCGCCATGCGTGAGGCAGTAGCTTCGGCAGCCCAACAACTATCCGATACGGCCTACAACAGCGGTCGGGGATCCGCTCAACCGGCAAAGTTGACCGGAACTGTTGCCTATGCTTCCGGAAATAGAGTAATTATTAATATCGGTTCGGACTCCGGTATCAAACCGGAAACGGTCTTCGTAGTCCGCCGGGTGCTGGACGTTGTCAAAGACCCTGATACCAATGAGGTCATCGACGAAGTGACCGAAGCGGTGGCTGAGATCAAAGTAACCGAAGTCAAGGAGAAATCTGCAACTTGCACTATCCTAAAGAAATTAAGCTCTGATTATCAGATAGCGGTTGGAGACAAGGTAGAACAGAAGTGAAGATTGAACTCCCTAGCCACGCCACTTTTACCAAAATGAAGCAGAAGCTTGGACTGCCCTAAGAATAATAATGAAGGAAGTGTTTTTTATGAAACAAAAATATACCTTGCTTTTACTAGGTCTCTTGTTTGCAAGCGCTCTTATTGTAGGCTGTGGTGGTGGAAATGGTGGAAGCGGTAATACACCTGATGGAAATTGGTTGGTTGGAACCTGGGAAGGTTTAATCCCCTCTAGACCGGAAGGATGGGGGGAAGGAGACTTCGAAGGTTATCCAATCTCCATCAGAGTCCTATCTAACCCAGTTAAAGCTGAAATAAACGGGATTGAGGTTGTTTCGTATTCAGGATCGATAACTTTCGATGGCGTTACATATAATTTTAATCCACCGCAAGGCTCAGACCCGCTTAATAATTTTTTTATTTGGAGTTATCTGGAGCCAAGCGTAACTTTATATGTTTCTAGACCTACTCCCTTACATCCGCTGGTAATCAATCTCTGGACCGACGAAGAATCTCAATCAATAACCTCTACCAGCCTTAAATGCGACTGGGAAATCCAAATTCCTGATAGCCAAGGTGAGAATGTTCAATCTGATGGTAATTCAGGAATACCCAATTACCATATCATTTTGAATAAACAATAATCTTTCTTTTTACAGTATCAGCTCTTTTACACTAAAAGCAACTGGTAAGATAGACGGTTGCTTTTACCTTTTCCGGGTTTTTAAACGCATCGGAGGTTGACGCGGACGACTATCTTTCTCGGCCCACCACAGCACCGTCTAAAATTTAGCAAAGGAATTCGAAAATTTCTCTAGAGAAATTTTCGAATTTGACCAGAGAATTTTTGGATTAAGCCAAGCAATTTTAAAATTTGGTCGGAGGGATTTTGAAACTCACATTTCGCACCCTTCTACCCAGAGTGGATTACAGGTTAAAGGGAAATAATATTCTGTCAAAACTATGCAGAGATGAAGATGCATTATAAGGATATTAACGTAAATACTTAACTATTGATCGCCAATTTTAATGATTGTCAAGATCACATAATTCTTTATAAAATGCTGCAATCTCGAAAGAAGGCCGTAAATCCAATTCTGCTAAAATGGTTTGGGTAAAAACAGCATAATGCTCTTTTATAGCCGATAGATCACCCATTCCGGCAAGGGCTGTTAATAATAAACGCAACACTTTTTCCGAATACGGTTTTAACGTCATCAGTTGGCGTAAATGAATCACAGCCTGTGAATACATCTTATTTTGCAGATAATAAACGGCTAACTCTTGTTTCAACTCGCTGAGTATATTTTTCAGTCCCTCTTGAACCGGGATTACCCATTGATAGTCGAGATCCTCTAAATAATCGCCCCGGTAAAGTCTTACAGCTGTTTCCAATTCATTGGCCAAAGCGCCGGTCATTGGTTTTTTCAAAGCTGAATGCGCCACTTCTTCAAATTTATTCCGGTCGATCAGGATACTTCCGGGCCGGAGCTGATAACGTTTAGCGCCGTAAGTAATGATTTCTTTATCCGTTAATTGTTGCAAGTGTCGGCGTAAATAATAGAGAGTAGTGTGAAACACAGCGGAAGCTTTAGCAAGATTAAGATTCGGCCACAGATCCTCCAAGATTTGATCGGTACTTACCGGTTTATCTTGGTGGGCAAGATATGCCAAGAGGTCACGGGATTTAACAGTCCGCCAACTGGTTGCGTCAAGTCCTTCACTCCCGTGGAAGACCTGGAATGGCCCGAACATTTGGATTTGGAAAAGATACGAACCAGCTTCCTCTGGAGATACCGCTTTTTGTTTTAAACCGGATTTTTCGAGCTTCAGAGGTTTAATAGTTCCTAACGCCGGATCGCTACTGTTCAGCGATGGCATATTCATTTTATTTAATAACGCCGCTGAGTTTTCCAGCCGTTTCTTGGCTTCCCCATGCTCCCCGTTCTCCATTAAAATCGCGCTTAAGATCATCTCACAAATGGGTGTAATCATCCCCCCTTGTGATAGAGCCTCCTGAAAGGCCTCTTCTCCGATGGTCAACGCTTCAACCTTCCGTCCCTTCTTGGAATATAACAACGCTAAAAATGAACGGTTAAGAATATTAAAATACCGGTCGCTTCTCATTTGCTGGGCTGCTTCAAGGCCGCGCCGGAAATAATATTCGGCTAAATCAAAAGCGGCATACTGGGTATGTATAGAGGCGCGTTGGCTATATGCTGACGATAGGGTATCCGACAGTCCCACATTTTCAATACAGGCTTTACTTTTATTCCTTACATTGTTTCTATAAAAATCCATTTATTATTGTCCTCCCAAACCGGGATGTAGCAGTATATATGATTGACTTAGTTAAATTTATTGATAAAATAGAAATAGCAAAGTCTTCCTGTTGCTGCTGAAATATGAACGATTAGTCTTTGATTCTCTGCCTTTACTATACAGCGTAATCTGTTTTCTATAATCACCCGAAGGGTGATTGCGGTTCTAAAACAGGGGTGATTTTTGGGGTGATTTTCTTATTTATATAAATTGCAACATATTTATATAAATTAAAATGAATTTTGTTTCTACTTTTCCATCCCTAAGCCATGGATGGAAAAGAGAAAAGAGAAAATTACTGTATTTATTTCAATTTATGAATCAAGGAAAATATGTCGCAAAAATCCGCGCGCGTCTGAAGATGTTATTGCAACATATTTTAATGGAGGCGATTCCCGTTGCGGAAGAGGTTTATCCAAATGATACTAGTCGTTATGCTGCTGCTTTATTCGCTCACTGGCTGTGACGGTGTAAAGCTGGATCCGAAACATCCGGTGACCATCACCATGTGGCACAACTATGGCGGCCAGATGCAGAGCGTTATGGACGAACTGATTGACGAGTTTAACAGCGCCCTTGGGCGGAAGAAAGGCGTCATTATCAGTGTGACTTCCATTTCCGCTTCTAAAGATATCGAGAAAAAACTATCAATGATCGTCGCAGGCGACCCCGGCGCGCCGGATATGCCGGACATCGTAACCGCCTATCCCAAAACTGCCCTGATCCTATCGGAACATGGACTTTTGGCGCCCCTGGACGACCAATTCTCCAGTGAAGAGCTCAAGGCGTATTTGCCCCAATTTATTGAGGAAGGCGGACTACCTGACGGTAAGTTGTATGTATTCCCCATAGCGAAGTCCACTGAAGTTTTGTTTGTCAATCAAACTCTGTTTGACCGCTTTTCCGCCGCCACCGGCGTTAAGCTTGCCGATCTTTTCACCTTTGAAGGGATCGCGGAAGCGGCGATCGAGTATTACAAGTGGACCGATTCTCTGACGCCTAATAGAGCAAATGACGGCAAGGCGTTTTATACAGCTGATTCCTGGTTCAACATCGCCCAAGTGGGAATAGCTCAAATGGGAGGTCAATTTGTAAGCCGGGACCGTCTGAACGTCGACTCGGACGATTTCCGGCGTATTTGGAATTTCGCCGTACCGCCCACCCTCGCGGGTGGTTACGCTGTCACCAACGGCTATTCCTCCGACCTGTCCAAGACAGGTGAAATCGTCTGCTCTACCGGATCGACAGCGGGAATCCTATTTTACGGCGACAACATTACTTACCCTGATAACACCATCGAGGCAACTACCTATACCGTTTTGCCCTATCCGATCTTTAAGGGTGGTAAAAAGTTTGCCTTGCAACGCGGCGCGGGCATGTGTGTCGCGCGTTCTTCGCCCAAAAAGGAATATGCCGCTGCGCTGTTTTTAAAATGGTTTACCCAGCCGGAGCAGAATATGCGCTTTGTTTCGTCCACCGGTTACCTGCCCGTAACTAAAAAAGCCTTTGAAAACAACATGAAACAAGAGATTAAAACGGCGAAAAACGCTAATCTGAAAAAACTACTAAGGGCGGCCACCCAAATGTACGGGGAATACACATTCATGATTCCACCCAACTATGAAAGTTTTGACAGTCTAAGTAAAGAATATGAAACAAATCTCAAGCAGGCCATGGGGGAAGGTCGGGCAAGAGTATTAAAGGGAAATAAAGCAGTATCGGATATCAGTGAAAACCTTTTAAGCACATTTCTAACTCATTGAAAAGAAGCTACCGGGGAAAGGGAGAAACATGAAAAAGCCGGGCATGTCGTTACGGGAATTATTTAAGGAGATTGGGTCATTGGGAAAAAACGGTCTTTCCCTGCAACGTCGCTCCTTTGTCTTCTTTATCCTCTTTCTGGTTGCAGTTATGTCGGGGCTTTTTTTGATTCTCTTCTCAACCGGGACGTTTTCCGTTGGGCTGAAGGAATGTAAGGTCTTTTTAAAAAACGAGCTTGGACATATTGCCGGAGATGTATCGCGAGAATTCGGCGCCCTCTCCGTGGAAGGCGTCACGCTTTCAAAACGTTTGACGGAACAAATTGAAAAAAGGCTGGATGCGGCCAGCCTGAACCCTACCGAGCTTAAGGCTAACCCCGGACTTTTGGAACCGATCCTTAATGAATCAGTAGAGCAACTTATCACAGCGTTGGAAAAGAATAAGAGCAGCGGTGTCTTTCTAACGCTTGACGCGACGGTCAACCCGGCGCTCTTAGGCGCCGAGCATTCCCGCGCCGGGCTTTTTTTAAAGAATATGGAACCCAACGTCATAAACCTTTCTTCTCCTACGATCCGCTTTTTACGGGGGCCCGCTTCGATAGCGCGTCAAAAAGATTTTTATATCTTGCCCCAATGGCAGATGGAGTTCAAGGTCGAACCGGGTGATTTTTTTTTCACCGCCATGAACGCCGCCGCAGGCAGTGATCTTGCCCTTTCCCGCCTATACTACTGGAACCCCGGCTGTGCGCTGGCGGGCGACTATGAGAAAGCCATGTTGCTATGTGTGCCACTCATTGCTTCGGACGGTACCATTTTAGGCGTCTGCGGGTTCGAGGTCAGCGCAATGCTATTCAAGCTGCAAAACATTCCCGATAACGCCACCTACACCCGGGCTTTTGCTATGCTTGCGCCGGTGCGTCGGAATACTCTCGACGCGCCGAAAGCTCTATACGCCGGAAATTATGCAGCCACACCATCTCAAATGGACGGCTCTATGTCCTTTAAGACGCTAGGGAACGATCTTTCGATTTATAAGGCTTCAGACGGCGTTGTTTATTTCGGCCTGCATCAAACAGTAAACCTTTACCCGAAAAACGCCGCGTTTTCTGAAAATGAGTGGGCATTGGCCGTTCTAGTACCAAAGCAGGATTTGTCAACATACATCATGAGGCAGAATCGCCGTATTTTAATTTTGCTTCTGGCGTTATTCGTTCTCAGCATAGGTGCGGCAGCGTTGTTCAGCCGCAAAAACATCGCGCCGGTGGTAGGCGCCTTAGAAATGGTAAAAGCCAACCAGGTATCAGAATATGAAAAAACCAATATTCATGAAATTGACGACCTGTTTGCCTTTTTAGCCGCCCGGGATGAATCCGAAGATATTTCAGCGCCTCCGGAGGATGCGACCAAAGCCTCCGCCTTATTTGACGCTTTTGTGAAAAACATTAAGACCCTCTCCCCCGCCGAACGGTCGGTCTTCAACCTCTACATGGAAGGATATACGGCCCAGGAAATCACTAAGATATTATGTCTTTCCATTAACACTATCAAAACCCATAACAAACGGATTTATAACAAGCTGAATGTTACCTCCCGCAAAGAATTGCTAGTTTTTGTCAAGATGATGAAGGAGAAAGATGGTATCCTTGGTGGTGAGGAGTGAAGTGAAAAGCGCCGCGCTTTGGTATGAAAACCCGCGAGATAATAAATAATTGTATTTTCATAGAGAAACTGCGTATGAAGCATACGCAGTTTCTCTTTTCACCGCAGTAGCGGGATGACTTCAGTTATGGTTGTTTAATAAATAAGAGAAATTCATCATCAGTACTATTAAAATGATATGTAAAATCAGCCCCGCCACTTTTCCAAATCGATAATGCATCAATCGAAATCGTACTAGGTCCTGTTAATTGACCGGATAAATACACGGTTGCCGTGTATGGTCAGAGGCAATATTTTGATACGCCCTAATTAAAATGCTATGACCATGTGGTTCGATGAGTAGATAATCCTAAATAATCTTGGCTATAGCAAATTTAAGCAAATTATTTCAAAAATAATTCAGATAGTTTTCCAACCTATGAAGGGATTTATCAAATACAGCAGCTAGATGTGTTTATTTTCACTCCGGTCAGCATTTATTTCCGCCGCCGGTTGTTGATGATGAACCAACAACCTCTGGCTAGAGAGGGCAAAAGATATGCCTCGCGCCTTAAATTCCCGCATCAGATTGAGATTAATCCGGTGCTGGATATCCATATAACGATTATAATTGCTACTTAACACATAGTAGACCACCTCGAAGATCAAGGAAAAATCACCATACTTCATGAAATGAGCCCGGTCAAATACGGTATCATTAAATTCCCCGATAATCTCTTGGACTAACCCAGGCATCTCCTCCAGCATCTCAAGGGAGGTATCGTAAGTTACACCGAACTGAAACAAGATCCTTCTCTTTTCCATTCGTTTATAATTGCGCACTCGCGAATTGGTCAGATCGGAATTGGAAAAGACTAATTGTTCTCCTCCCAAGCTCCTGAGGCGTGTGGTCTTAATCCCGATATGCTCAACCGTACCCATAAATTCACCGACGATGATAAAGTCGCCCAGAGCGAATGGCCGGTCGAAAAAGATGGTAAAATAATTGAACACATCCCCCAACACCGTTTGGGATGCCAGAGCTACCGCTACACCACCGATGCCGAGACCGGCCATTAAAGCGGAGATTTTGATACCGAAGTTATCCAAGATAATGATGACCGCCAATGACCAGATGAATATTTTAATTACATTGGTAATAACCTTAATTCCTTGTTGTTTGGATACATCCAAGTTCTTTTTTTGATTTAAGTAATTATCAGCACTGTATTCAAAGATCGACAAAACAAACTTCACGCCAAAGACAATTACGAGCAATAATCCTGAAACATCTAGGCTTTTAGCTAGAATCGGTTTCAAATTTAATCCATGCATGCAACTATAAAACAGGCCAAAATAGGCCAATGGTAAAACCTTTTTTTCAATGGTATTCACAATAATATCATCAATCGAAGTTTCCGTTTTCTTGGCCCAAACTTTGAGCCGGGTTAAATAAAAGCGTTTCAGAAACCAGATAATCATTATTCCTATTACGAAGACTCCAATTGAAATCAGGTAATCAAGTACAGTATTATAAAAAAATGTTTGGCGCAAAAAGCCGTCAATCATTGTAAAATACTCCCTCCCTCTCCGTTTTCATCGACCTACATTATTAGGCTTTCTGGTTCTCCGCCTAAATTTCCTGCTTCTAAAAAAAGCTAATTGATTTTTCCCGGTTAATATTACACAATTCTTGAAAAAAGCCGTCATCCCGGGAGACGGACGTAAATCCCAATCCTTCTGAAATAAAAATGTTTCAATTCTTCTTGAATTGGGATAGCTAAAACTTATGATATACTATTAATATCCGTTATCACTAAAAAAGAGGTGCAAAAATTGAAACTAAACGACTGGAAGATTGCCACTCCCCGCAAGAAAGGTTTTTTTACAGTAGTAGCTCCCGGAAAAAATGACTGTCGCGCCATTTATTTTTATCGTTTAAACCTTAGTAGCGGAGAGAAATTCACCTTGAACTCGGGTAAACAGGAATTAAACGCCGCCCTAATCAGAGGTAAAACGGACTTAAGGTCTGAATGCTTCAACGAGTCCTTGACTAAGTTGGATAGTTTCTATTTGCCGGGAAACTTCGAGGTCCAACTTACCGCCGTGGAAGACTGTACTTTTTATATCGGAGGAGCAATTTGTGAAAGAAAAGGCCTCCCCTTTTTCCGTAAATATCAAAAGGACCTGCCTTTAGGTGAAATCCACCAAATCCACGGCCAAGGCCCCGGCGAACGTGAAGTTTTTATGACTTTAAACCCGGAAGTTCCCGCCTCCCGGTTGATCTGCGGTTACACTTGGGGCAAGCCTGGGGGATGGACCAGTTGGCCCCCGCATCAACATGAAAAGCACCTGGAGGAAATTTATTGTTACTTCGATATGCCCGATGAAAACTACGGATTCCATTTGAGCTATCTGGAACCTGGCAAGATCGGCTCCAGTCACTTTCATACGGTTAAAGACGGCGATGTGGTGCTGGCCCCAAAAGGTTATCACCCTACAGTAGCCAGCCCGAAAACGAGGAACACTTATTTTTGGGTTTTAGCGGCTTTTACTCCAGAAAGTAGACGGTACGACCTGGCGGAAGCCGATCCTTTTTTAAAAGACTAAACAAATTCCAAGGCCCAAATTAAAAGAACCGTCCCTTGCTCTTAGCTTTCGGCGGTTCTTCTTTTTGTTAAATAATCTTTTACCCGCAAATAGTTCTATTAGAAAAATCCCGGTTAGAGATAATTCAAAGGATTCTGGGTCCGCCCCCATTTAATGACTTCAAAATGAAGATGAGGCCCGGTGCTGTTACCGGTAGAGCCGACCGCTCCGATTCTCTCTCCTGTCTTGACTTTTTGGCCGACTCGGACCGAAATTTTAGACAGATGGCCGTATCGAGTTTTCAAACCATTTCCATGATCAATTAAGATACAATTACCGTAACCGCCGTTCCAACCGGCTTGAACGACCCTGCCGTCGGTATAGGCATATATACTATTACCATGATTGGCTGCGATATCTAAGCCCTCATGGAAACGTCTCCGTCCCGTAATCGGGTGAATCCTGTTGCCGTATAGACTAGAGATTCGCTTGCCATGGACTACTCCGTAATTGATTTTGCCGCCCCTAAATACGGTGGTTCTGGTCCCGATTTGGATTAAAGCGTTTACCGGCTCTTTGAGTGTTTTTTCGCTCTTAATCTCCAAGGATTGCTGATAGCCATTATGCAGGATAATGTGATAGCTAACTTCCTTTTGACCTTCAATACCCCTTTTAAGGATTTTCTGCTGATTTTTAAAGAGATTGTTCACTTTTTTATATTCGTTTTTAAAAGGGACCGATTCGGTGACCGTATTCTCTAATTCAACAATAACATCCAACGCCGGATTAAAGGCTTTAACTACCAGCTTATCTCCTGGAAAAATCTTATGGGGGTCCGCGTCGGGATTTAATATTTCCAACTGATTTACGGTTATGTTATGGGTTTTGGCTAAATTCCAAAGATTATCCCCCTTTTTTATCTCAATTACTATCGCTTCTTCTTCTATGGCGTTTATCTTCTCTTTTGCTACATTTAATTTATCAATATTTTCAGGCT
Source organism: Bacillota bacterium (assembly GCA_023394955.1). Taxonomy (GTDB): domain Bacteria; phylum Bacillota; class UBA4882; order UBA8346; family UBA8346; genus JAAYHS01. Next base: position 48,475 of record JAEWZY010000012.1, read on the forward strand.
TAACTTTGACTTCAACGATTTCGGTTTTTTGCAAAAAACCGATCTTATTTATTTGGGCATGTTTATCAATATTGGTCAGATACTTTTGCTGATATTCATCTAAAATCTTTTCCAAAGACTCTTTTTGGGAAACGGTAAACCAAGTTTCACCGTCAACCAAGAATTGATATGCGGTCTCTTTCCTTAAAGCGTTGGCAATAATTTTCAAACCGGGTAAGGAAGCTAAAAATATAATTACTACTAAAATTAGCAGGATTACTCGCTTTTGTTGCGGCAATTATGTCACACACCTTCACTTGTAGCATTAATTGATATGATTAACGTTAAAAACCACAAATCATTAAATCTCAAACCAATTTTAACATAGAATTCATCTCCGTGTCGGTGGTAAAATCTGAATATACTATACAAAAAAACGCCGCTGAGCTGAATTAAATTTACTTCCGGCGTTTTTTTCCTCTTACTTGTTGAAACATCATCAAAAAGAGCTGTCAAGTCTCAAGGTAAGTACAACCCTTTTATTATATCTATAAATTCCATCTCCGATCTTCCAGGCAACTTTCTTGCCGCAAATCATTCACCGAATCCTAAGCCAAATACAATCCGGCCCGACTATAGTTGCGCAGGATCCTTGAACTGAAATTACTTATGCTTTCACATCAAAACCCATACCAGACCATGCGCTTCCGTTTTGAGTTTATTGAGATTAATTATAATCCGCAGAGTCTAATAAGCGCTTGGCCCTACATCCGATACGCTCAGCGGCTTATTACCACTAAAATCCGCCGTCAGCGAATACTCATCCGCTCCCGTATCCAAACTGCCGCTGCGGCTCTGCCCGCCAAAATCCTCAGTAACATAGTTGTAGCTCCCTTTTGCATAATCAATGGCCGGACTGCCAGTGTTCAAAACTTTCAACCCGGATCCGTTGACCGTCTCCTCGGTTAGTAAAGGATTAATGCTAAAAACTTGTGCATCGGGCTTGGTAACACCCACTATCGCCGAGCCGGTCGGATAAACGATATTGCCTTCAAATATATTAGTGGCATCATTCAACGCAACCGAATCTCCAGTGATCATTGAATTCTGACTGCCGGTAACGATATTATTTCCGATCTTACAATTACGGGGCTGCCTGGAATAATTATTGCTCCCAAGGCCGATTCCCCAAGCGCAATCGATGATAGTGTTGAAAGCAACTTCACAATAAGTCGGGCGTTCATGACCGTCCCCACCGCTGCTATCGTCGGTATCGCCACTGTCAACCAGGACCGGGATCCGGTAACTATTGCCCGTCAATCCCCGGAAGTAATTATTGAACACTTTATGATTTATGCCATAAACCCTTACTCCTCCGGTTTGATAATTCGGCGAATTAATACTGCTGCTGTCACCGGATCCGATAAAGAAGTTACCGTAGACTTCGGTGTCCCGTCCGAAACGAACCGATACCGACCCCAGACAGTTTTTAAAGGTATTATAGCGGATAATATTCCGGGAAGTCTTAACGGTGATAATCTCGTTTTCTCCGTCGCAATCCTCGAAAAGATTATATTCCACAATGTGGTTGGTAACAATATCCTGCGAAGCTGATATCCCAAAAACTATCGTTTCGCGATCGGAATCCCCATTAAAACCTCCGGAAGTAGCGGCAGGCATAGGAAGGATATTGTAAAAATAATTGTGATGGATATGCATGTTTTTAGTAATGTTAGGAGCGTCATATTGGGTCTTAATGTAACTTCCCGATACATTGCCATAGTTTTTATCCAAAAAACTATTATAGGCCACTTCAATCGTGTCGCTCCCTTGGGTGGTTACAATCGAACATTGCCCGCTTTGGGTAACATTTTTATGGTCGAAAATATTTTTTAGTATCTTTATGTATTTTGAGTTGACGACCTTTACCAGTGCGCCCGTTGTATTTGGTCCGAACTTAAATTCTTGAACGATTATATTTTCGCAGTTATTTATCTCCAACGAATATAAAGTCGTCCCCTGAGGTGTTACCGGTTTAATAACAACCGGTTGCCCCGGCGCCGCGAGTTTGTTCTTCATGGTCAATCCCGATGAGTAACTCCCCGTCACAATAATTGTGTCGCCGGAGCCCAAATTATTCATGACCGTCGTCCAGGTGCTGCTATTTGTTACATAGTGCGTATTACCTCCATACGGCATCTCTGTTGGTAGCGGGGACGGAGTAGGTGCAGCCGTAGCTGTAGGAGATAGCGAAGGGGTAACGTCCGGGTCAGGTATAGGTTCACCCCCGGTATAATCAGTACCGGTGAAGCGGGCGTTTACCTGTTCAGCATTTAACGCCAGGTTATAAAATCTGGTATCATCAAGACAACCTTTAAAGTTCTTAGTGGCTGAACCGGTCGATTCACCGCCGATCTTCAAGTTAGCCGAGGGAACATCGGCGATTTGGCCGGTTAATTCGGTCTGGCCGTCCAATATTCCGTTAAGGTAAATTTTTACAACCGCTTTATCATAGGTACCCACGATATGATACCAATTACCCGTAACCAAAGCCGTACTTCCGGTTGCAACGGCGCTGTTTATTTGAAACTTGAGCGTGTTTGACGGATTATCGAGGTATAACTTATATCCGCCGCTGGCATGACGATTTACCAAAGTTACCGGATTACTTTGCTCCGAAGCGAGCCGGTCAAACTTGACCCACATTTCGATGGTAATGGCGTCGCGCAAGTTGAAAATCTCCTGTCCCGGAGTTCCGCTCTTCACATTATAATAATTTGAAACCGTTCCAGTCGGCTCCGGCTGATTGTATTCCACCGCGTTTCCCCTAATACCGCTGATTATTGAAAAAATATTATTGGCGGAATTTGTGGAACCGACAACCAAGTCTAATGAACCAGAACTGGTCGCAATACTGTTATTAGACTCAAACGATTCAAACAACCATTCGGCTAGCGGAGCGGGGACCGCTACCCCGGACGGGGTCGACGGTGTCGGCGACGAATTTGGACTCGATTTTCTCCCGCCGCCGCAACCTGCGATCATGGCGAAGCCTAGAATAACGATGAACGTTACTCCAATTACTGACCTTTCCACAACTAGTCCTCCTTACTATTCTTCAAGATCTCCTGTATAAATTTTTATTGTTTTATATACATGATATGGGTGCCGGAAATAGTTGACCAATCGGCATTCGATTGTCACGCCAACCAGAGGCCGAAGCCGTCCGGCTACAAGGTGGAAAGAGCTTCGGTCCTGGATGAGAAGTGTGAAATGAGCAAGCTTAACAACCCGAACTCTAACTTCTCCTCTCCCGCTTCCCATCATGGCTTCCATCTGATAGCCGGATGATTACGGCCCGGTTGACGGCGAAAGCTTACAAATTGCGAACGTTGCATAAATTTAATCACAATGCTTTTAGAAGCAATAATTATTATAGATATAACCTAAATTTTAAGTGTATTTTAGAAACTCATTATTTTGAACTCTTTAAATTGAGAAGTAGCGTTATTGACTGTTGCATAAAGCCCAGCCTTACCAGCGCTAGTGATTTTAGCAGTATCACTTAATGTCCAAGATTCTAAAGGAATATCATCATCGTTAAGATAACCTTCAATTGTCACATCGCCGTTGGTCTCCGTTTTCACTTTAGCAGTAATTTTATACCATTTTGTATTATCAAAATCTGGAATAACGCAATCTGGAGCAACAGTAGTTCCAATAGTAGCATTATTTACTTTACTGTTACTCAGGTTAAGTTTTCCATCAGCCATTACCCGTAAAGCATAGAAATTGGCCTTATCTACCCATCGCACCAAAACTCCCGCACTTCCGGTAGTATCAGCTTTAACATAAGCCGATACCGAATAATCAGCCGATAAAGGACTATATGAATTTACAAGGTGAGGAGTTTTGGAAACAGTAGCTGAGATCGATAAAACCCCGGAAGCCACATTACCTGAAACTATTCCGCCTGAAATATCAGAACTAGAAATATTTTCCGCAGTCCATTTTGAGGAATAAGTACTAAAAAACATAGCTGTATCTACAGTAAAATTCTCAATCAAGCCCGACGTTGGGTCCGATGTTGGCGACGGTCCCCCGTTATTGCCGTTACTGCCGCCACCACAGCCGATAACTAGAAAGATAACCATAATAGTTAGTAAAACAATTAAGACTTTACTTTGCGTTGCTTTCATAATTTTTTCCTCCTTTAAAATTCAATAGGGCTTTGAAAAATCCAAAATTAATGATATAAATTGCATTTTTACTACATCGTTACGTGGGATTTCCGATACTGGAGAAATAGATTGTCGCATCCTGGCCGGCCGTGTGATCTTGTGAATAAACTCCGGCTTTCCAATAGTTTTTCCAAGTCCAAAAACCGATATTAAACCCATTTAAAGTTGAATTTACTACATCATTAACATAAACATAAAGCTTACCGTTGGAAACTGTTACCTTAACAGTATTAAATTGTCCACTGGTTAGACCTGTTTTGAGTGTAACTGTAGATGTGTTATTCCCGGCCTTATCGGTTTTATACTTTGCCTTTAAGGTTGCCCCCTGGGCAATAATTCTTAATAACGGTTTGTTCGGGCTGCCGGATACTAATTTGGGATCATCATGAATCTGCATCATAGTCTGCTCGGTCAAAGAAACATTATAAACTTTAAATCTACAAGTAAATGAGTGGGTGCCTGATACGGTCCAACCGGCATTTTTAGTTTGCCGCAGTTCCGAACGTCGATCTGAAGAATTGGGCGAAGTCCCGCCTCGATCACAATGAACCCGGAAAGCAATATAGCCGGAACTATCATAAAAATACCAATTTTCAAAGCCTGTTAAGTTAGTTTGTTCTAAGATGCCGCCACTATCAGATTCAGCAGGATACTGGAGTTTCCAAAAACCCCCATCAAAATAATCCGATGCAAAAGCCATAGTCGTAAATTCTTCATCCGGCGCAACCGAAGGGTCTTTTTTTGAGGAATCACAACCAAGCGTAACCGAAACGAGTAATACTAAAATCAATAAAAAGACCAGCTTCTTTTTCAAAAAACTCACCCCTTTGTAATCTAATTTTCCCAGTAACCCAATTTTTGCTTAATTGTGAGTTATCTTTAGATCATCAATATAGTAATATGACTTTTTCTCATTCGAGCCCGCCTTAAACTCGACTAACGTCGGTGTATTCGCTGGATTGATGACGGCGGCGTTGGTGACGGTTGGAGTTCCGTCGATACTGAGATTAAAGGTGTTATTGGCCCAGGTGACTTCAACGTCATACCATTTGTTTCTTTCATAATTCATGACCGTTATGAAATCCGAGACGGTACGGTAACGCAGTTCTCCTTTACCGGTAAAAAGAATATCAATATAACGGTTGGTGCTGTTAGTTCCGTTTGCCAGAGTCAAGTATACGCTTTCACCGGTCCCGTCATCCGGTAAAAAGACCGAAACTTTATAGCCACCGCCGCCAGCCTTACTGGGGAAGGATTTTCTAACTATAGCAGCGCTTAAAGAACTATTATCAACTATCTTTAATGAATTTGGCGCCGATTTAAACTGCTCGGCGGAGATCAAGTAAAGTATGTTTGCTTCATCCCCCGAATTCGGTGGTCTAACACTCCATGCCGGATCAATTTGTTTTTCTAACACTCCCACAACCATACCGTCGAAGTTTTGTGTATACGGCTGTTCTTGACTATAACCCATAGCATTCAAGAACAACATGGCTGCAATCGAAATGAAAGTTAAGTACCCTAAATACCTCTTCAAATTGTTTCCCCTCCTTCAATCTTAATTAATCCTTGATTCCAGATGTGTTGCATACAGTTTCAAAATTAGCGTCCACCTCCCATTCTTTTGCCCAGACGGGTTTAACCCGTCTGGGCAAACGTATTTTGATTAGAAGTTTAATCGATATTTAACACCTGGATCGGCCATAAAGGAGAATACTCCTTTAACGATTTCCATGGGTTCTTCCGATACCCACTGGCCGTCTTTTAACATCTCCAGCGACTTAACTTTTCGTTTACTGAAATTAAGCACGACCGTATTTTCGGAGTCGCTTTTCACCTCGATATCTTTTTTCCGAACTGCTATTTGAAGTGTGCCGACATCACTAGCTGACTCCACGGTCAAATCGTTAATCTCAAACTTCCAATTACTGCCGGCAACAGTATTGCCCTTGCCGATCAAGACCTCGGCAGACCCGTCTTTTGCCGTTCTAACCATTGCCGCTACGGCGTTAGTTTCAATTTTACCCAGTTTCACCCGTATATTCTTGTTATAGTTAAAATAAACGATATCGTCCCCTTTGACGCTGGTGATCCGGTAGGCGCCGATCGGTTCCGGAAGCTGTTCCTTGCTAAACAACTGATATTGGAACGGAGTCACATTATACTTAAAATCATCTTTAACAGGCACCAATAATGAATTAAACAGAATTGACTTGCCTGATTTCCGGACGATCAAAGCCGGTACTTTCTCACCGCTAGGAACATCATCGACCCGCGCCGCCACCATTCCGTAGCCGGAAATCACCTGGCTTTCATCCTTAGTTAACTGATTCAATTCGATTTTACCGTTATTATTCTCCCAGGTTACTTGGAATTCACTGTTTGCCTTGGCGCCAGCCGGTCTTTCAAGATACTTATAGCCCGGTGTATCCGGAAGCTTAATCGGAATCATGTTGAAGTTTGACTTTAAAGCGCCATAGTTGTGATAAGCCCAATCCGCCGTATTATTTTGACTGGAAGTAATCCGGAAGAGATCAAAGAGATACCAGTCGCTTAACAAAACGGTCCGTTCCAGAAGCGATCCCGGATAACAACGATCATCCTGCATCCTGACGGCCTGAAACACCGGACCGCCGGAAAAATATAATACTTTCGCTTTACCGGAATAAATCTGATTGCGCTCGTTTAAGGCCACCGTATTATGGGCGATGGTTGATTTAAACCAGCCCTCGTGTTGGGGATCACGGTATCGAATCGAACCGGGATCCGGCGCCTGGTTGCGACCGTTGGCATAAATTTGGAGTCCCATCTTATCATAATGGCTATGACCACCGGCATAAGCCATCCCGTTCACCACTACGAAGTTTTCAATCCTATTATCGCGGCCACTTCTTAAAACCGCTTGACCGCTGGCCAGCAATCGGCTGGTAAGGGGCGGCAGATTTACTTCAGGCAGTTCCGCTATCCCGTATAATAAGGCATCGATTGATTTCCGGGAAGATTTTTTTAGAATCGGCACGATATAAGGATCCCGGGTATGACGGTAAGCCGACTCAAACAAATCGGCGCGGTCGTCTTCAAAGAGATTAACCACCCGCCCGTCATTGGTCGTCGGCAGTTCACCGGAAGGGTCTTGATAAACTATTGGAAATGTATACATCGAGCGATAGGCCTCATTCTCAAACAAGTTTACCCCGCTGTGGATGGCCGCATCGGAAAGATCCTTCAAACAACGCATGGCATAATAATGATAGTGGCCCGATCCTTCGTACCACAATCCGTCTGCCGTAATACTGTTTTCCATCTGGAAGAAAAACCCGGAATCGATTTTATGTAGAGCATACAGCACATATTTCTTCTCTTTCAGCAAGAAGCCGATGACACCAATGCCCGAGTTATACCAGGCTTGATGATTATGGCGTCCTTCGTTCACCCTCATCAACAGTTGCGCGACCGGATGAAAAATTTTATTCTCAATTTCCCGGCGTTCGTTCTCTAAAAATTTGTCATATAATAAATCATAGGCCCAAGCCAACGGAATCACCCATTGGGCTTCATTGATGCTTTGGGCGGTTACCCTGCCGCCAGCTCCGGCCTTTTCACCCTCATTACCAGCCGAGTCATGCAACATATAAGTAAGGTATTTATCCTTGTAACCCAGTAAAATCTCTTTGGCCTTCCTAGCATAAGCTTCATTACCATCCAACCAATACATTAAACCCAGTGAACGGGCGGCCCGAGCAAATTCATAATGTTTGGCGGTAAGCTCATATGGGTATTTCGTATCGCCGACCTCATGGTAAAACCCGCCGCCGGTTTTAGGCAACTCGATTTTAGTATTCAGCCAGGCATCAGCGTTTAATCTAAGATTATTGTACGCCTCTCGGGCCCAACCATACTTTTCCACTTTTGCCTTAGCTTCTTCCAATTCAGCTTTATTCACTAATAAACCAGGACGTTCAACTACCTCAAATGTAAAGGGAATCTCGTAAAGGACCTCATTCATCACCGATTCTTTGGTCAGTTGCATCCGATCAAAATACAATACGGTATCCGGCGCCGGACTATTGCCCCAACCGGAAGAAGCGATTTTGATATAATCAATCTTATGCCACCCGGCTGGTTTTCGGGTAGGATTAAAAGCCGTCAACGGAATCTCGATTAATCTCCATCCGGTCCAATTGATGATGATATTGGTTTGATAATAGTTGTCTCTGCCAACTCCTGGTTCGGAATAAAGAGCAACTGCAAAACCAGCTTTGTTGGCGTTCTCAGAATAAACCCACATTGAAAAGTAAGAATATCTACTCCAGTCATGAGGTATTTTTTTAGTGACAATCCGGCTGTTAACAACAGTATTGGTCCATTTGCCCGAGGTCTTTCCCTGCTTCACGTATTTGTCCTCAAAAATCAGACCTTCCGATAAAGGAGCAAAATAACCAATATGAGTTGATTGATAATCTCCTACATGAAGATGGCCCACGGGCGGATTTTTAGGATCCAGTCCCGTCCTTTCGCCTGACTGATCATACCCGTACCACATTTTCTCTTCCGGCTCAAAATCGCTGATCAGTAAGACATCATCGTTTTTTGCCGCATTTACCATAAAAAATGTCGAGCAGAACAACAAAACCAGCATTAAACCAAATAAAAATTTACGACACATTTTGTTGACACCTCCATCATTTTCATTACTTTACCCTTTATTTCAAGCAAGATAAAAGATAAATCTTGCTTTACTTTTCGTTGATAACACGTGTTAGCAAAAAATAAAAATTTAATACCCTTCCAACACCGGGGAGATTGCTTCATGGGTCAATCGGTATTCGATGTTTACGATATAACCTTCCTTAGCATATCCTATGATTTTACGTGCATGATCATTTTTACCGCTGTGGTTCCAACCACCTCCATGAATATAGATCGGGGCTGGTAGGGGGTTAGCGGGACTCTTTGGACAAACAAGATCCAATTTCATGATCCGTTCCCCGCCTTTTTCAATGGGAAGATCGTGAAAATAAACCAGATCCGGCGGTAGGTCTTCCAAAATAATAAATGGATTTGGACCGTTGGCGGAAGCATTAACAGATAAACCTGATGCAAGCAGGTAAGCCATTAACAAGCAGTATAAAAGAATGCTGCTTCCTCTCATTATTGAGTCCCTTCTTTGGATAATCAGATTGATCTCAAAGCATTAGAAATGCGGGCATTTACTCCATTTGCCGAGAGCTCTTAAGATTCCCTCAAAATAATAGTAGTCGCCCCAGATTAAACAGCTGTCCATCCGTTGATTTACCGGTACGTGTTGCGCGCCGTGCAGAAGCAAAGCTGCATGTGGAGTCCCGATGGTAGTATAATTGTCGGTAAGTGATTCCAGCATGGCTAGGGCTTTCCGTTCGTACTTTTCTTTGACCGGTTCATCCTCGGTACATTTCGCCAGCTCGAATAGTCCGGAAGCCACCGGAGCCGCAGCCGACGAATCCCGATAAGTATTGGGGATATCAGGATGGTCGAAATCCCAGTAGGGAACGAGATCGTCCGGCAAATTGTTCAAAAAATAGTCGGCTGTTTTAAAAGCCGAAGTTTTAAATGGTCCGTGTCCGGTCATCAAATAGGCGTGAGCAAAACCGTATACCGCCCAAGCAAGCCCCCTTGACCAGCAAGATTTAGGGGCATACCCTTGGCCACCAAGCCAACACAAAAACTTACCGGTCTTTGGATCGTATTTAACCAGATGGGCGGTGCTTCCGTCTTCCCGCGTAAAATATCTTTGGGCGCCGGTGGCTTCACTGAATCCAACGTTATAAAAACGCTTATCGCCGGTTTCCTCGAAAGCCCACCACATCAAAGCAATATTCATCATAGCGTCCACCGCTGAAGTAAAATTGTCCTTTTCATCATCTTGGGTACTGTGCCACTGAATGAGGCCGATATGGGGGTTAAGGCGCTTTGTGTAATAATCGGCCGCAGTCAAGGAAACTTCCTTGTAATGGGGATCGTTAATCAGATAATATCCTTTTAAATGAGACAGTCCAAGTAAAAAGCCAAGATCGTGAGTCCAGGTATCGGTTTTACGGTACTCAATCATAGCGGTCCACTTTTTAGCCCATTCCAGGTATTTTTCTTCTCCGGTAGCTTCATAGGCCAACCATAAAAGGCCAACCCAGTGCCCGTCACCCCATAAGCCTTTATTGGTAGCGTCAACTTTGCCGTCAGGCAGTGTAGATACGGGAAAAACATTCCCCAGCGGTTTCATTTGTTCAGCCATCATCATAATTCGCGATAGACAAAACTCCACCGCTTTATTGAATTTTTCTTTTTGACCGGTTGTTAAATATTTACTCATCAAATGTCCTCCCCGTCCGTCTAAGAAATTTATCAAAGTTCTTCAACACATATCAATATCCGGCGTTATCGGAAATTAAAATAATGGTTATCCGGCCCGGAAACTTCCTGCCATTATGGATAATAGCCGTATAATTACAAAGGCGGTCCTTGGAATCGCAATCACTGCAAATACCGTTTTCCAGGCATGGAATTTTATGCGTATCCAATCTTTTAGCATTCAGCGGCGCCGCTATCTCTCTAATTCGCCGGAAAGCTTCTTCCAGATTATTGACGATCTTATTGGTTCCCGCAATGATAATTACATTGCGCGGACCGAAGATCATCCCCGCCACCCGGTTACCCGTGCAGTCGCGATTAACCAGTTCCCCTGCGGAAGTAATGGCGTTACATCCGGTCACCAGGTAATCGGCGAGCATTCCTTGGCGCATAATTTCCACCCGGTCCGGGATAAACGGAAGCTTCTGATAGCGATCGAAAAACCGATACTTTGAAGAACGAAATACTTCCAAAAGCCCCATTTCATCTAAAACAGCCGACCCGCCAAGAGTGATGCTGGCCCCTGCCGGAATTAACTCTAGTAACTTTGTTTTAGCTTCATTTAAATCATCCACCAAGTGGATGGTATAACCCGCTTTTTGAAGCGAGGGTATAATCCGTTCGGCCTTTTTGCGATCAAACCATTTTTTCACTTCATTCACCATCAAACAACCTCCTGAAATAAAACCTGCGCCTTTTAATCAAGCTGATTTGTCAATTACAAACACAGCCACCGATTGTTTGAGCTCAGCGGCGATCTCCGCCAGGTTTTCAGATAAAGCGGCTACCTGTTGCACCAGAGCGCTCTGCTCTTCAGCGGTGGCGGAAACTTCTTCGGTACTTGCCATACTTTCTTCGCTAATTGCGGCAATCGTATTGATAGCCCCGAAAACATAATCGTTCTTTTCTGCCATTTGTCGGGCGGAAACGGCGACTTTATTAATCTGCCCTAGGATTCGGTTCAAGGCGGTGAAAATATCCTCAAAGGTTCCGGCTGCTTCAACGGTTAAGTTTCTACCGGCTTCAACTCTTTCGATACCTTTTTGAATTACTTGGACCGCTTGACTGGTCCGTTTTCGCATTTCCAGAATCAAATCGGCGATCGATTGGGCTGATTGTTTTGACTGTTCGGCCAATTTACCCGTTTCCTTAGCGACCACCGCGAAACCTTTGCCCTGGTCCCCTGCCCGGGCCGCCTCAATCGCGGCATTTAGCGCCAACAATGAAGTCTGTTCCGCAATTCCGGTAATCATGGTGGTAATCTCACTAATTTCACCGGAAGCCAGATTAAGTTCGTCAATCACCTGGGCAACTTCCTTGGTTGATACGTATAAGTCATTAATCTCCCCAGCCACATCGCCAGCTACTTTCTGTCCGGTTTTTGCGGTATCCGCTATTAATTTCGAATCGGATACGATAATTTCCGTATCCCTTGAAACCGTATTAACCAGCTCAGCCAGTTCAGTCATGCTATTTACGATCCGGTTGATTTGTTCAGCTTGTTCGCTTGCTCCTTTGGCCAACTCCTCCATAGCTCGGGATACCTCAGCGGCAGATTTTCCGGATTCATTGGAAGCGCTGAGCATCTCACTACTGGCATCAAATAATGTTTCAGCGCGACTGTTTACACGCCGGATTAGCTGGCGCAAACCTCTAATTGCGCTGTTCAAGCTGATCCCCATGTTTCGCATCTCTTTGGAACCTTCAGCTTGAACATCCCGGCTTAGATCACCCGATGACAATTCATTAGTAGAGACCACCATCTGTTTCAAAGGTCTAGAAAGTGAAAGAGACATAATCAAACTGAATCCGATACTAATGATGGCGCTTGTGATCACTAAGATAATTGTGTTTTTCCGGGAAACAGCTGTATATAGATTGCCGCGCGACATAGATTTTACAGAAGTAAGACGAACCATATTCTCCAAACGGGATAAAGAGCTATCGATTAAAGCTAAATGCCTGCTAAGTATCTCATAGTTTTCAGCGGTCGCCGGTTCTTTTAAAATCTCCTTAACTTCAACCGCTTCCCGAAAAACGCCTTCAACTTCATTTCGATATGATTCACTAAACGTCAAAAGCTGATTTAAATTAGTATCCAGATCGACATTGGATAAGGAGTTAACCGGTAATTTAGCCAGCTTTGCCAAGTACTCAGATCGAATCTCATTAATATCGTTCCGGGCTGCATAAACTGCGTCAGCGCCTTGAACTGAATCGTTAAACACCTGTTGCGATACTTGTTGCATAGATCGAATGTTCTTTAGTCCGATAAAACCTTGAAGTGTCATGAAAAACAACATAATAGCAATGATCAATAATACTTGATGAAACAATCTCAGTCGTAAAAATATAATTGATGTTAAAAACCAAAGTTTTTTCAGAACAGACTTAAGTACTTTGAGCATGGTCTAATTCCCCCTGCCTTAACGGAGTCTCCAATCTCCTCTTTCCGGAGCTACAATCTCCCATCTCCGGTCTTGATAAGAGACCCGGTATCCGAATTCGGTAACATCAAAGACAGGCATGTCGTTAACCTGCCCTTTAATCGGAAAAATCAAGGTGTGAAAAACAATTTGGTCTCGGTTACGTTGGCGGCATGCCAGTTCCGGCGCAGGCCGCAATTGATCGTAATATGGGCAATGCCAGCCCCGGATCGGTTCCTTAGAACCTCTAAAGATGCTGCTGGTAACATCGGAATCCCCAATGCTACCTATAACCAGGTTAGCGTCGTCAAATCCGGTAACCATAAACCGGCCGCTTTGATCCGGCATCAAATCTCCGTCATAAAAATGCCAGATTTGTTCGGCTTCATGTTCACCTTTTCCGGCAATCGTATCTCTTAAGATCCAGAAATCGGGTTTCACAAAGATTATTTTACGGATATGGGTTACTCCGGCTACCCGGCAAATTTTATGATGCACGACTCCTTTTTCTTGAAGGAGTTTTTCATCGGCCTCGGAGGCCTCATCACCGTAACCGGCCTCAAACCGTCCTTCGGCATAATCGTAATCGGGGTAAATTTTCATTATTCCGTCCGCATCAGCGGCCACCTGATTATAGCCGTCAACCAGGACTGAATTATAAGCGGCGGTAGTCTTGAAATATTTCGCCCATGGCATCCAGGGCGCGTTGGGGCTGGTAGTATAACGCCAGCGGCCGGAGTTCACCAAAAACTTGCGGCCATAGGCTGAAACCTCGATATTCAGCTGGTCCTCGTTCATATGGTTATCGCCCCAACGGCCCATGTCGAAAAAGAGGTAGCGAGCCTGGTCGCTCCAGTCACTGCGCATTATTCCAATCCGGGTTTCCGGAAAGAAATAAGAGGCCGACGCGGGTGGTTTTCCGTGAGCGCCACCGGAGAACCGGTATTCAATCTCCGGTAGATGGAACAACCGGTTAATCCGTTCCAATTGCTCCCTTCTATTTGTCTTGGTATTTGAATCATTGGTGATCGGAATGGTATAATCCGGCTTACTCTGATATAATTCAGCCATTGAAGTCAACAGCAGCCGTTCCCGGTAAAGGGAGGGAAAGAGCGATTCAAAACCATTCTTCTGTGCTACCTCATATAAGGTAAAGAAGCTGCGCATCGCCACCCAATGGTAACCGCCGGACATCTCCTTCGTATAGCCGTCGCTATGAAACTGTTCCGGACACATCTTCATTAGGAAATCCACCGCATAGCTGCGCCAGGTCTCGGCTTCCTTAAACTCTTGATAGAAAATACCGAGCAGACCCAAGGCGGCTACTTCAAGACAAGCGTGATTACCGGTTTTCCAGTGATGAAGGCTTAAAAATTCAGCATGTTCATGAATGGAAAGGAGAATCTTAACCCAGGCTTCCGGGGTCATACTCCGGCTGTTGATGATTTTGGCCAATGCTTCCGGCCAGGTTTCGGCAGCCCTTCCGGCTGCCTCAAACGGACGCCAGGTTGATTTCTTATATTCCAGATAAGGTTTGCCCACCGGATCGAACCGGGGTACGTTGCTGATATAGTCCAGCATATGTTCGACAATAGCTGCCGCATATTTTTCATCCCCGGTTTTACGGTATTCTTCAGCCAACAGCATAAAGTATCCCTGGCGCACTAGCCCGCCGTTCCATTCCAAATCACCGCTGGGTGTGGCATACCAATCCAGCCCTCCGGACAGATCCATGGTATGTTCACCCAGGTGAAATAGTTTATTGACAAACTTCTCCGCCTCGCCGGGAAGGTCGTGGTGCATTACCGGCCCCACTTCCTCTTGGTGGTATCCGGCGGCGCGCTTGGGTAACTCCCGGCGGTAAAATTCTAATAAATCTTCCAATGAAGAAAATTGTTGGGTTAGGATGGAATTTACCTCTGCCACTTGAGTCATTTTAATCCTCCGTCTTTCAATACTACAGTCAATTCCGGACCGATCTCCTTTTTAACCACATTCCAACCGGTCAATTCGAATTGAGCCTTGAAAGAACCGGTCTTCTTTTTGTCATTGATCAATTTTACCCAGACTCCTTTTTCAGACTGGGGCATTACCCATAACCAGTTGTCGGAGTAAATCTGAGTAGTTATCTCCTCGATACCATTCACTTTTAAACCGGCAAAGAAGGCGATTTGGTCCGTATTATTCCGAAGTTTAATCAACACCGAAATCTGGTCTCCGGCCGGAATTGTTAAATCTTTGACGAATACTTCGGCATCCAGATCTACCTGGGGCAAATTTTTAAGATCGGCCAAGTAAGAACGATCATTGTCAAAATCAATAATTACCCGTTGTTGTGCTGGGGTTGACGCTTTCCGGATATAAACCGGCTCCGAGATGCCGGTGGCATAGGGACCGTATAATCTGATTTCCAGAACGTTTTCCCGGCCCCATTTAATCAAAGCGGCCGGAATCTTATAGAACCGTTTGATCAAGTTCGGCACGATGAACGGATCGGAACTGATCCGGATGTTTTGTTTATCTCCTTTTACTGCCGGTTTGGCCTCAGCTTCCTGCGCGGCGCCGCCTTTTTCGGCAGCCATCCGTTCGGCCCACTTCTCGGTAAAGAGCAGATCATCGGTGCCGAGTTGGATGGTCATCTCCTCTTCGGTACCGCCGATTCGTTGGCCGTTAAAGAAGACTTCATCATTTCCTTCAAAGCCGGCGCAAAAGACTTCCAATTCGGTTCCTTCCCAATCGGCCGGGATCTTTACTTTCCGGATATAATAGACTGATTGGCCTTCAGCTGGGGCCACTTGCGGTTTTGCCCAATAAGACGGCATAATGGTCCGTTCCCAGTTCAGTTCGTTCTTTTCGGTTCCGACCTGAAACTCCCAGTAGCCGTTGAGATTGAACAATTTTTCCGGACGGCAATAGCCGGTAGTCCCGACCCAGTAGAGGTTTTCGGCCAAGACTTCTTCAAATTGCCTCATCTCTAAGTAGAGGAAGAAAACTCGCTTCAAATAGTCTTGGGGAACTTTCCAATTGATTTGAAAAGCCTTGACCGAGGAATCAGCCTCAACCGTAACGGTAGCCTCCTGTTCAAAGAGGGGTTTAAAGTTTAGATCATAGATGACCGCTTTTATCTGGACGTCGCCCAAACGGTTTTGCTTGTCGGTAATCGCATAGATGGTCGGGTTAAAAACCTCATTCCCGTCAAAGGTGTACTTCTCCATGTCGGCCACTACGATATTATCCTGCGCGGAACGTTTATACATATAGAAAGCGGCTTTAGGCACGCCGTACCAGTCGATTAATTCCCGGTGAAAAGACGGCCAGCTCCCGTTGATCTGCCATTGCATGCAGCCGGAGCACCAATACTTGGTTTCCCGGCAGTACTCCATATTGTGGCGGTGGCACTGGCCGTGAGCGATCTGCCCCGCCATGATCCAATGTTCGATATCATCCAGTCCGCCGTATTCCCGGGCGTCCCGTTCCTGCTCGCCGATGACCGCATGGTGATACTGCCAGGTTTGCTTATCAATCGGCCAGATCTTAGCGGAGCCGATAAACTTTTTGATGCTCTCCAGCGCCGGCGCGCTTCGCATCACCGCAATCTCGGCCCGGTAGAGAACCAGACGGGCATCGCCGTTTAAAATATCGCCATTATATTTATTGGAGGTCCGGGTCGGAAGCATCAGCAACCCGCCGTGACGGTCCCCTTTATAAGGGGAACCACGCCGGAAACGGCGTGTCGGGTCATATTCGTTACAAACGGCAGCTAATTTGTCGACTAGCTCTTTATTCTCCGGTTCATCCGGGTTATATTCGTTACCGCCGCTCCACATCACCACGCTGGGATGGTTACGGATGCACTTAATTTCATTAATAGCGCATTTCAAGAAAAGATCGTGAGGCATCACCGGATAGCTGGCGCAGGAAAGCCAGAACTCGGCCCAGGTCAAAATGCCCTTCCGGTCACAGAGTTTATAGAAAGTCTCGGTCTCCTGAATCCCGCCGGCCCATACCCGAAGCATATTCAAATTTGCTGCTTCCACTTGATCCAAAAAGAGCCGGTAACGCTCCTCGGTCAAACGGAAAAGGTTATCAACGGGTAACCAGTTGGTGCCGCGGATAAACAAGCGCTTCCGGTTAATACAAAAAGTCCAGGGATATGGCTTTCCGACAATTGACCACAACCGGTTGGACTGGCCGTGAACTTCCTGGACCCATTCGGCGTCATCATTCTGAAGATAAGCAAGTTCCCTGACCCCAAACTCGGTCTCGGTTCGATCCATCATATTGCCGTCGGAATCTTCAATCGTCAGTTCAAACCGGTAAAGCGGATGCTCGCCCATGCCGTTGGGCCACCAAAGCCGGGGACGGTTGAGCAGTTTATTAATTTCGATTACGTTCTTGCCGGGGTTAAGGATCATCTCCTCTTTGATCTCAATCCCGCCGTCATTAAAATCAATTCCCGAGATAACACCGCGCAAAACGCATTTTTCCGGTTTGGTGAAACTCGACTCCACATCTACCGCAGCTAAAATTTCAGCGCTGGCCGCCTTCTCACATTCATTCCAATTGATTTTGGTCCGAATAAAAGGATCGGCGAGGATTGCGCCGCCGGTAATTCTGAGCCAAACCGACTTCCAAATCCCGATTGGCACCAGATGCGGCGACCAGTTCCACCAGTAGGAAAAGGGCGCCACCACTCCCGAAGAACGTACCGCGCCCCGTTTGATTTTCCCGCCAGGGCGATCTTCGGAGGAATTTTCCAGCGCCCGGCAGCGAATGGTCAAACGGTGAGGCTTACCAGGTTTGACTAAATGGGTAACATCCAGATAGTTACGGAGGAACATCCCCTCCACGTTGCCGATATTGATCCCGTCCAGCCAGACATTGGCCCGGTAGGTAATGCCCTCGAGTACGATATGATACTTCCGGCCTTTTAGATCATCCGGAACAGTAAAATCTTTAAAGTACCACCATTCCTTCTCTTCAATCCAGAGGATTTTTTCATTATTCATCTCCCAATAAGGATCTTCAATTCGCCCGGCTTGGAAGAGATGGTTTTGAACAATACCAGGGACTTCAGCCGGAACCGGGTCCTTTGGCGAATACTCAGGTTCATAAGCTTTTCGGGGTAATAAGCCTTCTTCCAAGTCCATGCCTTCAATGGTCCAGTTCCCATCCAAATTAATGTAACGATAACCTTCCTTGATCATTGTCGATCCCCTTTCGTGGTTCAATGAATAAATAACAACTCCGTATATTAAATTTTTCTATTTCCGCCACGGCGGAGTCTCAGGCAAATAGGCCTGGAATTCTCTAATTAAGCTTGCTTCGTAATCGCCTTGATAGCTTTCATTAAAAAACCGGTCGAGCGCTTCCTCATAAAACCTCTGCCAAGATGCTTCTTCATGGCCGGGATTGATCGGATAAAAAAGCCCTCCGTTAGCCTGGACTGCTTCCAAGTCGCCTTGGGCGTCGCCAACCATTAAAATGTGATTCGGCTGATACTTGCCGACAGCGCCCAGACTAAGGTGTTCTTTCTTAGTGCCAAGTTCCTGGCCGGCGATTATCACAGGGTATTTCGAAATATCATGTTCAGCCCATTCCCGTTCCAAAGCCTCTCTCGGAGTTTGAGACACACAGATTAGATCAGCTTTTAGGCTGAGCTTTTCCATACTTTCACGCACCAATGGATAAGGCGGAATCCCGTAAACAATTTCCGCTATGGTCTTATTGACTGCTTCATTCCACGCCAAGGCATTTTTTAATGCCGGATCACCGGTCTTGGCTACCGCTTCCTTTAAGGTGACATTCCCTAGGGGCACTCCCGAAACAACCCATTCCCGTAATGATTTGGCCTCCGGAACTTTAAATTCTCTGGCTTTTATCTCCTCGCGCTCCGCCAGCAAATCGAAGATCTTGATCAACGCCGAAAACCGGTTGATCCCGCGCCATTTTGAATAGAGGTTCACAAATTCGGAAGTTTCACGGGCATATTTGGAGATGGGTTGTAAAGCCCAGTATTTAATGTTATTCGGGCAGAAACATTCCTTTTGTTTGATTTCCATGGTGTCAAAGACGCAACCGTCGGAATCAAACCCGATAAAAAACTGATGTTTTGGTTTAAAGTCCTTTAATAAACTTTGATTATATTCCATAACTACCTCCTATTTGCAGCAGTCCAGACTAAACCTACATCTTTAATCTTTCTCCCACACGGGTGGGGTTCAGAGACTCTCTCCGATCCCACCCCACCCCTATGAGAGAAGATTAAGGAGGTTAAAAGCTTGATTATAATAATGCCTGATACAACCCTTTAATATCTTCCTCTGTGGCAAAGATCGGGTTATTCAACATCGCCCGTTGGGTTTTAGTATCCTCAACCAAGCTAGTGAGCAATTCCGGCTGAACACCGATTTTACTGTATTTTAAAGGCAACTTTAAATCGATCATCAAATTAAGAACCGCTTGGGCCGCCAGCTTAGCGCCATCACGCAAGCTCAGATTCTTGGTGTCTTCGCCTAAAATTTGGGCGACATCCCGATACTTTTCTAAATTAGCGGCTAAATTGAATTCAATTACATAAGGCAAAGCGATTCCAACAGAGATTCCATGATCGGTATTGCAAATTCCTCCAATCGTCATTCCCAGACCATGGGCCGCTCCTACTCCCGCATAAGCAATGGCGATTCCCCCGAGATTACTAGCTAAAGCCATCCCCTCCCTGGCCTCTAAATCATTCCCGACTAAAACCGCCCGGCGCAAGTATTTATTAACCAAGGCAATTGCTTTACAAGCGTATAAATCGGAGACCGGATTGGCGGTTCGGGAAGTATAGGCTTCAACAGCGTGGGTTAAAGCATCGATGCCGGTATTGGCGGTCAAATATGGCGTTAAGTTTAAGGTCAACCCCGGATCAACGATTGCCACATCCGGGAAATTGTAAGGACTGCGTAAGGCGTCTTTCCGATTTTTACTCCTCACCGTAAGCACTGAAATCGCCGTTACCTCAGCTCCAGTTCCTGAGGTCGTCGCAATCGCAATACAGGGAAAACCTTTTTCAGACATTCCTTTTTCCATCAAAGTCAAAATCGGTGCATTCAAACCTCCGGCGGAAGCTATAGCTTTAGCCGCATCGATGGCGCTGCCCCCACCCAAACCAATGACCAGATCACAACCGGTTTCCAAAGCCAGTTTCACCCCGGCATCAACCGTATCGGTGCTAGGATTAGCCTCTACTTTTTCAAAAAGTTCAAAGGTGAGGCCATGCGCTGTCAAGCTTTGTTCGACTTGGCCGGTAATACCGGCTTGGCGCATCGCCTTAAAACCGGTAACTACTAAAGCCTTTTTGCCTAACCGGGCCGCCTCCTCCCCGGTTTTGGAAATCTGCCCGGTTCCGAATAGAACCTTGGTCGGCATTAAAAACTGGAAATCACTGATCCGATTCATCTTAAACACCTCGACTGAAATATTATTGAATTAGCTAGTTTTATCAAAAGAAAAAACCGAAAAATATTATTTATCTAATCCGGTTCCGAATTGTCCCGGTTTGGTAACTTCCATACCCTTACTTCACGGACACCGGTTGTTATCAGATCCAAGTTCATTTCTTGATGGGTTTAGGAATACGGTAACTTAGTCACCGCATCCCTAAACCCAAAGGAGATAAGGGCTGTATCGAATTGCTTTACTTCAGATAAACTACCAAGAATTACTTTCAGGTAGTTACCCTACTTTCCAAAAAACTAAATCCCGGCTAATAGCATTTCCATCTGAGCCGCTATTTCTTTGACTACCTGCTCGGCGGTGGCTGTGCCTTCCCAAAGCGGGACTAAGGCGCCGCGCATCGCATTTTCACCCTCGTTATACCATGTTGTAAACGGCTGATAAACCGTCATCAGGTTCTCACGGCCTACCAAGAAGGCCTTCTTATTGATAAGCCGTTGTCCCGGTGTCTTTAAAAATAATTCATGATTAGTGAGGGCGGTTTGAGAAGGAACCATCTGGCCTAAAGCTAACAGTTTATGAACTCCCGGCGCATCCGGACCGGCTAAGTATTTGACAAATTGCCAGGCCGCTTGGGGGTTTTTGCTGTTTTTAGTAATGGCAAAACAACTTCCATCGCCACGGTTAGCCTTAATTTTTCCTCCCTGAGGCAGAGCGGCCACATCCCAGTTGAATTTGACTGAATTGTTATAGGTCGGCACCCGCCAATGGCCGATAATATTCATCGCCGCCTGGCCGGACATGAACATGTCGCCAATGGTACCGCGTTGGGCCGGAGTCAAGGTCAATTTATGTTTATGAATAATGTCGGCGCAGAATTGCAAAGCTTCAATCTGTTTTTTATCTTTTAACAACAATTTGGTTGGATTGTAAAGATCGTCAAAAAGTAGTTTGCCGGTTTTTTGATAAAGGATAACCTGCCAAACAGTGTTGGTGTCGTAATGGAAGGCAAATTGATCGATCTTGCCGTCACCATCTTTATCCTTAACCAGCTTTTTACCCATTTCAATGAATTGTTCCCAAGTCATGTTATCGGTGGGATAGGGAACTTTAGCGGCGTCAAACATGTCTTTATTATAGAAAACAACGAATGCCGCAGTATCAATCGGTAAACCATAAAGCATTTTATTGTTATATTGGTATAGTTTCAGAACCTCCGGAATATAAGCTTTTATATCCATTTTGTCCTTTTTGACAAAGGGCATTAAATCTAAAACTTGTTTGTTGGCAGCTAAGATATAAGCCTGATGGGTCGCGGGATAAATCACATCCGGGGCAGAATTGGCCGCCAGCATGGTCTGGAGTTTCAGAAAATATTCATTAGAATTACTAATGTTCTCAATAACGATTTCCACTTCCGGATGAAGTTTTTCATACTCGGCTTTGATCGGCTCGGCCACATTTTTCAGACGGGCGTTATCCCAACGGAGATACCACCGCAATTGAACCTTGGGCGCCGCGAATACCGATAGCGCCATACTTCCGATCAACACGCAAACAAGTACCAACACAAAAATACGTCTGTTCATTACATTACCTCCATTTTTTTAATTTTCACGCAACGACATTAGTTGAACCTATAATCGAAAATTAACAAGACATCATGATTCACAAAAAATGCCGCTACATGATAACCACAAATTTTGATACTTCGACCACCTCCTTAAAGCGAATAAGATACACCTGCATTTTTATCCTTTGATCCCGGTAACAACCACACCTTGAATGAAATATCTTTGCGCGATAAAAAAGATAATCACTGGCGGAAGCATTACAATAGTGGTCGCCGCCATCAGCAAGTTCCATTCCACAAAGTAGTCATGGCGCAAAGCATTCAGTCCAAGGGCCAAGGTATAATTTTTTTGCGAACTAATGTAAATTAACGGCCCCATAAAATCTTTCCAGCGGGATAAGAAGGTAAAGACAGCGATTATTCCCAAAGCCGGTTTGGCTAACGGCATAATAATCCGGAAAAAGGTTTGCAGATAGCTACAGCCGTCAATCCGGGCCGCCTCGTCCATTTCAACAGGAATCGACATTAAGAACTGACGCATTAAAAAGAGGTATAATGCCTCGGCAAACAACCCGGGAACGATCAACGGCAAAAAGCTATCCAGCCATCCGAGGGATTTAAACATTATAAAACGCGGAATAATCAATATGTGAAACGGAAGCATCATGGTACTCAAAGCGATGATGAACAAAATATTCCGTCCTGGAAAGCGAAACCTGGCAAATCCGTATGCCGCCAAACTACTGGACAATAATTGCCCCAAAATTCCAATACCTGTAATGATACTGGTATTGGTCAACTGGCGGAAGAAA
Source organism: Bacillota bacterium (assembly GCA_023394955.1). GTDB lineage: Bacteria > Bacillota > UBA4882 > UBA8346 > UBA8346 > JAAYHS01. Next base: position 71,330 of record JAEWZY010000012.1, read on the forward strand.
TCCATTGATTTAATGGCATCGCCAAAATTATGGAGCACTATCGGATTGGGAATCCAAATCGGCGGAAAAGCCAAGGCCTGATCCAATTCTTTAACTGCGGTGGAAATCGTCCAATATAACGGAATCATAATGATGATTCCACACAATGTCAGAACACCGTAAACAAAAGCCATCCATGCTGTACGACGAGAAGAACTTGTGCGCAATAATGAGGTTTCGGGATTCACATCAACCGTTATCATCTTTGAATTAGTCATTTTTTTTCATCTCCTTTTACTGTTCCTTCATAATAGACCCAAGCCGAAGATGATTTGAAAACCATCAAGGTGAAAAACAGTAAGATTAGGAAAAAAATCCAGGCCAGAGCGGAAGCGTACCCCATTTTAAAATAACGGAAAGCGTTATTATATAAGTAAAGGATAAAAAACTGCGCGTTTTTCCTTGGTATTTCACCAGCCATTACATATACTTGCGTGAAAGTTTCGAAAGAATTAATTAAGGTAGTAATGATGTTATAAAACAACACCGGCGAAATCATCGGTAAAGTTACATGGCGAAACCGGGCGAACATTCCGGCTCCGTCAATCTCAGCCGCTTCATACATTTCAGTGGGAATTCCCTGTAACCCGCCTAGATAAACCAGCATGTTTGAACCGACCCACCATAAACTCATTAGAATAAACGACGGGAGGATCCATCGCTCGTCACCCAACCATCCCGGCCCTTGAATATGAAAGTACTTCCAGAGAAACCAGTTCAAAATGCCGTATTGCGGGTTAAAAATCCACATCCAAAGCATTGAGGTGGCTACCATGGGTAATACCGAAGGAAGATAAAATATAGTCCGGAACATTCCCAAACATTTGATCTTCTGATTTAGTAAAATCGCTACTAACAAACCTAAGGTCACCATAATGGGTAAACGACAAAAGGAATAAATGGCGGTTACTCTGAGAGCGTTCCAAAAATTAGGGTCCCTGAATAAAAACTGATAGTTTTTAAATCCGATAAAAGTCGGAGTATTTAACAAATCCCATTTGCATAAAGAGATAATAAATGACGCTATCAACGGTCCAAGAGTAAAAATCAAGAATCCCAATAACCACGGCAAGATAAACAAAAAACCGGCAATCATTTCTTTTCTACGCATTAAGCCTATTTTGTTCACTAAATTCACCTCCGGAATATATTTCTGCCTTAATTCCCAATATACGACTAAATTCCAATAACTCCCGCCGGTAATCACCGGAAACAGCATGGATATGATTGGAACCATAAGCCTCTACAAACCGAGATAGATCCATATCGGTTTTTAAGACCGCATGGGGCCAGCATTGAGTCGATTGGGCAATTAATCCTTTTTCATCAGCAATAACATCGCCAAAACCAATGGCTAACCAATACCGTCCCCCTTTACGACAAAATCTAGCTAGAGTCAGCGGCCCAGGCGCACAAGTAAACTGAACCGAACCTCCTCCTGCTTCCCCGAAAACATGAGTGACCAAGGTGATCTCTGAAAAATTGGAGCTAGGATCCTCCGAACGTCCGGCGAAATAAGGCGCCATGGTTCCGCAATTGTTTAGGAGAAGGATTCCTTCTTCAGGTAATACTGCCCTGACATCCATCAGCGTGGTTGGCTTGCCTCCGGATAATTGGTTGAGGACCTTCATCGTCAAGGCTCCGTCTCCGTCAGCCTCACAAGCGCAAGGGATTGCCGTTTTAGATCCGTTTGCGTCATACCGGTCGTTTAATAAAGCCACGTTCAAACATTGTAAACAATAGCCATTACTCATTTCCGGCTGACACTTGATTGAGATGAAATCAAGCTTATTTTCGGCAACTATTTCTCTAGTCCCCAAATAACTGCGAATTTGTAATTCTAAATGTTCTTTAGTGAACAGCAAGTCATCGAAGGCAAATTTTAATCCCTGATTTTCGAGCCATTTTTCTAAGGCGATCACCTCGTTGCGGTTCTGTTTCTCAGCCCGACGCACAATTTCTAATTGGTCGAAGTGTTCAACATCAATACCATATAGCTGTTGCCATTGGGAGGGATCGATTCCCGCGGAATAAATACCTAAACTCCGCCCCCCAAATACTCCATAACGCAAACCTTGAAGAGCTTTAACAGCATTAGCCGCGTTAGCAAAGGTTCTTATCGAATTTAATACTTTTGGGTCCTCTATCCTACCCCAAATTCTCCGGTGGGCAATTCCAACTTGATCGAGCGCAGCTCCGCATCCTAGCATCCCAGGTAAACTAGATGTTGCGATATCGTCATTAGCTAATAATAAAAGCGGCAACTGGATTAATTTGGCCATTACAGTAGCAAAATTAGGAGCCACCCAAATTGGAAAATGAAAAATAGCGCAATCAAAATTGTTTAAGTTAGTTGAGGCGACAATTTCCCGCGCTTTTTCCAGGGACCGGATGGGTTCGAATGTCGTTATATCCATTTCTCTTCCCAAAACACTTTGAACTTGGTTGAGATATTGTTCTAATAAAGAACGCCTTTTTTGAAAGAAATCATTTCGATGTTCGGCAAATGTAAACAAAGCTATTTTAGGTCCTGTCATTTTAGCGCCTCCCTGGAAAACTCCAGTTAATATCAACTTACTAAACCGTGTCAGCTTTAATGGTTTTGGTGAGTTATGTCGCCTCCTCTATAATTACCTCTTTTAAATTTTAAATTGTTCTAAAATCGCTAAATCGAGTAAGCTATAAAAATATTATCCCTGATTACTTTTTACTAAAAGACCATCGGTAACAGGTACTACCGATTCCCTAACTACTAACTCGGGAGGAAAAAGGAGAGTATGTTTAGGTCCGGCGACACTCAAACCTTCCAATCTAGAAATCAAGAGTTCAGCCGCTGCTTTTCCCATCGTGTACTTTGGTTGTTTGATAGTAGTAAGCGGGGGATCGATCAAATCCGCTAAAATAATATTGTCAAAACCAATTAATGAAATATCATTGGGAACTTTAAGCTTTTTCTCTCTAAGGGCTTTTAACGCTCCAATCGCCGTCATATCATTAACCGCGAAAATTGCTGTGACCTCATGGTTATCTTCCAACAACCTTAAAGCCATACGGTAACCGGCTTCAACTTCATAGTTAGTGTCCCTGCCTTCTTCCTCCATGAAATCATCTAACAATATATATAATGGGTTTATGGTTATTCCCGCTTTTCCCAAAGCATTTTTATATCCTTCCAACCTATCGCTCCGACTGGAAATATTGGTCGGTCCCGATAAAAATGCAATATTCTTATGGCCCATTCCCAGCAAATATTCGGCTGCCATTTCACCGCCTCTGAAATTATCGAACAAAACCGAATCGACATTATTATCGTTAATGCGGCGATCAAAAGCGACAATAGCAACTCCTTGGCTGCGTAACTCACGGATATAATCGACATTATAAGTGATTGAAGTGAAAATGATACCGTCCACTTGCTTACTGGCTAAAGCTCTGATATATCCATTTTCTTTTTCAGGGTCCCTGAAGCTGTTACAAAGAAAGATATTATATCCGTGTTCGTTGGCGACATCCTCGACCCCTTGCGCGATTGAAGGAAAAAAGGGATTAGTGATCGATGGGATAACCAGCCCGATAATTTTCGATCGTTTCGTTTTTAAACTTTGGGCTAAAGCATTAGGTTGATATTTTAATTCTTGGGCCACCTTCAAAACTTTTTGCCGAGTTTCCTCGGGGATTCTCGAGTTGGGAATATTATTTAAAACTAATGAAACCGTCGTCCTCGATACTCCGGCCAAACGGGCTACATCCTTACTGGTTACTTGCTTCATTTACTGTTTTACCTCTTTCAATTTGCTGACACGTGTTAACAGCATATAATATTCTTTCTCAAACAAAAATATCCTCTTTTTTTCAAGAAATAATTTAAGAAATATTTCAAACCTGTTGATACTATTTATGATAAACCGTTTTAACAGATTTATTAAATAAAAAACTGTTAATAAAAAACGCCACGACAGTTTTTATTAACAGTACTATAGATTAACTTCAAGAACTGAGGGAGCTTAATTAAATTGAAGCTTTCAATACCCTGATTTTTTTCCCGTCATCTCTTCAATTACAATCTTAATCACTTCCGTTTTGCGGAGCATATCTTCAGAATACTCAAATTGATTTTCTTTGGTAAACTTTCGCATCATAATATTCAGGGCCTTCTTTTTTTCCTCGGGTTCCTCCAAAAAATAGGCTTTTCCGATACCAATCACTGAATAATAGTTAATCCCCCAGTTACAGAGTTGTTCACCTGGGACCACTTCCACCTTTGACTCGACCTCAAAGCAGATTTGATTGTTTTTACGAATCAAATCAATCTTTTTCCCTTCCGGGGCCGAATGAAGATATAGATAACCATCATAATAGCCAAAGACCATCGGTATTAAATAGGGTTTTTCCCAATCGCATAATGCAATCCTGCAAATCCGTTCCTCTATAAGAATGGTTTCAATCAACCCATAATCGGTAATTTTCTTGTCAATACGGCGCATTGGTTCCTCCTTCCATAATTCAATTATACCACATCTATCTATTATGATGGCGAGAAAGAAAATCGGATCATTACAAACGAACTATAAATGCAGTCTTTTCTCCCCCGATCAAACGGTTAAATTCCTAATAATGGCCAAAGTGCAGGAGGAAACCATCCCGCCTTCTTCAATGACCGGATAATAGAGGTTCGGATCGGCTAAGATTAGATTCCAATGTCGCTTTAAATCCTGATCAACCTTGAGTTCCGGATCATCCGGGTTAAGAAAACGATACAGCGAGCAAAGGTCCTCTGGAAGGAGGAAATTAGTCTAACCGAACCACCGGAATTTTGGATAAAAAAATAACCACCTCTAAGGTGGTAGATGACAAAACATTTAAAACAAACATTTAAAACTGGTAAAACACTTAAAGCATTTAAAACATTTTTAAAACCTAAAACCAAAACCTTTAAAGAAGTAACACTCCCCATTTTGGAAAGCCGGCTAGATATTCCACCATGGGGTTGAGCATTTACCCGTCCACCGGCGCCAGCGTCAAATAGATGCTCGCTAGTCCCTACACGAACTTATCCGTACAAAGAGGGACTGTATAAATATTATACCTGATTAATGAAAATAGATAAAACCCCTAAACAGGGGTTATTCGGGTAAACTCCGGCAAAATCAGTGGATATCTTAAAATAGCTTTGCTTTTGGATAAATTCCGCCGGGAGCCTTTTGTTAATGAGTCTATGGCTAAGAGTCTTGGCTCTTCAGTTTCTAATAAATAGAGACTTGCAGTAACCTTATCTCCGGCTACCGCACCACGTTGCGTGGATACCCGCAACCTTTCGGCTACGAACACCCATTACACGCACTACGATAACCTTTGACCGACTGCTATCAAAACTTGGGGATCTACCTGCAATCTCTCGACTGCAAGCAAACCCTTTCGCTCCGATAACAATCTGGGCCCGACCGCCATAGATAAGTTTCCCTACCACGACGATCTCTTCAACCGCCGTAATAAGTTGGCTCACCTATAACAATCTGCGCTCAGACCGACATGAATCCAAACTCTACGGACCCATATCGATCAGTTGCTCGACTGATAACGACCTTTCAGCCTCTGGGGCAAGGCCGTTATCAATCTGCGCCTCGGCTACTACAAATCTCTGAGTATAGATTAACCCATCTAGCAAGATTTATTCTTGGAAAATAATGGTCCTAAAATATTCGGGCGCCGCTTAAGAATTGCTTTCTCCATTAGCTGCCGCTAAATCGCAAAAAAGCTTACGCAAAGCCTTTTTTTCAATTCGCGATACGTAAGACCGGGATATACCGAGCATTTTTGAGATCTCACGTTGGGTTTTATTGATACCGTCATTCAGACCATACCTTAGTTCAATCACTTTCTTCTCTCTTTTACTAAGCTGATTCAGTCTCTCCCTAAGTTTCTCTTCTTCAAGCAGGGTTTCCACTTGATCCGAAACCACTTCGTTTCCAGTATCCAAAATGTCGATCAAAGTAATTTCATTACCTTCTTTGTCGGTCCCAATCGGATCATAAATGGAAAGATCGTTTTTATTCTTTTTAATGCTTCGAAGATGCATCAAGATTTCATTTTCAATACAACGGGCTGCATAAGTCGCCAACCTAGTGTTCCGATTCCGCTTAAAGGTCCCAATTCCCTTGATTAGTCCAATTGTTCCGATGGAGATCAAGTCATCAATATCCTCACCGGTGCTGTCGAATTTTTTAACAATATGCGCTACTAATCTTAAATTGCGTTCGATTAAAATATTTCTGGCCTCTTCATCCCCGCTTTCCAACCTAATCAAAAGGGAGCTTTCTTCCTCTTCCGATAAAGGGAGCGGAAAAACATTATTATTTGAGATATACCCGAAAAGATAATAAAAACCGGCTATGATAAGTTGAAATGCCGGCCCAATAATGGGAATAATCATTCAGATAAGACACCTCCATAGGAATTAGCGGATTGGTCGCCTGTCGGCAGTAAAATAATACTCCGTATCAATATTCCTATGTCCTTTCCGGGCATTCTGTGCTAGTCTGATCTAATGGTAATTTTATCCACTATTTTTCGGAAGATCGGAGCCGCAGTTTTACCACCGGAAGCCCCCTTCTCACAAAATACCGCCACTGCGTATCGAGGCTCACGCAAAGGGGCATATCCCGCGAACCATGCATGATCCGGCAGATCCTGCCCTTTACTATTTTGAACAGTGCCGGTTTTGCCCGCCCCTTTACAAGCGGGCTGCCCTTCGCGGCCGGTGCCGTATTCCAAGACCGCAGCCATCATTTTTTGGACTTGATGGGCGGTTTTTCTTTTTATTACTCTGATTTCCGGTTCGGAATGAATGAATTCTATTAGCCCTCCAACAGCACCGGTTTTACCCAATAGTAACCTTGGCTCCAGCCTTACTCCGTCGTTGGCGATAGTTTGGACAAAAGAAGCCACTTCCAGAGGGGTTACGGTAATTATTTGTTGTCCTAGAGCAAGATTAGCCCGTTCTCCTAAAGAAAGATCAATTCCGGTCGGTAATTCTCCCCAAGCCGCATCAAAGAGGCTGATATTAACCGGCTTCCCAAAACCAAATTTTTCGGCATAATCAGTAATCAAGCCGGGACTTAATCGTAAAGCCAGTTCAATAAAGACCGGATTACAGGAATAAGCAAAAGCTTCAGTAAGGTTTAAAAAACCGTGCCCCTTGCCTTCAGCAGTAGTACAGCTCCAACGTTTATTCCCCAGTTGATAAAAACCTTCGTCCTTAAAATATTCGTCTTCAAAAACCAAACCCGAATCAAGGCCTGCGCAAAGTAATACGGTCTTAAAAACGGAACCGGGAGGATAGGCGGTCACTGCTCGATTTATGAAAGGGGATTCAGGATCTGTCAAACTAGCTTGTAAATTAGCCAGGTTAACCAAAGGGCGGCTTGCCATGGCTAAAATATCACCGGTTTGAACGTCTAAAACTACTACTGCTCCGCTAATTTTTTCTTCATCTAAGATCTGCTCTACTGTTTTTTGAATGAATAAATCAATTGTCAAATAAAAACCGTTGGGGTTTTGACTCTGTATGGTTCGTAACCCCAGGCCGGGAAGGGGTCTTTTAGTAGCATCGGTTAAAGATCTAAGGGACGCCGAATATGAATATTGGTTTAAAACCGGTTCCAACGTATATTCCAGACCAAATTGCCCTTTGTCACCCGCGACCGTTCCCAATATGTGCCAAGCGGTTTTTTCCGGAGCGTCTCTCCCAATTAGATTGGAAACGATCTTCAGGTTAGGATTTCTTAAATTAGTGATCTGGGTAATTTCCGAATCTCTTAAAGGTTTAGAGTAAATCAAATAACCCTTGGTTGGATCCGCTTTTGCTTCCCGAATAAAACCATCATCAAGGAATGATAAACTATCCCGGTATTCATCACGAAGTTCCGGAATGTTGTTTTTTATGAGTAAATACCACTTTGGGATCGAACTGCGCAACAGCTTGCCGTTTCGATCATAGATCGGTCCTCTTAATTGATTTTTTTGAAGCAGCAGGCCATGTTGTTCTCCAGCCAGTCTCGCATATTTACTAAAATCGAGCACTTGTATTTGAAACAGGCGTAATAAAGCGATTAATAACAAAAAAGAGAAGGTCCCGAATAGGAATAGGATTCGTTGGTAAAATTTTTCTTGATTCAGAATATTACCTCCTTAGAAAAAAATAAAAACCCCGATTTTAGTTTAACCGGGGTTGATTAGTTTTATTTTCCATCATACATTCAGGTTCGATTGTATTCCGACTTTAAATACGCCTCAATGAATTGATCCAATTCGCCATCCATTACCGCTTGAACATTACCGGTCTCAGCTTCGGTCCGATGGTCCTTAACCATAGTATAGGGACAAAAAACATAAGAACGGATTTGGCTACCCCAAGCGATCTCAGTATACTCCCCTTTGAGCTGGGCAAGCTTAGCTTCCTGATCCTGCCGGTATTTCTCAAAGAGTTTTGCCCTTAACATCTGCATTGCCCGATCGCGATTTTGAAATTGAGACCTTTCGTTTTGACATGCTACCACAATACCGGTGGGTATATGGGTAATCCGGATCGCCGACTCAGTTTTATTAACATGCTGTCCTCCGGCGCCGCTCGACCGGTAAGTATCGACCTTTAAATCCTCAGTCCGAATTTCGACTTCGATCGAATCATCGATTTCCGGTACAATATCCACCGAAGTGAAGGAAGTATGCCTTCGTCCCGAAGCGTCAAAAGGCGAGATCCGGACCAAGCGATGAACGCCTTTTTCGCTACGCAGATATCCATAGGCATTCTCACCCGAGATTTGAAGAGTAACACTTTTGGCCCCGGCCTCATCTCCAGGTTGATAGTCCAGAAACTCAACCTTATAACCCTTCCGTTCGGCCCAGCGCAGGTACATACGGAGCAGCATTTCCGCCCAATCTTGAGATTCGGTGCCGCCAGCTCCGGGGTGAATGGTCAAATAGGTGTTAAAACGGTCATATTCCCCATTTAACATTGTACTCAATTCTAAATTGTCAACTTCTTTAGTTAAGCTAGCGGCTCCGTCAAATATCTCTTGTAAGAGTTCCTCTTCCCCCTCGCCGATCGCCATCTCTAATAAGCCAGTCAAATCCGACTCCTGGTTTTCTAGACGTTCCACCAGTTCTACTTGGTTCTTTAAGGCGGTTAATTCTTGCATCACTTGCTGGGCTTGGGATGGATTATTCCAAAGATCGGGAGCGGTTGAAAGAGCGTTTAGCTCATTAATCCGGTCTTTCTTACTAGCCAGATCAAAGATACTCCCTCATTTGCCGCAATCTTTTCTTCAAGTCCGCCAACCGGTTCCGTATCTCACTTGGTTCAATCATGCAATCACCTCATTGAAAATAGAATTACTGTAGGTTCAATAGTAGCCGGGAGTCAGGAGACAGCCATATTCTCGCAGAACTCAAAAATTTTTGGATGGTCTTACCCCATATTCTTCGCGTTCACTCCTGGCTCCTGACCCCTCAACTCCTGGTTACTGCTTTATCCCGCTTCCTGTCCGCAACACTTTTTGTACTTTTTCCCGCTGCCACAAGGACAAGGTTCATTCCGTCCGACTTTTTTACCGACAACCCGTTGTTTAACCGCCGCGCTGCCATCTTCATTAATGTTAGTGGAAATATTACGAATTTTTGGCCTTTGGGCTACTCTTTCTTCGGAGGCGACTTGAACTTTTGCTAGAGTCCCAACCACTTCCTCATTAATACTATCGCGCATCTCCTTGAACATTTGATAGGCTTCAATCTTATAGGCTACCAACGGATCATTTTGGCCATAAGCGCGCAGGCCGATTCCCTCTTTCAATTCATCCATAGCCTCTAAATGATCCATCCACTTAACATCAATCGTCCGGAGCATGACCAGACGTTCGAACTGATATAAGTGTTCTTTGCCGATTTCTCCTTCTTTAGCTTGATAGATCTCCAAAGCTCGATCCAGGATCATTTCCCGGAGTTCTTGGTGGCTCACGCCTTCGATCTCTTCGATAGTAATGGAATCCACCGGGAGTAGGGTTGTATAAACCGCTTTTAATAGCCCTTCTAGATCCCATTCCTCCGGATACACTTTGGCATTGGCGTAAATATCCAGAAGATTATCGGTTACTTCTCCGAAGAGTTGGAGCACTCTTTGATGCTCATCCGATCCGAAGAGCAATTTCTTCCTGAGCTCGTAAATTATTTCTCTCTGTTTATTCAGAACATCGTCATATTCCAAAACATGTTTCCTGATCTCAAAATTCCTGTTTTCCACCTTACATTGAGCAGCTTCAATCCGTTTAGCAATGGCCGAATGTTCAATGGGCATATCCTCGGTCCAACCCAGGCGTTCCATTAATCCTGAGATCATGTCGCCACCGAAAAGCCGCATTAGGTCGTCTTCCATTGATACATAAAAACGGGAAGCTCCCGGGTCCCCCTGACGACCGGCCCGACCCCGCAGCTGATTATCGATCCGCCGGCTCTCATGACGCTCGGTGCCGATAATATACAAGCCACCCAAAGCCACTACCGCTTCGTGTTCTTTATAGGTAATCGCTTTAGCTTCTTGGAGTACCAATTGGTACTCCTCGGGCGTTGCCTCGTTGGGGTCAATCCCGCGGGTCCTTAAAAAATCCTTCGCCAAAAATTCAGCATTACCGCCTAAAATGATGTCCGTGCCCCGCCCCGCCATGTTGGTGGCGATTGTGACCGCACCCATGCGGCCGGCTTGAGCAATGATCTCCGCTTCCTTCTCATGATGCTTGGCGTTTAAGACTTGATGGGGCACGCCTCGCTTCTTCAACATATTGCTTAATTCTTCCGACTTCTCAATCGAGATGGTGCCGACTAAGATCGGCTGCTTTCTTTCGTATCCCGCTACAATATCCTCAACCACCGCCCGAAACTTACCGGGTTCGGTCTTGTAAATCACATCGGGATGGTCCACTCTGATCATCGGTAGGTTGGTGGGGATAACTACCACCTCAAGGCCATAGATTTTTCGGAATTCGGTCTCTTCGGTCTCCGCGGTACCGGTCATTCCAGCCAGCTTATTATACATCCGGAAATAATTCTGGAAAGTGATCGTCGCTAAAGTCTGGCTTTCCCGTTCAATTTTGACACCTTCTTTAGCCTCAATAGCTTGATGCAGCCCATCGCTGTATCGGCGACCGAACATCAACCGGCCGGTGAATTCATCAACGATTATTACTTGGCCGTCTTTAACCACATAATCCCGGTCCCGTTTCATAAGCTCCTTGGCACGGAGCGCTTGGTTCAATTGATGGACCAGTTCGGTATTTTCATCTTCATACATATTTTCGACATTGAGCATTTTTTCGACTTTGGCTACGCCCTCTTCGTTCACAGCCACAGTCCGGGCTTTTTCATCAATGGTATAGTCTTCTTCCTTTTTTAACTTAGGAGCGATCCGGGCAAATCGATAATACAATTCGGTGGATTCATCCGCTTGTCCGGAAATAATCAACGGGGTTCGCGCCTCGTCAATCAAGATACTGTCTACCTCGTCGACAATAGCATAGTTCAATTCCCGTTGCACCATGTCTTCCACTGAAAAAGCCATGTTATCGCGAAGGTAATCGAAGCCGAATTCGTTATTAGTCCCGTAAGTGATATCACTGCCGTAAGCATGACGCCGTTCTTCGGAAGTTAGATTATGAAGGATTACCCCAACCGTTAGCCCTAAAAACCGGTAAACCCTGCCCATCCATTCACTATGAAACCTTGCTAAATAATCGTTTACGGTGACTACATGCACCCCCAGTCCCGTAAGGGCGTTCAAATAAACCGGCAAGGTAGCTACCAAGGTTTTGCCTTCCCCGGTTTTCATCTCGGCTATTTTACCTTCGTGGAGCACAATTCCTCCCATTAACTGGACGTCAAAATGTCTCTGACCAAGAATCCGTTTGGCCCCTTCCCGAACGGTGGCAAAAGCTTCGGGCAAAATATCATCCAAAGTCTCTCCCTCCGCCAACCTTTCTCTAAACTCATCGGTTTTGGCTTGGAGCTCCGAGTCACTTAACTTTTCAAACTCCGATTCCAATAGATTAATATCTTCAATTCGCCTTCGCAAACGTTTTACTTCCCGGAGATTGGTGTCCCACATTTCAGCCAACATTTTCAACATCAATTCCACCTCGATTTTTGATAAAAACCCATAAAAAATCCACACATAAAGCCTTAATTATCATTTCCATGTCTGAAAAACCTATATTTAACAACGTATTCAACGTAAAAAAGTGCCATCCTCAGCTCGTAATATTATACCACTAGATTTAGGCAAAAACAAACAATTCCTAATCCTGGGGACGAAGGAATCTTATGTTTTTAATAGAATTTTATAGTTATAAGTAGTAATTGAGGTGATCTAATGAGTGAAATGTATATAAAACTGAACTCAAATGGATTAAACCAATCTTTTCAATCTAATCAACCCTTAGAGATTATTATTAATAAAGCCTCCGACAACGGATATTTTGAAGAAATTACAGGTAAAGCCAAGGTCCTGGAGGTTAACGAATCAACGATGACTCTCTCACTTTCCCGGGAATTACTAGACTGGTTTGATCTGTTTCTGCCTCAAAAAATGATCGCGATTCAATCGTGCCACTCTGACGAATTGCTCTTTTTTCGAAGTAAAATCCTAAGACGGACCATTCAAGAAAGCTTTCAAATAATCATCGAAAGCCCTCGGGTCGTAATTAAAAGAGAGCGAAGGGTCAGCCGGAGAAAACCCCTATATTGCCCAATCAATTATCGCATTTTACGCCTGGGTGATCGGGATCTAAAACACCTTGCCTCCAAAGTCGGCGCTGGAGAAAGCCAAGACGTTAGTAAAGGCGGGGTAACACTCCTCACCAACTTGCGACTACCAGTCGGAATTACCTTATTGGTTGAATTTCCTTTAGCCGGTAAATCCATCTCAATGATCGGCCGGGTCAGGCATGTCCGCTCTCTGCAAAACTCCGATTACTCTTTTGTAGCTGGAGTTCAATTTATCCAACCCGGACCCGGGGACCAGGATTTAATCAATAATCACCTTTCCAAAGATGATCCGCCTCAAAAAGGAGGTCTCTCTTTTTAGGCGAGAGGTGACGGGCAATAATAATGGGTCTTCGTTTGTGACTGGCCTGGAGTGATCAAACCCGGATAATTACAAAAAGGCGGAAGAAAATCCCGCTTCAGAAGTTTAAAGAATTCGATTGTAAATTTTGGTTTTGTAAAAGAGGAAATGAAGCTTTCTAAAAAAATATTCCATAACCAGAGATACGGGTTAAAATTCCAAATATCGCGAAGTTGTTAATAGACCGTTCATTTTTTGATCATGGCTTTCAACTGGTACTTCCGGTACAAGTTGAAAGTCATAAGCCAAGCCAAGTCTAAAGGCTTTAGGTGTTTTCGAGAGAAATCGGTCGTAATAACCTGCGCCATGACCGAGACGATAGCCTTTTTCATCAAAGGCGACTCCGGGTATTACTATTAATTGGAGTTGATCATTGGGAATTAACGGCGACCCCGGGCCGGGTTCCATCAAACCAAAAGGAGCCGGCCGCAATTGGCTTAAATCATTAATTATCGCCGCATTCAAATCCCGCTCCGGGGTGCAAACCGGAATAGCCACCCTTTTTCCGGCCCTGAGCAAATAATTAATAATCCGTACCGTATTCGCTTCATTACGGACCGAATAATAGATCATAATATAGTTGGCCTTATCTAAAAGCTTTAGTTTTAAAAAATCCGCATACAATCGATAGGTCAAATCAAGATATTCTCGGGGCGTTAAGTCACCCAACCGCGACATTATCTTTGAGCGAAGCTCGTTTTTGGAAAGTACCGATTTCATCCGATTACCTATCTCCTTCAGTAAGAGAATTCATCCACGATACATTATTATGCTAGTTAAAAGGGGAAGGGCGATTAACAATACTAATCGCCCTTTAATTCGTACCCAAATATGAATCCCTAGTCCGAAACCAGATCAGTGATTACCCCCGACTTATAACTGATTACTGTTGACAACTGTATAAAACCCCGCTATGCCGCTATGCTGAACGTTACCTGAACCCTGCTCACACAAGGTGGGTGTTCTCCTATTGGTCTTATGTGTCCTCTCAAGGAGGCATGCACGCCATCAATAGAGAGCGAACTCCCGAGGTACTTATGTTGGTTCATAACAAATTCAGCTTCATCACGAACAAAGCAGGGATTTTTTCAAGCGACAAACAAATGAATAATTACCTTATTCATTTACCCAGACTATGGTTTACGTTTTTATCATACCATAGCTTTAGATAGGCTTCAAGTTCTAAAGTCCGGCAAAATCCCTTAATTCTAAAGAAAAAAACGTTATGATACTCCGAAGAAGCGAATAAATCAGTTTTCCAAGTCAGCCATCAACTTTAATGGCAAGTTCCTTTAACTGCTTGGGAGATACTTCCGAAGGGGCTTCAGTCATAAGACAGGTAGCGCTGGCCGTTTTCGGAAAAGCGATAACATCCCGGATTGAACTGCTTCCGGTGAGCAACATCACCAGCCGATCAAGGCCGAAGGCAATCCCGCCATGGGGCGGAGTTCCATATTCGAACGCGTCGAGTAAATACCCAAATTTTTCTCTAGCTTCTTCCATCGATAAACCGATTACTTTAAACATTTTCTCTTGAAGACTGCGCCGATAAATACGGAGACTTCCGCCGCCCAATTCGACTCCATTTAGAACCAGATCATAGGAGTTGGACCGGACATCCCCCGGATCAGTCAATAATTTAGCTTCATCCGCTTGCAGCGGAGAGGTAAAGGGATGGTGCACCGCAACATAACGCTTTTCGTCCTCATCATACTCCAGCAAGGGGAAGTTAAGCACCCATAAAAATTCAAAGGCGCCTTCGGGGATAAGTTTCAAGCGGCGGCCGAATTCCAGGCGGACTTGGCCCATGGCCGTCAAAGCGGTCTGGGGTTTATCGGCGATCAATAAAATTAAGTCGCCGGTTTTTGCTTCAAACCGTTGGATAAGTCTATCTAATTCTTCCGGAGCGAAAAACTTGGCGATGGGAGATTTGACTCCATCGGAAGTAAGGGCCAAATAGGCCAGGCCTTTTGCTCCATAAGTAACCGCTAACGGTGATAATTCATCGAGCTGGCTTCGGGAATAACCGGCGCAGCCGGGAACGTTAATACCGATCACTTTCCCGCTATTAGCTACCGTACCGGCAAAGACCTTAAACCCGGAATCAACTACCAGGTCTGAAATGTCAACCAGTTCAAGGCCAAAACGGGTATCCGGTTTGTCCGATCCAAACCGGTCCATAGCCTCCTTGTATTCTAACCGCTGGAAAGGTCTGGCTAACTCAACGCCAATGGAATCATCAAAGATCTTACAGACCATTTCTTCCATTAAATCCAAGAGCAGCGGTTGACTAAGGAATGACATTTCAATATCGATCTGCGTAAATTCCGGTTGCCGGTCGGCGCGGAGGTCTTCGTCCCGAAAACAACGAGCGATCTGAAAATACTTGTCAAACCCTCCTACCATTAAGAGCTGCTTGAAAAGTTGCGGCGATTGGGGTAAAGCGTAAAAACGGCCCGGATTGACACGGCTGGGAACCAAAAAATCGCGGGCCCCTTCCGGTGAACTCTTTGTGAGCATCGGTGTTTCGATCTCTAAAAAACCTTTTGAATCTAAAAAATCCCGTACTATTTTAGCGACCCGGTGGCGTAAGATTATATTCCTTTGCAACTCGGGGCGGCGTAGGTCTAGGTAACGATATTTAAAACGAACGGTCTCATCGGCGTCAAGATCCTCGGTTATGTATATCGGAGGTGTTTTAGCTTCGTTTAAAATTTCCAAAACAGACGCCAATACTTCAATTTCACCGGTAGGCATATTGGTATTAATCATTCCTTCAGGACGTCCCGACACTTTGCCTTTAACCGCGATTACATACTCACTCCGTAAATTCTCCGCTATCTTAAAAGCTGTTGGTTCCAGCTCAGGGTTGAAAACCACCTGAACAATGCCGGAACGGTCCCGCAGGTCGACAAAGATCAAACCGCCCAGGTCGCGGCGGCGCTGGACCCACCCGTTTAACACAATTTCCTTTCCCATATCCTCACGGCGTACTTCACCGCAGTAAGAGGTCCTAATCGAATACTCCATTAATTATTCCTCCCGACACCTACCAATGGCTCTACTTAGTATTTAAATTCTGTAAATTAAAGATCAATACGCGGAAGGCATAAACCGCCCTCCGCGTATGCTCCCGCTATAATCCTAAAATACGCTCAGTCATTATTTACTTTGATTACGTCCTTCCAGGTCTTGCTGGTACCTTTGAAGTTCTTCCTCTTCCGCTTTTTTAATATCAGCTAAGATTTTTTCTTCTTTCTCAACCGCATCGGCCATCTTCCAGTCGCTGAAAACAGTTTTCAATTGTTCGTGAACCACAGCATTGTCCATATGACCTTCGCCGTATTCAAGTAAGAGTTCTTTGGCCTTATCCGGTTGTTCATTTTCCCGGTAGGCATTTCCTAAAGAAATTTGGAATTCCAGATCAGACTTGACCGCGGCAGGAGCTTTACTTAACATTTCAATTGCTTGTGAAGCCTGATTTAGTTTCAGGTAAACATTTGAGGCATTGACATAGGTATCCACTTTATTCTTATAATACTTCTTATTGAGCGCTTTTTCATAGGCCTCAGCCGCTTCTTTCCACTTTTCATCCTTCGTTAAACGATAGGCGCGCAGTCCCGGATCGAGAATTTCCACGTTTTCCTCGGCTTTCTTAAACATGCCCTCAAGCCATTCGCGATATTTAGGATCATACTCGGCTTTTTGATAAAGCAACTGATCCTCGATCTCACGGTACTTCTCTTTATACTCATCGCCGGTCGGCATCTTCCTTGATTCCAGTTTAATAACGTGGTACCCGAACTGGGATTTAACCGGTTTGCTAATCTCTCCCGGTTTTAATGCCAAAGAGGCATCCACAAATTCTTTAACCATGCTGTTTTTAAAATAATCGATCGGCATCGAGCCAAGTGAACCGTTGTTATCTTTCGAACCGGGATCATCCGAATATTCCTTGGCTAAATTAGCAAAATCCCCATTGTTAACCAGCTTTTGATAAACTTCGTTAGCGCGGGCTAAGGCCTCGGCATTGGAACGAATATCCTTCTCCCCATCCTTAGTGCCGACTAAAACATGGCTTACGCTAATTTCCTCCACATAACCCAATACTTCTTCTTCAGGAATAGTGATCTCCAACTCACGGGCTTTATTTTGAACAAATTTCTGATATTCCAATTCCTTAGTCAGAGTCTTTTGAAATTCATTCTTATTGGTAAAACCCTGTTGTTCCATGAAACTTTTTAATTCTTCTTCAGTTGGGAAATACTTCTTAATGACTTTGTCAAGCTCGCCTTTGCTGACTTTGATTTTAGAACCGGCCTGCTCCATCTCGCGTTCAAACGCAACGGTTTGAATAGCCGTATTGATAGCGGCGTCCCTGAGTTCAGCTTCACTGTAAGCTCTGATCTGAGCGAACTGACTGGCTTGTTGGGATACACGCATCAAATAGTTGTTAAAATCAGCGTCTTTAATCTTCTTCCCGTAAACCTTAAGGGACGGCCCTTTATATCCGTATGATTCTTTTCCGAAATTAGGAACTCCAACATAAAATACACCGATTACCAACGCCACCACTAGAACCAAAATAACCGGCGCTAATAACTTCTGCGCCATACGACGAATCGACATAATCCCCATTAAAATACCTCCCCTTAAACTTTAAAAGCGAGTTTCATAATTTGTGCCATTCGTCTCCGTCATCCGGAATGATCTCCAAAATAAATTACGAAAACGCTTTTGCAAAAAAAAAATTTTATACTTATCCCATAAATACTGCAAAAACAGATATTCCCAAGTTACTTCTAATATTTTATCGAATGTCATTTCAAATGTCAACCAAGAAGTAACCGGGTTTGTTGGACTTTATTTACTATTTCAGCTTCCAGCCGTTTACCATAAGTGGCGGGGCATTTAGGATTTTGATGCCGGTAAACCTGATGTTCCGGGCCGACCACCCATTTGGTGACTGCTCCTCCACCCAAACCTAATATTGTCTGGCGTTCCTCCATCATTTGAATGTTATAGACACTTTCCTGTTTCGATCTGGCAAAACCGATATTTTCAAGTTCAGCCAGGATCAACCGCTGCCGGTAAAGATAATAGGGTTGATATTCGTCGCTTTCCAGCAAACCGACTGCTCTTTCCATGGCTTCCGTTAAATCGTGAGCCTGGCCCAGTTGAAGTTCGGTAAAGTTTTTACGCCAAGCCGCCGCCCTTTTGGGCGCCAGAGTATGAATGGTAATATTTTCGGGCCCAATAGTCATCACTTTTTGAAGGGACTCCAGAAAAACAGCGCCGTTCTCTCCGGGCAAACCTAAAATGAGATCCATATTTAACAATAATTCCGGAAACTCACGGGCCATTGCCACCGCTTCATAAATATCACGGATACTATGGCCCCTTCCAATCTCTTTTAACGTTGATTCCTCCATTGTTTGAGGGTTAATGCTGATCCGGTTCACTCCATGCCTGGACATGGCCGCTAATTTTCCTCTGGAAACCGTTTCCGGACGGCCTGCTTCTACGTTATACTCCACCGTAGAAGCAGTAAAGAAAGCTTGGTTCAGTAAATCAAGGAGCTTGCTAAATGCTTCCTCTTCCAGGCTGCTGGGTGTGCCTCCGCCAAGATAAATCGACTCCACGCGCCAGCCGAATTCAGCGCAGAGAGAACTCATGGCCTCAATTTCCCGTTCCAAGGCGGCTAAAAAACCCTTTACCAAATGACCATGGGTTTCCAAGGATACGGCGGCAAATGAACAATAGCGGCAACGGGTCGGACAAAAGGGAATCCCGACATAAACTCCAATCTGCGAACCGTTATCAAAATATTTTTCCTGTAACCGGCCTACTTTTAAAAGAAGGTCGGCTTTTCGAGGGGCCAAGTCATAGATTCCTAACAACTTCTCCCGGATTTCCGACCCGGTAAAGCCCTTATCTCTTAAATAATGGTATATTTTGGTCGGACGGACACCGCTTAAGATTCCCCAAGGTGGCTTTTTCCCAAAATGTTTTCCTGCCACAGTGATGATTCCTAACCTGATTAACTCTTTGAGCCGCTGCTTCCGATCGGATTCGTTATAGCGCCGGTCCAAGATCTCCCTGTCATAATACTCCCATTCCTTTTCCGGACCGGATAAACCCGGGGCCAAAACCTTAACATGAAAATCCGGAGTATAAGCCACCACCAGTTCCAGGTCAACCCCGGTTGAAGGCTGGTCATTCGCAACCATCACCGCATTGGGATCGATAATCTTTAAAGCGGCCTCTATGTTAGGAAGTTGTCTTTCATCTTTGATATTGATTAAATATTGCATTTAGAAGTCCTTTGCTCTCACGCCTCTCGCCTATCAAGTAGCCAGAAACGGATTCCACCGGGACTCATGTTCGATGGTGGTAGTTTCGCCGTGACCGGGAAGGACAATGGTCTCCGGGGGTAAGATAATTAGCTTTTCACGGATGGATTTCAATAGTTGTTCATGGGCGCCTCCGGGCAAATCGGTCCTTCCGATGCTTTCTAAGAATAAAGTATCACCGGCAAATAACAATCCCGGAGTATATAAGGAAATACCGCCGGGAGTATGACCGGGAGTATCGATTATTTGCAATGTTTCCCAATCCAAACTTAAAATATCGCCGTCTTTTATGAGCTTGTCCGGGTCTGGGCTGGTAATTCCTTTACCTATGAAAACGGATAAATTAGCGGTCGGTTCCAAAAGCATCTCCCGGTCCCGCTCATGAATGAAGATCGGGACCGCAAATTCGTTTCGTAGCATTCTATTACCAGCGATATGATCAGCATGTCCGTGAGTATTAACAATCCATTTCAAAACCAACCCGCGCTGTTTGATAAAATCAATAACTTCGGAGACGGGTCCTCCCGGATCGATCACTCCCGCTTCTTTGTCAGACCAAAGGAGATAACAATTGGTCATGATATCTCCGACTACAAAAGAACGATACTCCAAATATAACACCCCTTATTCAACCGCATCCTGATTAAAACCACCTTCAAGCAGTGTTTCTGCTTTTGTTCTTTGCTCGTTAGGCACTAAAATAACAATTCTGGCCAAAGGGCCTACGGTCAATCCAAACAATTCCCCCGCCGACTCCCGGTCCACCTTTACCGGGATTCCGGCGGCTTCAAGCAAACCTATGACCAAATAAGCTTCCTCCGGGTCATAAAGTTCGGAAACGGAAACCCAATTAATACGGTTTGAATTCACCCTAATCACTTCTTTTCATAATTTTAGTTGACTTTGAATAGCCTTCAGCGTATTAGCCGAATGGCGCAATCCTTCTTCTTCCTCCGGCGAAAGGGAAAGTATTATTTTCTTTTGAATTCCCCGGCGACATACAATACTGGGAAGGCTCACGCAGACATCTTCCAACCCATACTCTCCCGAAAGCATGCTGGAAACGGTCAAAACCGAGTATTCGTCCCTGAGAATACTCTCGGCTATTTCCACCAACGCTAGCCCGATGGCGTAATAAGTCGCTCCTTTGCCTTTGATAATCTTATAGGCTGCATTTTTGACATCGTTAAAAATCTCATCCTTAGGCAGTTTACCGCAGTTTCGACCGCAGACCGGACAAAAATCGGTAAACTTCAAACCGGCGATATTCGCCAAGCTCCAAACCGGAACCTCGGTATCGCCATGTTCCCCAATTACATAAGCATGAACATTTGATGGATCCACATGGCAATGATGGCTGAGGAGAAAACGGAACCGCGCCGAATCCAGCACTGTTCCTGACCCGATTATCCGGCCACTTGGAAAACAGCTTAATTTATAAGTAACATAAGTCATGATATCCACCGGATTAGTGGCTACCAGGATAATGGAATTACTTCCGGATGCTTTAATCCGGTCGATAATCGACCGGAAAATCTCCGTATTTCGGACCAAAAGATCAATCCGGGTCTCACCCGGTTTCTGGTTCGATCCGGCAGTGAGAACGATCAGGTCGGCATCCTTGCAGTCGGCGTAAGTCCCCATCCGGACTTGGACCGGGCGGACAAAAGCAATGCCGTGGTTTAGGTCCATAACTTCCCCTTCCAAGCGCTCCTGGTTAACGTCAAGCATTACAATTTCCGAGACCAACCCATTAATCATCAAGCTGTAGGCAAAGGTGGACCCTACAAGGCCTGCCCCGATAATGACAATTCGACCGCTTCGTTCCTTGATCATCTAAATCCTCCCTGGCTTTGAGTTTACTCGTTTAAACCTTATAAGTTCCTTTATACTCGTTGCAAATATAGCATCCTAATGTAGAAGTAGTATTTGCTCTTTAATGCGAAAATAGTGATTGGTTTACTTTACAGTGATCAATTTGGCAACAGCTTGTTCCTCATCAGCCAGGAAAAATATATGCTTGCCATTGTTGCTTTCATAAATGAAATTTTCCAAACTTGTGCTGGTATACCCTGAATAATCACCGATGATTGCCAGTTTTACGTTGTAATTCACGAATTTTTGAAGTATTTCTCCGGCAAGCCGGGTCTTTAAATTGAAAAAGTCCTTACAGATTGCCGCCTTATTTAAAATTATGCGATTACAACCAGTTTCATGCGTTACCGTCGCCATAAAATCCAAAGCCGACTGAAGGTCGGTTATTACTACTTCACTACTGTTGACAACGGCAATTTCTACTCTGTTCTCTTTGACTGTGTATATTTGCATAACCACCCTCCAATAATAAGCCGCAATTTACCTGCCCTGAAAAAAATCATCCCCTTTTTCTCCCACTCAGCCCGTAAAAAATCATAAGCATATCTTTGTCCAAATTGATCGGTTCCGTGACTTGGGATCTTTGGTCCCGGAGTATTTGGGGCCATCCATTCTCCCCGAAGAGAAAATTGAACGATTATTGGGTTTTCAAATTCATTTACACTATTATTCCTCGTTGGTTCAGCAGTAAACTAACATCTAAGCTCTTATCAAATTAGTTTAACCCGCTGGATTAGTTCTTCATATGCTAATGAGCCGCCAAAAATATCCAAGGCGCTCCCCACGGTAAAATCCAATTTTTCCTGGCCGAGCCGGTAGATCAGATCCAAATCCGTTAAATCTTTGATCCCTCCGGCATAAGTAGTGGGAATGGGCGCCCATTGCCCCAATTTGGCCACTAAATCTTCCTCGATCCCCTGCCGTCTTCCTTCCACATCGGCGGCGTGAATTAAGAACTCGGCGCAATATTCGGCCAAATCCGCCAAATTGGTTTCGTTAATCTCAAAACCGGTAAACTTTTGCCAGCGATCGGTAACCACAAAGTAAGTCCCTTCTTTGGCCCGGCAACTCAAATCCATAACCAGCCGTTCCTTGCCAATGGCTTTAACCAAACCTATTAAATTTGGATAATTGATGGCACCGTCCCGAAAGACATAAGAAGTAACTATGACATGACTAGCGCCGTGATCAAGATAAAATCCGGCATTGTCCGTATTTATTCCCCCGCCGACTTGCAAGCCGTTGGGATACGCGGCTAAAGCTTTGAGAGCCTCAGCTTCATTGCCCGGTCCGAGCATGATCACATGGCCACCGGCCAATCCGTCTCTTCGAAAAAGTTCGGCATAATAACTGGCGTCATGTTCCGAGACGAAATTTTCCACTAAATTGGCTGAACTGCCGGTTAAAGTCCCGCCCACAATCTGCTTGACTTTTCCCTGATGCAAGTCGATGCAGGGCCTGAATTTCACTTGTGATTAGTCCTCCTAAGTTATACTCTGATTCCTACCCGGTGGTCAACGGTTCCTACGCGGTCGGCAACGATTCCTACGCGCTACCGACAGTTACCGCGCTTGCCTAAAAATGTCTAATATTGAATATAATCACAGGCGGGGCAAAACTTACGAATCGCTGTATTATCTGCTTTCTCCGCCAACAAGCCGGCGCAATGGGGACAAAACTTGAAGAGATCCGGTCCCTCTCCACTCTCAAACTTCACATTAAAAACCTGGCGAAGATTCATTAGCTCCACTAACAATTCTCCTTTTCCCCTGAAACTCTTGATACAACAAGCTAGGCTGTACCCCGGTATTGTTCTGGTATTTACCGCTCGAATATTTCTCGTATTCCCCCTCGATGGTATGGTAGTAAATCTGGCAAATCTCCACGCCGGGATAGACCCGAATCGGTTGGATGCAAAAGATCTCCAAGGTCCAGTAACCGCTAAAGCCCACATCCCCAAAACCGGCGGTGACATGAATGAACAACCCCAACCGGCCGATGGAGGAACGCCCCTCCAGCATCGGGACATAACCTTCGGTCTTGGTATATTCCATGGTCCGGCCCAAATATAACCGTCCCGGTTCCAAGACCAACCCCTCTCCGGGAATAACCAGTTTCCCGATCCGGTTCTCCTGTTTCATATCCAGAACTGGTTCCTCATAAACCAGGAGTTCGTGGTGGAGCCTAAGATTGTAGCTGTTAGGGTTGATCCGTTTTTCGTCAAAAGGTTCAATTACAATTTCACGACCGATCTTGCTCTTAATCTCCTTGCCGGATAAAATCATTGCTTACACCCCTAGCGCGATTGTTCATTCTTTACTCTAAAAATGAATTAAGTGCTTTTTCATCTAAGTAAGGTGATACAATATATTCTATCCTTTGATTGGGTTGATCATAAAGTTCCATTATAGGCGCTTCTTTTAATTGCCTTTTTTGGACATATTCGCTTAGTTTAGGATAGACTTTTAACAGGCCGATAATTATCGACATCTTCCCTTGATACGGAAACTCCGCTACGATACTTTTTGAAGCAGGATACTCTTCTACCCCGTATTTCTCTCTTGCTTTTTCTAAATCACTAAATGCCTTGCCTTCAACTATACATCCCACAACGCTTCTTAACTGATCTTTGCTAACTCTCTGAGGATTATCATAAAAAATACCAAATCCCTTTGTGGTTTCAATAGAGAAGTTATCTTTCAAATCGTAGTAAAGCTCATCCATTTTTGGTCCGACCTTTGAATAATCACCGTAATGTTTTACATAAGCGAGCCAATATGGACCGAATTCTCTTTCGGAAATTATCACTTTAGCAAATAATCCAAACTTAGCAAGGAAAAACAACAATCCGATAATCAATAAAACAACAATCAATATAATAATTTTCATAGCGTTAAAATTCCTCCCTGTTTTTTGACTTGTAAAAACACGATTGGCTTGAAATCAGGAGATGTATCGTTCCAGCTTTTCTTTGGCTGACTGGACCGATTCCTCAATTGGCTTGCCGGAACAATCGAGGATCAGATCCGCTTGCTGTTCGTATTTGGGAATCCGTTCCCGGTACAGATCAGATAATGACTGTCCCTTGGCAATCGCTATTCCCCGGCTGGCCATATTGTTAATCCGTTGTTCGATCTCTTCGTAAGCGAGCTTTAAATAAACCATAATCCCGGTACGTTTTAAATACGCCATGGCCTGGTCGCTGTAGATGGCGCTGCCGCCGGTAGCGATCACCGAGTTGGTGGTTTGGAGACTCATCAATACTTCCGCTTCGATTTCTAAAAAATGATTGATCCCGCGCTCATTGATGATCTCCTGTAATAACCGTTCTTCCCTGGCTTGGATCAAAAGGTCGGTATCGATAAAGGCTTTTCCCAGCGCTTTAGCCAGCAATACTCCGATTGTGCTTTTACCGGCGCCCGGCATACCGATAAGAATGATATTCTTCGATTGCATCAACGAACTCCTCAAAATTTAGCTTTACATTTTCCTCCAAAGGAATCGGGGGGCCAAAGTCGAAGATAACTAGCAATAACCTTTCTTAATAATCTTTGGAAACGAGGGATCTGTAGTGCGCTGTGAAAATCTCGAAGGTTGTCCGTTTTACAACGACCGAATGTCGGTGGAAAAAGGCCTCGGCCTTATGTATAAAAAAAGGTTTTGCGAAGGCGACAAAACACTTTGCGCCCGTTATAAAGTGAGCTCCACAATTGGTAAACAATTTGTTCCCGCGGATCTATATCCAAATATGTTTGAAAGAGCGGAAAAAATAATTAAAGAACATTGAGAATAACTCACTCCAAAGATGGAGGTTAATGGTAAAATCAGTTTTATTTAGTTCAAATATAACAGAATTATTTTCTTTACGCAAGGTTGGCAATACTGGTTAATCATATCACGCTACTAAATACCGGAATACTGCAGAATGCCGAAGGTGTTACGAATTGGTGACAAAGCCTCTCCTTACTTGTGCCTCGCGCCTTATGCCTTGTCTTTCTTAAGCTTCGCCAAAGCGTCCGCCAGGGCTGTATTCAAAGGCTCATTCCCTTTTTGCTCCCGTATAAACTGTTGCACTTCCCGTTTATTGGCTTTATCTTTTTCGCCTTCCCTACGCTTGGTGAAAGCGGATAGCTTCTCACGATAACCGCAGGCGCAGAAGAACAGTTTTCCTTCACCCTCGCCCCGGATCTCCATTCGCTTGTGACATTGGGGGCAGCGGGCGTTAGAGGTTTGAGATATTCCTTGACGGTAGCCGCATTCCCGGTCCTGGCAGACATACATCTCGCCGCGTTTACCTTTGACTTGCAACAAAAATTTCCCGCAATTCGGACATTTGGTACGGGTTAGATTATCGTGCTTAAAAGTTTGGCTGCTGCCGATTACTGTTTTAACCAGTTGAGCGGCATAACCTCGAATAGTGGTAAGGAAACTACCGCTTCCGGCATGACCTTTACTGATCTCAGTAAGTTGCTGCTCCCACTTGGCGGTTAGTTCCGCCGATTTCAACTCCGGTGGGACCAAACCGATTAATTGGATTCCTTTGGAGGTCGGATAGATTTCTTTCCCGTTCCGTTCGAGATAGAACGAGTTGAATAGTTTTTCGATAATCTCCGCCCGAGTGGCCGGTGTCCCCAGCCCGCTGGTGTTATCCAGCACTTCCCTAAGCTCTTCGCTGGCGACGGTTTTCCCGGGATGCTCCATTGCCGAGAGGAGCGTGGCCTCGGTATATCTGGCGGGAGGCTTTGTTTTAGCGGCGACCGGTTTTAGGGCCGAGACTTTTAGCGTATCTCCCCGTTTTACTTCAGGAAGGGATTGGTCCTGTTCCTGGTCGTCCCGGTCATCATCCATATTGCCGAGGCCATCATAGACTCCCCGCCATCCTTTGCTTTTAATGATTTTCCCCTTGGCGAAGAAGGTTTCGCCGCCGGCTTCCATCTTGATCGTGGTTTGCTCATATTCGAAGAGCGTCGATAATACGGCCAGAAACCGTTTGACTATCAAATCGTAAACTTTAAGTTCATCGCTGCTTAATTTAGAAAGATAGACCGGTTCCTCAGTGGGAATAATGGCATGATGATCGGTGACTTTGGAGTTATCGACCAGCCGCTTACCGGGATTAATTTTTGATCGTAAAATTTGGCGCGCTATTTCCGAATATGGTCCTACCGAAATGCTTTTCAACCGTTCCGCTAAGGTCGGGACGATATCTTCGCTCAGGTAACGGGAGTCGGTCCGGGGATAAGTAACTAGCTTGTGATGTTCATAAAGCTGTTGCATAATGGCTGAGGTCGTTTTGGCCGAAAAACCATACCTCCGGTTAGCGTCCCGCTGTAATTCGGTCAGATCATAGGCCAGCGGCGGCAGTTCTTTTTTGGCTTCTTTTTTAACTTCGCTAATGGTTCCAGTTGCTCCATTATTGATTTTACCAAGGATCTGATCGACCCGTTGGCGGTCGAAGATCCTGGTTTGCCCGTTGGCTTGATCCTGCCATAGTAATGTAAACCCGTTAACCGTCAGATTAACGGTCCAGTAATCTTTAGGCACAAAATGTTTAATCTCTTCCTCTCTCGCTACTACCAGCGCCAACGTCGGTGTCTGGACCCGTCCGGCGGAAAGTTGGGCGTTATATTTACAAGTTAGCGCCCGGGTGACATTCAATCCCACCAACCAATCGGCTTCGGCGCGGCATTCGGCTGCCGCAGATAGGCGTTCATATTCCTTTCCCGGTTTTAAATTAGCGAAACCTTCTTTAATAGCCCGGTCGGTCTGGGATGAGATCCAAAGCCGTTTAATTGGTTTATGCCAACCAGCTTGCTTGATAATCCAGCGCGCCACCAACTCGCCCTCCCGCCCGGCGTCGGTAGCGATGATCAACTCTTCAAGCTCCGGCAGTTTCATCAGGTTTTTAATGACTCCGAACTGTTTTGCGGTTTCCCGGATTACTACCAATTCCATTTTTGAAGGTAACATCGGTAGGTCTACCAGGTTCCAAGTTTTATATTTCGGGTCATATTTTTCAGGATCGGCCAAAGTCACCAAGTGTCCCAAAGCCCAGGTAACGACATATTTTGTCCCAATGAAACAGCCGTTTCCCTTTTGGTTGCATTGCAATACCTTTGCGATCTCCCTACCGACCGACGGTTTTTCGGCCAAAACCAGACTTTTTCCCATTCTAAGAATCTCCAATCATGAATGATTAATGAATTTTAACCGCGAATAAACACGAATTAACACCAATTACACCTTATAAACCTGGTTTTAACTTATTAGCGTCCATCAGTGTTCATTAGCGGTTCCATTAAATTGCCGCATTTAATTCCTAATAATCTCCCTAATCCGGTTCCAAATCTCCTCCCGCCCCTGCTTAGTCTCGGCTGAAAAGGGGATTAACCGTTCCACCTCTTTCAAGTTTAAGGTAGCCCGGATATCTTGCAACCGCTTTGATACTTGGCTGCGGGGTATTTTATCGGACTTGGCGGCTACCAATATATATGGTTTATTTTGGTCGATAATCCATTGATACATCGTTTGATCATCAGCTGACGGGCTGTGTCTGATATCAACCAACATTATAATCAAATTTAAATTATTTCTGGTATTCAAATAGGTTTCGATCATTCGGCCCCAAAACTCTTTTTCAGCCTTGGAAACCTTAGCGTATCCGTATCCCGGCAAATCGACAACGTAAAGCCGATGGTCAATATCATAAAAGTTTAGGCCCCTGGTCTTACCCGGAGTCGACGATTGCTTGGCCAGGTTTTTCCGGTTGACCAATGCGTTAATCAAAGACGACTTCCCCACATTAGACCTGCCCACTAAGGCGATCTCCGGCAAACTGTGATTGGGATACTGTTCCGGCTTGAACGCCGTCAACATATAGCTAGCGTTTTTAATCTCCATCAAGGACTCCTTTTGGCGATGAACAAAATGAAAGACAGACGTAACGGAGGCATACCCCCTAGCTCATACCTCCTGCCTATTCTTTCCAAATATACACTATTGATTAATTCCCACCGACTTTAAATCTTCCCTGGCCACGATCGCGTCTAAAATCTCGGCCGCTTTTAGTATTACCAATCTGCATTTGACTTCTTCATTACGGTATTTGGCTTTTAAAGGGGCGCAGTCCGTCTCGGCCATTTCCTGGCGGTACTTTTCAATAAGTTCTTTGGTGAGTTCCTTGATCTTATCGCTCTCATGGGCCCGCTCTTTCACATATAACCGGCCGAGAACCATGATTGCCCCGGTTATAGCGCCACAATCACCCTCAACCGCCATTCCGCCGCCAAAGCCGGCCGCCAGTTTTATCGCCTCCTGATCCAAACCCAAATGATATGCCTGGTTGGCCCCGGCCAAAATCGTTTCCGCGCAATTATAATCTTCGGCAATGCCAAACCCTGCTTTAACTAAATCAGTTAACATTTTAAAAAACTCCTTTCCATCATCTTCATAATTATAACATGTTAAGTTTCGTTTCTAAACTAAGATTTCTCCATGAAACCCATCGGTTACCTTTTAGTAGGATTTGCCGGAGTACATGGTGAATTAATCGGTCAGGAGAGTGACGATATGAAAAAAACATACTTTATTACAATCTTAATTATACTGATTATCTATGGAAGTTTTGATATGAAAGTCCTTTCATCAAACGGACCAACTACCGGAAACTATGGAGATGTGCCTTACTATTTGTCGAATGGTTTTGGTTCTAAGACTGAAGGCGGTCTTAACGGCAAGGTTATTAAAGTAACCAACTTAAACAAGTCCGGTCCCGGCTCCCTCAAAGCAGCGCTTGAAGCTTCCGGTCCCAGATTGGTTGTGTTTGAAGTCGGGGGTCTAATCAATCTTGAACGGAGTAACTTGACTATTAAAAACCCCCATATAACCATAGCCGGACAGACCGCTCCTCCTCCCGGGATTACTATCATCCGGGGCGGAATAACAGTCCAAACCCACGATGTTGTCATGCAACACTTGGCAGTCAGGCCCGGTGACGCCGGCCAACCGGCCGGGAGCGGCTGGGAGCCGGATGGGATTACTACATCGGGAACAGTTAGCCGACCGGTTTACAATGTGGTTTTCGACCATATTTCCGCCACTTGGGGAGTGGATGAAAATCTTTCCGTCTCCGGTCCCAGGGATCTGTTGCCTAAAGGCGACCCTCACTTCACCTCTCATGATGTGACTTTATATAAATGTTTAATCGCCCAAGGTCTCGGTAACAGTTCTCACTCCAAAGGGGAACATTCCAAGGGGACCCTGATCCACGACTCGGTTTATAATGTCTCGATCATCGGTTGTCTTTACGCTCACAATAAAGACAGAAACCCCCGTTTTAAAGGGGGCAGCAAAGGTGTTTTAGTAAACTGCGTAATCTATAATTACGGCAGTTCCTGTGTTAATGGCCAAACTATGGGTAACGACAAAAAGTTGGTCCCGGCCGAAATGGCCTTGGTGGGAAACTTCTGTATCAGGGGGAAGTCCAGCACCCAAGATTACTTCCTTACCAGTTCAGACGGGGCGAGAGCTTATCTCGCCGATAACCGGTTGCTTTCCTACACCAGTAAAAAAATACAAGAAGCAAACCTCCAAAAAATAACCAAATTGAGTCAACCACCGTTATGGCCTGCCGGGTTAACGCCAAAACCCGCCCTTCAATCCTTGTATGATGTTTTAATGACCGCAGGGGCCAGAGCCAAAGAACGCGACCCAATCGATTCATCGATTCTTAAAGATGTGATTAACGGCGCCGGCAGGTTAATTGATAGCCAGGAACAAGCCGGAGGTTATCCTGACTATTCTCCGGTTTACCGGAGCTTAAAAGTTCCTGAAGGCAAGGAAGCCCGCCGCGCTTGGCTGGATGAGATGGCGGCCGCCATCGACACCGCCTCGGACCTGGATTTTTCTCCCCTAAAAAAGTTGGTAAACAATTTATGACCGTTTTACCAGGCTCCAGGCCGCGTTTTTTTCGTCTGGCTTCTCTTCCTAGTCGGTCAAAGGGGAACATTCTTTTATTGCCGCATTCTGTTTCCCAAAAGTTGCTTTCTGCCTAATGGCAGTTTTTAAAGATACCAAATATATTATTACGATAAAACCGAGTAAGTATTTATAAGGAGTTGAATCAAAATGGGAGGATGCGGGACCCGTACCTACAGGAATATCAGCCGGGATAAAATAGATATGGCCCTGACGGCCTTAAAAAAACACGGCGCATCTATACTTGGAAACAATCCCTGGAAGGTTGATACCCGTTACTATGGGGTCAAAATAGCGGCCAAGTGGGATCAAAGCGCTAAAACAATGGATCTAACAGTCACCGATTCGGACGGAACGATCCCCTGCTCCTTGATTTGGAGCTTTCTAGATAATATTATCATGAAATATGGAAAATGAAAAACAACTGACAATCCATAAATAAAATCAATGTTGCTTATTTTCGAAAGAGTTTTTGCTACTGGCTATTAGCTATATGAAACAAAATACAATAATTTTAAGGTATACTATTTTATTTTGTTGTCGATAATGATACTAGTACCGAAGTGAAGCAAAAACGGCTCAACTTGAAAATAGGGCTTGAGCATCATTTACTTATACCAAAGACTTGAATATAATTAGTAATGCGTCTCTGTTTCACCCGAATTCCAATTTTCTCTTGTCATAACTTTTAACCCGTTCTTCTTTGAACGCTAAAGTTAGATTCATACGGATAGTCAATTCTAGGGCCCAAGATTGCCTGTTCTGTCAAAAATTACTTCGATGATGGAATAACCCCATTTGATCAAGTAATGAGAAGGTGTTTGTGATGATTGTCTCTGAAGAACAAGTCCGTAATGTTCTGAAAATCCATTACCAACTGCAAGCTGAAAATAAAAATGCTTCGCAGCAACCTAAAACCAGAACCGAACTTCCGAATCTTTCCTCAAGCACCCAGGAGATAAAATTCGTTAAAGTATCTCTTTCGGATTCCTCCGATATCCGTAAAGAACGGGTGGCCGCTTTAAAAGATAATATCGCCCAAGGGAAATATCAGCCAACCGCGATTCATATCGCTTCCAAAATGGTCAACCGCAGTTTGGTTGATAACACCCTGGTTCAGGTCGATTTTTATAGGTGACTCATCCCAATCTTTTTCTCAATGATTGGAGCTATGAATACAATCTTTGACAAAGCGTCGTTCCTCTTTCGGCATCAAGACAAATTGTTTATAAAGTCAATAATATCTTTAGCCTTTGGCGGACAGCCGCCCAGATGAAGATCGCTACTCTTTGTACAAGCGCCGATACCGATTCCGTCAACCTTTTGACCATGATATCCTTGTCCAATACAGATTTTCTTGGATAACCGGTTCAATTTACCGCGCTCGTTAAGGCGCGCCAAAGCATGAATCAAACTACCATAACACGCGGAACAAGCTTCCCGGTCATCAATATAACCCGCCAATTGTCGCACTTTTCTCCCTCTCGGCAAAGGACTGCGATATTGATCCTGATTGAGTCCGATTACATTGTTAAAAGAGTCTTGGAGCCTGCCTACCCCTAGTTGAGCCGCCAAACCGATATAGGGTATTTCCTCAAGATCATATCCCATTAATACCGCAGCATAGCTGTCAACCAATACCGGATCGAAACCGGCGATCAACCGGTTCATCTGTACCGGATTACCGCCTTCTTCAAAATCCAAGTCTCCCATCATCCCATCAACTATGATCAAGTGTTGTTTTAAAAGTTTATTCAGATAGGCGATGGGTTTATGTAAACCCATCGTGTGAAAACGCCGTTTTTCCGAGTTGGGGATACAGCCTTTCAGATTTTTCAAGGCGCAAGTGATACCTGTCTGGCAATGCCCCTTTAATACCGGAATATTAATTAAATAGTCAACTTCCATCGCTTTATTACAAATATTAATGGAAAGACCTCCCCCATCATACTGCTTAAAGCCGTCTTGTTGTAGATCTACCAGTTGGACACCATATTTCGCGGCAAGTTCTTGATAACCGCAGATTCGAAAAGCTTCTCCGGTCCGCTCCCCCACCCAGGAACCTTCCAAGATGAGCAACCGGTGATACCCTTTTGACTGAAAGTACTCAATTATACCCGCCACTAATCCGGGCGAAGTGGTCGCCCCGGAAGTATGAGGCTTGGCTACAACCAGATTCGGTTTGAGGCCGATCAATGCTTTAGGGTCCAAACCCTGTTCCGGACTGATCTGTTCCAAAAGGGTTTTTACCATCACCCGCGGCTCTTCGCCGTAAATTACCATTATTTCATCTAGCTTCATTACCGTTTTGCTCCCCTCACTTTAAGCAATCATTAATTTGAAAACAGGCGATTCACTATCATATCCTATTCTAAACTAAAAGAACCTCTTATTAATCGACCTTCATCAACCCTTTTAGACAAACTTCCAATTCTCCTTTGGATAAATCGGTATCAATCCCCATTTGCCCAAAACTGTAATAATCAAAGATAGTTATTTCATAATACTTCCGAAGTTCTTTATCTAAAAGCCGTCCGGTGTAAATATCGTCAAGAAGCTTCAGGCCATTGGTTTCCTCCCTTAATATGCGATAAGTCGCGCCCTGTTCAGGATGGAGTTCCCAAAACCCATCCCGGACCCGGCTCCGATTCGGGAGATAAATCAACAGTTCGTGTTGGGTATCCGTTTGTGAGCGGGAGATGGAAAGGCCGAAAACCTTCTTTTCCCGAGGCGATAAATGTTTACGATATTTATATTCGATATTTAAATCACGGAGCTTGGCTGTAAGCTCTTCAAAGACCTTTTCTTTACCGTCGGGATATGAACCGGAGAAAAGGGAGCTATCGATCTCGATCAAAAGATCCCGCTCCCTTGCCAAACAACTGATTATAGCATAACTTAACTTTTTTGAGGTTTGATCCAAACCGCCTTTCCGGTAAGATAAGGAGTAACGCGGCTGGATTGATTTGTTTTCATTTAAAACTATTCTTTCCGGAGCATCGAACATCGGAATGACCTGCCTTTAAGGTTTGTTTTGTTACTGTTATCATACCATAAGATGGTTAGCATTACCAATAGTTAACATCCCGACTTTCTGTTTTCAATCTAAACCGGTTTTGATCCGAAAACCAGGCGCATATATTATAAATGTTATCGTAGACAAAACAGCTTCGAGGTGGCATTTTTTTTGGAAAGAAACCTATTACCCTTTTTGCTGATGCTAGCAATAAACTTAACGCCGGTCCTCACTCCTATTTACGCAGCAGAACCCCAGTGCCGCTGTCAATCCGAACCAATCCTGACCCGGAGCGAGCGATCCGAACATCAGGAACTACTCTACGCATTACAGCAGTATTGGAAAAGATTCTCCCTTTATCACGCCATACCCAACGGCCGTTTTGACCGGACCATGGAACAGGCGGTCATCGACTTTCAAAAGAGGCATCATTTGAAGGCAACCGGAGTGATTGACCGGGAAACCTGGGGGGCAATCGGCTCACTCGAAACTGAGACATCCGTCGGGAAGCCCGCGGGCCAGGTGGAGGTTTTGGTCGAGCTCAATTCGTTAACCCTGACTGTATTGGTGGACCGGAAACCCTTTCGCAGTTTTCCGGTGGCCATCGGCAAACTGGAGACCCCTTCGCCGGTAGGCTCCTGGAAGGTAGTGAGCAAAGGTTATTGGGCCAAGGGCAAGACTAAATGGCTCGGGTTATCGGCGCCCTACGGAATATACGGCATTCACGGGACCAACCAACCTTGGTCCATCGGGCGAAGGGCTAGTAACGGCTGTATCAGGATGTACAATCACCATATCGAGACGGTTTATCAATGGATTAAACTGAACACTCCCGTTTATATCGACGGTAATCCTTTTCGTGATTACCGGGTACTCAAAAAGGGCTTAAGCGGTTCCGACGTTTATCACCTGCAAATCCGCCTTAAACAGCTGGGTTACTATGCCCAAAAACCCAACGGCTTTTATGACTATTGGACCGAGGCGGCGGTGAAAAAATATCAAACCGATTTGAAACTTCCGGCGACGGGCGAGATTACCTTCAAAGAATACTACCGGTTAGGGCTGTATCCCACGGATTAACCGGGTTAAAGGGTCCGAATAAAATAAAACCATCTAAAACCGCAAAGATAAAAACCACAGAAATTAGACCTAGAGAAATACTGAACCGATAATATTAGGTCCTTGGATTCCTCTATAATCTTTTACTCTGTGGTTAAGGTAATCTAAAGCCATCGATCGGTGTCATCAATTAAATGGCTTTAGAGCCTTTTTCTTTTAGGTTGGCATTCAATGCTTACCACCAAGGTAAGCCTCTTGAATAGCCGGATCATTTAATAATTCCTTCCCCGTTCCCTGGCGTACCAATCGACCGTTCTGCAGTACATAGGCGTAATCGGAGATAATCAAAGATTTTCTGGCGTTTTGCTCCACCAGTAAAATTGTTGTCCCTTGCTTATTAATCTCCTGGATCATTTCCAAAACCTGTTGTACCAAAAGAGGGGCCAAACCAAGGGATGGTTCATCGATTAGCAGTAATTTAGGTCTGCTCATCAGTCCCCTACCTAGCGCCAGCATTTGGCGTTCACCGCCGGAAAGGGTCCCCGCGTATTGTTTAATTCGTTGTTTTAATAATGGAAACAAGGCATAGACCCGTTCCAGGTTTTCTTCGATCCGTTGGCGATTCCAATCAGTGTAGGCGCCGCAGAGCAAGTTTTCATAGATGGTCAAGTTGGAGAAGATCATCCGGCCTTCCGGGATTTGGACCACTCCCTTTTTTACGACCTCAAATGGTTTGGTAGAAAGGACCTCTTCGTTGAAATAAATTTTGCCGGTATAGGGATTTAATCCGGATATGGCCGAAAGGAGACTGCTCTTTCCGGCGCCGTTGGCTCCAATCAAAGCCACGATCGACCGGTTGGATACTTCCATTGAAAGATTTTTTACTGCTTGAATCGGGCCATAAGCGACCGATAAATTTTCCAACCTTAACATGGGCTCTCCTCCCCCAAGTAACAGCAGATAACCTGCTCATTTTGGTGAATCTCTTCCCAGGTCCCGGCGGCCAGTTTCTGGCCGAAGTTAACGACAACCACAAAGTCGGAGACGCCCCCGATGACCTCCATTGCATGCTCAATTACTAGAATCGTCAAATCATACTCATCCCGGATCTCCCGGATTAACTTCATCAATTCCAAAGTTTCGTCGGTATTCAACCCGGCCGCCGGTTCATCCAGCAGGATCAAATGTGGATGGGTAATCAGGGCTTTAACAATCTCCAATCTTTTTTGGAGACCATATGGTAAGTCATCGGCGCGGTTTCCGACATAAGGCGTCAAGCCGAAACGGTCCAGCAAGGCAAGGGACTCCTCGGTCAATTCCCGTTCCTGCCGCCGGACTCTGCCCATCCAACTCAAGGCCTCAACCAACGAGTAATTGGTGCTTTTAAAACCGGCGGCTTTCACATTCTCAAGGACCGTCAATCCCTTAAACAGATGGATCTCTTGAAAGGTACGGGCCATGCCTAACTTGGCAATTTCATAAGGCTTCAAAGCGGTGATTGGAGAACCCTCAAAAATGACTTCTCCCGAAGTGGCGCCGGAAATACCGCTGATCAAATTAAATACCGTAGTTTTCCCGGCGCCGTTGGGGCCGATGATCCCGACGATTTGACCGGGAAAAACCTCAAATGAAAGGTTATCAACGGCGACTAGGCCT
This sequence comes from Bacillota bacterium, assembly GCA_023394955.1. Taxonomy (GTDB): domain Bacteria; phylum Bacillota; class UBA4882; order UBA8346; family UBA8346; genus JAAYHS01. The sequence continues at coordinate 107,469 of JAEWZY010000012.1, forward strand.
CCAAAATGCTTACTGACTGATCCCAAACGCAAAATAGGTTCTCCTTGTTGAGCTGTTGTCATCGTCTCACCCCCTCCTTTAGTTCGGATTCGGTGGGGCCGGGAGAGGTCAATTTACGGCGTAACCGGTCGTAAATTCCATAAAGTCCGGTGGGTTGAAAAATTATGATTCCAAGAATCACGGCCGAATAAATCACCATTCGTAGTTCATTGGCGGTCCTCAGCAGTTCCATTAATAATGTTAAAATCGTTGTTCCGATTAAAACCGCGCCTTGCGAATATAAACCGCCGAAAAAGACTATGATCAAATACTCCGAAGAGATGGGCACGCCAAACATGTCCGGAGAAATATACCCTATATAAAAAGCAAGCAGTCCCCCTGCCAAACCGGCGACAGCCGCCGATAATGAAAAGGCGATTTGTTTAGTGAACATAGCGTTAATTCCATAACTCTGGGCGGCTACTTCATCGGTTCGAATCGAAACACAAGCCCTCCCGTACCGGGAAAACCTGAAAAAACGGATCATCACGTAGACAATGATTAGAGCGGCCAAAGCATGCCACCATCTGGTGATAGTCGGTATCCCGATTAACCCGATTGCTCCTCCAAAAAGGTCGGTGGAAACATTCAAAATCGATTCCAGACCATAACAAAAGGCGATTGTGGCCAAGGAAAAATAAACATTACGCAGCCTTAAGCTTGGAATACCGATAATGATACTAATCAACACCGCCGCCAAAACTCCGCCCAGCAAACAATAGAAAAAAGGCCATTGCAGTCGAAGCGCAAGTACTCCGGCGGTGTAAGCTCCTGCAGCCACAAAGGAAGCCTGACCCAGTGAGAACAACCCCGTCAAACCGGTAATAACGAAAATACCTTGGGTAACGATGGCTAAAATCAAAACCTGGACGAAAACTCCTTCAATGAAAGACACGGCGTTACCCCCTTAAATCTTTTCTTCCACCAGGCGTCCGGCCAACCCCTGGGGCCTTACCAGCAATAGCACGATCAATAAACCAAAAGTAATGGCGGGACTGATGGCGGAGTTGATATAACCGCTGATAAAGGTCTCCAGCAATCCCATTAAAAGACCGCCCCAGATCGCTCCGGTTATTGAACCCAAACCGCCGATCATACAACAGAAAAAGGCTTTGAATACCATATCCCCGAGTCCCGGAAAGACGGCGTATTTTACTCCTAAAAGCGCTCCCGCCAACCCGCCTAACAGCCCGGCGAATAAAAAAGTGCCCGCGATTACAAAATCAGGATTGATCCCCATCAATTGCGCGGCTTTTAAATTGTAGGACGCCGATCGAATCGCCAGCCCCAATCTGGTTTTATAAAGGATGACATTCAGGAGGCTCAAAGAAACGACGGCAATGGCCAACATCGCCACATCAAGTTGGGAGATGATAAATTCCCAAATTTCGAAAGACCCGCCTAAAATGGCTTTCGGATATGAAACAATATCGCCTTTCCCAAAATAAATAATTATGGCCGTGGTTAGATTAAACACGGTCAATGAAGCGATAAAAAAGAAGATTGACGGTTGTTTCTGACGACGAAGCGGTCGGAGGGTCATTCGTTCAATCAATAAACTCCCCAGTCCGGCGCTGAAAATTGAGACAATCAAAGCTAATTCCAACGGCATTCCCAGGTACTGGGCCAACCAAAACGCGACATAGCTACCTAATAAAATGGTAGCCCCATGTGAAAAATTAACAATTCCCAAGATATTATAAACAAGTGAAAAACCTACCGCTAAAAGGGCATACATGGAACCAACCGAAAACCCGTTAAGCAGTTGCTGAAAAAATAGAAACATTCCAACTCAGCCCCTTATCCGGAGAGGAGTTGTTTCAACTCCTCTCCTAAATGATTAAGAGTCAACTTTCCGAAAATAATTCCGGATTAATCAGCGGGGTAAATCATCTTCACCGGTGTACGGTCGCCGTTTTTCTGCCATTCGAATACCCAAGAGGGCATACCGACCGTCCGGTGGGTTTTCGGATCGATGGTGAAATAACCGTCACCCATTAAAATCGGAACCCGATTTAAATTCTCCAAAGCGGTCCGGATCTTCTCCGGATCAGCCGAGCCTGCGTTCTTAATGGCTTCAACAGCCAAAGTGGCATCGTCATAACCGAAGAGACAATGATAGGTAACGGGGGTCCCGCCGAATTTAGCCTCATAATCTTTGATGAATTTCTCAAACCGGGGTTCTTTGAAGTTTACATTAAAGAGGAAATAGACACCTTCAACATTCTTTGCGCCACCGGCGGCATTCATAAAGGTTGGGTCGGACAAACTGTTGCTGCCGAGAATTTTAGCCTTAATCCCGGCCTCTCTGGCTTGTTTGACCTGCATCCCGCCATGTTGGGCATATTGGGGCAAATATAATAACTGTGGTTTGGCTTGTTTAATCCGGGTCATATATACCTTAAAATCAACGGTCCCGGCAGCGTACTCAATATAAGAGACGATTTTTCCGCCCCGCGCTTTAAAATACTCCGCAAACGCTTCAGCCTGGGAGATGGAATAGGAATTGGATTTGTCGGTTAAAACAGCAGCGGTTTTACCTTTTAAATCTTCCAGTCCAAAGCGGGCCATCATCTGCCCTTGCTCGATACAACTGGGTTGGGCGAGGAAGTGATACCGGTTCAAAGTACCCGGGGTCGGCATAGTTGCTTTCGGCTCCATCGGTTGGCCGATGATCGGAATTTTCTTTTGTTCGGCAACCGGAGCAATCGCTAAACTGATGTTGCTAAAGTGGGTTCCTAGGACCACGACGGCCTTATCCTCGTCGACTAAACGCCGGTAAGCGGACACACCTTCTTGAGTGCTGCCTTTGTGATCGTAGACAACCAATTTAATTTGTTTGCCGAGAACACCGCCGGCGGCGTTAATCTCATCAACCCTTAAAACAGCGCCATTTCGCTCTTGATTTCCCCATAAACTGGTCGGTCCGGTCAGCGCCGTAATCAAACCAATCACGATCTGAGGTTGATCGGCTAAACTAACGCTGTTCATCATAACCGGGATCATCATACTAACGATCAAAATGAATACTATTAACTTCCTTTTCATTTAATTCCCTCCTTTAAATTGGATAGTCTGGCCTGTAGTGAAGATTATTCTTAATTGACCATCCCCCCTTCTGTAAAATGAATCCATCTATTTTTTTATTCTTGCATCGAGATTGCTTGTTGGGGACAGACCCCAATACAGATCCCGCAGGCAACGCACTTTTCGGGAATCACTTCCGGATTGCCGTTCTTTTCAACGATGGCGTCGCAATGGCCCAAGTCAACGCAATTGAGACAAGATATACATTTGCTCTCATCAATGGCGACACAGCCGTCGGTGACTTTCAGATCTTTACTGGCCTTAAGATGCTTCAACGATAGGCCAATGATCTCATCAAAGGATTGATAACCCGCTTCCTCCAGAAAGCGCTCCATCCCGGTAACCAGTTCTTTGATAACCGAAAACCTTTCCCACATGATGATGGTACAAGCGGTAACCGCCTGAGCGCCCCACATCATAAACATGATACAATCCTGCCAAGTGGAGATCCCGCCTCCGGCAACCACCGGGATCGGCAGCGCTCTCGCCAATTGAGCGGTGAGTGAAAATGATTGGTTTAAAATAGCGGGTCCTCCCATGCTGCCGTGAGAAACACCATCAACACAGTAATAAAGCGGTTTTCCCTGATTATAAATGTCTACCTTTGGAAGGGCCGATTGCCCGCCGGCCATACAAACCCCTTTGGCCCCGCCCCGGACCGCAGCCATCCCGGTAACGGTGATATCCGCCACATTGGTGGTGAGTTTAGGAATCACCGGGATCTTCACCGCTTGGCTTACCGTCCGAGTCGCTAACTCGACGGTTTCCGGTTTTTGTCCGATAACCGCTCCGTGTGACTCTTTAACCTGTTCACCCATGCGGCAGGTGGCAAAACTAATATTGGGACAGATTAAGTTGAGTTCCAAACCATCGGCGCCGGCTTGTTCCAATTCTTTGGCCAACTTGGCCCAACCGTCCGGATCTTCGACCGGGTGGGTGATATTGACGATAATCGGAAGTTCGGTTCGTTCTTTGCTCTTGCGCACCAATTCCAAACCTTGATCCAGGTCTAATCTGCGATCATGATTAACAATACTGGCTTCCCCCGGAACCGAATACATTCGCAACCGGCCCTCCCAGGGTTGCTTGATCAGTACCAGTTTGGTAACGACCCCACCGGCACCATTGTCTTCACATTTCATAATCCGATCCACCGTAGCTCCGGGAGGTCCCGAGGCAACTACAAACGGGTTACGCATTTTAATTCCCGCAAATTCGATTTCCGTTCTAACCATTGTTTTATTGCTCCTTCCATAGTTTTAAGGGGTTTACCGGACGTTTTTCCTTAGCGGAAAGGTAGGCGGCCTTAATAATCGCTAACGCCGCTAAGCCGTCTTCACCCCGACCGCCTACCGGCACAGGTGTGTTTTCCCTAACTGCTTTAACAAACTCCGCCAATTCGTTTTGGTATCCGAGAGAGTAATATTCGTCAATGGCCGGACTAGTCCAACCGGTTGAAAGAGTCGCTTTCTCAACCACATAACCATATCCGGTTTCACTGTATACTTGAAGGGGATTACTCATGGTGAGATCAATCCGGAGCGAACCCTTCGTCCCATATATTTCAATCCGATCGTCCATTCCGCCGAGAGTGATATAATTACCCTCGATAAAAGCTTGAGTCCCGTTGTCGAGAGTCAGTAAGGCCGCTCCCCAGTCTTCTCCTTCCATCCCCTTATGGACCATATTCCCCTCAAGCCCCGGTGTTGTGTTGGCATAAACCTCGACCACTTCGTGTCCGGTAATAAAGCGGACAAAACCGGCCGGATGGATCCCGACATGCAGGAATGCTCCGCCACCGCAAAATTCAAGGGTTTGGGCAAAGGGCGAATGGGAACCGTTATGGGTTTCCTTGGCCTTAATATATAAAATCTCGCCAATCGCCCCTTCATCGATGATTTGCTTGGCTCTTAGGATTGCCGGGGCAAAATTCCAGTCTTCAGCGTGCATCAATTTTAAACCTTTTTGACGAAAGGCTTCAACCACTTCTTTTGCTTTCTCGACCGTTGTCGCCAAAGGTTTTTCACAGACTACGTTTTTCCCTGCGGCGCAAGCGGCCATTGCTACCTCGGCATGGAGAAAATTTGGAACACAAATACTGACTAACTGGATCTCCGGATCATTCACCAACTCCTGGTAGGCGCTATACTGCTTCGGAATGCCGAACTTTACGGCAAACTCCTTCATCCGTTCCTGGTCTTTGTCGCATACTGCGACAACTTCCGCTGACGGACAACGGAGATATGCGTTCATGTGCAAATCCGCCGCAAACTTAGTGCCGACGATCCCAATCTTGACTTTTCCGAGTCCATTCACTTGTACCACTCCTTTTCGTGATTTAAAACAAGATGCTATTTCTTTAAAATCAGGGCTGCAGAGTCCTGATCCAAATAAAGGAGAGCCCCCGGGTGGCGCCGTAAAGCAGTTGCCGGACATTTTTCCGAAACCGGCTCATTTAAAGTGTTAAAAACAGCCTGGGCTTTGGTTGAGCCGGGAACTACAGTTATAGCAAATTTGGCTTTTAACAGGGCCGGAATGGTTAAAGATAAAGCTAATTTAGGTACTTCTTCGATGCGGTTAAAGTTGCCGTCATGAACTTGTTGCATTCGGGAAGTATCATCAATATCAACTTTTTTTACTAATAACGGATCGTTAAAATCGGCGACATGGGGATCGTTAAAGGCCAAATGCCCGTTTTCGCCAATTCCAAGACAAACGATATCTACCGGATATTCTTCTAATAGCTTAGTATAACGCCGGCATTCCTGATCCGGTTCGGAACTGCCGTCAATGTAAAAAATACGGCCCGGTTTTACTTTGCTGAAAATACCATCCCTCAGGTAAAAGCCGAACTTTTGCGGGGCGTCTTCGGGAAGGCCGATATATTCATCCATATGGAAAGCATTTACCCTGGACCAATCCACTCCCTCAATTACAGCTAAAGACTCCAATAGATCGTTTTGGGATGGGGCCGAAGCAAAGATGATGTTGACCTCCGGTTTGTCCCGGAGAACCTCATTGATTTTTTGGGCCAAATCTGCCGCGGCAGCCTGTCCCATATGAGAACGATCTTGGAATACCCTCCAAAAAAGTTTTTCCTTTTGCCCTTCGATAATCGCAGTAGTCATCTTAAAACCTCCGTAATATTTTGTGTTTTCTATCATCACTCGCCGTTTTGAAGAATCACCGACTTATTAACAGAAATACCGTAAGGAATGAAGACTTCATCTAAAACCAGGGAAATAGCGCCCCGTAACAAAATGTCCTTTGACAAGCTAGCTGCCATAATCGACAAGTTATGGCGGGAGAAAGGCCAGCATTGGCCGGTGACCATTTGATTTACGGCGGATACTATTTCCGGGTAAGCCCGGATTACCCGTCCGCCTAAAATAACCACTTCACAGTTGAGCAAATTCACCAAATCAGTGATTCCTTCACCCAAGCCTCGGATTGCTTTGTCAAAACACTTTTGAGCCGCCGGATCTCCTTGTTGCGCCTTCAATCCAAGCAACTCTAGTTGCTGGTAAATATTAAGATCGGTAGGGAATGGATAACCTTCTTTACACGCCATTCCAATGATTGCATACATGGACGCCATATTCTCCAAGCAGCCCCGCCGGCCGCAATCCGGGCATAACGGGCCGTGTTCCTCAATTATGATGTGTCCAATCTCCCCCGCGTTTCCTAGAAAACCTCGAAAAATCTGACCATTAATCATTATTCCGGCGCTAACCCCGCTGCCTACATTGACAAATACAATGTTGGACGCTTCCGTGGCTACACCGTATAATCTTTCAGTCAATAAGGCCACATTGGCAATATGGTCCATTACGATCGGGGCCTGATAATGTTCTTCCAGTCCTTCCAAAAGCCGGATTGGGTTTGTTTCGTTTTCCGAATAATAAAAGAGTTTGTTCGGCAAATCAAAGGAACCGCGCAGACTGGCCCCGATCCCGATTAAGCGGTCATCGGTACAGCCGGTTTCCGCTTTTAACTTTTCAATTACCTCAACCGTTACCGCGACCAAATTAGTATCAGCGGTCAACTGTGGTCCGATAATTACTTCACTTAAAAAGTTACCGTCCAGGTCCGCCAAGACAGCCTGGGCATTGGTGCTACTCAAGTCCAGACCAATAACATACCGGGAGACTGGATTAAACTCCAACAAAACCGGTTTCCGGCCTCCATGGTATTCACCGATCTGACCCTCGGATACAAATCCTTCGGCCATCAAATTTTTAATAATGGTGGTTACGGTAGGATAACTCAAACGGGTTAATCTGGCTAAATCAGAACGGGATATGGTCCTATTTTGCCGAATGGCGTTCAATACCAGGTTGGTATTGACGTCCCTAACGAAACTGGAGTTGACATTCTTTAAATTTCGATACATTTATAACCCTCGTTTGGATTCTTAAATTCAATTTAAATACCCTTTTTAAAATGGTTTTAAAAATTAAATTCGACTCTTCAACTAAATCTCCTGCTAAATTTCAAAAAATATTTATTAGTTTTTTGAAGTTTTTAAATTAGCAACGCTGGTTGAATAATTAATAAAGGGTAAAAGTTGCCGGCCTTTTCAAAATTTACCCTTCACCCTTTAAAAATTCGAAGCCTGCGGATTCTCCGCAGGCTTCGAATTTTATCTGGTGGAGGCTGGAAAAATCGACCTCCGTCCAAGAAAACATAAACGGTTTAAGTAATAACCTATATATTCTGAATGATTAAGTCATCAATAACGGCTGAACCTTCGGATTCAACTCGAAGTTGGATAAAGGAATTAGCTGTACCGACTTCCGGTTGGATTTCAATGGTACTGCCGGCCTGAACCGCACTGAGCTCCGCGCTTAAAACTCTGGATGCGCCGCCGTGTGGTGAATTAGCCATACCGGTCGTATTATTATCCACGTAGACTTGGAGTTTCTTGGCTAAATTACCGCTTACCGAAATAACTTTAAAAGAAATCTTATAAGGTTTGCTTAAATCCAAAGCACCCCCGGGGGTTGAAGTACCAGAGGTTGATTCCTTATCCAAGGCCCCGATCGTAAACCTGCTGTTACTAAGGGTGAAGGTCCCGTTCTCAATGACGCATTCCCCTCCGGTAGCAATGTACATGGGCTTGGAAGGGTCATTTGTCAAAGGTTTGTAAGCAGCGCTATAAAAAGTATCCAAATCTTGCGCGCTAAAATCTTCACTCAAAATAACCGTATTCGCATTTGCAACGATGGAACTACCAACAAATAAAGAAAGTAACATTACCCCTATCAA